>JBDRIT010000024.1:0-38338 GCA_043815665.1 Pseudomonadota bacterium
ATGCGGCCTGGACGAGGAACCGGCGTCGAGGTCAAGGCGCTTCTACGAAGACGTGGTAGAGCCACTTCGAGGAGGAGCAACGCCGAGATCGGCGTCGGGGACCGGCCAGGGGGTATCATCACTTCAGCCGAGTTCATCTAGACCCCCCCGGGGCGCCACCATGGCCACCCACCCCCTCACGGAAGAGCAGCTCGACCTCCTGCGACATGCAGGAGGTGGGGCCCTCCTCCGTCCAGTTCAGCGCCTCCTTGAGGCACTCGTTGGCCGTGGCCACGATGCGGTGATCATCGGCGGCGCCGTGCGTGACCTCCTCCTGGGGAGGTCCCCGGGGGACCTGGATCTGGCGACCTCCGCGACCCCGGACATGGTCCTCGGGCTGGCGGAGGATGAAGGGTGGCTCCCGATCCCCGTGGGCAAGGCCTTCGGGGTGGTCAGGATCCGACTTGACGGCGCCGAGTTCGAGGTCGCTACCTATCGAAGCGAGGCGGCCTACACCGATGGGCGGCGTCCAGATCTTGACGGGATCGAGTTCCAGGGGAGTCTGGAGGAGGATGTCCTGCGCCGTGACTTCACCATGAACGGCCTCGCCCTGCGCCTGCTGGACGAGGAACCGGCGGTGGTCGACCTGGTCGGTGGTGCGGAAGATATCCGTGCTCGTCGGATCCGCACCATCGGTGATCCCTTGGAGCGCTTCGACGAGGACGCGCTGAGACCCCTGCGTGCCGTGCGCTTCGCGGCGGTCCTGGGATTCACCATCGACGGAGCGACCGCGGAGGCCATGATCGCACGGGCACCTGGCCTCCGCAGGGTGAGCGGCGAGCGGATACAGCAGGAGCTCACCAAGTCCTGTGTCCAGGGAGACGCTCGCGTCGCCACGGACATCCTCCTGCGCGCGGACCTCCTTCCTCACCTCTTCGAAGCGACGGATTCCGCCGGGCTCGATGCTGAACTCCTGGTTGATCTGGTGGCCCGGCTCCCCCGGAGCCCCGGCCTGCCGCTCTTTCTGGCGACCCTGGCCGTGGCATCAGAGCCCGGAGGGCGTCCAGGGAGCGGCGCGGCGGAGCGCTGTGCCCGGATGGCCGGGCACCTGAGGCTCTCCCGCACAGACACGTCCACCGCCGTGGAGGTGGTCCGAGGAGCGAGCGCCCTCGCCGGCGCCGGATCCCTGACCCTGCCGCGTCGCGCGGATCTCTACCGATCGCCTCACTACGAGCGGGCCCTGAGCCTGGCTCGGGCCGTGGCGTCGTCCTTCGGCGACGATGAGGCGCCCCTCGCAGACCTGAACCGGGAGCGGGCCGCGCTGCCAACGGCCCGGCTCACCCCCCCCACCCTGGTAACGGGTGAAGATCTCAAGGCCCTGGGGATGAGCCCCGGTCCGAAGATCGGAGAACTCCTTCGAGCTGTGCAGGATGCTCAGGTGAGTGGCGAGATCGGGGTTCGTGAGGAGGCCCTTGCGTGGATCCGGAGGAAGATCGGCGGGGAGGAGTGACTCTACCCCGCATGTCTCACCACCCATCTGCTGCAGCCGCCGATCCTCCTGCTGTCTCGGGCCGTTTCTCCCGACGCAGTCCTCGACGATACTCCGGCATCGACTCCGGCTGCTCTGGTCCGAACAGCCCGACACAACAGGGTCTCGACGACTTCGCAACGATGTCTGGTGAGAAATGCGGGGACTACTTCTTGCCGAGCAACTTCTCGTCGATGATCTTGATCATGGCCTCGGCTTCGGTGGGACCGTTGTACCGGCGGCCGTTGATGAAGATGGAGGGAGTGCCGCGCACGCCGACCTTGCCGCCGCCGGCGATCTCGTCCTGGATCTGGGACTTCCAGGTGCCCTCGTCGAGCTCCTTGTTGAAGCGCGCCATGTCCAGGCCGATCTCCTGTGCGTAGCGCTCGAGATCCGTGCGCGTCAGGGCCTTCTGGTGCTCGAAGTTCTTGTGGTACATCTCCCAGAACTTGCCCTGGGCCTTGGCTGCGAGGGAGGCCTCGGCGGCGATCTGAGCGGACTTGTGGAAGCTCAGGGGGTACTGCTTGAACACCAGGCTGGCCCGCTCCGGACCGTAGTGCTCGAGCACCGCGTCCAGGCCCGGGACGACCCTGGAGCAGTAAGGGCACTCGAAGTCGGACCACTCGGTGATCACGATCTCGTTTCCGTCTCCCTTGCGGGGCGAGTTCCCGATCTCCAGGTCGAAGGCACGCTTCTCGAGGGGAGGCTTTGGCTCCTCCGCCTTCACGACCGCCGGCGTTTCGCCGTTCACCACGTACTTGAGGTACTTGCCCTCGGCGACCGTCCGCGTGGCGATCGCGTGGACCTTCTCCTTGGGTACGCCCTTCTCGATGAGCTTGTCGGCGAAGGCAATCTGCCGGTCGATGATCTCGGCGAACTTCTCGATGGGCTGGGCGCCCTTGATGACCTCGCCGTTGATCATGAACGCGGGACGGCCCGACTGCCCCAGCGCGTTGGCGAGCGCAAAGTTCTTGTCGACGACCGCTGCGACCTCCTTGGAGGCCATGTCCTTCTTCCACTTCTCGACGTCGAGGCCGAGCTCCTTGGCGTAGCCCTCGAGGTCTTCCGCCGTGAGGGCCTTGGTGTTCTCGAAGAGGACGTCGTGGAATTCCCAGAACTTGCCCTGGAGATGCGCCGCCTGGGCAGCGCGGGCGGCGGGGATCGCGTCCTTGTGCCCCGGCATCGGGGAGTGCATGAATACGAACCGGACGTCATCCTTGTACGTCTCTTTGATCTCGGTCACCGTACCGGCAACCCGCTGGCAGAAAGGTCACTGGAATTCGGAGAACTCGAGGATGGTCACCTTCGCGTCCTCCGGCCCGTAGGACGGGTTGTCGACGAGGCCCTTGGCCACCGCCGGGTACTTGTCGATGTCTTCTGCCGAGACATCCGCGGCGCCAAGGAGGCCACCGCCCTTCTCACCGGACCCCGCACCGACGATGTAGCCGCCGACGAAGCCCAGCACCAGGGCCGCGACCACGGTCGCTACCAGGTTGCCCTTGTTCATGCGTGTACCTCCATCATGGATCGTAACATCCCACTCTCGTTTCAGCCGGAACCTGCGCTACAGAATCTCGTAGCAGATATGGTAGGTCTCCGGATCCTCTTCGTCCACGCCACAGTACCAGCCCATGGGGCAATGATCCAGGGAGTTCAGGCAAGTCACGCACTGCTCCTGGCCGGTTTCCGGGTCATGCCAGTAGACCGGCGTGGCGCCCCCGCAGGCCAGCTCACAGGAATGGGTCTCAGGGTTGCAGAACGGGTGATCCAGGGGGCAGTCCGTGCTCATCGTACACTGGACGCAGCCGCCGCCGTCCTGGCAGAACGGGGTCGGGGACAGGCAGGGGCAGTTGTCGCAGTCCGGGCCGAAACAACATGCGATGCCCAGGGAGAGGCAGACGAAGACGCCGTCCTCCCGAGGGTTGCAGCCGGAGCTCAGGGGGCACTTGAAGCCCTCGTGGGAGCACTCGGGGACACATTCGCTGCCCACGCCGCTCTTGGCCGAGGCGCAGCGGTTCCCCGCACCACACTGGTAGTCGAAGGTGCAGGCCTCGCACCACCCCTGGGCGTCGCCGCACGTCCCGGCGCCGAAATCGCAGGCCTCCCCGGGACCGCACTGCCCCGCGGGGACGACACACCCTGCGCAGCCGATCCCTGTGGGATCGCAGTTTCCCGCAGAACACTTGAACCCACTGGGACAGTCCCAGGCGTTCTCGCAGGCGGTCATGCACACGGTCTTGCCGTCCAGATCGATACAGGTCCCGGGCGCGCAGGAGCACTCCTCCCCGAGTTCACAGGGCCGGCAGAGGAGCTCGGAGAGTTCGGGCGGCGGGTCCGGGACGGGGCAGAGAGGGCCCGCATCGTCCAGCGCGTCGCCGGTGACGTCCCCCGGCTCGATGGTGTCCGGAGGAAAGAAGTGGCAGCGCTGCTCCTCGATGACACAGAAGCCGTTCGCACAGTCGTCGTCCGCCTCGCAGAAGTCCCGGTCCACGCACTTGTTCTTCAGGCATTTCTCAGCGGGCTGCTTGCAGTCCCAGTTGCCCCCGCACTCCGCCTCGGGTTGAAGGCAGAGGAAGTCGATGCATTCGAAGCCCACGGCGCAGCCGATGCCGCCGACGTTGCTGCACTCGACCGCGGTGCACAGCCCCGCACCGGCCCAGCAGAAGGTCCCGTCCTCCACGCCCTGTGCACACTCCACATGACTGCTACAGGCCACCTCCTTGCAGCTGCCGTCCTGGCAGACGGTGCCGCGCTCGCAGGTGGCTGAGTTCAGACACTTGTTGCTGGCCCCGCCGCTGCCCTTGCCGCTGTCGCAGGCGTTGACCAGGAGGAGGGACAGGATGACTGCTGCGAGGTGTCGAAGCTGCACGGCTCGCCCTCAGGCTGTAGGAGCGTGCCAGAGGCTACCAGATCGTTGATCTGGCTGTCAATTGGGGAGCGCAGGTCAGTGTTCGTTCCCGCAGGCGCAGCCCTCGCCGTGCTCGTGCTCGGCCTCGTGTCCAGCCTTCGGCTTCTCCATCTCCTTGCGAACCTCCGCCATGTCCAGGTCCCTGACCTGCGCGATCACGTCCTCGAGCGAAGCCTCGGGGAGCATGCCGGGCTGGAGGAAGAGGAGGATCTTCTCACGGAAGATGCCCAGGGTCGGGATGGAGCGGATGCCGAACTGAGCGGCCAGATCCTGCTGGGCCTCGGTGTCCACCTTTGCGAAGGCGATGTCCGGGTGCTTCCGGGCGACCTTTTCGAAGATGGGCTTGAACATCTTGCAGGGGCCGCACCACTCCGCCCAGAAGTCGATGAGCACGATGTCGTTCTTCTCGATGGTGTCGTCGAAGCTGGCCCTGGTCATGTCGAATGCGGTCCCGTTCATGTCGCTCTCCTTGGCGTTGGGGTCGCTGGTCTCCAAGGGGTGAGAGCCGGCTCGGCACGGAAAGTTACCGGGGCAACCGCGTGAACAGGACGTTGCGGATGCGCTGCTCCATGAACTTGTCGACCCCCTGTGCCCGCACACGCCAGTCGCCACGGTCCAGCAGGCCGACGATCCGTGCCCCGTCGGGCAGCTTCAGATCTTCGACCAGATCGTGGATCGCCGAAGGCGGGAAGCCTGGGACCTCACCCGTGAGCTTTACCCGCCCCCTGGGGCCGACCTGAACGGTGAAGTCAGCGGGATCCCAACGTGCGAGTCGTCGGATGATGAGGAACAGACCGACGACGAAGAGCGCGAACCAGAGGAGCGGGCGCACCTGGAAGGGTCTCAGGCCGTGCGACGGCGGCGGAGCAGCGCCAGCCCGGCAACGGCGAGGAGCAGGAGCCAGGTGTCGCCGACGACCGGCGCGCCGGCGGCGCAGCCGGAGGACATCTTGCCATCGACGCCCCCGTCCGGGGGCTCGGAGGGGACACACTTGCCGTAGAGGAGGCGCATGTTCTCGCCGCAGGGACCATCCCCGCCGCCGGGAACATATCCGGTGTCGTCTACGTCATCATCGATCCAGGCGTCCTCTCCGTCCAGGAGACACCAGCCCTTTTCCTCCGAGCACCAGGTTCCCACGGGGCATTCGCCGCAGTCTCCACCACAGCCGTCGTCGCCGCAGTCCTTGTCGAGACAGTCCGGAGTGCAGGTGACGCAGATCCCGCCCTGGCAGGCCTGGCCGTTCCCGCAGACACCGCAGGACCCGCCGCAGCCGTTGTCGCCGCACTCCTTGTTCAGGCACTGGGGCTGGCAGGGCTCCTCGCAGACGCCCATGTCGGCGCAGATGTACCCGAAGCCGCAGGACCCGCAGGATCCACCGCAGCCATCGTCGCCGCACTCCTTGCCGGCACAGGTCGGAGTGCACCCAGAGGTGCAATGCCCCCCTGCGCAGGAGTAGCCAGGAGGGCAGGAGCCGCAGGTCGTCCCCACGCCGCAGCCATCATCCCCGCATTGCTTGCCGGCGCAGTCCGGGACGCAGTCCTGACCGCACTTCCCGAAGCTGCAGAACCAGCCTGGCGGGCAGCTGCCGCAGGTGCCCGCACAGCCGTCGTCGCCGCACTCCTTCTCGCTGCAGTCCGGGATGCAGTTCTGGCCGCAATGTCCGTCCTGGCAGAAGTACCCGGGGGGGCAGGAGCCGCAGGTGCCGCCGCAGCCGTCACTGCCGCACTGCATACCGGCGCAGTCGGGCTGGCAGACCGGGACGCACTGGCCCTGCTGGCACATCTTCCCGGGGCTGCAGTCCCCGCAGCTGCCCCCGCAGCCGTCAGGGCCGCATTGCAGCCCTGCGCAGTTCGGCGTGCAGCCGCCGACGCAGGCCCCGTTCTGGCAGCTCTGGTCCGCCGGGCACTGGCCGCAGGTGCCGCCGCAGCCGTCACCGCCGCATTGCTTGCCGGCGCAGTCCGGGGCACAGCCGCCGCAGTTCCCGCAGCCGAGGTCCTCCACCTCGTTCACGCAGATGGAGTCCCAGGTGACGTTGCAGCAGAAGGCGTCCTGCTGGCACACGCAGCCCTGGACCACGGCGTCGTCGCAGCCGGGGCCTTCCTGGACGGCGCAGCAGTCACCGCCGCCGCCGCAGGACCCGCAATCGACCTGGCAGTTGGCGCAGTCCTCGGGCGCGTCGCAGGAGCCGTCGCCGCACACGGGGCCACCACCGGCGCAGTCGCCGCAGCCGAACTCGTCGACCTCGTTCACGCACCACTGGTCCCAGGCGTTGTTGCAGCAGAACGGATCCTCCAGGCAGACGCAAGCCTGGACCGCAGGATCTCCGCACCCCGGAGTGGCCTGGACACCGCAGCAGTCACCGCCGCCGCCGCAGGGTCCGCAGTCCGCCTCGCAGTTGGCGCAGTCCTCGGTCCCGGAGCACGCCCCGTCGCCGCAGGTCGCGCCGCCCCCGCAGCTGCCGCAGCCGAGATCCTCGACCTCATCGACACAGATGGAATCCCACAAGTTCGTGCAGCAGAACGCGTCCTGGTCGCAGACGCACATCTGGACACCGGCGTTGTCGCAGCCCGGGGTGACCTGCACATTGCAGCAGTCGCCGCCGCCGCCGCAGGGCCCGCAGTCGACCTCACAGCTCGAGCAGTCTTCCCCCTGGGCGCACACGCCGTCACCGCAGGCCGGGCCCCCGCCGCAGTCCGCCGTGTCCCAGCCGCAGGTGCCCTGGCAGTCGCAGATGCCGTCTGCGGCCCAGTCGCAGGGATCATCCGACGCGCAGCAGGAGCTGCCGCCGGTGTAGCCCGGGCAGAAGTCGTCGCCGCCGCCGCAGCTGCCGCAGCCGAGATCCTCGACCTCTCCGGCGCAGATGCTGTCCCAGGCGGTCTGGCAGCAGTAGGCGTCCTGGGCGCAGACGCAGGCCTGAACCCCGGGGTCGCTGCAGCCCGGTCCGTCCTGCACCTGGCAGCAGTCCCCGCCGCCCCCGCAGGGCCCGCAGTCCTGCGGGCAACTCGAGCAGGTCTCACCGGCCTCGCAGGCCCCGTTGCCGCAGGCCGGTCCGCCGCCGCCGCAGTCGTCCGTGTCCCAGGCGCAGGTGCCCTGGCAGTCGCAGATCCCGTCGGAGGCCCAGCTGCAGGCGTCCGCGGTGGTGCAGCAGCCGGAGGTGCCTGTGTAGCCCGGGCAGAAGTCATCGCCGCCGCCCCCGCAGCTGCCGCAGCCGAGGTCCTCGACCTCGTCGGCGCAGAGCTGATCCCAGGTGTTCTCGCAGCAGAACGCGTCCTGGGCGCAGACGCAGGCCTGGATCCCTGCGTCTCCGCAGCCCGGTCCGTCCTGCGCCGCGCAGCAGTCTCCGCCGCCCCCGCAGGGGCCGCAGTCCTGCGGGCAGCTGGTGCAGGACTCACCGGCTTCGCAGGCGCCGTTTCCACAGGCCGGGCCGCCGCCGCAGTCGTCCGCGTCCCAGGCGCAGGCGCCCTGGCAGTCGCAGATGTTGTCCGAGGCCCAGCTGCAGGCGTCCGCAGTGGTGCAGCAGCTGGAGGTTCCGGTGTAGCCCGGACAGAAGTCGTCGCCGCCGCCGCCGCAGCTGCCGCAGCCGAGATCCTCGACCTCTCCGGCGCAGATGCTGTCCCAGGCGGTCTGGCAGCAGTAGGCGTCCTGGGCGCAGACGCAGGCCTGAACCCCGGGGTCTCCGCAGCCCGGTCCGTCCTGCACCTGGCAGCAGTCCCCGCCGCCCCCGCAGGGCCCGCAGTCCTGCGGGCAACTCGAGCAGGTCTCACCGGCCTCGCAGGAGCCGTTGCCGCAGGCCGGGCCGCCGCCGCCGCAGTCGTTCGTGTCCCAGGCGCAGGTGCCCTGGCAGTCGCAGATCCCGTCGGAGGCCCAGCTGCAGGCGTCCGCGGTGGTGCAGCAGTTGGAGGTGCCGGTGTATCCGGGGCAGTAGCCGGCGCCACCGCCACAGGATCCACAGCCGAAGTCCTCGACCTCGTCGGCGCAGAGCTGATCCCAGGTGTTCTCGCAGCAGAACGCGTCCTGGGCGCAGACGCAGGCCTGGATTCCGGGGTCGCCGCAGCCGGGTCCAGCCTGGACCGCGCAGCAGTCTCCCGCGCCCCCGCAGGAGCCGCAGTCCTGCGCGCAGCTGGTGCAGGTCTCCCCGGGGTTGCAGTTGCCGTCGCCGCAGAAGCTCGAGGGCTGGCAATCCCCGCTGTCCCAGCTGCAGGTGCCCTGGCAGTCGCAGATCCCGTCGGAGGCCCAGTTGCAGGCGTCCGCGGTGGTGCAGCAGTTGGAGGTGCCGGTGTATCCGGGGCAGTAGCCGGCGCCACCGCCACAGGATCCGCAGCCGAATTCTTCGACCTCGGTGACGCAGAAGTTGTCCCACTTGGTGTCACAGCAGTAGGAGTCCTGGGCGCAGACGCAGGCCTGGATTCCGGCGTCTCCGCAGCCGGGTCCGCCCTGCTCCGCGCAGCAGTCGCCGCTGCCCCCGCAGGGCCCGCAGTCCTGTGAACAGTTCGTGCAGGTCTCTCCCGCGGAGCATGCGCCGTCGCCGCAGAAGCTGGAGGGTCCACAGTCCGACGCGTCCCAGGAGCAGGTGCCCTGGCAGTCGCAGATGTTGTCCGAGGCCCACCCGCACGGGTCGCTCGTCGTGCAGCAGTTGGAGGTGCCGCTGTAGCCCGGGCAGTACTGGCTCCCGCCGCCGCCGCAGGACCCGCACCCGAAGTCCTCGACCTCGCTGGCGCAGAGGCTGTCCCAGGTGTTCTCGCAGCAGTAGGAGTCCTGCGCGCAGACACATTGCTGGACAGACCAGTCGTCACAGCCGGGGCCGCTGCCGGGCTGGCAACAGTCACCCGCAAGGGCCGCTGACGGGAGCGCAGCGAGGAGGACCAGGAGAGTGGAGAGGGCCTGGCGCATTGATACCTCCGGTGCCTCGCGGGCACATTGCGCGGGCGCACCTTATAAGGGGCCGCCCAAGGACTATAGCAAGAGAGGGTGCCGAATATCAAGGGATGGGAGAAGAATCTCCGACCAGCACGGTCGCTCCGAGGAATCGGGGGTCCAGCCTGGCCCCCGGCTTGATGCCCTCGAAGGTCGATCGGATTCGTTCCATGGCGTCTTCGATCAGCCGCTGCACCGCAGGGGACTCCGCGCCGAGCCGTCTGCCCAGGGTGATCTGCAGCGCCTGGTTGGGGACCCGCTGGCCGGCGACCTCGTCCCAGGGCATCCAGAGGTCCAGCGCCGCAGCGAGCTGGGTCGGAGTCAGGGGGGTCACTGGGGGCTGATCCACCAGGGCGTCGAGGAGCGCGGTCCCGACCAGGGTGGTGCAGGTGACGTGTCCCCGTCCGTCCTCGGCAATCCACTCCGCCAGGCTCTCCGGGCTCGCACCGAGGTGATCGATGACGAAGTCGAGTCGGGCCGCGCCGTCCCGAACGAGGGTACGGAGGGTGTGGACATCCAGGAGCCCGCGGACCTCTCGGGGTGCGGTCCGGTCCGGCGCATCCAGGAGCCCGTGGACCTGGGGGACGAACGCGGCGGCGGCGTCGAGGGCCGGGCCCCAGGGAGCCTCGCCCAGCAGCCTGAACCCGTGGGCGGTGCCCGCACGGCGGAGACACTCCCGAGCGCGGCTCCGGACCCCCAGGAGCAGGGTGTAGCCGGCACGGAAGAGGATGCGCGGATGGAGGCGGAGGAGGAGGCTGGCGGCTTCCTCGGGGGTCGTCCCGCCGAGGTGCTCCAGGCCTATGGAGACGAAGCCGTGCAGGCGGGCAGGTGCCCGGGAGGCGCCCTCCTCGTCGCCGAAGTCGCCGCCGGTCTCGGCGATGACCACCTCTCCGAGGAGGTGTGCGAGGGAGCGGACGATGGCGGTCTTCCGTGCACCGTCGCGCAGGGACGCCAGGGCGCGGGTGAGCAGGCTCTCCCGGAAGCCCTCGACGCCGCCGAGATCCCAGAGGGCGCGGGTCTGTGCGGTCGACTTGCCGGCGTGCAGGCGATCCCCGTGCTGCTCGATGAGCCCCCGGATCCGCTTGATGTCCACGATCCTGTAGATCTCCTGGGCCTCCTCCAGGGAGGGGAAGCCCTCCTCGCCGAGCCGCGCCGTGCGGAACCTCAGCGCCTCGTCCTCGAGGGAGGCGAGCAGCTCCCAGGCCGACGCCTTCAGCAGGTCCCGGGCCCACTCGATGTCGATGGAGAAGAGCAGGTCGACGAGGCGCTTCACATCGGGGAGGGTGTCCTTGCCTTCTTCGCAGAGCACCCAGAACTTCCCGTCCGGAGACTGGAACACCTCCTCCCGGGCGCCGAAGGCGTCGGTCTGCTCCGGGGTCCCGTCCACCTCGAGGATCTGTGCCTGGGTGATCAGCTGGAGGGCCAGCGCCTCGGGATCGACGGCCTTGACCATGCGGACGAGCGTCTCCTCGGATTCCCCCGCGGCCAGGTCCAGCCAGGCCGTGAAGCGGGAGGGCGAGAAGCGCTGCCCCTCCCACGCATCGAAGTCGACGAAGCGGGCGAGCTGCTCGTCCGTCGCCCCCGCCAGGAGGGGCCCGGAGTCCCGAGGGCCGATGTCCTTGATCAGGAAGTACAGCTCCGAAGGAGACAGCCCCTCGAGGGCGCGGGGATCCGAATCCATCACCTCCAGGACCCGGTCCAGCCGGGCCATGCGGCCCCCGGTGGTGTCCGAGAGCACGGCGAGGAGGGTCTCGCGTCGGATCAGGCTCTTCGAGTCGTTGTCATCATCTCGCATCATGGCTCCTACACGTAGGTGATCGTCCGGACCGCGTCAACCACGGCTGCAGACCCCCTACCCCTGGTCATCCGGGCGGTGGCGCTTGCGCAGGGTCGCGCGCTTCCACTCGATCATCTCGCGGATCCGGCGCTCGTAGCCGCGCTCCACAGGCTCGTAGAGGACGGTCCCGCGCAGCTCCTCCGGGAGGCCCTCCTGATCCACGACCCCGCCAGGGTGATCATGGGGATAGAGGTAGCCCTTGCCCGCGCCCATCTCCTTCATGAGGTGGGTCGGCGCGTTCCGCATGTGCAGGGGCGGGGCGAGGTGCCCGGTCTTCTTCGCGAGGGCGAGGGCCTTGTCCACCGCAACGTAGCTCGCGTTGGATCGGGGCGCCGTGGCCAGGTAGGTCACCGCCTGGGCCAGGGGGATCCTGCCTTCGGGGAGGCCAACGAAGTGCACCGCGTGGAACACGCTCACCGCGACGGACAGGGCCTGGGGGTCGGCGTTGCCCACGTCCTCGGAGGCGAAGATCACGAGACGTCGGGCGATGAAGAGCGGATCCTCGCCGGCGTCGATCATGCGGGCCATCCAATAGAGTGCACCGTCGGGATCCGACGCCCGGAGGCTCTTGATGAACGCGGAGATCTGGTCGTAGTGGGAGTCGCCTGCGCGATCGTATCGGTGGGGACCGGCGACGGCGATGTTCCGCACCAGCGCGGCGGTGACGTCGGCCCCCTCCTCCCTCGCGGCCCAGGCGACCTGCTCGAGGAGGTTGAGCGCCCGGCGGGCATCTCCCCCCGCCGCGGCGGCGAGGGTCTCCAGCGCGTCGTCGGGAGCCGCCAGGGCGAGCCCACGTGGGGCCGGCTCCTGTGCGGCGCGGCGCAGGAGCCGCACCACCGCCTCCTCGCCGAGGGGCTCCAGGCGGGCGACGGTGGTCCGGGAGAGGAGCGCGTTGTTCACCTCGAAGGAGGGGTTCTCCGTGGTCGCGCCGATGAGGACGATCGTCCCGTCCTCCACGTGGGGGAGGAACGCGTCCTGCTGGGCCTTGTTGAAGCGGTGGATCTCGTCGATGAAGAGGATCGTTCGCTGTCCCTTGGTCTTCCAGTGCTCCCGGGCCTTCACGATGATCTCGCGCACCTCCTTGACCCCGCCGAGGACCGCCGAGAAGGGGATGAAGCGCGCGTCCACGGTGTGGGCCAGGATGTGGGCGATGGTGGTCTTGCCCGTCCCCGGAGGTCCCCAGAGGAGGAGGGAGGGGACCTCGCCGCTGCGTTCGATTCGACCCAGCAGGCCGTCGGGCCCGGTGAGGTGCTCCTG
This sequence comes from Pseudomonadota bacterium, assembly GCA_043815665.1. Classification (GTDB taxonomy): domain Bacteria; phylum Myxococcota_A; class UBA9042; order CAIXZC01; family CAIXZC01; genus CAZNWW01. Next base: position 12,424 of record JBDRIT010000024.1, read on the forward strand.
GCCCTCCAGCTCCTCCAATGTCCGGGGACGCATGCGGTCCGCCAGGGGTCGGTTCCTGTCATCGTGTTCGGGATCGTTGAACAGGTCCATGACACCCCTCCCCAGGGGGCAGCTTGCCGGAAAACGCAGATCGAGGGAAGGGAATCGCGGGGAGAGGTTGACGGTCCCCGGGGATGCGGTCATAGAATCGACGACGCGGCGGTGGCGTCGCGTCACACATTGAATCGGGGGATTGGGATGAACAGGACCCTCTGCAGGATCATGGTGGTTCTCCTCGCGCTCGTCGCCGGCGGTTGCTCCGGCCCACAGATCAAGGGGCCGCTCGATTCGACGGAGCTGCGCGCCCTCAAGGGTGCGCACGCGCTGGAGGGCGTGGCGGTCGTGCTGTACCACGAGCAGATGTCAGAACCCGAAGCCCAGGGCATCTACGACAAGCTCCTGGGGTTGGGCATGCGGGACACCCTCTTCGAGCCGGGCCTCGGCGTCGGTGGTCCCCGCATGATCATGTACCGCGCCGAGCGCCAGGGACAGGCCGAGTGGCTCAAGGCCCACGTCTGGGAGCTGCGGGACTACGGGCTGATGCTCGAGACGTCCGCAACGGACATCTACGTCAACACCTGGTAGTTGGAGCGTTCGGGGTTGAAGAGCCCCTCCCACAGTGGAATCAGACATTGAAGCGGAACGAGATGATGTCGCCGTCCCTGACGACGTAGTCCTTGCCCTCCAGGCGGAAGGTGCCCAGGGAGCGGGTTCTGGCCAGGGAGCCTGCCGCAACGAAGTCCTCGTAGCCGACCACCTCGGCACGGATGAAGCCGCGCTGGATGTCCGTGTGGATGCGGGCGCCGGCTTCCGGGGCACGGGCGTCCCGGCGTACGCTCCAGGCGCGGACCTCGTCCTCGCCCACGGTGAAGAAGGAGATCAGGTCCAGGGCGGAGTAGATCGACTGGACCAGCCGGCGGGACGCAGGGGCCTCCATGCCGAGCTCGGCGAGGAACTCTGCCTGCTCCTCGTCCGCCAGGGTGGCGATCTCGGACTCCAGGGGTGCGGAGAGGATCACGGGCTCGACGCCCAGGCGGGAGAGGGACGTGCGGAGATCCGTCCAGCGGCCGTCCGTGGGCTCCTCCTCGGCGACGTTCACCACGGCGATGACGGTCTTGAAGGTGAGGAAGTTGAACTGCTCCAGGAGCTCCCGCTGGCCAGCGTCCATCTCGACGTTCGAGAGCCGCTCGCCGTCGTTGAGGCACTGCACGATCCGCTCGAAGAGGTCTCTCCCGACGCCCTTCTCGCCGGTCTTCCTGAAGCCCGCAAGGCGCCGGTCGGCGACCATGTGGTCCGCCAGGATCAGCTCGTCGAGGAGCGACTCCACCGCGGTGAGGATCTGCGCCGTGACGTCGTCCGGGTCCATGTCGAAGGCCCCGAAGACCGGGACCAGCACCTCGTACCCCTTCACCTCCTGCAGGAGCTTCGAGCCGACCTCGTGGTGGCGATCCTCGAAGGTTACCTCGATGTTCGACCACGTGGTCTTCTTCGGACTGAAGATCCCGCTGAGGTAGGGAATTCGCTCGTCACCGACGCGGATCGTGGCGACGGTCTTCTTTCCCTGGGCGATGGGTGCGCCACCGGTCAGGGCCCGCATCAAGGTCTTGCGTCCGCTGCCCGGGGCGCCGAAGAGCACTGCTCGCATGAAACACTCCTGCCCAATCAGCGGGTAGACTCTACACGAAGAGTTACTGCGTCAAGAGCTGTCTGATGATCTTCGCCCGCTCCGCTGCACCGAGCGTCTCCAGGCGCTCCATCACCGTCCACGTCTCGGCCTTGTTGCCCGTGGCGATGTAGGCTCGTCCGAGCAGCTCCCAGGCCTCCACGTCCTCGGCCGCGATCTTCACCGCCCCCTCGAGGAGCGGCACGGCGTCGCCGGGTCGCTGGAGGTTGAGGAGGCACTTCCCTGCCTGGCGGCGTGATCGCCAGTCCCCGGGCTCGGCTGCAGCGGCGCCGGAATACGCGTCCGCCGCCGTGGTCCAGTCGCCCTTCAGGAAGAGCGCGTCCCCCAGGAACATCTGGCAGGGCTGGCAGCTGGGGTTCCGCTCGCTCGCTGCGCGCAGGAGGGGCAGGGCCTTGTCCGGCTCCGATGTCCCGAGCCAGCACTCTCCCTCGGCCAGATCAGCGAGCTCCGCCTGGCCGGCCTCCCGCGCCTTCGCCAGGACCTTGCCGGCATCCTCGCATCGGCCGAGCTTCCCGAGGACCTGACCGTGGAGGAAGCCCACCGCCTCCGCCGCCTCCGGGTCCCCCGCCGCCTGGACCGCCTGCACCGCGACGAGGGCGTCGGCCCAGCGCTGCGCCTCCACGTGGAGGATCGCCAGCCGGGTCCAGGCCGCGGCGTGCTTCGGATCCAGACGCGTCGTCTCCAGGAGGTCGGCGAAGGCGGTGTCCGCCCGATCCGCGGCGATGTGCAGGAGGCCGAGCTGGTAGTGGACGTCCGGCAGCTCGGGGTGGGCCTTGACCAGGGTCTCCAGGAGCGCTTCTGCGGCCGCGTTGTTCCCCACGAGCAGCTCGACCCCCGCCAGGGTCAGCGCGTATTCCGTGTTGTCCGGCGACAGCTCAACGGCCTTGCGCAGGGGCGGCAACGCTGCCTCGGCGTGATCCAGGGCCAGTTGCACGGAGGCGAGGTTCCAGTGGTTGATCGGATCGTCGGGGGCGGCCACGGCGTTCTCCTCGAGGAGCGCGATGGCCTGCTCGATCTTGTCGATCTCCAGGAGCTCCAGGGCTTCCTTGTACCGTTGCTTGACGGGATCCTCTTCCTGGATGATCTCGATGGTGCCCACGTCCTCCTTCTCGAACCACTCCTTCTGGTTCCAGTCCTCCGTCGGTGCGGACACGGAGGACGGGCGCGTCGGCGCTGGGGATTGACCCTCCTCCTCTGAGGCCCCGGGGGACGGCTCCTCGGGCTCGTCCCGCTCCCGCGAAGCCACCGGGGTTCCAGCCGGGGGCCCGGATCGGATCGCCTCGTTGGGTGGGAGCGGTGTGGCCTCGGGTTTGGGGTCGTCGGTGCAGCCAACGGCTGAGACGAATAGGACGACGGAGATGAGGAGGAGGAGTTTCATGTCGAGGCTCCGGGGAATGGACAATGCATTGTCCATCCTCCCCTGCCCATTGTCCATTGTCCATCTCCCTCTGGATCTGCTATATCCCCACCATGATATTGGGGAAGGTCATCGGCGCGGTCTGGGGCGCCAAGGAGGCTCGGCTCCTGGACGGAATGAAGCTCCTCGAGGTGCGCCCGGTGCGCCTCCGTGGGGGCGTCGGGGTTCAGGAGATCGGGGCGGACCTGCCGGATCCGGACCTGGGCACCGAGACCGTGGTCGCGGTGGACATGCTCGGGGCCGGGATCGGGGAGTATGTCCTCGTGGGCCACGGCAGCCGGATCCGGGACCTCACCGTGGGACGCGCAGTCCCCGCCAAGGACATCGTCCTGGCCATCGTTGATCGCGCCGCCGTAGAGCTCGATCTCGTGAACACAGGGGACGGGCGGCGATGATCCTCGGCACCGTCGTAGGCACCATCTGGGCAACGAAGAAGAACCCTTGGTTGCAGGACCTGAAGCTCGTCGTCGTCCGCCCGAGGTGCTGGTACAACCCCGCCCACGAGGTCGATCACCTCGTCGCCGTGGATCGCCTCGACGCCCGGGTGGGTCAGGACGTGGTGGTCTGCTTCGGATGGCCCGGCCGGAACGAGCTCGGGGACGGCCGGTACCCGGTGGAGGCCTCCGTGGCGGCCATCGTCGATGGTGTCGAGATGGGCCCCGCCGAGGGGGTGCTGACGTGATCCTCGGACGCATCATCGGCCAGGTCTGGGGCTCGCAGCGGTCCGCGCAGCTCGGCCCCGAGAAGATGCTCCTGGTTTCTGTCCTCGGTGCCCCCGGGGCGGACTGGATCCGTGCGCCCACCGGGCGCGTCGTGGTCGCCCTGGACACCCTGGGTGCCCGGTCGGGGGAGCTGGTGACCGTGACCTGGGGGAGCGGCGCCCGGGCCGTGCTCAAGGGGCCGTCGAACCGGAGCGTGCTGGTGGACGCGGCGATCGCACGGATCGTGGACGGCACGTCGGCAGGGGAGGAGTAGTCATGTTCATGGCGCGGGTTGTGGGCACGGTGTGGTCCACGGTGAAGTGGGACGACCTGGAGGGACTGAAGCTCCTCCTGGTGCGGCCCTACCACCTGGCGGAGCTCCAGGGGGGGGCGGCCCCGGAGGAGCTCCACGACTGCGTCGTGGTCGCGGACATCCTGGGCGCCGGGGTCGGCGAGGACGTGGTGATCGCGTACGGGCACTCGGCCCGGGTGGGCATCGAGCCTGACCTCCCGGAGGGGATGCCCCCGCACCGCCCCATCGACGCGGCGGTGGTGGCCATCGTTGATCGGTTCCAGGTGGAGCCTGAGCAAGGAGCTGAGGGATGAAGAGGACGATCAATGAGACCGAGCTCCAGCGCCTGATCCAGGATGGCGCCGTGGAGGTGACCCGGGACATGATCCTGACCCCCTCCGCCCGGGAATTCGCAGCGAGGAAGGGGATCAGGCTGAGGTACCAGGAGAACCGGAGCCGGGCCCAGGCGCCCCTTGACGGGGTGTCCCTCGGGCACCTCATCGAGGAGGTCGTGGTGCAGGAGATCGCCCGGGTCGAAGGCGCGCCGAGCCCTCCGCCGACGCGCGCCGCCGACGCCCCTCCCCCCCCCCTCGGGGAGCAGCTCGATGCGGTGCGTACCGAGATCCTCGATCCGTGCGGCGACGCACCGATCAGAGGTGGCCGCGGCGTCATCGCCGTGATCGGGACCAACAGGCCGGGCATCGTCGCCCGGATCTCCACCGCAGTGGCCTCCGCTGGCGGGGACCTGGCGGACATGAGCCAGGTCATCGTCGACAACTACTTCAGCCTGATCTTCCTGGTGAACCTCGACGGGCTCGAGGCCAACGGCGTGAGCTTCCGGGTCTTCAAGGAGCGCCTCAAGGACGAGGCGGCGGCCATCGGGCAGGTGGAGGTCCTCGTGATGCACGAGCGGATCTTCCGGGCCATGCACGAGGTCTGAGAGATGTTGTTCAACCCGGAAGAGATCCACGAGACCATCCGCATGATCGGTGCGGAGCACCTGGACATCCGCACCACGACCATGGGGGTCTCCCTCCTCGGTGGCCCGGGGGGCAGGGACGTCGAGGCCCTCTGTCGGTTCGTCTATGACCGGATCTATGAGCGGGCAAGCCGCCTGGTGGAGGTCGCACAGCAGGTCGAGGACACCTACGGGATCCCGATCTGCAACAAGCGGGTCGCGGTCACCCCGATCTCCATCGTCGCGGACGGCCTCCGCTCCGTGGAGGAGTACGCAGCGGTCGCGATGGCCCTCGACCGCGTCGCTGATCACATCGGCATCGACTACATCGCCGGATACTCAGCCCTCGTGCACCTCGGTATGAGCGCCGGGGACCAGCTCCTCATGGAGAGCTTCCCCACCGCGTTGGCGAACACGTCGCGGGTCTGCGGGTCGGTGAACCTGGGCACCACACGAAACGGCATCAACATGGACGCCGTCCGCAAGATGGGCGAGGTGATCATCGAGATCTCGGAGGCGGTCCCGGACGGCTCGGGCTGCTCCCGACTGGTGGTCTTCTGCAATGCGACGGAGGACAACCCCTTCATCGCCGGCGCCTTCCACGGCATCGGCGGCCGGGACGCGGTGATCAACGTGGGCGTCAGCGGGCCCGGCGTGGTCCTCGGCGCGCTGCGCAGGCTCAAACGCACCGGGTGCATGAACGATCTCCACTCCGTATCCGAGACCATCAAGCGCATGGCCTTCAAGATCGCCCGCGCCGGGGAGCTCATCGGGCGGGAGGTCGTGGATCGCCTCGGACCGCCCGTCGGCTTCGGGGCCGTGGACCTCTCCCTGGCACCGACCCCGGCCCTGGGAGACAGCATCGCGGAGATCCTCGAGGTCATGGGCCTCGAGTCCACCGGCGCCCCCGGGACGACGGCAGCCCTGGCCATGCTCGTGGATGCGGTGAAGAAGGGCGGTGCGATGGCCTCGAGCTACGTGGGCGGCCTCTCCGGCGCGTTCATCCCCGTCAGCGAGGATGCGGGCATGGTCGCAGCGGTGAAGCGAGGCTCCCTGACCCTGGAGAAGCTCGAGGCCATGACTGCGGTGTGCTCCGTAGGCCTGGACATGGTCGCGGTGCCCGGGGACACGCCACCGGAGACCCTCTCCGGGATCATCGCCGACGAGATGGTCATCGGGATGGTCAACAACAAGACGACCGCCGTGCGCATCGTGCCGCTCCTCGGCAAGAAGGCGGGGGAGTCCATCGATCTCGGGGGGCTCCTGGGTGAGCTCATCGCGATGGAGGTGAACCGGTTCTCCCCGCGGGACTTCATCCGCCTCGGTGGCCGGATCCCCCCCCCCATCACCAGCGTGAAGAACTAGATGACCTCCTCCCCCCGCGGGTCTCCCGACGTCCTCGTCATCGGCGCCGGCCCCGCCGGCCTCTTCGCCGCGTGGCGCATGCTCCAGGAGGGGCTGAGCGTCACCGTGCTGGAGGCGCGGCCCCGGTCGAGCTTCGGGCAGCGCTGGTGCGTGGACGTGGAGGAGCGCTACTTCATCGACGGGATCGTTCCCGCCCCTGCACCCGGCGTTGCGCTGGAGGAGGGACACGCGTCGGGGCTCCTGGCGCGGCCTCCCGAGGGCGGGGTGCGCCGGTGGTCCTCCCATCGCTTTCCGATCCGCACCCTGCGCCTCTGGCGGCTCCAGGAAGATCTCCTGGAGCGGGTGGAGTGCCTCGGCGGCAGGGTGCGCTTCGGGCAACGGGTGGTCTCCCTGGGCAGGGACGGCCGCGGGGGCGGTACCGTTGACACCTCCCGACGCGACAGCGTCTCCGCAAAGGCCCTGGTCATCGCGGCCGGGACGCGGCCCGTGGATGACCGGACCCTCTCCCGGGTCTTCGGGCTCGTCGGAGATCTCGTGGCCCAGGAGTGCATCCACGCGCACCACGACGTCCGTGAGATCGACGAACAGGCCTTCATCACGGCGCCGGGGGAGTTCGCGAAGGTTGGTACCGTCCTGCGCTTCGGCCTTGGCGGGATGCAAGGCTTCTCCCTGGAGAAGCTGGCCTGCCACCCCGGAGAGGGCCGGCTCCTCTGCCTCGGCGCAACCTTCCCCCAGGACGGCCACGCCGGGCCGCGGGAGGTCCTGGCCTCGACCCCCTCCCGGGTCGCCTTCGCCGGCCCGGTGCTCGTGTCCGGCGGCCAGCCCATCCCCCTGCGCCGGGCCCTGCCTGCGCTCACGGGACGCGGGGTCGCGCTGGTGGGCGACGCAGGGAGCCAGGTCATGCCCCTCACCGGGTCGGGGACCGGCCTCTCCGCGCTGGCCGCGCTCCTGCTTGCGCCTGCGATGCGCCGCTACGTCCGCACGGGGAGTGCAGCGGAGCTCTGGGAGTACTCCAGGGGATACCACGCAGAGGCCGGCGCGGAGCAGCTCCGCCAGGATCTCGTCACCCGCCTGTCCCGCCGCCTCCCCGCGGCCCGCATCCAGCAGCTCGCCGACCTCGGGGTCCTCCAGATCGAGGACTTCCGGCGTGTCCAGGCCGAGGGTCGGATGATTCCCCGCCGCTTCCTGACCCAGGCCCAGCTCTCCCGTCTCCCGGGCCTCCTGAAGATCCTCGATCTCGCCCCCCGCGCTGCGCCTACCGTGGCAGCGGTGCTCGCGGTGGAAGCGCTCTATCGGACCTATCCGAAGGACCCGGCAGGAATCGGCCGGTGGGGCTCCCGGGTCAAGCGGCTCCTGTTCTGATCCGCAGGAGATTCGCCCGGATCGACGACACCTCCGCCTCGACGTCCGGCGCCGGGGACCACCGCAGGCGGTCCACCGCCGTGGCCAGCTCTGCGGCGGCGGCGGCGGCTGGATGATCCGCCTCCGAGGCCCCCTCGGCCACCTCGCACAGGGTGACGCTGTCCGAGACCTCGAGGCCAGCGCGGGAGAGCACCCGGCGGACACGGCGTTCCCAGCGGCGCCCCACCCCGCCGCCTCTGCGTCGACCAAGGAGCCGGCGCCAGATGCGGCGGGCGTTGCCGAGGAGGACGAGGAGGGCGAGGAGGATGAGGAGGTTGCGCCCCATCGTGGGATTCCACACCGTCTCCTGGACCTTCCTGCTCGCGTCCTTGACCTTCTGTGGGGTCAGGTCCCCGGAGAGGTCGATGTCCATGCGCTCGGGGCTCAGCGCGTTCCAGAGGCTGGCGTAGACCCGGATCTGGGCCTCGAGATCGAACTCCACCATCCACTTGAACCACTGGAGCCGCATCATGTCGTACCACTGATCCAGGCTGTCCAGAAGCCCACGGCCGCCCTCTCCGGCGTCCGGCGGGGTCGGGTCGAAGGGGATCCACCCGGAATCGGGGAAGAACACCTCGACCCAGGAATGCGCGTCGGACTCCCGGATGAGGTAATAGTCCCCGAACTCGTTGTACTCGCCTCCGAGGAAGCCGTTGGCCGACCGCGCCGGGATCCCGAGGCTACGCAGCATCACCGCCATGGCCGTCGAGAAGTACTCGCAGTGGCCGGACTGGCGACCGAAGAGGAAGTCGGCGAGGGGATCGGCGGGGTCATGCCCGCCCTCGGTGGAGTAGGCGTACTTCCCGAGCAGGTGGGACTGGATCGCAATGGTCTCGTCGTACCGGGTCTCGGCCCCCGCGGTGATCTCCCGGGCGAGCGCGGCGATGCGCGGGTCCAGGTCCCCAGGGAGCTGCAGGTGGAACCGTGAGATCCACTCAGGATCGTCGCTGGAGGACTCGCGCAGCCGCGCGGGCCGGATCTCCGGGAGCGCGGTGCGCACGGTGTACGCGAGGGCCGCGCCCTCGGGGCCCTTCCAGGTGAGGTTCCAGAAGGAGTCGGTGTAGAACGACTTCGAGAGTCCTCGGTACCGGTCCAGGCGGGCCTCCAAGGGTCGCACCCCGGCCACGTGGGCGATGCCGAAGAGGACCCGGTTCCCTGTGCCCATGGGCTCCTGGTAGATGTCGTACTCCAGGAGCTCGATCCCCTCGGCGGGATCGGCCCAGACGTGGGCCCACCAGGTCTCGAAGAAGCCGTCCGCGTCGGGAGTCAGGGGCCAGGTCTTCGGGTGCTGCTTCTCCCAGCCGGTGCCCGTGTACATCTCGAAGGTGATCCCCGTGAGCCGGATCGTCCCCTCGCCCACCACGCGGCCGCCGGGGAACTCCACCCGGAGGACCACCTTCTCGGAGTCCTGGATGTTCCCGAAGTGACCGAGCTGGATGCTGTCCGAGAACCCCGACACCGCAGTCGAGCGTCGGGTCTGGGCCGAGAAGAACCCCAGGCCAAGGCGGGGGAAGAGAAAGAACACCCCCAAGGAGCTCGCCAGGAGCACCAGGGCGAGGACCGAGGTCCCCACGAACAGGGACGATCGGATCATCGCGGACGCCTTCCAGACCACGCCGCCGCTGTCGTCTCCCGCGTCCTCGACCTGCTGCCGGATGTGGGTCAGCAGGAGGGTCCACGTGAGGGTGACGGCGTAGGGCAGGAAGAAGATGGCGAAGGTGATGTCAGGGTTGAGCACGGATCCGGCGATCATCACGAGGAAGCCCAGAACCGTCACCTGGAAGTAGTGGCGGGCGTTGGTGGTCTGCAGGGTCCGGGAGACCGACGCCGCCAGCGCGAAGATCACCGAGTAGCCCAACCAGTTTCCGGACTCGAAGGCCAGGACGAACAGGACACCGAAGAGGGCGATCAGGGCCGTGGTGACGAGGATGCGTGACGAGCGTCGCCACTCCCTGTGCCCCGTCCGGGCAGCGACGATGAGTCCGGCGACCACGGGCCCCCAGACCATGAGACCGAACTCCTCGGAGAAGTACACCATGGCCATTGCGCACAGGAGGTTGACGCCCGCGGACCAGCGCAGGCTGCGATCCAGGCGGCTCATCCCCCCTCCCTCCCGGCCTCAAGCTGATAGCGGACCCCCGCGACGTCCGCCTGGTGGGGGAGCCGTATCCAGAACACGTCCCAGTCCGGGGGGACGTCCAACGCCGCATCCACCCGGCCCTCCCCGGTCCCGGCCACCTTCGCCATGGCGAGGATCTCCAGGAGGGTCTCGAGCGCGCTGGTCCCTTGCCGTGGCGGGAACAAGGTCCCGGGGATGGACAGGCCCACGGCCCAGTCGAGGTCCGAGAGCTTCGTCGCGAGGCTCGCCGCGAGGTCGATCCCGTGCTCCGCCATCCCGTCGTCCCCATCGGGATCCAGCTCCGGGGCCATCGCAATGACCAGGCGCCGGGCGGAGAGGGCCTGGTACTCCTTGACCACGAGCGCGCCGGTGCGTGCGCTGCGCTTCCAGTGGACGTCCCGCATGTCGTCGGTGGCCTGGAACGCGCGGGCGCTGTAGAACTCAGTCCCGCGGCCCTTCCCCGCAGCATCGACCTGCTCCCCCCACCCCATGAGGCGTGCGGGGTCACCGATGTCGATGTCCACCCGGGGGTAGACGAGGAAGTCGCTGGGCTCGGGGTAGAAGCGTGACTTGCGGAAGAACGAGAAGGGGTAGGCCGTTGCGAGGGAGAAGCCCGCGCTGCGGTACCTCCCCCGACGCTCGAAGCGGAACGTGGGGAAGCCCGACGCGGTCTCCCCCGGGCGCACGACCAGCGCCCGCCCCGGTGCGCAGGACGCGCCCTCGCCGTCGATGACGTCGGAGACCTCCAGGCTGTAGGAGGCCAGGCGGCGCTTCTGGTTCGTCAGGTCCACCCGGCCGGTCACCGCACGCCCCGCGTGGAATCTGTCCGGATAGCGGCGCTGCCAGGAGACCCTCCGCAGGGTCAGCTCCGAGAGGATGCCGCTGAAGGTGACCAGGGAGATGAGGAGTCCCAGAACAAGGTAGAAGAGGTTGTTCCCGGTGTTGATCGCCGCGAAGCCCATCCCGAAGGTGATCAGCAGGAGGAACTTCCCCTCATTGGTCAGCCGCAGCTTCCGGGGGAAGAGGCGATTGCTCCGCCCGATGCGCACCAGGAACCGGAACCGCTTGCCCTCTTCGGTCCAGCGGATGAAGAACAGGAGGTTGGCGGCGGCCCAGCCGATGACGAAGCGCCGGAAGCCCCGGAAATGGGGGAAACGGATGGTGAGGTAGACGAAGGTTCCGGAGAAGAGCAGCAGCGCGGCGCCCACCATCGAGAGCTTGAGACCGCGGGGCCAGAACAGGGGCTTGCCGTCCGCAGTGCGCCGTCGCCCGCTCTTCACGGGAGGGGAACCGACTCCACGATCTTCATCAGCACGTTCCGGGCCTGGGCCCGACGGCTTCCGCTGCGTTCGCCGTGGAGCCAGAGGCGGTGCGCGAGGACGTGGGGAGCGAGGCAGCGGACGTCGTCCGGGGTCACGAAGTCCCGACCCCGGATCCAGGCCAGGGCCCTCACCGCGCGGAAGAGCTGGATGCCGGCCCGGGGACTGGCCCCGAGGAGGATCTCGTCGGCCTCCCGGGTCCCCTTGAGGATCGCCTGGAGATAGCCCACCACCTCGTCCTTGACGACCGGGGTCTGCGAGGCGGTACGCCAGGACAGGAGGAGCGCGGGGTTGGCCACCACCGGGACGGCCTGGAGGCGGGCCCGGTCCTCATCCTGGACGATGACGGATCGCTCCACGGCGTCGGACGGGTACCCCACGTTGAGGGACATCATGAACCGGTCCATCTGGGACTCGGGCAGGGGATAGGTGCCGTGGAGCTCCAGGGGGTTCTGGGTGGCGATGACGAAGTAGGGGTCCGGCAGCGAGCGGGTCTCGTTGTCCACGGTGACCTGGCCCTCGCTCATGGCCTCAAGGAGCGCGCTCTGGGTCCGGGGCGGGGTCCGGTTGATCTCGTCCGCCAGGACCAGCTGTGCGAAGATCGGCCCGGGCTTGAACGCGAACTGCCCCTTGGTGCTGTCGAAGACGCTCACGCCGATGACATCGGCCGGGAGCATGTCCGAGGTGAACTGGATCCGTCGAAAGGTCGCCCCCACGGATCGAGCGAGGATCTTGGCCAGGGTGGTCTTGCCGACCCCGGGGACGTCCTCGAGGAGGACGTGACCGCCGGACACGAGGCAGACCGTCACCAGCTCGACGACGTCGGACTTGTCGAGGAGGACGCGGTTCACCGCGTCCATGAGGTCGTGGACCGTAGCGGCCTGCCTCGTATCCTTCACCGTCGCCTTGCGATCCTCCATGCCGGGTGCTCCTCGCGTGCGCAGGCTACCGAATTAATCGGTTGCCCCTCAGGTTGTTTGACAAGTCTGGCGCACGAATGGTATTTTTTCAAGGCGCTCAGCATCAGTGCGAACACGGGGGGAACCCATGAAGTCCACTCTCTCAAGGCTCTCTGTGCTCATCCTCGCTGCGACCCTGGCTGCCTGCAACGGCTCCGACGTGGTGATCACCGACGCCGGTGATGTGCCCGAGCAGGATGGTGTGACCGACCCCGACGGGGTGATCCCCGGAGACGGCGGGATCGTTGACGTCATCATCGGATCCGAGGTCGGAGACCAGGGCGGCGGCGACGACCTCGACGGGGGCCTCGCCGACTTCTTCCTCGACGGCACGGCGAACTGTCCGGGCGGCTTCGGCTGCGGGTGTGGGGACAACGGTGATTGCTTCTCCGGGTACTGCGTGGAGACCTGGGAGGGCAAGGTCTGCTCCACCAACTGCATCGAGGAGTGCCCGGAGGAGGGCTGGACCTGCCAGCTCATCGTGGACTCCTGCCCTGACTGCCAGTCCATCTGCGTCCCCTCCCAGATCCACCTCTGCCAGCCCTGCAAGAACAACTCGGAGTGCACCAACCAGTTCACCGAGAGCGGCGACCTCTGTCTCGACTACGGCCCCTATGGGAAGTTCTGCGGGGGCGACTGCAAGGTGGACAGCGACTGTCCGTCGAACTATGTCTGCGAGGAGCAGAACATCGAGGGCCTGAAGTTCGGCCAATGTGTCCCCGAGAACGGCGTCTGCGCCTGCTCGGACAAGTCGATCATCCAGCAGCGGACCACGATCTGTTACTTCCAGAACGAGTTCGGCATCTGCCACGGAGAGAAGGTCTGCCTCCCAAGCGGCCTCTCGGAGTGCTCGGCCCAGACCCCGGCGCCGGAGCAATGCAACGGCTTCGACGACGACTGCAACAACCAGGTCGACGACAACATTCCGCAGCAGGACTGCGAGGTCGTGAACGCGTACGGGGTCTGCCGCGGCACCTGGCAATGCGACGACGCCGCGCCCTTCTGTGACGCCCCTCAGGCCAAGCCCGAGGCCTGCAACGGCCTGGACGACGACTGCGACGGGGACGTGGACGAGGACTTCCCGGACACCAACGGCGACGGCGTCGCGGATTGCCAGAGCGACGACTACGATGGCGACGGGATCCTGAACCAGCTGGACAACTGCGCCTGGGACTACAACCCCTTCCAGGAGAACAACGATCTGGACGGGATGGGGGACGCCTGCGACCTCGACGACGACAACGATCAGAGCGCGGACGCAGTGGACTGCCAGCCCTTCAACGTCTGGGTCTACCCCCGGCGCGCCGGAGCAGTGCGACGGTCTGGACAATGACTGCGACGATGACGTGGACGAGGGCTACCCGGACTTCGACCTGGACAACCTGGCGGACTGCGTGGACTCCGACGACGACAACGACGGGGTCCTGGACGAGTTCGACAACTGCCTCCTCCAGTTCAACCCGGATCAGCTCAACACCGACCTCTTCCCCGACGGTGGGGACAAGTGCGACTTCGATGACGACAACGACGGCCTCGCTGACACCACCGACAACTGCCCGCTCCACTACAACCCGCTCCAGACGGACACCGACTTCGACGGCATCGGCGACGCCTGCTCCGGGGACGCGGACGGAGACGGCATCGCCGACGAGGATGACAACTGCCCGCAGATCTTCAATCCGGGGCAAACCAACACCGACGGGGATCTCTGGGGGGACTCCTGCGACGACGACGATGACAACGACGGCGAGCTGGACCTCACGGACTGCGCGCCGCTGCAGCCGGAGATCAACCACTACGCTCTCGAGGTCTGTGACGGCTTCGACAACGACTGCGACAGCCAGGTGGACGAGCTCAACAGCTCGGAGTGCAACGAGTACTTCCTCGACGAGGACGGCGACGACTACGGTCAGAGCAACTCCAAGTGCCTCTGCGGGCCCCAGGGGCTCTTCACCGCGGACAAGCCCGGCGACTGCATCGACAGCGATCCCTCGGTCAACCCCGGGATGGACGAGGACTGCGAGACCCCCAAGGACGACAACTGCAACGGCTCGGACAATGACGAGGACGCGCAGAACTGCATCCCCTTCTACCTGGATCAGGACGGCGACAACTTCGGCCAGTCCGGTTTCTCCAAGTGCCTGTGCCAGGGGACCGGCCAGTACACCGCGCCCATGGCGGGGGACTGCAACGACGGCAACATCCTCATCAGCCCGGGCTCCGACGAGATCTGCGGAAACTTCATCGACGACGACTGCGACGGGGACCAGAACGACCCTGACGGGACCGGGTGTACGCTGTACTTCTACGACAACGACAACGACGGCTTCGGGAGCTCGGACAACGGCTTGTGCCTGTGCTACCCCTTCGGCGGCTACGGGGCGACGGACGGGTCGGACTGCAACGACAACATCTGGTCCGTGAATCCCGGATCCTATGAGATCTGCGGCGACGGCCTGGACAACAACTGCAACGGCACGGAGAACGACGAGGACGCCATCGGCTGCGAGTATTACTACGCAGACAACGACGCGGACGGGTACGGCTATCCAGGCGACTCCAAGTGCCTCTGCTCCGGCTTCGGCAAGTACACCACGAAGATCGCCAACGACTGCAACGACATGGTGCCGCAGATCAACCCCGGCGCCCCGGAGCTCTGCAACAACGCGGACGACAACTGCGACGGCCAGATCGACAACGGCAGCCACGCGGAGATGTGCGCGCCCGGGCCGAACCAGATCAGCGCGGTCTGCGTCAACGGGCAGTGCGTGAGCACCGGCTGCGATGTCGGCTGGGCCGACGCGAACTTCGACGCCTCCGACGGCTGCGAGTGCAAGGAGGACGACCTGGAGCTCCAGAACGCGGTGTGCCAGTCCGCCTACGACCTCGGGACCCTCAACGACAACGGCGCGGGGAACTCCACCACCTTCGACGGGAACGAGCCCAACACGGCGAAGGCGGACTGGTACCGGTTCTACGCGAACGACGTCAACGAGGGGAGCGCCGAGAGCTTCCACGTCCGGATCAAGTTCGCGCAGAACCCGGACAACAACTACGTCTTCGACGTGTATTGGGGAGGCTGCTCCGGCCAGCAGATGATCTGCTCGGGGACCACCGACACGGAGTGGTACACGGACTTCGTCCAGCCCGGCCCGACCCAGGCCTGGCCCACGATCCCCGGGCCCACGGCCTCGGGCGGCGGCGAGATGAACTGCGCCGCGGACTCGGCGCACGAGTTCACGCCGTCAAACTACGCCGACGACACGACCACCGCCAACCACCGCTGCAAGGACAACTCCCAGACCTTCTACATCAAGGTCTACATCCCCGACGGCAAGGGCCCCACCTGCAAGAAGTACGAGATCGAGATCTCGAATGGGGTCTACTAGTACATTCCTCGAGCGACCAGCATCGGTCACAGCCGGGGAGCCCGCGACCCGGATTCTTCCCCGAGAGCGTGATCGCCAGCGGGAATCCGGGCTACAGGGGGAGATCGTCGTCGTCGTCGTCGGGTGGGATGGGACGGCCGGTCTTGCGTTGCCACTCGATCTTCTGAAGCCATAGGCCCTCGCCGTGGGGGACGAAGGTCAGGACCCGGGGGACCGAGGTCGGGGTCATGAGGGTGCAACGAACGGCCTGGCCGTCCGCCTTGCAGAACGCGTTGGACTTGAAGACCCCCTCATTGACCATGGGGCGCAGGAGCTGCTCGCATCCCGTGTCGAAGTCGCTGGTCCCGGGGACCATGGCGAAGACCGGCTCCGCCGCCCCTGGATCCCCGGTGCCGACCTCGATGCCCTCCCCTCCGGCCACTGCGCGGAAGTCCGCGCAGGTGGGGCCAGTCGGCAGACTCCGCCAGGACTCGAGGACGGCTTCGACCCTCTTCAGAGCGTCCTCTGCCGCCATCGTGGGGCCTGGCAGCGCGATCGCTGCAAGTGTAAGTAATACATTAAGTTGCACGATATAACTCCGGAACTCTATTGAAAGCTCACATCCGGCACCGTGAACCGCGCCTCGCTCGCGTCCGACCGCCGGAACGCACCCAGGTCCGTGTCCCAGACGAAGATCCCGGACTCCTCGATCCGCTCTACGCCGCAGACCACCGGGCCCTTGCACTCAGCGCGGGTCGGGGCGCAGGTCTCGAGGATCGTGCGGGACTTGACCTCCAGGCTCCGGATCCCGCCGGCCTTGTCCTGCTGCCAGGAGGGCGTGGCGCGGTAGTCGTACTCGAGGCGCCTGCAGCCTGCGGCGGAGCTCCCCCTCAGGGATACCGTGCCCAGCCAGGTCTCCCGCAGCTCCTTCCCGAGGCCGAAGACCCGGACCACGTCCCGGACGTGGGTGCGACCGCCCTCCTTTTGTCTGGACGCGGTTCTCAGGTGGAGCAGGAGATCCGGCGCGCCGTCCTTCTGGAGGTCCCCCAGCCAGGCCCCGACGATCTCCAGCTGTGTCACCTCGCGGTCCGCCGCCTCCACGACGATGGGTTCGGACCATACCCGGTTGGGGCTGATCCCCACGAGGAGATGCTCTGGGCCCTCCCCCGGCTTCCGGGAGAGGATCCCAAACCAGTGGGCGCCGTCGTCGCCGCCGAGGGCGAAGACCGGTCCCTCGTAGCCCGGGAAGCTCGCGGAGACGTCCGCGCCGTCGACGCGGTGCATCTCCTCGATCCCCGCCGGCGGCGCAATGGTGACCTGGGCGCCGCTGCAGGCGGCGAACAGCAGGGTGATCCCGGTAAGGGCCGAGCGCATCGTTCTCTCTCCTCTGTTCAGGATCCGGAGACCGTCATCTCTCGGATCAGCAGGGACGGACTGTCCGTGCCGTTGCGGAACTCGAGATCCGTCCCGACCCCGATGACCCCCTCGAACATGGTGCCGAGGTTGTCGGAGACGGTGATCTCGTGGACGGGGTGGGCGATCTTTCCGTCCTTGACCCAGAACCCCTCCACGCCCCGGGAGAAATCACCGGTGGCCATGTTGAAGCCGAAGCCGATGAAGCCGGTGACCATGAGGCCCTCCCCCAGCTCCTTCATGAGGTCCTCCGGGGTCTTGTCCCCCTTGACCACGTACAGGTTCGAGGAGCCGACCCCGCCGGTCCCTGCGAGGCCCCGGCTCGAGTGGCCCGTGCTCTTCCTGCCGAGCTTCCGGGCGGAGAAGGTGTCGCAGGGGAAGAAGTTCAGCATCCCCTTGCCCAGGAGAGTCGCCGGGCGGCAGGCCACGCCCTCCCCGTCATACTGGCGGGAGCTCAGCCCCCGCACCCGGTGGGGATCGTCGATGATGGTTACGAGGTCCGAGCCGACCCGCCTGCCCTCCCTGTCGCCGAGGAAGGTGGACTTCTGGTAGACCGCGGTGCCGGACACCGACTGGAAGAGGGTGCTCACCAGGGCCCCGGCGGTCTCGGGAGTGAAGAGGATCGGGACCTTCCCTGTGGCGACCTTCACGGCGCCGAGCATCCGCGCAGCGCGGGTGCCGGCGATGCGTCCCACGGCCCCGGCGTCCTCGAGGTCCCGCAGATGGTGGGCGCTGTGCCACCAGCTCTCGGACTTCATGTTCCCCTTGTCGTCCTCTGCGACGGGGCTGGCCCAGACCGACACAGAGGAGCTGGACTCCTCCCCCTCCAGGCCCTCGGTGTTGAAGATCCAGCCACGGCCGAAGCCCACGCCCACGCCCGCGCCGTTGGAGTTCTTGATCGCCGGGTCCGCGTCGAAGGCCGCCTGCTCACAGGTCTTGGCCATCTCCAGGGCCTTCTCCACCGTGAGGCTCGCCGCTGCGGGATCGTGGAGCTGCAGATCCGGCCCGCCGCCCTTGTAGAGCAGGTCCGCTTCCGGCAGGCCGTTGGCGTCGTCCGCGTCAACCATGCCCACGTTGTCCAGGAGGCGCGCCAGGACCTTGTCCAGGTTGCCCGCGTCGGTCTTCGCTGTGGCCGCGCTCACCGAGCGCCCGTCCTTGAAGACGCGCATCCCGGCACCGAAAGGCCCGGTGCGACGGATCTCCTCGACGGCGCCCTTGCGGACCTTCACCGAGAGGTTGCCGCTCTCGTAGAACTGGACCTCCAGGCCCGCCCCTGCGCCCGTCGCCGCCTTCAGGACGCCCGCGGCCAGGTCCTTCCAATGCTCCGACCTCCTCGTACCGCTCATTCCGTCCCCCCCACGGTGATGCCGTCGATCTTCGTGGTGGGGATGCCCACCCCCACGGGCACGCTCTGTCCCCCCTTGCCGCAGGTCCAGCGGCCATCGCTGAGGGTGAAGTCCTTGCCCACCATGCTGACCCTGGAGAGCGCGTCGGGCCCGTTGCCGATGATGATGACGTCCTTCAAGGGGGCCGTGAGCTTGCCGTCCTCGATGAGGTAGCTCTCCACCACCTGGAACACAAAGTCCCCATTGGAGATGTTCACCTGTCCGCCGCTGAAGGTCTTGCAGTAGATCCCCTTTCCGGTGGATTCGATGATCTCCTCCGGCGTATGGGGGCCGCCCAGCATGTAGGTGTTGGTCATGCGGGGGAGCGGCGGATGTCGGTAGCTCTGTCGCCGGCCGTTGCCCCGGGGCTCGTGGCCGTAATGGAGCGAGCTGATGCGGTCGTGCATGTAGTCCACGAGCTTCCCGTTCTCGATGAGGACGTTGCGCCGTGAGAGGGAGCCCTCGTCGTCTCCGTGGATGCTCCCCCGCAGCTTGGGCAGCGTGCCGTCGTCGACCACGGTGCAGAGCTCAGAGGCGACCCTCTCGCCGATCCGCCCGGAGTACCGGGAGGTGCCCTTGCGGTTGAAGTCAGCCTCGAGGCCGTGTCCCACGGCTTCATGGAGCAGGATCCCGGAGTCGCCCGGGGCCAGGACCACGACCTGCTCTCCCGCGGGTGCGGGCCGTGCGTCCAGCATGGTCACGGCGATGCGCGCTGCGTCCCTTGCGATGTCCTCCGGGGAGACATCCGCGAGGTACTCAAGGCCCATGCGGCCACCCCCGGCGGAGTAGCCCTTCTGGCGGGCGCCGTTCTTCTCGGCCACCACGGAGACGTTGAACCGCAGCATGGGCTGCACGTCGGTGAAGAACCGCCCGTCGCTGGTCATGACCCCGATGGTGCGGATCTCCTCGGCCAGGTTGACGTCCACCCGCGTGACCTTGGGGTCGTAGGCCCGGGCGGCCTTGTCCGCCCGCTCGAGGAGAGAGAGCTTGTCCCTGGCAGACACCAGGACCGAGGGGGCGTCTCCGGAGTAGAGGTCCAGGCGTCGCTGCAGCGGCGTGAGCCCGTCACCTGCGACCAGGACCGGGCCGGTGGAGATCGCGGAGACCTGAACCGCCACGTCCCCGAGGGCATCGGGGCGCAGGTGCTGGGTGTACCCGAACGCAATGGCCTCACCCTTCACGGCGCGCAGGCCCGCCCCGGAGTCCTCCGAGTAGATGGCGTCCCGGATCTTGCCGTCCTCCATCACCAGGCTCGTGGCGATGCTGTCCTCGAGGTACACGTCCCCGAAATCCGCGCCCCTGGCACAGGTCCGGGCGGCGATGCGGTGCAGATCCTCCGGCCCGATGCCGAAGAGGCGCTCCATTGCGTCGTTCGGGGTCATCTCGATCGTCTCCTTGTCGCCGGCGAGGGACAGGCTCGGGCCCAGGATGGCTGCGCCGCCGCCGATTGCGCTCGCCTTGAGGAAGCGCCGCCGGGTCGGGTCCACGGGTTGTTCTTTCATGTCTTCGCCTCCGCATCGCCGGTGTGGAAGGTCTCTCCATCATGGAGCCAGGCCTCCTCCTTGCCCTCGCGCTCCGTGAGGATGCCCACGGGACGCTTCCAGAGGGCCGCGACGTTCTTCAGCACGTCCCGGGCGTACGCCTGGTCCAGGTCCCGCGACCTGTCCCGGTGCCGCAGCATCAGCTCGCCCCGGTTTCCGTGGTTCGCGTCCACCACCTCAATGACCGGCTGGCCGAAGTTGGTGAGCTGCACCAGGAGCTGCTCCTTGATCTGCGCGAAGTCGCGGGAGTCCAGGACGATCTCGCCCCGGTGCTCCTTCCAGGCCCAGGTGAAGAACCTGTGGCGCACGCAGAACTCCGCGGTGAGGAACTCGTCGATGAAGGACACGTCGTTGTAGACCCGGCGCACCTCGAAGATCTTCTCCTTCCCGAGGCCGGTTTCACGATCCCAGACGTTCTTCTCCCTGAGGTCGTCGCACTCCTCCCACTCCTTGCCGAAGCGCCCCTTGTCCCAACGCTCCTCGATGTCCCGCAGCAGCTCGAGGCCGAGCTTGTAGGGGTTGAGGTTCCGGCCGGACATGGCCATGGTCCCGGAGTGGCGATCTGCGAAGTCCACGAACTCGGAGTCGTCCATGGCACGCTCGGTCATGATCTTGGAGTGCCAGTAGCTGGCCCACCCCTCGTTCATGATCTTCGTCATGCCCTGGGGGGAGAAGTAGAGGGCCTCCTCCCGGACCAGCTTGAGGAGGTTCCGCTCCCAGGCCTCGAGGGGCGCGTACTCCAGGAGGAAGCCCATGACGTCGCGCTCCGGGCGGGCGGGGATCTTCTTGAGGGCTCTGCGCTCCGCGGTGATGCGCTGGCGCTGCTCCTCCATGTACCCGGCGGGGTTGAGGTACTTCTCCATGTAGGAGGGCCCCGCGATGCGCCGGGGCTCGATGACCTCGTCCTTGTCGTCCTCACCTCCCATGGCATGGCCCGGAAGCTCAGGGTGGTAGGGATCCACCAGGTTGTCGATGGAGAGGCAGCGGTCCAGGAAGCTCTCCACCCTCTGGAGCCCGTGTCGATCGACATAGGTGCGCACCCGGGCGGCGTGGTTCGCCATCTCGTCCATCATCTTTCGGTCGGTGTGGGAGAACCACATGTTGTTCTTGAAGAAGTCCGAGTGCCCGTAGACGTGCGCGATGACCAGCTTCTGGTCGATGAGCGTGTTGCCCTCCTGCAGGTAGGCGTAGCAGGGGTCGTTGTTGATCACCATCTCGTAGATCTTGTGGAGCCCGTACTTGTCAGACTTGCTCATCCGCTCGTACTCCATCCCGAAGCGCCAGTGGGGATAGCGCACGGGGAAGCCGCCGAGGGACGCGATCTCGTTGATGGTCTTGTAGTCCACCATCTCGAAGATGGTCTCGAAGGGGTCGAGGCCGTAGTCCCGGGCATGGCCCAGGATCTCCTCTTTGGTCTTCCACAGGTGCAGGGGCAGGCCCATGATCACCGTCCTTGGGAGAAGAAGTCCCGGATGGAGTCGACGATCCCGTCCCGGTCATCGATCCGGGAGAGGATCACGCGCTCGTCATCGGGATACTGCTTCTCGAGGTCCTTGATGAACTGCCCGGAGCCGTAGGGGCTCTTGACCTGTCCGTAGCAGAACAGGTTGGACCGGGGCAGCAGGTTGTCCGTGAGGAGCGCCAGGCTCTTGTCGGTGTCGTCCTGGGACCAGTTGTCCCCGTCGGAGAAGTGGAACAGGTAGATGTTCCAGTCCTCCTGGGGGTAGTCGTTCTCCAGGATGTCAGCGCACTGCGCGTAGGCCGACGAGATCATGGTCCCACCGGACTCCCGGGTGTGGAAGAAGGTCTCCCGGTCCACCTCCCGCGCCCTCGCGTCATGAATGATGTACCGGGAGACGACACCCTTGTAGTTGTGCCTCAGCCAGGTGTCGATCCAGAAGGACTCGATGCGCACCACCCGCTTCTGCTCGTCCCCCATGGAACCAGAGACGTCCATCATGTAGACGATGGCCGCGTTGGCCTCGTGGGACCGCTTGGTCTTCGGGGCGCGGTAGACCTTGTCCTCCCGGACGGGGATGATCACCGGGTCGTCGGGGTTGTACGTCCCCGATGCGATCTGGCGGAGCAGCGCCTTCTTGAAGGTGCGCTTCACGTGGCGCAGGGACTCGGGCCCCACGGGCGCGACGCCGGTGTAGCGGTGGTGCTCGACCTCGATGGACTTGGCGCCCTTGGGCTTGATCCGCGGGAGCTTCAGCTCCTCTCCGAGGATCTCCGCGAGGTCCTCGATGGGGATGTCCACCTCGTTCTCGTGCTGCCCGGGGTCCTTGCCGGCCTTGCCGGCGCCCTGGTTCTCCCCCTCGCCCTCCTGCTGGAGGACGTCGCCTTCCTCACCATCACCGGAGCCGACGCCTTGCTGGTTCTGGTCGCCGAACTTGAACCGCGGGATCTCGATCTGGGGGATCGGCACCGGGACGACCTTTCCGCCCTCCCGGCCGAGGATCTGCCCCTGGGAGATGTACTTCTTCAGGTTCTCGCGGACCGATCCCTTGACGATCTCCCGAAACCGGGACTGGTCCTTCTCGATGCGTTGGACGCTCATGGCCCCGCTCCCCGCCTCAGGACGAGGACTTGGTGTCGCCTCGGGCGAAGATGCTGGCCACGTAGTTGAGCACGTCCGTGGCCGACTCATCGTTGTACCCGAAGTTCCGGATCAGCCGGTTCTTCACGATGTCGATCTTCTCCTGGGTCTTGCGGTCCACGACGCTGGACACCAGGCTCGCCAGCTTGATCGAATCCTTCTGGTCCTCGAAGAGCTTCAGCTCGAGGGCCTTGCGCAGGCGCTCGTTGGTGCGGAAGTCGAAGGTCTTCCCCTCGAGGGCCCGGGCCCCGATGAAGTTCATGATCTCCTTGCGGAAGTCGTCCGCCCGGTTCTCGGGGATGTCGATCTTCTCCTCGATGGAGCGCATGAGCCGGTCGTCCGGCTCCTCGTCCTGGCCCGTGTAGCGGTTCCGGACGCGCTCCTTCTGGGTGTAGGCCTTGACGTTGTCGATGTAGTTGGCGCAGAGGCGGTCGATCGCGTCCTCGTCCGCGCTGATGGCGCGCTGGACCTCGTTCTTGAGGATCTCCTCGTACTCCTCCCGGACCACGGCCAGGAGCTCCCGGTAGTGGGTCCGCAGATCCTCGCTGGCGATGAGGCCGTGGTGCTTCAGCCCGCTCTCGAGCTCGTTGAGCACGATGAAGGGGTTGATCATGGTCCCGCCGACCTCCGAGGCCAGCGCGTTGGACAGCTTGTCCTGGACGTAGCGCGGGGAGATCCCCTCGAGGCCCTCCCGCTCGGTCTCCTTGCGCAGCTCCTTGACGTTGTCCTCGGTGAACCCGGGGAGGAGCTTCCCATCGTAGAGCTTGGCCTTCTGGAGCAGGGTGATGCCGTGCTTCTTCGGATGCTCGAGGCGGGTGAGCACCGACCACAACGCGGCCACCTCCATGGTGTGGGGCGCAATGTGGATCGCCTCGCCGACCCGGGCCGGCCCGAACTCCTTGTCGTAGATCTTCTGCTCGTGCTCCACCCGGGTGATGTACGGGATGTCGATCTTGATGGTCCGGTCCCGGAGGGCCTCCATGTACTCGTTGTTCTGGAGCTTCCGGTACTCGGGTTCGTTGGTGTGGCCGATGATGACCTCGTCGATGTCGGTCTGCGCGAACTTCTTCGGCTTGATCTTGTGCTCCTGGCTGGCGCCGAGGAGATCGTACAGGAAGGCCACGTCCAGCTTCAGGACCTCGACGAACTCGATGAGGCCGCGGTTGGCCACGCAGAACTCCCCGTCGAAGTTGAAGGCCCGGGGATCCGAGTCGGAGCCGTAGATGGCGATCTTGCGATAGTTGATGTCCCCGGTGAGCTCCGTGGAGTCCTGGTTCTTCTCGTCCTTGGGCTGGAACGTGCCGATGCCCACGCGGTCGGACTCGGAGAAGAGGAAGCGCCGGACCTTGGTGTGCTGGACCACCTTGAGCCAGTCGCCGCCGTAGGTCTCGAGGAGGCTGTTGTAGTTGTACCGGCAGGCCGGGCAGAGCTCCTTCTCGATGACGATGGGGTAGTCCGCCCGGTCCAGACCGAGCTGGTCCGTGACCTGGGAGCGCCACGCCAGGGGCACCAGGTGGAGGGGCTCCTCGTTGATGGGGCACGGGAGGATCTCGCCGTCGGGCATCTCCCACTCGAAGGTGTAGAGCGCGCCCTCGGGGGAGCGTGTGTACACCTCCAGGCCCTTCTTGAGCAGGCGCACGATGCTGCTCTTCGCGCTGCCGACGGGGCCGTGGAGCAGGAGCACCCGCTTCTCAGGCCCGTAGCGGTAGGCGCCGGCCTTCAGGACGTGGACGAGCTTCATCATGGGGAGGTCGAGGCCGAAGACCGCGTCCTTGCCCCCCCCTGCGTCGTCATCGAAGAAGTTGTAGTGGACCACCTTCTTCTTGAAGTCCATGTACTCACGGTAGCCGTGGGACATGACCATGTCGTAGACGCGCTGATAGGCGGATCTGCAGACCCTTGGGTCCTCCTTCACGATGTCGAGATAGTCTTCGAGGGAGCCGCTCCAGTGGAGCTGCTGGAACCGCTCGACGTCCTGCAGCGCTGCGATCTCCGAGAGTATCTTGCCCTTGGCCATGTCTCGTTCTCCTTGTCGTCGACCCTGGAGTCTCCGGACTTGAAGAGTACAACTTACACGAGCGCGAGAAATTCCTCAAAGCAGAACAGCGCAATCTGCCAATCCCCTGGAGATCGACGGACCCAGGCTGTATTCTTTCGTGGCCACGAATCGGGGGGAGCCCATGACCCGGAATCGCTCTTCGCATGGCACATCGGCCGTGCTTCTTCTTCTCCTCTTCGCTGCCGCTTGTGGCGGCGGCGGCCCAGGGACCGTGGAGGTGCCCGCCGAGGACGCCGCGGCGGACACCGGACTGGACATCCTCTGGAACTGGGACACGGGGCCTTCGGACACGGGACCGCAGCCCGACGCCGGCGGCGACGTCGCTGGAGAGGGCCTGCTCACGGATGGGATCGTGGACACCCTTGACGACGGCCTCCCGACCGACACCTGGGCCCCGACGCCCTGCAGCTCCCACGCCGACTGCGATGACGGACTCTGTATCGAGCACCCGCCAGGAAGCGGAAGCTCGATCTGCGCACCGTTCTGCAACGACGAGTGCCCCCCGGGCTGGGAGTGCAGCGCGGTTCTCATCGACGGGCCCGATCCGGTCTCGGTGTGCATGCCGCCCGTGGACATGCTCTGTTCGACCTGCAGCACCCACGCCGACTGCGTCTTCGTTGGATCCCTCTGCATCAGCGCCGACGGTGGCGAGGGGTTCTGCGGCCGCGCCTGCGCCGAGGGGGCGGGGGATTGCCCCGACGGGTTCGACTGCCAGATCATGACCGATCCCGATGGGGAGCCCATCGCCTGGCAATGTCGGCCGATCCCCGGGGCGTGCTGCGCGGGGGGTGCCTGGGTGGATTGTGATGACGACAACCCCTGCACCCTCGATGCCTGCGAGCCCGGCACCGGCTGCGTCCACGTCCCCCAGGACGTCCTCTGCGACGGACCGGCGCCGTGCACGGACTACCAGTGCATCGACGGCGAGTGTGTCGGCTGGCCGATCACCCAGGACAAGACGTGGGATGGAGTCGACGACGACTGCGACGGGGTGACCGACGAGGACGTCGTCAAGGGACTCGAGGTGAACGCGTGGACGTACGGCAGCGGACTCGGGGTCTCCGAGGGCGGCGGGCTCCGCCTCGTGGGGAGGATCAACACCCCGGGGTTCCACGGGGTCTCCGCAGGGGGGACGCTGGTGCTCGAGCCGGGGGTCCCCTGGTGAGTCAAATGGCCAAACCGTGGACACCCGTCCACGGGCCGATTGTGGGAGGTCCGTCCACGGGCCGAGTCTTCTGTGGGAGGCCCGTCCACGGGCCGATTCTTCTGTGGGAGGCCCGTCCACGGGCCGATTCT
>JBDRIT010000025.1:0-235696 GCA_043815665.1 Pseudomonadota bacterium
GGCCTGGGCGAGGAACCGGCGTCGAGGTCAAGGCGCTTCTACGAAGACGTGGTAGAGCCACTTCGAGGAGGAGCAACGCCGAGATCGGCGTCGGGGACCGGCCAGGGGGTATCATCACTTCAGCCGAGTTCATCTAGATGAGACCTCGGCGAGGCCGATGATGGTCCCCGCGATCGCGGTGAAGGGCAGACCCACCGAGGCCGCGTCCTTGGCCCCGTCCCCGTCGGTGTCGATGTCCGATTGAATCAGGCCCTGGATCATCTGGATGATCAGGTCCTTGTCCAAGGGCAGCTGGTCCGCGGGGACCGCGTCCAGCGCTTCGATCATCGCTGCCTTGGAGATCGCACCGGCGAGCACCCCGTCCAGCGCGACGGGCTTCCCGGCCTCGAAGGAGACCAGCGCCTCCACCTGGGTGGCGAAGAGGGTCAACTCCAGGAGCACCCCGTCGGAGATCGGGAGCACCAGCGGGAAGCTGAAGCCCGGGCCGCCCCCGGTGAGGGTGGCGCCGTTGATCTGCGCGTTGTCCAGGGACACCAGGGGGGAACAATCCTCGGAGAAGGTGTCCGGGGCGACCAGGTAGGGACACGTGGTCGCCTGCACGTCGCATTGGTCGTCCGCTGCCTCGCCGATGTGGAAGACCACCTCGTACACCCCCCCGGTCGCGCTGAACTCCCGGTGCTCGAAGAGGAAGATCACCTGGCCCTCGGTCACGGAGGACGCCAGGGCCGCGTTCGCGAAGCCGCCGAGCATGGACAGGGCGTTGTCAATACCCCCAGAGCAGCTCCCCGCGGGGGCGCAGGTGCCCGGGTTGCCGTCCACGTCGAGGCCGCTGCCCGAATGCCCGTCGAGGCCGATCTGCAGCGCGATCACCTTGTTCACCGCGTCGGAGAAGGTGACCAGACAGCCGCACTCGCTCGTGTCCGCCGCGCAGACCCCGTCGAGGCACGCGTCGCCGGTGGAGCAGGCCAGGCCGTCATCACAGGGGGCGCCGGTCTCTGCTGGTGAGTGCACACAGCCGATCCCCACCTCGCAGGCGTCCACGGTGCAGGGGTTCCCGTCCTCGCAGTCCATGGCCGCGCCCACGCACTCGCCCTGGGCGCAGAGGTCGGGCCCGGTGCAGGGGTCCTGATCGTCGCAGGGCAGGGTGTTGACGTCGTAGAAGCACGCGCCGGTGTCGGGATCGCAGGAGTCGGTGGTGCAGTGGTCCCCGTCGTCGCAGATGTTGACCCCCTGATCATCGCAGCAGGGGTTGTCGCCCAGCTCGTGGTAGCACCCGGACACTGGATGGCAGAGATCCGCGGTGCACTCGTTGCCGTCGTCGCAGGACAGGTCCCCGGCGCTCCCGCAGAGATCCCCGGCGCAGACGTCGTCCAGGGTGCAGACGCTCCCGTCGTCGCAGGGCACCCCGTCGAGGGGGGTGTGGGCGCAGCCCCCGTCCTGGAGACAGCTGTCTGCGGTGCAGGGGTTCCCGTCGTCACAGTCGATGCCGTCCCCGGGGACGCAGGCGCCGTCCTGGCAGATGGCCCACTCGGTGCAGGCGTCGGGAGACGGGCACTCGGTGCCGCTCTGGGGCTCGTGGCGGCACCCGTCTGCGGACCCACAGCTGTCCTCCGTGCAGGGGTCCTCGTCGTCGCAGGGATCCGGCTCCGCCACGCAGGCGCCCCCCTGGCAGACGCCATCGAGGGTGCAGGGATCCGCGTCGCTGCAGGGGTCCCCGTCCGTGGCCTGACTCCAGCCCGTGGGTGCAGCCGCAGCGTCACAGACCAGGCAGGGGTTCGAGGCCGAGGCCTCTCCGTCTCCGGCACAGACGCCGTCGGCCAGGCAGGCCCCTTGGGTCACGATGTAGACGCAGTCCCCGAGCCCGTCGCAGGAGTCCGTGGTGCATCCCCGACCGTCGTCGCAGCTGTAGGGCAGACCACCGCCGCAGGTGCCGTCCAGGAGGAGCAGCTCCCCCGCGGTGCAGGGATCGCCGTCGTCACAGGGATCACCGGGCGCGGGAGGCACATCCTCCGTCGCGGCATCCGGTGCGGGCGTGTCCGGCGGGGCGTCCACCCCGCGGGTCTCTTCGATGTCGTCCGCCGCGTCCACGATGTCGTCCGGGGTGATCGTGGTCTCCGGGGAGGTGTCCGCGGTGGAGCAGGCCCCCAGGAAGGCCAGGACCAGGAGGAGGGAGCAGGTCGTTCGGATCGTCGCCATGGTCAACCTCCCCACCCTACTTCACGTTGCCCGTCAGGACCGTGTATCCAACGATCCGCAACAGATCCTGGATGTCGATGGAGATGCCGGTCCCCGGGGGCAACCCGGGCAGCATCCCCTGGAGATCAATCTCCGGGATGGGGAAGGAGCCCAGCGCGTCCCCTGCGAGGTTGTCCAGGAGCCCGCCCACGAGCTGGTCCTCCACCAGGGCCACCAGCACGGCCTCGGCGCCGGCGAGGGCTCCGGAGATCTCGGTGATCTCCACCTCCATCATGCGCACCTCGCCGAGGGCCACGGACAGCTCCTTGCCTTCGACGCCGTCCACCACGACGATCTCGGCCTCCACCTCCGCGGAGGCGTACATGGTCATCTCCACCGGCGCGCCGTAGAGGTTCATCGCGCCGTCGATGCGCATGTCCCCGATCTGGATCACCTGGACCCCGTCGGGGGTGCACTCGGTGAGGATCGGGGCCAGGAGGAAGTCCAGGGTGAGGTCGACATCCCCGAGCCCGTACTGTGACAGGTCCGCGCCGAGGTCCGCCGGGTCGACGTCCAGGGAGAAGAGGCCACCCCAGTACATCGCGAAGGGGATCATGTTGAAAAAATCGTCGTGGAGCCCCATCTCGAGCTGCCCCTGCTTGGGAAAGACCAGGGGCGGGTAGGCGCCGGTGCCGCAGCCGTCCCGGCCGATGGATCCCAGGGGCGAGTGCGGGATCCCCTTGGGCGCCGTGACCTTGGCCCGGAGGCCCAGGACGCCGCCCTGGGGGGTGAAGTTCAGGGACGAGATGCCCGTGGTGATCTGCACGGTCAGCGAGGGCCCGTCCCCGAGAAGGGGCGGCATCACCATGGTCTCGTCCAGGGCCAGGGAGCCCAGCGCATCCGCCAGGGTGTCCTCGATGAGCGCGCCCATCTGATCCTCGAAGGCACTCTCCAGCTCCGCGGTGAACGTGTCCTCGAAGAAGTCGATGAGCCAGTTGAGGAGGAAGCCCCAGACGCCGCCCAGGCTGATGTTGAGGTTGTTCACGCTCACGTCTGCGCTCTGCATCACCGCGCTGACGTTCCCTGCGCCGTCCACGGAGAGCATCACGTTGGTGGTGATGGTGATGCTCGACGCGGCGGCCGTGCCGTCGAGGTGCGAGGGGCACCAGAACCCCCCCGATATCGGAATGTCGATGTCCGCCTTGAAGTTGGGGATCAGGACGTACATGTGGAGGCCGCCGTTGATGGGATCCAGGTCCACGGACGGCGCGCCGTATGTGATGTTCTTCACGTTTACGGAGTAGTTGCACCCCAGGTTGGATCCGGTGGTCACGGGGTTCGGGATCATGGTCCCGAGATCCAGCGAGCCCAGGTAGACCGTCATGATCGTGGCGATGTCGTCTACGTCCGCGGTGTTGTTGTCGTCCCAGACGTCCTCCCCCAGGAACACCATGATCCCGTCGTTGACCATGGACTTCGCCGGATCGACGCTGTCGATCTGGTACCACTTGTTCGACCAGTAGTAGGCCCGGGCGCCGTGGGACGTGCCGCCCAGGAAGTCCGCCGCGTCGAAGGTCAGGAGGTTCATGCCCTGGAGGGACGCGTTGGTGTAGCTGAAGCTCCCGTCGGCCCCCACGGGCACCTGGTCGCCGTTGACGCTGAAGCTGGTGATCAGGCCGGCGAGGCTGGTCACGGTGCCCGTCACCTGGACCCCGGCGGCCCCGTTCAGGGTCGCGCCCCGGGGCGGATAGGTCACCACGATGTCGGGCATGCACTCGGGGGTCAGCGCAGGCAGGTGCATGCAGCCGTCCACCGGGTGGCAGGAGTCGTTGGTGCAGGGGTTCCCGTCGTCGCAGGAGATGGGGGTCCCGACGCAGCTCCCGCCCACACAGCTGTCGCTGTAGGTGCAGACGCTCTCGTCGTCACAGGGCACCGTGTTCGGGGTCGCCTGACAGCCCACGAAGCCCTCGCAGTGATCATCGGTGCAGGGGTTCCCGTCGTCGCAGGTCAGGGCGTCGGGGCCGGGCTGGCAGGCGCCGCCCTGGCACTGATCCCCGGAGAAGCACACGTCCCCGTCGTCGCAGGCCTGGGTGTTGGGCGTCACGACGCAACCCACGCCGGTCTCGCACCCGTCGTCCGTGCAGACATTCCCGTCGTCGCAGACGATGCCGATGGGGCCCGCCTGGCAGACCCCGCCCACGCAGAAGTCGTCCACCTGGCACGGCTCCCCGTCATCACAGGGCGCTGCGTTGGGGAAGTGCATGCAACCCTGGACCGGGTGGCAGGAGTCGTCGGTGCAGGGGTTCCCGTCGTCGCAGCCCGGCGCGCCGGTCCCGGGCAGGCAGGCGCCGCCGCCGCAGGCGTCGCCCTCGGTGCAAGCGTTGCCGTCGTCGCAGGATGCGCTGTTGGACGCGAACATACACCCGGCGCCGGGGATGCAGGAGTCGTCGGTGCAGGCGTTCCCGTCGTCGCAGACCATCCCTGCGCCGCTGGTGCACTCCCCAGCAGCGCACGCGTCACCGGCGGTGCAGGGATCCCCGTCGTCGCAGGGCCCGTCGAGGGGCTCCGCCACGCAGCTCCCGACGTCGCAGTGTGCGGCCGTGCAGGGATTCCCGTCTGCGGGGCAGACCATGGGCACGCCAACGCATGCACCGCCGGCACATTGGTCCGAGAGGGTGCAGGGGTCCCCGTCCTTGCAGGAGTTGGTGTCGTCCGGGGTCCATTCCTCCGACGCCACCGCGGTGACGCACTCCAGACAATCCGCGTCGGGGTTGGGATCGCCGTCCTCCCAGCACTCCACGTCGATGAGGCACCAGCCCGCACGCAGGGAATGATCACAGGTCCCGTCACCGAGACAGAGGTCCCGGGTACACTCGAACCCGTCGTCGCACTCGCTGGGCTTGCACGGCGGCACCTCGCCGGTGTCGTCGCCGTGGAGGTCCGTGCCCGCGTCCGCTGGCTCCGCATCCCCCCCTCCGAGGTCCTCCCCCGTGTCCGGGGCGGCGGTGTCGACGGGAGCCATGTCAGGGTCCTCCTGCACCGCGGTGCCGGCGCACGCGACGAGGAGGCCTGACAGAACGACAATACTCAACAATCTCATAAACATGAGAGGTCCTCCCAGGCACAGGGTCGCCCAGAGTATAGCCGAGCATCCCGGAAAAATCGACGGAAGTAGTCGCCAACTCAATGGTTCGTACTTATTGTGATACTGAGCAGAACAAGGGATGTCCCCCCCCACAGAGACGACAGAGATGAACGAGGATCACCAGTCCCTGCGGCATCGCTTCTGTCCCGCGTGCTTCGAAGCACACGAGGGCGGGGTGGAGATCTGCCCGGATGACGGGACGGCCCTGGTTCAGCTCCAGCACCACGAGGGCCCCCTCACCGGGCGGATGATCGACGGCAAGTACAAGGTCGTCGCGCTCCTCGGTCAGGGCGGCATGGGTGAGGTCTACCGCGCCCGCCAGCTCCCCATGAATCAGGAGGTGGCGCTCAAGGTCCTGTACGAGCAGTTCCTCCGCACCCCGCAGGACGTGAAGCGCTTCGTCCGCGAGGCCTCCGCTGCCTCCCGGATGAAGAGCCGCTACGCGGTCATGGTCCACGACTTCGGCATCGCCAGCGAAGGCTTCATCTACCTGGCCATGGAGCTGGCCGAGGGGGACCTCCTCTCGGAGCATCTCCAGGGGTCCGTGCCCCTGGACGTCGAGCGCGCGCTGCACCTCGCGATCGACGTCTGCCATGCCCTCGAGGACGCCCACGGGAACGGGATCGTCCACCGGGACCTCAAGCCCGGAAACATCATGCTCAACGTCGAGGACGGTCACGAGATCGCACGGGTCCTCGACTTCGGGACCGCCCGCTTCGTGGACAGGTTGGACGACGACCGGATCACCGAGGAAGGCAAGGTCTTCGGGACGCCCGAGTACATGTGCCCCGAGCAGGCCATGGGAGATGACGTGGACGGGTGGGCGGACCTCTACTCCCTGGGCATCATCCTCTACGAGATGCTCACCGGGCAGCTGCCCTTCACGGGCAAATCCCACACAGCGGTCCTGCTGAACCACATCAACAGGAAGGCCCGGCCCATGGCCGAGGTGGCGCCGGACGTCCAGCTCCCCCTCCCCCTCGTTCACATGGTGGAGCAGCTCATGGCCAAGAGGGGGAAGGATCGCCCGGCCAGCGCGCGGGTCGTCCGCCT
This sequence comes from Pseudomonadota bacterium, assembly GCA_043815665.1. Taxonomy (GTDB): domain Bacteria; phylum Myxococcota_A; class UBA9042; order CAIXZC01; family CAIXZC01; genus CAZNWW01. The sequence continues at coordinate 6,374 of JBDRIT010000025.1, forward strand.
GGAGCTGGAGGGGATCCTCCTGGATCTCGCGGGCGAGCCCCCTGAGAGCCACAAGCGCCGGTTCCGCACCACGACCTCGGCCAAGGTCCACGATCTCGAGGACGTCCCCTCCCCACAGCCGGGGCTCGGCCTCCGCACGCGCCTGGTCCTCGGAATCGTCGGCGCGGCGGTCCTCGCCGCCGGCGCCCTGGCCCTCGCCCGACTCCTATGAGCGCTCCATTCACGGACTTGCCCGAGTTTCCGGATTCGTGTAGGTTCGGAATGGGAATAACCGGGAAGTCAATCGTATCGTGACCAACTTGGAAGCTCAGGATTACAGGTTCTGTCCCCAATGCTTCGAGGCCTATCCCCTGCCCGCACACGACTGCCCCGAGCACAAGGCGGAGCTGGTCCGCCTGCGGTACCCCGAGGGCAGCCTCAAGGGCCGCCTCATCGATGGCAAGTACGTGATCCTGGACCTCCTCGGACGCGGCGGCATGGGCGTGGTCTACCGCGCCCGGCAGATGCCCATCAAGCGGGAGGTGGCCTTCAAGGTCCTGAACCGCGAGTTCCTCAAGCACCCCGCCAGCGTCAAGCGCTTCATCCGGGAGGCCAGCGCGGCCAGCATGCTGCGCAGCCGGTTCAGCGCAATCGTCCATGACTTCGGCCTGGCCCGGGAGGGCTTCCTCTACTTCACCATGGAGCTGGCCAAGGGCAACCTCCTCTCCGACGCGATCCGGGACCCCACCCCCCTGGAGGTGGAGCAGGCCTGCCTCATCGCCACCGACATCTGCCTGTCCCTGGAGGAGGCTCACGGCTTCGGCATCGTCCACAGGGACCTGAAGCCGGCGAACATCATGCTCCTCTCCGGGGAGGACCGGATCCTGGCCAAGGTGCTGGACTTCGGGACCGCCCGGCTGATCGGGCCCCGTGCGCCGGATCGCATCACAGATCCGGGCAAGGTCTTCGGCACCCCCGAGTACATGTCCCCGGAGCAGGCCATGGGCGAGGACGTCGGGCCCACCGCGGATCTCTACTCCCTGGGGGTCATGCTCTACGAGATGCTCACGGGATCGCTGCCCTTCACGGGCAAGACCCACACCCACCTCCTCCTCAAACAGATCAGGGAGAAGCCTCGTTCGCTCCGGGTTGTGGTGCCGGAGCGGGACGTGCCCGATCCCCTCGACGTTCTGGTCGCCGGGCTCCTCCAGAAGAACCCGGCCCGCCGCCCGTCCAGCGCCCGCGAGGTGCGCCGGATCCTGGCGGAGATCCTGCACGAGTTCTTCCCCCACGCGTGGGAGCCGGCCCCGGCCTTCGCTCCCCCCACCCGCCCGGTGGATGCGAAACCGGCGGCAACCCTCGAGCACGAGGGCCCCGGCACCCTCGCATCTTTCGGCGCGTTGACGCCGGAGATGGTCGAGGACGCAGAGCCCCTGGGATCCGGCGAGAGACGAACCCTCGAGCTGGGCGTCGTGACGCCCCCCCCCGGTTCCTTCCCGGCGGCGATCCATCCGGGCGAGGCGGTGACCCGCCAGGACTCCCCGGGGGGCGAGACGCCCGCCCCCCGGCTGCGCGCCGCGATTGAGAGCCCCGCCACGGAGGGCGGGCGTCTCCTCCCGGCGATCGCGCTCCTGCTCCTCTTCGGTGTCCTGGTGGCCGGTGGCTGGCGGGTCTCGCAGTTCATCATGGACGGCCGCTCCGAGGCCGCCCCCAAGGCCGCGGCGATCGAGGTCCAGGAACCCGCCAGAGGCCCTCCGAAGCTCGAAGATGGAAGTCGGGAGCCCGAAGTGGGGGCGGGACCGGGCGGACGGCCCGCGTCCGCTGGTCGAAATCGGGGCGTGGACGCCCCTCCGACGGGGGAACTGGAGTCCGGGCCGGTCACGGTCACGGTCACGGTCACGGACACGGACACGGGCACGGAAACGGCGGTGAGGACGGGACCGGTTCCGGCTGCGCCCGTTGGGCCGTCCGGTCCCACGATGGAGGACTTCTTCTTCCGCACCGAGGCGCCGGTCGCGGTGGAGGCCGACGTCGTGACGACACCCGATGCGGATTCCGCCGAGGACACCGGGGCCCCGCCGGATGCCCCACCGCCCACTACCGACAGCCCGCGACCCAACACGCCCCGGGCGACCGACCCCGGGTTCTCCATGGATGATCTCCAGTGAGCCGCGGCGCCGCCCTCGTGATTGCCCTGCTCCTGGCGCCCGCGGCCGGGCGCGCAGACGATCCACCGGACCCGGCCCAGACCAACGAGGTGGGAAAGGTCCTCTTCGCCGAAGGGGACTTCGAGACCGCCCGCACCCTCTGGGAGTCCGCGTTCGGCGCGGCCCGGGGGAGCGACGAGCTGGCCCTGGCCACCAACCTCGGGATCACCTGCTTCCGCCTGGGGAGCTGGGCCGACGCCCTCTACTACTTCTCCTTCGCCCGGGCCCACGAGGATCTGGGCCACGACCGGATCAAGAAGCACCAGAAGGTCACAAAGGCCCTCCAGACCCTGCGCAGGAAGCTCGCCGGAGGCACCGGCCGCCTGGAGATCCGCACCCGCCCGTCACCGAACGCGGAGGTCTGCGTGGGCGAACTCGAGCGCACCTGTCGCAAGGCCCCTGCGGACTGGCACCTCCCTCCGGGCCTCCACCAGATCCGCGTGACCCTGCCCGGCGAGGCCTCCCTCACGGAGACCGTCCGCATCCAGAAGGGCCAGACCACGCGGCGGGATCTGCTGCTCCCCGAGGGGCCGGACCCGCAGGACTGCACCGCGGTCGCAGCGGGCGGGAACCACACCTGCCTGCTCTCCCGGGACGGCACACTGCGCTGCGCGGGAGACAACCGGCGGGGACAGCTCGGCATCGACCGCGGTGACTGGTACCTCCGGCGTCCCCTGCCAGTGGAGGGCCCGGGACTCCCCATCCGCATCGTCGGTGCGGGGCACGAACACACCTGCGCCATCACCGACGCGGGGACGGTGTTCTGCTGGGGTGAGGGCTCCAAGGGACGTCTCGGGAACGGTGCCCTGGAGCGTCCTCCGAGCTGGAGCCCGATCCCCGTGGTGGGGCTGCCCGGGGACGCACGGGCGCTGGCGGTGGGGAGGGACCATTCCTGCGTCGCCCTGGGCACCGGCGCCGTCTATTGCTGGGGCGCGAACAGCAACGGGCAGATCGGCGCCGCCGGTGACGAGGTCGCCTCAGCGGTGGCCGTCCCCGTGCAGGAACCCGGCGGCCGGGCCGTCGCACTGACCGCGGGCTACGGCTTCACCTGTGTGCTCCTCGACGGAGGAGAGATCCGGTGCTGGGGCCGCAGCCCCACCGGAAACTCCTCCGCGCCGATCCCGCTGAAGGATCCGCCGACCGGGATCTCGTCCATCGCAGCGGGCGATCGGCACCTGGCGATCCTGGCGGGCACCGACGTGTGGGTCGCCGGAGCGAGGTCCGGGCTCCAGAAGATCAAGGGGATCACCGGGGCCCGCCGGATCGCGGCGGGGGGTGATCGAACCTGCGCGCTCCTCGAGGACGGCGCGGTTCGCTGCGTCAGCGGAGGCAGCACCCAGACCGTCGACATCTACGAACCGGGAGACCCCGCCGGGATCGACCTCTCCGTGGGCCCGAATCACCTCTGCGTCGTCCTGACGGACGGGCGCTATCGCTGCTCGGGCCAGAACGCCCTCGGTCAGCTGGGGCGCTGAGCCAGGATCAGGGTCGACGGCGCGTCGGTCTCCACGGACTCCAGCCAGATGAGCCCTGCAGCGTCGGTCCAGCTCCGAATCTCGGTGCGGGTGTAGGTGTCGCCCGCGGCGGTGTTCACCAGCATGTTCAACGCAAAGAGCACGGGGAACCGGGGTCCCATGCGATCGTCGTCGGGGACGAACTCCTGGATGACGATCCGGCCGCCGGGGGCCAGGGACGCGGCGGCGCGGGCGACGAGGTCCGCGTTCTGCGCCGGCGCGTTGATGTGAACGACATTGGACAGGAAGACCAGGTCCCAGCCCGCGCCGAAGCCGTCCACGAGGTAGTCTCCGGGGACGGTGTCCACGCGGTCCGCCAGGCCGGCCTCCGCGAGGTACCGCTGCGTCAGGGGGAGGACGTCGGGGAGGTCGAACACCGTGGACCGCAGGCCCTCCCCTTGCCGGACGAACTCCATGGCATAGGCCCCGGAGGCCCCGCCGACGTCCAGGACCCGCCGGACCCCGGTGAGATCCAGCCGGGCCACCACCTCGGCGGCCCGGGCCGAGCCCCCCGCGTGCATCGCCGCGATGAAGGCCTCCGTTACATGAGCCGTTGGCCTCAGCGCCTTGGATGAAAGAGATATACCTCTTTGCGGGAGGGGCGTCCACGCCCCGATTCCCCTTGTGGGAGGGGCGTCCACGCCCCGATTCCTTGGACCACAGACTCCGGCACGTTGGAGATGGTGAAGCCATGCCGTATACTGCCGTGGACGACACGACGGAGGGGCCATGAAGGTTCGGAGTCTGCTTGTTCTGGTGCTGTTGAGCCCGGTCGGGTGCGGCGCGAGCGGGGGTGACGGGGGAGACCCCGGCGCGGACTCGGCCGGAGACGCGAGCGTCGAGACGAGGGTCCCGGAGGACACGGCGGTGGACCTCCCTGCGGATCTTCCGCCGGAGCGCACGGACACCACTCCACCGGAGGACACTTTTCCGGAATTGCCCCCGCCACAGGACACCTCTGCCTGCCCCGAGGGCTGCCCGGCGGGATTCTGCGACGAGGACACCGGGACCTGCGCGTACTGCGACGACCTGGTGCAGTGCCCCGGCGCGGCCCTGTGGTGCAAGGACAACCAATGCGTGGAGACCCTCTGTGTCCCGGGCAAGCACTCGTGCAAGGACCCGGCCACTTCGCAGATCTGCGAAGACGACGGGGAGGCCTGGATCGAGACCCCCTGCGACGAGGGCGAGGCCTGCGCTGCGGGGATCTGCCAGCCGGTGATCTGTGAACCGGGCTTCCAGACCTGCGAGGGCTATCTGGTCAAGGAGTGCGACCCCAACGGCGTGGGCTGGATCCAGTACCAGTGCCCACCGGGCTTCGGCTGCGCCCTGGACCAGTGCCTGCCGGTGAAGAGCAACCTCCTGGTGATCTTCGACACCTCCAGCTCCATGTGGTCCATCGGCTTCGGGGACATGGTGCCGTGCATCTGCGGGAGCTGTCCTGCGCAGCCCTTCCCCGCCTGCGAGGATCCCGAGTGCCCGCGGTCACGGCTGGGGCTCTCCAAGTACATCTTCAACCAGTTCTTCGAGTCCCAGGAGATCCAGGCGGTGAACGTAATGGTCCACCACTTCCCCATGCGCATCAAGAACCCGCCGGTGCTCGAGTGCAACACCATGCTTGCGTTCGGCCGGGGCTGGTACGGCATGGACCTGGTGTCCGAGGACAAGATCACCGGGGACGACAACTCCAACATCGCGGTGGACGGCGGGTGGTACGACCAGAACCTCCACGAGATCCTCGCGGTGCCCTTCCCGCAGACCTGGTGGGAGCCCAGCCTGGAGATGGCCCAGAGCTGGGTCGACTTCGACGAGGAGGTCGGCCCCACGGAGGAGCCCTGCGGCGGGCCTGCGGACTGCCCGGGGGGATTCTGTGCGTCGGAGGCAGGGCAGATGGTCTGCTGGTACCACACCAACCCGGAGCTCCGCGCGCTCTCCGGCACCCCCCTCGGCCGATCCATGTTCTACGCGGGGGAGTACTACCGGAAGTACGTCGACATGGAGGGCCGCCCCTGCCAGGCGAACGCGGACTGCGCCAACGTGAACTACTACTGCGACGGCGGCGCCTGCCACGACCCGTACCGGAAGTGCCGACCCAACCAGATCCTGATCTTCACCGACGGCGAGGAGAGCCCTGCGACCTCCACCGGCGAGTTCCGCAACCCCAGGGTCCAGGCCAAGCGCTTCCGCTACGGCCTCTGCTGCGGCGCCGATGAAGACTGCTTCGAGGGCTCCACCTGCACCGGTGCGGTCTGCGGCGACTACCCCAAACCCAACGGCGGCGGCGGCGGCGATCTCTACATCACGGACACCCCCTGCCGCCTCGACGCGGCCAACGGAGAGCCGATCCGGATCACGACCCACGTCATCGACCTCTCCGCCGGCGGCGGCGGCGCCAGCACCAACAAGCAGATCGCGGATGACGGCGGCGGCGTCTACTACAGCGCCAACGACCTGGATCCGGACGACATCCTGGCGCAGATGCTTCTCCTCATTGACGTGAAGGAGAACATCATGATGTGCATCCCGGAGTTCTGAGAGCAGCCTGCGGGAGGGGCGTCCGCACCCCGCGATCGGCCCGTGGACGGGCCTCCCACAACTCCCTTGAGTCAACCCTCATCACAGGAACCCCGAGGTGGAGGCCTCAGGGACCGAGCAGACCGCCCAGCAGCGCGCCGATGTCGATGCAATAGCCCGTTGCGGCAGGGGTGCCAGGGGTGCCGCCGCCGAGCATGCCCAGGAGGGCCGTGGGATCGACGCACGCGGCGCCGCCGGCGCAGCCGCCGGTTGGGCAGGCGCCAAAGAGGCACGTCATCAGGCCCATGATGTCCGCAGGCTCCTCGCAGGAGCAGACCGCCATGCCCAGCCCCTCCATGGGGATCGGGAGGCCGCCGCCGCCGCCGCCGAGGAGGTCCAGGAGGCTCACGCACTCGCCGCCGGGGCAGAAGGCCTCGACGCCGTCGCAGCCGCCGGCCGTGTCGTAGCAGCAACCGCTGGGGATGTCGCAGTCCAGGGTGAACAACCCGGAGAGGCTCACACAGTCCCCCGCAGAGCTGCAGCCGTTGCAGTTCTGGTCGGATCCGCCCTCGCCGGCGCAGGCGAAGATCGTGGTGTTGCAGGTCTGGGTGCCGGTGCAGTAGGAGTCGTCGGTGCACTGGACGCAGGACCAGACGCCGTTGATCTGGGTGCAGGCCGGGTAGGGATTCTGGCAGTAGGAGCACTCCTCGGGCTGCTCGGTGTTCTCACAGACCTTGGCGGCGTTGCAGACCTGGCCGGGGTCGCAGTGAGCCGAGGTGAGGCACTCCACGCACTGGCCGTTGGCCTCGTAGGGCTTCGCAGCGTCGGGGCAGTTCGCGGACTGGCAGGTGTTGTCCGGCCCGCAGGTGTCCGCGCCGCAGTGGGAGTCCTGGAGGCACTCCACACAGGCGCCGTCCTTGGGGAACGGGGTCGGCGGCGAGCATTGCTCGCCGCCGCAGGCGTCGCCGTAGCAGCAGGTCACCGACTGGGAGACGCAGAGGTGCATGGGGATGGAGTTCACCTGCTCGCAGGTGCCGTTGGTGGGGCAGGCTCCGTCCGGGCAGACCGGCGCGCAGTAGTGGCCGGTCATGTAGCAACGGTAACCGTCTGCACATTCCCAGTCCTTCTGGCAGCTGCCGCACTCACCAACGGGAGCGGCGCAGGCCCCGGTATCCTGGTTGCAGACCTGGCCCTCGGGGCAGCCGCTGCTCAGGCACTCGGGCTCGCACTGGAACTTCATGGGGACGCATTGCTTGCCGTCGTTGCCGAGCTGGTAGCACATCCAGCCGGTGCCGCAATCGTCGGTGCCTTCGCAGTCGCCGAAGCAGAAGGTCCCGCCGCCGAGGGGGTGGCAGTGGGTGCCCGCGTCGCAGTCCGTGTCCGAGCCGCAGGCCTTGCAGCCGCCGTCGCCCGTCGGCGTGATCGTGTCCGGCGGGGGCTCGGTGAGGTCGTCGCCGCCGCCGTCGGGGGTCAGGACGTCGTCGCCGACGCCGCCGCCGGGAACGCACTGCTTGAACTCGTCACAGACGTAGCCGTCGTCGCAGTCCGCGTCGGACTTGCACATCAACGGCGAGCAGTACTTCGTCTCCGGGTCGGCGGCGTTGACGCCCTCATTGGCGCAGAAGGCATCCTCGCCGTACACCAGGCATTCCTGGATGTTCTCGCACGCAACCGCCTTGCAGGAGCCGCCGTCGCAGACGAGGCCCTTGCCGCAATCGGTGTTGCCCTCGCATCCAGCGGTGCTGCTGGAGCTGCCACACCCCATGGAGGAGAAAGCCAGGATCGCCAGCGCACCCAACGAAAGACTGAACCACTTCATGTTCCCTCCTCGTGGACCTATGATACGTTCGCCACATCATACCCTTCGATTGGCGGTTTACAAGCGCTTCGGCGCCCCGTATCTTCGCGTAGCTGTCACGCGCGCCGCCCGCGCGGGAGGACCGACACTTGACCAGACGTTCCCCGGGATTGGCTGCCCTCGCCTTGGTGCTCCTCGCTGGGATCGGGTGCACCGGCAACGACGTGTCCCCGCGGCCGGGGCTCTGGGTCGGGGACCGGATCAGCTTCACCTTCGACGGCGACGTCCTCACGAAGATCGCGATCCGCAAGGTCTCCTGCAACGGGGACGGCGGCTGCTACGCCTCGGGAGACGGGGCCTACTACCACGTCACCGTCCCGGTGGTCAGGGGCGCCTTCGGGTTCTCCGCGGAGACCCCCCAGGGCGCGATCATCAACTTCGACGGCGTCTTCGACTCGCCCACCTACGCGTCGGGGACGTACAAGTTCCACTCCGACTGCTGTGACGTGCAGTTCGGGGAGTGGCACGCGCAGCTGGAGGAGCCCCAGGACAAGCCCGACGGCGGGCTCCCCGACGGCGTCCAGCCCGGTGACGTGGTGGAACCCTACGACACCGTGGTGCCCGGCAATGCGTCCGAGGAGCAGATCCGGGCCATCGAGCGGATGAACACCCTGCGCGAGACCCTGGGCCTCGGGCCCGTGGCGGGCTCCGAGGCCATCAACCAAGCCGCCCAGGCCCACGCGAACTACTACCTCTTCCATTGTGCCCAGTTCGAGGAGGCCGGACTCAGCCCCCACTCCGAGAATCCCGCCTGGCCCGAAGGCTTCACCGGCGAGAACTTCGCCAACCGCATGAACCACTTCGGCTTTCTGGGGAGCCCCGGCTGGGAGGTCATGGCCTTCCTGGGGGACCCCGAGGGCGCAGTGGACTCCTGGATGGAGACCCTCTACCACCGGATCCCCTTCGTCCACCCGTCCACCAAGGACGCGGGCTTCGGCATCGGTTCGCCGGGATGCCAGTGGTGGGCCAGCGGCGTGGACGTGATGAACTTCAGCCGCGGCCCCGACACCACAGACGAGCCCGTCCGCTACCCCTGGCCGGGGCAGACCGGCGTGGCGACGTCCTGGGACGGCGCCGAGAGCCCGCAGCCCCCGCTGCCCCCCGGGGCCTCCTACCCCAGCGGCCCGGTGATCACCCTCACCTTCCCGGCAGGCGCGTTCCAGATCGCGTCCCACCGGCTCCTGGATCCAGGGGGCGCCGACGTGGCGCACCAATACGTGGACCCGGGGAACGACCCCAACGGGTTCCTCTCCGACACGGTCTCGCTCTATGCCTTGAACCCGCTCCAAGGGAACGGGACGTATACCGTGGCCCTCCAGGGAACCTGGAAGGGCGCCGAGACCACCTGGGAGTGGGCCTTCACCACCGGACCTTGAGGAACAGATGAAGAACAAGGAAAAGGGAGCCCAGGTGCTCCGGGGCTTCTGCATGGGCTGCGCGGACGTGATCCCCGGCGTGAGCGGCGGGACCATGGCCCTCATCCTGGGGATCTACGAGCAGCTGATCGACTCGATCCGCCTCATGGACCTGCGCCTCCTCGCGCTGCTGTTCCGCAAGGACTTCTGGGTGGCCCTGGTGAAGGGGCTCGTCACCGACGCCACCACTGGGGACGAGGAGCTGGACCACAGGGTGCAGGCGCTACACTTCCTCGCGTTCCTGGTCTTCGGGATCCTTCTGGCGGTGGCGGCCGCGGCGAAGCTGGTCACCTGGGCCCGGTACACCCACCCCATGCCGACCCGTGCGTTCTTTTTCGGCCTCGTCCTGGTCTCGGTCAAGGTCCCTGTCCGTCACATAAAGCGTCGTGGCTTCGGCGTGGCCGCGTCGGTCACCGTGGCGGGAGTCCTGACCTGGCTGATCCTGGGCCTCGGATCAGTCCCAGCGAACCCCGCACCGTGGTACCTGTTCTTCTGCGGGGCCATCGCGATCTGCGCGATGATCCTGCCCGGGATCTCTGGCGCGTTCTTCCTGCTCATGCTCGGCGCGTATGACCCGGTGATGGAGAACGTCCACGCGTTGGTCTACAGCCAGCAACTCAGCGCGGCGCTGCCCCTGGGGGTCCTCATCGCGGGAATCGTCGTGGGCATCTTGTTGTTCTCCCGGGTGCTCCACTGGCTCCTGGCGCACCACCACGACGTAACCATGGGTGCTCTGGTGGGCCTGATGCTGGGGTCCCTGCGGGTCCTCTGGCCCTTCAAGATCCCGGGCGCGGAGGGCATACGTGACGAGTTCCTGGAGAACCGCCTGCCGGTGCCCGGGGGTGCAGTCGATCCGGAGGTATGGGCTGCGATGGTCGCGTTCGTCGCCGCGGTCGCCATCGTCCTCTTCCTGGACCTGCTGGGGCGGCAACGTAAGGACACCTGAGACCGGAGGGAATCCCATGCGCAGAAGCCCAGCCCTGATCGTGATCCTGGTCCTCCTGGCGCTCCCCGGAGTCGCACCGGCCGCCTACCCCGACCAGCCGAAGCCCGCGGCGGACGACGACGAGATCGTCCCCCTCGCCGGAACGACCGAGGACGGCGTAGAGGCCCCGGTGGTCGTGTCCGTGGTCCCCACGGCCCGGGAGATGGATCCCGTGGCCCTGCCCGCGCTGATCTGCGGCCCCGGGGAGACCGAGATCTGCACGACGATCCACGAGACCCTCACGCGGGACCTCACCCTGAGCGCGTTCTTCACCGTCCTCCCCGGCAAGAGCTACCTGGCCGACATGGAGCAGGAGACCCTGAAGCGGACGAAGTGGGAGGACTGGTTCAACGTCGGCGCCCGGTACCTGGTCAAGGTGGAGGTCGCCGGCGCGGGTGCGGACCACGACCTGGCGTTTCGGCTCTACGACGTGTCCAACCGGGCGCCCATGGAGGTCACGGGCCAGGACGTCCCGGGAGCAAAGACCGGGGACGTCGTCTCCAGGACCCACGACTTCGTCAACGAGCTGATCCGGACGGTCACGGGGATGCCCGGCCTCTTCGGCAGCACGATCGTCTACTCGGCCAAGAGCAGCAAGACCACCCGGGCCGTGTACTCCATCGGCATCGACGGGAGCGGGCGGCGGACCCTGGCGGGCGGGGACACCCTCAACATGTTCCCCTCCATGGTCGGCGGCGCCCTGGTGTACACCTCGTTCAAGGCCGGCAAGCCCGACATCTACCTCAACGGACAGAAGATCACCACGGACGGTCGCCACTATCGCGGCGCGCGCCTCTCCCCCGACGGGAGCGTCCTGGCGGTGTCCGCGGACGACGGCGGACAGTCAGAGATCTTCCTCATGAGCGCGGACGGCAAGATCCTGCGCAACCTCACCAAGTCCTGGTCCGACGAGGTCTCTCCCAGCTGGTCCCCGGACGGCAGCCGGATCGCCTACGTCTCCAACCGCACCGGCGGTCCTCAGATCTACGTGATGGGCCGGGACGGCGGCGGCAGCCGCCGGGTGACCTTCGCGGGAAACTACAACTCCACCCCGGACTTCGGCCCCGACGGTCGCATCGTGTTCGCGGGGATGGACGAGGGCCACTCCGACATCTTCGTGACCGACCTCGAGGGAAACGTCCAGCGGATCACCCAGGACCAGGGCAGCAACAAGGACCCCGCGTTCTCCCCTGACGGCCGCCACATCATCTTCGTCTCGTCCCGGGGCGGCGGCTGGCGGATCTGGCTGTCCACCGCGGATGGTCGCTACCAGTTCCCCATCACCGAGCGTACGGGGGGCTACTCGACCCTGTTCTGGGCCAGGTGATCAGAGCATCGCGATGCCCATGAACTCGGCGTGGAGGCCGATGGGGAAAGGCGCCGCTAGCGCCGGAGCATGAAGAGCACCCAGCGTGCCGGGACCGGGGCCACGACCGCGTGGGGGATGCCCGCCGGCATCAGCGCGCAGGCCCCCGCCTCCACGGGCACCGCCTCGCCGCCGATCGTCAGTTTGAGGCTGCCGTCCAGGACCTGCACGAACGCGTCGAAGGGCGCAGTGTGCTCGCTGAGCTCCTGGCCTGCGTCGAACGCGAAGAGGGTCAGGGTTCCCGCCTCCCCCTTGGCCAGGGTCCGGCTCACCACCGCGTCCGTGGACACCGCGATCATCTCCTCCAGCCGCACCGCCTGCGCCGCAGGAAAGTTCTCGCTGAAGGTTCGGACGAGCTTCTTCTCGGTCATGGATCTCCTCCTCCCGAAGGTACAACAACCCTGCACATTCCTGTGGGTCTCTGGATCCGTCTGCGACGGCGGGCGAGGTCAGGACAGGGTTCGTTCACCGTCGGAGATCTCCCGGAGCGCGTCCGCATCCAGGATCCGGATCACCGCCCTCCCCTCCCGCTCCAGGAGCCCCTGATCCGACATCCGCCCCAGGACCCGGGAGAGAGTCTCGGGGATCGTCCCGAGGATCCCTGCGAGGCGCCCCCTGGAGACGCCGAGACGCACCACGTCGGTGCCCTGGTCCTCCAAGAGGCCCAGGAGGTAGACGGCGAGCCGCGCCGGGACCTCCTTCAGGGAGAGGCCCTCTGCCAGGCGCACCAGGTGACGCAGGCGCTTCGCCATCTGGCCGAGGATCACCAGGGAGAGCTCGGGCTCTTCCTTGAGGATCCGGACCATCGCGTCCCGTGGCACCGACAGGACCTGGGACGCCTCGAGGGCCTGCGCCGACGCGGGATACCGATCACCGCCGAAGAGCGCGACCTCGCCCAGGAGATCGCCGGCCTCCCAGATGTGGAGGATCTGCGTCCGCCCGTCCATGGACTCCTTCTGCACCGCCACCCGGCCCGTGACGACGATCCAGGCGGCCCTGGCCTCGTCCCCGTCCAGGAACAGGAACGCGTCCTTCTCGATCCTGCGCTCCCTCGACGCCCCCGCCAGGGCAACGAGCACCCGGTCCGGCAGCGGCGCCAGGAATGGCACCCCCCGCAGCAGCTCCTCCTTTCGGTCCATCGGCACCCTCCTTCCACCGAGAGTCTAGCCCGCCTTCGAAAAAAAGACACGCGACTGCCGCTTTATTGACCCAGGTCAAGGACCGCCCCCCCGGTTTCGGGTATCGTCCCTCCAGGAATCGGGGAAGGTCCCCGCTGATGAGAACCAGAGAAAGAGAGGTACCACATGTTCTGTTATCAGTGCGAGCAGACGGCGAAAGGCACGGGCTGTACGGCGTTCGGCGTCTGCGGCAAGGATCCCGACACGGCGGCGCTCCAGGACCTGCTGGTCTACGCGACCAAAGGGGTGTCCTGGTATGCGGCCCGGGCAGCGCGTCTCGGCGCGCAGCGTGAGGAGATCGATGTCTTCGTGATCGAGGCGCTCTTCACCACGGTCACGAACGTGAACTTCGATGCGGCCCGTGTGGCCGACCTCGTTCGCAGGGCGGTGGAGGTCCGTGCGCTGGCGCAGGCGCTCTACACCGAGGCCAGCAAGGCCGCGGGGGCAACCCCCGACGCGGCTGCGGGGCCGGCCACCTTCACCCCGGCCCAGGATCTCGCCGGTCTGATCCGTCAGGGCGAGGCCCTCTCGCCGGAGGCCCGCATCGACGGGATCGGCGACGCGGCGGCGGGCCTCGAGGGGCTGATCATTTACGGCCTCAAGGGCGCGGCGGCCTACCTGGACCACGCGCAGGTCCTGGGGCGCTACGAGCCGGTCCTCTTCGCCCGGTTCCACGAGACCCTCGACTTCCTGTGCACGGACCAGGCCGCGGAGGCCCTCACGGGCAAGGCCCTGGAGGTCGGGGAGATCAACCTCCAGGTCATGGAGCTCCTCGACGGCGCCAACACCGGCACCTACGGACACCCGGAGCCCACGGCCGCGCGGATCACGCCGCTGAAAGGCAAGGCGATCCTGGTGTCGGGCCATGACCTCAAGGACCTCGAAGAGCTGCTGATCCAGACCCAGGGTGCCGGCATCAACGTCTACACCCACGGCGAGATGCTCCCGGCCCTCGCGTACCCGGGCCTCAAGAAGTACCCGCACCTCGTGGGGAACTACGGCGGTGCGTGGCAGAACCAGCGGAAGGAGTTCGAGGCCTTCCCCGGCGCGATCCTCATGACCACCAACTGCATCCAGATGCCCAAGGAAAGCTACAAGGCCCGGATCTTCACCAGCGGCCTCGTCGCCTGGCCGGGGGTCATCCATGTCACGGGCCACGACTACGCGCCGGTGATCACCGCAGCCCTGGAGTCGGAGGGCTTCGCCGAGGACGGGGAAGAGAAGACGATCACCATCGGCTTCGGCCACGACGCGGTCCTGGGCGTCGCGGACAAGGTCGTGGAGGCCGTGAAGCAGGGCGCGATCAAGCACTTCTTCCTGGTGGGCGGCTGCGACGGCGCAAAGCCTGGGCGCAACTACTACACAGAGTTCGCGCAGGCCGTCCCCAAGGACTCGATCATCCTGACCCTCGCGTGCGGAAAGTACCGGTTCAACACCCTGGACTTCGGGGACATCGGCGGGATCCCGCGGCTCCTGGACATCGGGCAGTGCAACGACGCGTACTCCGCGATCAAGATCGCCTCGGCCCTGGCCGACGCGTTCGGCACCGACGTGAACTCCCTGCCCCTGAGCATGGTCCTGTCCTGGTACGAGCAGAAGGCGGTGGCGATCCTGCTGACCCTGCTCCACCTGGGCATCAAGAACATCCGCATCGGCCCCACCCTCCCGGCCTTCCTGGCGCCCCCGGTGGTGGAGCTGCTGGTGAAGGAGTTCGGCCTGGCGCCGACCACCACTCCGGCCGCGGACATTGCCGCGTGCCTGGGTCGTTGACAGGTTTCAAACAAGAGGAGGTGCGATCATGAAGCGCCAGATCATCCGGATCATCGACGAGAAGTGCACGGGCTGTGGCCTGTGCGTAACGGGCTGCCCCGAGGGTGCGCTCCAGGTCGTGGACGGCAGGGCCCGGCTCGTGGGGGAGATCCTCTGCGACGGCCTCGGCGCGTGCATCGGGACCTGCCCCGAGGACGCGATCATCGTCGAGGAGCGTGAGGCCGAGCCCTACGATGAGCGCAAGGTCATGGAGAACATCCTGGCCGAGGGGCCGAACGTCCTCAGGGCGCACCTGGAGCACCTCCTCCACCACGATCAGCACGCCTACCTGGCTACGGCCAGGGAGGTGCTGGCCGAGCGAGGGCTCGACGATCCCACCGCGGCGGCGGCCCCGGTCCCACCGACGCGGCCGGTCCACGGCGGCGGCTGCCCCGGGTCCCGCGCGTTCATCTTCGATGAGCCTGCGGCCCCGGCGGTCCCCGCGGCCGGTCCCGCCCCCTCCAGGCTCACCCACTGGCCGGTGCAGATGCACCTCCTCTCGCCCATGGCCCCGCAGTACCAGGGTGCGGATCTGCTCCTCGCCGCGGACTGCGTCGCCTTCGCCGCGGGGGACTTCCACGAGCGCTTCCTCAAGGACAAGGTCCTGGCCATCGCGTGTCCGAAGCTGGACGACGGCAAGGAGATCTACGTGGACAAGCTCGTGGGGATGATCGACCAGGCGAAGGTGAAGTCCATCACCGTGGTGGTGATGGAGGTCCCCTGCTGCGGCGGCCTCCTCCACCTCGTCCAGCAGGCCCAGGCCAAGGCCCAGCGCAGCGTCCCCATCCACCAGATCGTCGTCAGCGTCCGCGGCGCGGTCCTCTCCGTCCCTACGCCCCCCCCAACAACGACTCTCCCCTAACGACTCTCCAAGGACTCCCTCAGGGGCAGAGCGGGGAGTTCACGAAGAGCGGGAACGCGTCCGTGCTGATCGCCGCGTCGAGGGGGACGTGGTGGGCCTCGAGGTAGACGTAGAGGTCCACCTGTTCCGAGCCCAGGGACCAGCCCGTGTCCTTGACCACGAGGCAGCCGTCGTGGATCGGGCCGATGAACTCCATGGACGGCAGGGTGAGGCCGTCCAGGGCCGGCGCGTACAGGTGCTGGCCGGCGAGGCCCAGGTCCTCGTCCATCGCGACGGACCGGAAGGGCTCCAGCGCGCCCGAGCTGCCCAGCCCGTAGGGTGCCAGGTCGCCGTCCACCTCGAAGTAGCACCAACCCGTGGGCGCGTCGGGGCACTCGTCCTCGAGGTTGAGGATCCGCCCGTCCAGGAGCCGCCCTGAACCCTCCAGCATGATGGTGTCAGCGAAGCCCTGGGAGACCACGGCCAGGACTGCTCCGTCGTTGTCTTCGAGCGCGACCTCCGGGGGACCGGGATGGT
This sequence comes from Pseudomonadota bacterium, assembly GCA_043815665.1. GTDB lineage: Bacteria > Myxococcota_A > UBA9042 > CAIXZC01 > CAIXZC01 > CAZNWW01. The sequence continues at coordinate 22,574 of JBDRIT010000025.1, forward strand.
CCGCCTCGAAGGCCATCCAGTAGAAGACAAGCTCGAAGTCCCCGAGAGGTGTGCCGAGGTCGGGGGGAGGAGTGTCTTCCAGGGGAGGAGCGTCTTCCAGGGGAGCGGTGTCTTGCGGGGGATGCGTGTCAGCGGGACCATCGGCTTCGGGGCCGAAGTCCGCCGAGAGCGTCTCTTCAGGGTTCGCGTCGAAACCATCGGCGCGTGGATGCCCCTCCCACAGCTCTGTGCCCGTGTCCGCGCCCGTGCCCGTGCCGCAGCCGGCCAACGCGAGGATCACCATCATCATGAGTCCCCATCGGAGCACGATTTCCACCTTGTTTCGAGTCCAGGACCCCCTCATACCCTAGTCCCTCGCCCCCGACGCGACAAGTGCGGACTCCTGTCCGGATGCAAGGTCGCTTGCCTGGCCCCGGAGGATCCCCTAGGCTCACGGGAGGAGGTGGACATGTGGGATGGACGGACCCGGGGTATCGCGCGGCCACCCATCGCGGCCATGAACCGCATGGCCGCCGCGCTGGCGGCGGACGGAGCGGACCTGATCAACCTCGGTCAGGCGGTGCTGGGTATGGCGCCGCCCCCAGGGGCGACGGCCGCGGTGCGGGCGCTTCTGGAGGACGGTGATCCTCACAGCTACAGCCCGGATCCGGGGCTCCCGCCTGTCCTCGACGCGGTGGCAGCGTTCCTGCGGGACGTCAAGGGTGTCCCCGACGCGACCCCGGACCGCCTGATGCTCACCTGCGGCTGCAACCAGGCCTTCGCGGATGCGCTCTTCGCAATCACGGAGCCAGGAGACGAAGTGGTGATCCTGGGTCCCTACTACTTCGATCACGTCTTCACGATCCACCTGGCAGGCTGCGTCCCCGTGGAGGTCCCCCTGGTCCTCGACGGGGATCGGTGGGCCATGGACCCGGAGCGGGTCGTCGCCGCACTCACGACGCGGACCCGGGCCCTGGTGGTGGTATCCCCCGCCAACCCCACGGGTCACGTGATCCCGGCCCCGATCCTTCGTTGCCTTGCGGACGCATGCGACGCCCGCGGAATCTGGCTGCTCTCGGACGAGACCTACGATCTCCTCACCTTCCCCCCGGCGGCCCATGCAACCGCCGCGGGCCTCATGGAGCGCGTGGTGGTCCTCGGCAGCTTCTCAAAGATCCTGGGGCTCGCCGGGTGGCGGGTGGGATACCTCCTGGGCTCAGCCGCCCTCATACAGGAGGCGATCAAGGTGCAGGATGCGCTGGTGGTCTGCGCCCCTGTGGCCTCCCAGCACGCGGTGCTGGGGGCGCTCCCCGAGGCCGCGGCCTTCGCAGCACGGGCCCGGGAGGAGCTGGTGCGGCGTCGGGACGCGCTCCTGGTCGCGTTGCGGCGCTGCCCGGCCCTCACCCCCACGGTCCCGGACGGAGCGACCTTCATCATGGCGCGGGTGGAGGACGACCGGGACGACGTGACCTTCGCTGAGGCCTTGCTGCGAGGCGCTGGGCTGGTAACAGTGCCTGGCTCCGCGTTCGGGACCCACGGCGCCGGCTGGCTCCGGCTCTCCTACGGCAGTCAGCCCGTGGCGAGGCTCGCGGAGGTCGGGGAGCGGTTGGAGACCCTCGGCAGAGCCGAACGAAGGGCATGGCCGTGAGGGAAGTGAGGCGGGCTGGTGGGGCCCATTGAGGTCGGCTCGTGCCTTGAGGCGAAGTCAATGATGTCGCGACGTTGGCCGCAGCAGGAGAAGCAATGCGCAGCACGCTCCCAGCGCAGCCTGGGAATCAGAGGGCCGCTACTTCTTCTTCTTCTTGTCTTTCTGGCCGAACGCGGACAGGTCCAGCTGGAGACCGGTGTCCGGGGGCTTGACACCTGAGGAGCCGTTCGATGGGCGATGATTTCCGCCGCGCTGTTCGAGCCACGTCATCGCGGCGAAGCTCTTCTCCAGCTGAACGCGATAGGAGTCCGCATCAGCCAGGAGGACCCGCCCCGGGGGGAGCCGGCGGTCAGGCCGAACCGATTGTATCTCCCCCTGCAGGAGCCAGGCGAAGGCCTCAATGGCCGGGATGTCATCCACCTTCACCACGACGTCGTGCCGGGGCTCGATGAAGGAGGGGTCGCCCCGATCCGAGGCGTTGTACATGGGCGTGAAGTCGGCCTTCCTGGCCACATACGTGTCGACCTCGACCTCCTCGATGCCCTTGAGGGGCTCCGTGCGCTCCCAGGGGCGGGTGATGGAGAGGGCGACGCCCGCCGCGACCACGACCACGGCTGCGACGACGAGGTTGACCACCCGCTGCCGCTTCCGCTTCTTCTCGAGCACGACCATGGCCTTGGCCAGGGCGATCTTCTCGGCCTCGGCCTTGATGCGCTGCTCCTCCTCGAGCAGGGCCTGCTGCGCCCGGTCTTCCTTCTGGCGGAGCTGGGCCTGGCGTCGCCCCGACTCCTCCTGGACCAGCTTCTGGTACTTCGCCCGCTTCTGATCCTCCTCTTCACGCTCACGCAGGCGCCGCTCCTCCTCTCGGGAGGCGAGGGTCTGGTCGAGGCGGGCCTGTTCCTCGTCGGCCTCCCGCTTCACCTCGGAGAGCAGGCTACCGAGGAGGTCGCTGCCCGCCCGGGGCTTGGCTGCCGCGGGCTTGGGCTCGCGAGCCGCCTTCCGGGATGCCGCATCGGAGGCGGACGTCTCTCTCTTGATCTCCTCCAGAGAGGAGAGCAGGGAGTCCACGGGTTTCTTGTCGTCAACCATGGTCGCCGCTCCAGGCAGAAGCTGTCGCAATACTGATACTAGGCCTCCATCACGGGGATGTCAAAAGCCTCTTGGATCGACCCCTGCAGCGCGCCTTTCATTCCGGGCCGTTCTTCACTCCTCCCTGAGGACCTTCAGGACCGTGGTGGGGACCTTTCCAAGGTACATCTCGCCGTCGACCACGAAGGCAGGCGTCCCGACGATGTCGTACGCGATGCCCTCCTTGAGATCCATTGCAAGGTGCGCCGTGGTGTCCTCGGAGGTCATGCAGCACTGGAAGCGATCCACGTCGAGCTCCAGACGCCGTGCGAGATCCTCCGCAGAGTTCGTATCGGTCTTGATCTCTGCCTGCCGCTGGAAGAGGAGGTCGTTCATCTCCCAGAACCGGCCCTGCTCCCCGGCGCAGAACGCGACCCGGGACAGCTCGCACGCGCGCAGGTGGAACTCCTTGCCGTCGAGCATGGGATTGCACGCCGAGTCCAGGGGGAAGTGGCGATGGATCAAGCGGATCTGCCCCGGGTATATCGAGAGGAGGCGCCGCAAGCGCATGTGCGCAGTTCGGCAGTGGGGGCACTCGTAGTCCGTGAACTCCTGGATCACCAGGACGGGCTCCGGCGCGCCGATCCACTGGTGCCCCTGCTCATCCTCCCCCATGACCGTGATCTTCTTCGGCTTCAGATCGGCCCCACCATCACAGGAACACAGGTCCTCGCGCTCACAGGCCTCGGACGGGATCGCCGCCCCGGCCCAGGGCTGTCCGTTGGGATCCACCCCGGGGTTCCGCTGCTTCTCCAGGATCAGCGCGTCCCGATCGATCCCCTCCAGGGTCAGGGCGTCGACCACCTCCTGGGCCTGGGCCAGCGCCGCCGCCTCGAGGGGCGGATCGATCCACAGCGCCGTCGCGCCGAACGCGGCGCCGACCATCAGGCCTCCGAAGCCCAGGTGCCCGGCGAGGACGAGGGGGCTCTTGAGGACCCATCGCAGATCGTCAGCCACCGCCTGAAGCGGGGATCGACCGTCCACGCGACATGCCAGCAGGACCATCACCAGCAGACCGAGATTCGCCGCGTCCGAGGCGAGACAGAGGGTGCACCAGGAGCCGATCTCGAAGGCCATGAGGTAGATCAACCAGAGTCCCACGCCGAGAGAGAACACCGACAGCAGGAAGAGGAAGCCGCGCTCCCGGCGCCGGCCTCGGAACAGGAGTCCCCCGACGGCCAGCCCACCGATGAGCAGGTAGCCGACCACGGCCCAGAGCGCGGTGGGGACCCCGAACAGGGCCGCCCACTCGCTCTTCTCGACCTCCTCGCAGTTGACCCGCTCGCTGATGTTGCACGAGCTGACGAAGTCGTCGGGCGCGATGCGGAGGTTCATGTACACCTCCGTGCTCTCAATATTGACGACCACGCCGACCACGGTGAGCAGGATCATCGCGACCAACGCGATGGACAGGCGCAGCTCGCGGCGACGCTCAGCGGCCTCCACGGCGTTCTCGGGGCTCTGGCTCATGGCACTCTCCTCTCTCCGGGCGGACACCGGCATGGTACACCGGTGGGGGCAAGGATCAAGCCCACACCATCACGCAGCCAAACCCCACCTCGGCGCAGGAAATTCCACACTTCCAACGCTTGATTTTCTCACAACACCGGGATAGGTTTCAGAAGGACCGAAGGGACCACAAGGTCGGAGGACGGATGCTCCTGGAGAAGCGCCAGTTCGAGCGGCGAGATTACCGCGTTCGCTTCCGGTGCTACATGGAGGGCGGCGCACGCTACCCCGCGCTGTCTCTCGACCTCGGGAAGGGCGGCGCGTTCCTCACATCCAGGGAGTTGCCGGTCCCGGGATCCTTGATCGTGGTCGAGGCCGTGGACAGGAACAAGAACCCCCTCCCGGTCCTCCTGGTGGGGCGCGTGGTCCGCACGGAGCAGGGGGATCGTCTCGGCGTGGGGGTCCAGTGGGTCAAGGCCGTGATCCGTCGCGAGATCGGCACGCTGGTGAGGTTCCTCACCCACTTCTTCGGCCTCGAGGACCTTCACCCCCCCGCGCTCACCGACGAGGAGCTGGCCGAGCCCGCGACCAAGATCATCTATGACTTCCGGCGCGGCTCCTTCTCGGTCCGTCAGCAGCGCTCGGCGACACCCCTGAGACCGGACTGGTCGCTGGTGATTGACTCGGACCAGCCCCTGCCTCCCCTCATCGAAGGGGACCCGATGTTCCAGTACACCTCCAGCATGAGTACGGATCTGTCGATCGAGTTCCCCGATGACATCGCAGATGCGGCTCCGGCGGTGCCCCCACCGGAGCCGAAGCCCCTGCCGAAGGAAGACTCCCAGATCGAGGGCTGGCCCACCCCGACGCCCGATCCCGCAGAGGGAGGCTTGGGCGGGCCGGGCTTCGAGGCTGAAGCCGCTGCCAGCGGAAAGGGAGAGACCGGGATCCGGGACTTCCCGTCGGAGCTGGATCTCTCACCCGTGAGCGGAGCACAGTTCATCGACGAGGAGGACTAGCGCTTCAGCCAGGCCCTGAGGATCCCGGGCTGGGGACCTTCGTTCGTGGAGATGATGCGAAGGTCGAGGCCCCAGAGGCCAGTGTCCCGACGCTCGACCACGTCCTCGATCTCACATGCGAAACGCACAGGGAACGTCATCCCCTGGAATTCGATCTTCACGTCCACCATGACCCGGTTCCCCGGTGGCGGGGGCCGGTTCGCGACTTCGACGACGAGACCCTCCCTGTCCAGGCCCGTGACCCGACCGGACATGCGGACGTTCAGCCGTGTGATGATCGCCTGGAGATCCGTTGCGCGCCGCTTGCGGGAGATCCGCAGCCAGCGGCTCAGATCCTTCGCGGACGCTGATGTTTCATCATCCTTCCCGGAGGTCCTGGTCTCGATGCTCACGTCGTGGTCCATCGTGGCTCGCTTCTGCGACGGCGCCTCTGAGTAAACCACCCGGACCTTCCCGAGCTGCTCCCAGAGGGACTCCTTGACCTTGAGGCTGCCCTGCTCCGCCGTACGGGTGCGGGTGCGCTCGATCGCTGCCTCGTCCACGAAGAAGCGCCCCCTGCGGAAGTCCCAGTAGAGGGGTTTGCCCCAGAGCTCCATCGGGACCTGGTGTGCGACGGGATCCGGAATCTCGAACTTCAGGAGGTCCGCAAGCCAGGCCCGCAGGGGCCGCATCCCCTCGGAACACATGGCCCGCACCCAGGTGGCCCCTGCGCCGAACTCAGGGAGCATGGTGAAGTGAACCACCTTCGCCGCGATGGTGCACACCGGTGGCCCGGCGCCCATGGCCTCCGGGGCCTCGAGCACGAGGACCTTGCCCGGCCGGACGATGGTCTCGGTGGCCAGGAAGGCCCCGCCGAGGGAGAGGTTCTTCGCCAGGACGGTGATGCGCCGTCCCTTGACGACCGCGTAGAACTTCCGGGACGACTCCCAGCGAAGATGCGTTCTTTTTTCCAGGCTCATCGGGGCCAGTATAGCGGAAGATCGTTGACGTACATAGGAAGTACTCAGCGCGGCTCAGGAGCGGCGGGCTTCCTTGCGGAGCTTCCACACGGTGAAGAAGGCCTCCTTGAAGATCGCACCGGACATCTTGGACTCGCCCTGGGTGCGATCCGGAAAGATGATCGGGATCTCATGGATTCGGAAACCCTTCAGGTGGGTCCTGTAGGTCAACTCGATCTGGAAGCAGTATCCGTAGGAGTAGAGATCCCCCAGGTCCATGGCCTCGAGGGTCTGGCGCCTGAAGCACTTGAAGCCGCTCGTGAGATCCCGATATGGCAACCCCAGGACGGTGCGCGCATAGAAGCTCCCGCCCCAGGAGATCAGCTTTCGGGACATCCCCCAACCCTCGGTGCCCCCCCCCTTGATCCGGCGCGATCCGAGGACGAGATCCGCGTCCTGGATCGCCTCCAGGAACTCGGGGAGGTGCTCCGGCCGGTGGGAGAAGTCGCAGTCCATCTCAAAGACGATCCCGTAGTGGCGCGCCAGGGCCCACTCGAAACCGGCGACGTAGGCCTTGCCCAGGCCCTCCTTCTCCGTGCGGTGCATGACGTGGATCCGCGGGTCGCGCCGGGCCAGCTCGTCCGCGATCTCTCCGGTCCCATCCGGCGATGCGTCGTCCACCACGAGGACGTCCACCTCCGGCACCTGGACGAAGACCGCCTCCAGAAGGGCGGAGAGGTTCTCTCGCTCGTTGTAGGTCGGGATGATGATCAGGACCTCGTGCTCCCGGTCCACTCAACCCTCCTCGTCGAACAGGGAATCCAGCACCGAGGAATATCGCTCCTGGATCTGGTGACGTCGGATCTTGTCGTGGGAGGTCAGCTCCCCGTCCTCCACGGTGAACTGCCGCCCGAGGATCGCGAATCTGCGGACCCGCTCCGGGGGGGCCATCTCGCGGTTCATCGCCTCGATCTCGCGCTCGACACGTTCGTAGAGGTCCAGATCCCCGGCCAGCGCACCGGAAGTGATCCCCTCCCGGCCCTCCTGTGCGGCCCATTGCCTGCACCGTTCCTCATTGAGGGTCACGAGGGCCACCAGGTGGGGGCGGCCATCGCCGAACACCGCGGCGCGGTTGATGAAGGGGATCCGCTTGAGCGCTGTCTCGATCTTATGCGGCGAGACGTTCTTCCCCACGGCGGTCACCAGGAGCTCCTTCTTTCGACCGGAGACCGTGAGGTAGCCGTCCCCATCCAGCCGGCCGATGTCTCCGGTATGGATCCACCCGTCCTCGCCCAGCATCGCCGCGGTCCCGTCGGGATCACCGAGGTACCCGTCCATGCACGCAGGGGATCGCAGGAGGATCTCGCCGTCGCTTTCGATGCGGGTCTCCACGCCGTCGAGGGCGCGACCCACGCTGCCGGGACGGAAGCGACCCGGCGCGTTGAGGTGGGACGCGCCGCCACACTCCGTCAGCCCGTAGCCCTCGTAGACGGGCACCCCGAGGGAGGAGATGAACATGGCCACCTCACGGCTCAGGGGTGCGGCGCCGCTCACGAAGAAGCGGAGCCGTCCACCGAAGAGGCCCCGCACCCTGGGGAACACGAGGCGGTCCGCGAGGCCGTGCTTCAGATCGGCCAGCCAGTCCACAGGCTCCTCCTGGAGCCGCCGCTCCAGCCGCTCGCGGCTGGCGTCCATCCCCAGGTGGAACACCATGCGCCAGGCGACGCTGAGCTCCTCCGTGCCGGCCCGGATCTTCAGGACCAGCTTCTCGTACATCCGCGGCACTCCCACCACGAAGGTGGGCCGGAAGATCCCCAGATCTTCGACCAGACTCCGGAACCCGCCGCCGATCGCGACCCCCGCACCGACCACCATGCACCCGAGCACCGACACCATGCCCAGGACGTGGGACAGGGGAAGGACCAGGAGCTGGAGGTCCGCTTCGGCGAGCCCCAGCACGCGGGCGATCTCCCTCCCCTGGTACACCAGGGCCCGGTGACTGAGGACCACGCCCTTGTACTCCCCGGAGGTGCCCGGGGTGTGGATGATCACTGCGGGATCCTCCGGCCGAGCGGTGGGGACGGGGAACGTGTCCGTGTCCTCGTCATCCCCCACCAGCGCGTCCAGCAGCTCGAGATCCGCCGGGAGGTGCTCCTCCGTGAGGTCCTGGAGGCGAAGAAAGCTCCGCCCGCGTTCGTCCATGGTCTCCAGGATCTCCGCGTCGTTCATCAGGATCACCGGGACCTCGATGCGGTGCACCTCCGTCGCCAGCTTGCGGAGCTGCTTCGGCCCGGACAGGACCAGCACCTGGAGGGAGGAGCCCGCCACGATGCCCGCCACCTCCAGGCCCGTACAGGTATGGTGGATCGGCACCGCCACCGCGTCGGCCAGCCAGATCCCGAAGAGGACCGTGATGTACTCGGGACGCTGCGCCGCGACCACTCCGACGCGGCCGCCCGGCCGGACCCCGAGGTCCCGGAGCGCCGACGCCATGGACACCCCGCGGGCCACGACGGTCCGCCAGGTGCTCGTAGACACATGCTGAGAGGTGCGGTGGAGCACTGCCGTCACGTCGGGCCTGCGGCGGGCGAGCGCAAGCAGCAGCTCACCCACGGTGGTGGCGTCGTTCACTGAGCCTCCTTGGTCTGCTCGACTCGAATTATCGATCCCTGCCCGACGCAAGTCAACGCCTCACCCCCTTTCCGTTGACCCGTCTCACGGAACAGAATAATAATGATCTCCCGGCGGGATGGGCCGCCAGGAGGCGCGCAGAGGTCAGGGCATGGACGAGCACCCGAAGGTCACGGACTACAAAAAGAAGCTCGGGACAACGCGACAGATCAAGAAGCCGTACACCACCCTCTCGGGGATCGAGAAGGATCCCGTCTACTTCCCTGCGGACATCGACGACGCCTACATGGAGCGCCTGGGCCTCCCCGGCGAGTATCCATTCACCCGCGGCCCGTACACCAACATGTACCGGGGGCGCCTCTGGACCATGCGGATGTTCGCCGGCTTCGGCACGCCCGAGGACACCAACCAGCGCTTCAAGTACCTCCTCAAGTCCGGACAGACGGGGCTCTCCACGGCCTTCGATATGCCCACCCTCATGGGCTACGACCCGGATCACGAGCTGTCCCTGGGCGAGGTGGGCAAGGAGGGCGTCAGCGTCTCCAACATCGAGGACATGCACCGTCTCTTCGACGGGATCCCCCTCGACGAGGTCACCACCTCCATGACCATCAACGCCACCGCGATCATTGCGTTGGCGGCGTACGCGGCCGTGGCCCAGGAGCGCGGCATCCCCCTGGAGAACCTCGGCGGCACCACCCAGAACGACATCCTCAAGGAGTACATCGCGCAGAAGGAGTGGATCAGCCCGCCCAAGCCTGCGATGAAGCTCGTGCAGGACACCATGGAGTTCTGTGTACTCCACATGCCCCGCTGGCACCCGATCTCGATCTCCGGCTACCACATCCGGGAGGCCGGCGCGACCGCGGTCCAGGAGCTGGCCTTCACCCTGGCCGACGGGATCGGATACGCGCAGGCCGGCATCGAGCGGGGCCTGGACGTGGACGAGTTCGCACCACGGTTCTCCTTCTTCTTCGATGTCCACAACGACTTCTTCGAGGAGATCGCCAAGCTCCGGGCCGCGCGCAGGATCTGGAGCGACGTCATGCGCAACCGCTTCGGCGCGAAGGACCCGCGCTCCTGGACCCTGCGAACCCACTGCCAGACGGCGGGGGTCTCACTCACCGCGCAGCAGCCTTACAACAACGTGGTCCGCACGTCCTACCAGGCCATGGCCGCGGTCCTCGGGGGGACCCAGTCCCTGCACACAAACAGCCTGGACGAGACCTTCTGCCTCCCCACCCAGGAGTCCGCCAAGATCGCCCTGCGCACCCAGCAACTCCTGGCCCACGAGACCGGCGTGACCGACGTCATCGATCCCCTGGCCGGTTCCTACTACGTCGAATCCCTCACGGACCGGGTGGAGGAGGAGGCCCGGGAGTACCTCCGGAAGATCGACGACATGGGCGGGATCCTCGTCGCGATCGAGAAGGGCTATCCTCAGATGGAGATCGCAGAGAGCGCCTATGACTTCCAGCGCCAGGTGGAGACCGGGGATCGGGTCATCATCGGCGTCAACGAATTCGTCGACGACGAGAAGGTCTCGATCCCGATGCTGACCATCGACAAGGCCGTCGAGGAGGGGCAGCGGGCCCGGTCCGTTGAGCTCAAGAAGAGCCGTGACCACGACAAGGCGATGCGCGCCCTGGATCTCGTCCGCAGGGGAGCCCGGGCCGAGGTGAACCTGGTCCCGCCGATCATCGACGCCCTCAAGGCCCGGGTCACCCTCGGGGAGGTCAGCGAGCTCTTCCGCGAGGAGTTCGGCGTCTACACCGACCCTGCGTACTGCTAGCCTCCTGAACCAAGCCCGGGATCCGGCCCGGCACGGAGCGCGATGTCCAACCGTGAACTCGATGGAACCGTCACCACAGAGGACGGGATCCCCCTCCGCTGGTGGGCCCGGATCCCCATGGACTCCAAGGGCCTCGTGCTCGTGGCCCACGGCTTCCTGGAGCACTCCGGTCGCTACGAGCACGTCATCGCGGCGCTGAACGACGCGGGCTTCGCCACGGGTCGGTTCGATTGTCGCGGCCACGGCGTCTCCGGCGGCGTCCGGGCCTACACGCCGCGGTACCGGGACTACCTGCGCGACCTGCACCTGGTCCGCGAGGAGATCCGCCCCCTGGCGCCGGACGTCCCGCTCTTCCTGTTGGGGCACAGCCAGGGAGGGCTCATGGTGCTCGCCTACGCGCTGGATCCCCTCGGCGGCGGCATCGACGGGGTGGTCTCCCTCTCCCCCGCCGTCGGCTTCGACGCGGACATCCCCGCGTGGAAGGACATCATGGGGCGCCTCATGTCACGGCTCTGGCCGACCCTCGCCCTGGACTCCGGGATCAACCCCGACACCCTCACCCACGTCCGCGAGGCCGTGGAGTGGCGGAACAACGATCCCTTGATCGGCACCAAGGCAACGGCGCGCTGGTTCACCGAGACCCTCGGGGCCCAGGCGCGGGTTCAGGCCGCTGCCGCAGCGTGGGCGCTCCCGGTGCTCGTCATGGCCGCCGGTGAGGACGCCCTGGTGGACAACCCCGCGACGAAGCGGTTCTTCGACGCGCTCCCGGTCGAGGACAAGACCTGGCGCGTCTGGGACGGAATGTACCATGAGCTCCTCCACGAGACCGTCCAGACCCGGGTCGAGGCCGCGATCGTCGACTGGCTCATCGCCCGCGTAGGTTGAGGAGGGGTCCTTGGAGCCCGAGAAACGCACGAACCTGATCGTAGCGCTGGTCTTTGGACTGGTGTCCGCGTTCCTGGTCTCCTTCGAGGGGACAAGCATGAGCGAGGCCACCCTCGCGGACCTCTACCTCCGCACCGCCCAGGCAGAGGCCCGGCTGCACGCAGCCGCCAATGCGCTCCTCGGCGATGACGCGTCGGGCGCGCTTCCGGATCCCTTCCAAGACGCAGAGCTCCTCATGACGGGCATCCAGGGGGTCACCGAGGAGACCCGCAGCGAGCTGCTCTTCGGCATGGCCGTGGCTGCGGCCGCGGCGGACCAGCCGAAGACCGCCCGGATCATCGAGTCCCGGGCAGGAGCCGGGCCGGAGGCGCTGCTCCCCCTGCGCTTCGCCTGGTCCGAAGATCGCCCTGCGCCGGCGACCCTGGAGGCCCTGGAGGCGGCCCTCGACGCAGCAGCCCTCACGCCATGGACCCGGGATCGCCTGCGGGCGCGCTGGATGGAGCGGCGCGGCGACGAGGCCGACGCGAAGGCCCTGCTCGCCTCGCAGCAGAGCGCGGATCTCACATGGATCCACGAGCTCGCCGGGGTCTTCCTGGGCCTCCTCTTCCTGGGGCTCGTCGGCCTTGCGCTGCTGATCCTCAACAAGCGCCTGATCCACCGATGGAGCGAGGCACCGCCGGACTACCTGCATGCGCGTTTCGGCGCGACTCCCTGGGAGACCCTGGCCCTCTTCCTGTTCTGGTTCATCGCCTCCCAGGCCGGCGGCGGGGCCCTGGCCTGGTCCTTCCAGGGGAGCCTGTCTCAGGGTGCGCTGATCCTGGGGGCCTACCTGTTCAGCGCCGTTCTGGGTCTGGCCATGATCTACACCTTCGGGATCCGGGGCTTCAGTCGGATCGGCCTCTCAGCCCCGGGCACGACGGGCTTGCGCCACCTCCTGGGGATGGTGAGCCTGCGCGGCCGGGACCTCCACCTTCGGGCCATGCTCTGGGGCCTGGCCGGCTTCGCGGCGGCACTCCCGGTGGTCTGGGGCCTCTCGATCCTGAGCCTTGTCCTGGTCGGCGGGGACACCCACCCCGCGATCCCGGTGTTCATCGGGTCCGAGTCCCTGCTGGACCGCGGGATGCTCCTGGTGACGATCTGCCTCCTGGCCCCCCTCTTCGAGGAGTTCCTCTTCCGGGGTTTCCTCTGGAATCGCTTCCACAAGATGCTCGGCGTTTACAGCGCCACCGCGCTCTCCGCGCTGGTCTTCGCTGCGGTCCACCTCTCCGTCGGCAGCTTCCTGCCCCTCATGGGCCTGGGCGTGATCCTGGCGCTGGTCTCCCGCCACGCCGGCTCCCTCTGGGCATCGGTGTTCACCCACACCCTCTGGAACCTGATGAACATCCTGTTCCTGCAGCTCCTCTACCGCTAATCGGAAGGCGACGGTCTGCGGGTACGGCGGCGCAGGATCACGGCGAGGACGAGGAACAGCAGCCCCACACCCGGCACGGGACCTGCGCCCGCCGCGCAGCCCCCCGAGGCCTCCGAGGACGCGTCATAGGTCGCAGGCTCCACGCCCGGGCCGTCGTCGGCGCCCGCCACCTCGACCGGGCCCACGGTCTCCTCGGTGACCACTTCCGGCGCGCCCGCCGTCTCCGGTCCGGGCATCACCACGTCCTCCGCTGCGTCCGGCGGCGGGACCGCCGGCTTGCAGCTCCCCGAAGGCGGGCGGCACTGCTGCGCGCCGGCCACGGCCTCACACACCGCGCCGTCCGGACAGTCCCCGGGGGCGTCCGCGCAGTCGACGCCGCAGGCCCCCCCGCCGCCGGGCTCGGGCAGGCAGAGGTTGCCCGGCGCGCCGCAGTCCGCGTCCTCCTTGCAGGGCGCGCAGTAGAGGTCGGTGCAGAGATCTTCGAGGACCGCGCAGACGCCGCCCGCGCATCCCGTGGCGGTGCACGGATCCCCGTCGTCACAGGGTGCGTCGTTGGCCGGGAACACGCACGCCGCGGTGAGCGGGTCGCAGAGGTCGTCGGTGCACGGGTTCCCGTCCTTGCACGTCTTGGGGGTCCCCGGCACGCAGGCGCCGGCCACGCAGGCGTCCCCGAGGGTGCAGGGGTCGCCGTCGTCGCAGGCGCCGTCCGCCGCGCCATGGGTACACCCCGCGTCGGGATCACAGAGGTCCTCGGTGCAGGGATCACCGTCGTCGCAGATTCCATCCTGGGGGAGGTGCTGGCAGCCCCCGTCCGGGACACAGAGGTCCTCGGTGCACGGGATCCCGTCCCCGCAGACGTCGTCCTTCTCGACCCAGGTGCACTGTCCGGTGGACTCGACGCACATGTCCCAGGTGCACGGGCTTCCGTCGTCACAGGCCGGGTCGGGACCGGGATGTCCCTTGCAGGGTCCCCAGGGGAGCCAGACACACGCCGTCGAGCAGTCCCGCCCCCGGGTCCCGCAGGCGCCGCAGGCCTCGGTCTCGGAGGCGCCGGGGCTGCAGTCCCCGGCCTCGACGCAGGTGCCCCAGGCGTCCCATGCGCACCCGTCCGAGCAGACCCGTTGACGGGTCCCACAAGGGCCGCAGGCCTCGGTCTCGAGCTGCCCCGGTGCGCAGGCGCCCTCGCCTCCGCAGGGTCCCCAAGCCGCCCAACCGCAGGCCTCGGTGCAGACACGGGTTCGACTCCCGCAGAGACCGCAGGCCTCGGTCTCCACCTGACCGGGAGGACAGATCCCCTCCCCGATGCAGGCGCCCCACCCCGCCCAGTCGCATTGGCCGGTGCAGCTCCGACTCTGGACGCCGCAGCTGCCGCACCCCTGGGACTGGCTCGCACCCGGTGTGCAGAGACCCTGGGCGGCGCACTCGCCCCAGCCGCCCCACGCGCAGCTGTCCGAGCAGGTCCTCCCCCGGGTCCCGCAGTCGCCGCAGCTCTGGGACTCCGTCGCGCCGGGTGCGCAGGTCCCCTGCCCCGCGCACGCGCCCCAGCTCCCCCAGGCGCAGCTGCTGTTGCAGGTCCGGCTCTTGCTCCCGCAGTCGCCGCAGGCCTGGGACTGATCGGCCCCCGGCGCGCAGACACCCTGACCGGTGCAGGAGCCCCAGCTCCCCCAGGCGCAGCTGTTGTTGCAGGTCCGGCTCTTGCTCCCGCAGTTCCCGCAGGCCTGGGTCTGGCTGGCTCCTGCCGCGCAGGTCCCCTGTCCCGAGCAGGATCCCCAGCTCCCCCACTGGCAGCTGGAGTTGCAGGTCCGGCTCTTGCTCCCGCAGCTCCCGCAGGCGGTGCTCTGGCTCTGCCCGGGGGAGCAGGCGCACTGGTTCTTGCGGACGATGAAGCCGCCGTCGAAGTAGCTCTTGTTGTAGTTGGCGGTCCACCACCCGTATCCCGACCAGCACCCCATCTCGCTGACCGTGATCGTGGAGCCGTTGACCGCGGTCACCCAGGCCACGTGGCCGTACTCACCGCTCGCCCGGCACGCGATGCTGTTGACCACCGGGTTGGAGAGCACCGTATAGTTGGAGTTCTGGTTCGCGTACCAGGCCCAGGTGTTCGCGTTCCCCCAGCCCGGGAGTCCGACGTCCCAGACGCAGCAGGCCCTGTGCCAGGCCCACCAGGTGCAGTTCCCGCCGTTGGAGCAGCAGGGATAGGGGTTGCTCGCACCGCACGGACAGTTGTCGGTGACCCCGCCACAGGATCCCACCGCCTCGGCGCGCTCCGGCGCCGCCGTGACGAGCGCGACGGCGAGGACCGCGAGGGTCCACGCCCTCATCGTCCACCCTCCGCCAGGACCCGGAGGGAGCCCAGCGCGCGGTCGAGGAGCGCGCCCGGACGCTCCTCGTCGGCCATCTCGAGGGTGAGGACGTAGACCCGGCCATGGAGCTTCAAGGCGACGAGGCGTCGCGCCGCGGTCTGCGGCGTGTGCCCGCGCTCGATGACCACCGTCGGGACGGCGAGGCGGGAGCCGACCTCCGACACGACCCGTTGCGCCCCCTTCAGGAGCGGCCCGAGGTGCTCGCCGACCCAGGTCGCAACGTCCCCGGCGGCGGGGTCGACCCACATGTCCACCCGGAGGAGGTCTGGACCGCCGCAGTTGACGATCACCGAGTGGGAGATCTGGCGGGCCGGGTCGTCGGGGTGATGGACCTCGTCCCGGGCCGTGCATCCATCCGTGATCTCGAAGGCGAGCCCGAGCCCGGGAGACCGGTGCTCCGTCCAGGCGTCACCGGCGCGTGTGGCGCCCCCGGCGAGGATGCTGAGGGTGAGGATGGCCAGGCAGGTCAACCGGATCCGCATGCTCCCCTCCTTCGGGTTCGCTTCGTGTCCATGGTACTCACTGCCAGGTTTCCTGTCGAGCCTGGCGGAGGGGTGACTTTTCATCTTGGAGATCCCATACTGGGAGTCGAAGTTCAGCTCCACGACGAGGGAAGACCATGACCGACGACCGCCGCTGGCTCGCGTCCTACGATCCCGGCGTCCGTTCTGAGATCGAGGTCCCGGACATCCCCCACACCGAGGTCGCGGAGCGGACCTTTCGGGAGCTTCCCGATGTCGCTGCTTGGCACTTCCTCGGGGCAACGGGGACCTTCGGCGATCTCGACCGGGACTCCCGCCGCTTCGCACGCTACCTGACGGACGCAGGCTGCGGCCCCGGAGAGGTGGTCGCGATCTGCCTGCCCAACATCCCGGAGTACCTCATCGCGCATCTGGGCGGCCTCCGCGCCGGCTGTGCGGTCGCGGGGCTCTCGCCCCTCCTCTCCGCACCGGAGCTGGCGGAGCAGCTCTCGGATTGCGGGGCGCGGGTGCTGGTGACCCTGGACGCGATCCTCGCGCACCGCCTCCGCACCATCGACCAGCCCTTCCCTGCGCTGAAGCACATCGTGGCTGCGGGGATCACCGACAGCCTCCCTGCGTACAAGAGGATCCTCGCCCGGCTCCTCAAGAAGGTCCCCACCGGGCCCGTCGGCCCCATGGACGGGGTCACGGTCCGCAGGATGCGGGACGTCCTCAGGAGCACGCCGCCGGACCTGCCCGCGGTGACCATCGATCCGGACGCGGTCTGTCTGATCCAGTACACGGGTGGAACCACCGGCTTGCCGAAGGGGGTGGAGATCACCCACAGGAACATCGTCTCCCAGATGATCTCCATCGAGGAGTGGATCGGGCTCCGCCGGGGGGAGGAGGTGTTCTGCTCCGCGTTCCCCTTCTTTCACGCGGCGGGCCTCATCATGTACCTCACCGCCGTGGCGACGGGGACCACCCAGGTCATCTTCCCGGACCCACGGAGCTCCGCGCACATCTGCAGGGAGATCGCCCGGTACCGGCCGACGGGCATGGCCAACGTCCCGTCCCTGTACCAGATCCTCCAGGACAACCCCGCCTTTGCCACCCTGGATCACTCCCGGTGCCGGGTCTTCGTCTCCGGCGCAGCGCCCTTCCCCGAGGACTCCATCCGGGCCCTGGAGGCCGTGGTCGGCGAGGGCAAGGTGCTGGAGCTCTACGGGATGACCGAGACCAGCCCGATCCTCTGTGCGAACCCCATGGGGCGCAAGAAGGTCGGCACCGTGGGCATTCCGCTGCAGAGCGCGCAGGTGAGGATCATGGATCTGGAGACCGGTACCATCGAGCAGCCAGTGGACACCCCCGGGGAGATCATCGCGAGGGGCCCACAGATCATGCGTGGGTATCTCGGCAAACCCGAGGAGACTGCCAACGTCCTCCGAGAGGTCGACGGGGAGATCTGGCTGTTCACCGGGGACGTGGGCCGCATGGACGCGGAGGGCTACATCACCCTCGTTGACCGCGCCAAGGACATGCTCATCGTCGGTGGCTACAAGGTCTTCTCGAGGGAGGTGGAGGAGGTCCTCTGCGAGCACCCCGCGGTGGAGCTCTGCGCGGTGGTGGGGTTCCCCAACCCGAAGCGCCCGGGCAGCGAGCACGTCCGACTGGTGGTCCAGCTGTCGGCCGCGCACCGGGGCCGCGCAGAGACCGATCTGCGGGAAGAGCTCCTGGGCCACTGCCGGGACACCCTCGCCCCCTACAAGGTCCCCAGGCAGATCGACTTCCTGGACGCGCTGCCCCTGACCGCGGTGGGGAAGATCGACAAGGTCGCGCTGCGCGGCTGACGGTTCAGCTCCCGGGCATCCGGACGGCGACGACACGACCGCGGGCGGTGAACGCCCCGTTCACGAACACCGTCACGTTGACCACGACCTTGCGGCCCTTGATCTCCTCGACGACGCCCCTCAGCTCGATGGGCGGCCCCAGGGGCGTCGGCGCAACGTAGTCCACGTGGAGGCTCGCTGTGACGAACCGGAAGGTGTCCTCGGTTCCCGGCTCCGCACCCGCAGCCCGGAACGCGGCCGCAGCCGCGGTGCCGGTGCCGTGACAATCCACCAGGGACGCGATGAGCCCGCCGTAGACCATGCCCGGGATCGCCATGTGCTCCGGCCTCGGGGTGAACAGGCACACGGACTCCTCTCCGTCCCACCGGCTCTTGATCTGCAGGCCCTGCTCGTTCAACCGCCCGCAACCGTAGCATGGCTCAGGTCGTCGGGGTAGCAGTCCTGAAATGCAGTCCTCTCATCCATACGTCACCTCCGTTGCCGGCGATGGTAGCAGAGAACCGCCACATTTCTAACTTGTGGGAGGGGCGTCCACGCCCCGAATCGGCCCGTGGACGGGCCTCCCACAGTGAAAGATCCACCCAATAGGGCCGAGCAGGGGTCGAGGGGGGGCGGGGGTGGAGGCGAGGGGGTTCCGGGGCGGCCCGTGCGCCAAGCCGGAGGCGGTCCGCTCGATTGACGCATACGTCCGTCTGTTGATTGAGAGCGGATGGTGCACGGGCCATCCCGGGGCCGCCGCAGCCCCGCCCCCGGACGCCCTCGCCCCCTGCTCGGCTGCGCTCGGCACCTAGTCGTGGGAAGCGGTGCCGGGATCGAAGGGCGTGGACAGCCAGTGGAAGTTGTCCAGGATCACCGCGGAGTCGTACACCGCGTCCGAGGAGTCGTGGATGTGGAAGGTGAGCTCGAAGGTCTCGCCGCCCTGGATCGGCCACTGGGTAACGAGCCACCCGGTGGAGGAGCCCTCGTTGCACTCGTAGCCGGTGCCGCTGATGTTGGTTTGCCAGTTGCTGCACGGCTCCGAGAACGCGGTGTTGATCGCGATGTAGCACCACTTCTGCCCGTTGTCCTGGAAGTCGAAGTACGCGTTCGGGTTCGAGCAGTTGGTGTAGTTGGTCACGATCTTCTGGTTCCCCGTGGTCTGAGGGGCCTTGAGGAAGATGTAGAACTTGTCGTTGAAGCTGGTCCCGATCCACTCCTCGTACTCGATGGACATGAAGATGTAGTCGATGGAGAAGCCCACCGCGTTCGCCGGCGCGGTCAGGACCACCTTGAACTCCACGTTGTCGTAGGTGGTGTACCCGTCGTTGGCGAAGGGATCCGCGACCCCGGAGCCGCCAAGCTGGCCGTGATGAGAGGTCCCCGTGGCGGCCCCCGAGGCCAGGATGCCGTAGCTCACGCCCGCCCAGGGGTTCAGGTCGTTGTTCTGGTTGCCGTAGTGGCCCACAGCGGCCCATGCGGAGCTGATGTTGGAGTTGGACGGCGACGAGAAGTTCGCCGACTGGATCAGGGGGCCGAAGCACATCTCCAGCGCGCAGAGGTAAGCGTCCACAGTGTTGCCCGTACAGGGCCCGGGGCAGACCATGGCCTCGTCGATCTCCCCGTCGCAGTCGTTGTCCACCCCGTCCCCCGGATCCTCGAGCGCGCCGGGGTTCACCGCGGGGGAGCCGTCGTAACAGTCCCCAGGTCCGAAGGGGCAGATCGAGGGGAAACCGATGGTCTGGATGAAGATGTTGCAGAAGCCGTCGCCATCCTCGTCGCAGCCTTCGTCCAGGACCCCGTCGCAGTCATTGTCCTTGTCGTCACAGACCTCGGTGGCCCCAGGGCTCAGGGTCGGATCCATGTCCGCGCAGTCCCCCCACTTGATGCTGGTCCAGCTGTCCTGTGACGTGCAGAGGCACTGGCTGGTCTCGAAGACCCCGAACCCGTCCTGGTCCTGGTCCTGGTAGTAGGGGATGCACCCCACGGCCCCCGCTTCGTCGATCTGGTAGTTGCAGTTGTTGTCGATGTCGTCGCAGATCTCCGTGGCCCAGGTGGACACCGCAGGGTTCTTTGGCTCGCAGTCCACCTCGTCGGAGTCACCGTCGTTGTCGTCATCGGGGTCGCACGCGTCTCCGCCCGCGTCGTTGTCGAAGTTGATCTGGCTCGGATTGTAGTCGAAGGGGCAGTTGTCCATGCCGTCCAGGATGCCGTCGCTGTCCGAGTCCGCCGTGGGATCCGCGATGTCCGGGAGCTGGTAGGTGTCCACCCCAGGCGGCGCCACGATGGCGTCGACGCCCGGACCTCCGCCATCGCCCGGGAGCACGCCCCCGTCACCGGCGTCGGTGTCCACGGGGACCTGGTTCACGCAGACCCCCTGGTAGCAGAAGAGGCCCCCGGTGCAGATCCCGCAGGAGCCACCGCAGCCATCGTCACCGCACTCCATACCAGAGCAGCTGGAAAAGAGGCAGGCGGATGAATCCTCCGAAGGCACGGTTCCTGGATTGATCACGGTCTCGGACCCACAGCTCGTGGCCATGAAGACCACAGCGAACCCGACCATCGCCAAGTTTGCGAACCGCATCCCCCCAACCTCCTGCAACAGCGCCGCTGACATTAGACCATTCGCACCGTGATCATGCAAGCGCGGCGCCGGATCGGTCAGAAGCGCTTCCCCGCACGCCGGGTGCTTCGATTAACTCGGGGCGTGTCCGCCCCCCCTCTCTACTTGTTAAAGGAGGTCTGGATGGACCGTCCGATCCCGCTCCTCGCCCTGTCCCTGGCCGCCGGGGTCCTCGGGGTGGACCCGGCGTTGCTGGCGATGGCCGTCGTCGCCCTCCTCATCCGGGACCGCCGCCGGCGCCATGGGCCGACGGCGAGCTTGCGGGAGGCGACCGCGACCATGGCCGTGATCGTCGCCGGTGCCCTCCTCGGGATGTCCCTTACCGGCCAGGAGGCGCGTTGTATCGAGGGCTGCGGAGCGGCCGCAGCATGGATGGACGGGCGCGAGCGCACATTCGAAGGCATCGTCACTGAAGCGCCGCTGCCGACCCGACGAGGCTGGCGGGTGTCGGTCCGGCTCGACGAGCCCCTCCGCACCACGGTTCATCTCCACCTGGCGGCCCCCTGTCCTCCCTACAGGCTTGGAGATCGGGTCCGAGGGAGGGCACGGTTCGAGCCGTGGCATCCGCCGGTGAATCCGGGGGAGTTCGACCTCCGTCGGCATCGACTGGCCCAGGGTGTGGCTGGACTGGGACGTCTGCGGATCCCTCCGCCGATCGTGGGCACGGAGCGCGGCGGAGTCGGCGGCATCGAGAGCGCTCTCGGGGGACTCCGGCGGCGGATCCGACGCGGCGTCGAACGCTCGACGACGGATCCCACCGCCAAGGGGCTGGCCCTGGCGCTCACCCTCGGCGAGCGCAGCGCCCTCCCGGAGTCCCTTCGTGACGACTTCGTGCGGGCGGGCATGGCGCATCTCCTCGCCATCTCCGGGCTGCATCTCGCCCTCGGCGCCCTCGTGGTCAGCGGCGCGCTGCGGCTCCTCCTCATCCCCTTCGCGTCCCGCCTGTCGCCCCGGGCCCTCGTCACAATCCCGTACATCGCGACGATCCCCCTGGTCCTGCTACAGACCGCCCTGGCGGGGGCACCTCCGAGCTGCCTCCGAGCCGCGACCATGCTCCTCCACCTCGCAGCAGCCCGAATCATCGATCGCCGACCCGACGCCGCGACGGCCATCGGCCTGGCCGCCCTCGTCAACCTCCTGCACCATCCAGGTGCGATCCACGAGGCCGGGTTCCAGCTCAGCTTCGGGGCCACAGGCGCGATCCTGTGGAGCCTGTCCCCCCGCGACGACGGCGCACGCTCTCTCCCCCGCCTCGCCCGGGCCGCCCTGGGTCTCGCCCGCGTCAGCCTTGCTGCGTTCCTCGGCACGGCCCCCTTCGTCGCGTGGCACTTCGGCCCCCTGCCCCTCGCATCACCCCTGGTCAACCTCGCTGCGGTCCCCGTCGCAAGCGTGGCGCTCCTCCCCGGGGCCCTGCTCGTCGGGGCGTCCTGCGCGGTGGCAGGCTTCGCGCCGGGGGTCCTGGTGGTCCTCTTCGAGGCGGCGACCCGGATCGAGACGTGGATCGCCGCGATCGGCGCGGACCTCGGACTCACGGCTCCGATGGTCCCAGGGGACGTTCCGTGGCTCACCCTCGCCTGCCTCGGTGCCCTGTGGATGCTCCGGTGCGGTCTGCGCCGTGGGCGCCCCTGGATCCTCGTTGGAGTCGGAGCCGTCGGCCTCGGCTTCTCCTTCGCGCCGGCCCCGTCGGCGCCCATGGAGATGTGGCTCCTGGATGTCGGAGAGGCCAACCTGTCGGTGGTTCGGCTGGCCTGCGGCCGGGTCCTCCTGATGGATGGCGGCCCTCCGGGGTCCGGCCGCAGGGTCCTGTTGCCCTTCCTCCGCTCCCAGGGAATCCGCCGCGTCGATGATCTCATCATCTCCCATGGGCACGTTGATCATTTCGCGGGGGCCCTCGAGGTCTACCGGGATCTCGGCGCCCCGCGGATCCTCACCAATGGATCCCCGATGATCCACCACGAACTCCGCAACGCCGCTCCTCCCGTCGCCCTCCACCCGGGGCTTGACTGCCCGGGAGAGGGGAGCTGGGACCTCTGCGGGGCACGATTCCTTTTCCTGTCACCGGGATCTGGCGGGCAGGACCTCGATGAGAATGACCGCTCCCTGGTCGTTTTCTTGACCGGACGCTCCATCCGAATACTATTCACAGGAGACATGGGACCACGGGGCTGGAGCTCCGTGGCGCCGAAGCTGCCCCCCGGGAGGGTGTCCCTATTGCAGATTCCCCATCATGGCCACCGGTCCCCCCATCTATCCCCCCTTCTATCGGCGCTCAACCCGCTGGTTTCTTTCGCCTTTTCTGACGGTGACATTCAGCACGGGGGGAACATGGGGGCACAAGGGATCATAAGTGAACATTCCTCCATATATCACATTTCCGGGCTTCATGGACCACTGCACATACTAGATACTTTTCCCACATTACTTCTGGAGCGAGGGCCGAAAACAGAAGCATCCCCCTGAAAACACTGACCGATCGAATTTCGGACAACACAGGGCCTGAATTTCAAGTGCGATCCCCGTTGATCCACTTTGAACAAATGTTCAGCACCCCATTGGTTTCATTGCCTTTATTCCTGTCTCTTGTGGCCACACCGCGGACGCACCGCTACATTTGGTAGAACACGTCGATTTCGTCGCAATGAAGCCTTCTCTTTCTCTCAACAGGTTGGGTTGACATTGCGCCATATTGGCCTGATGATTTGGATCAGCCGGGATCAGAAGGGATCAACGTCGGGGACCAGGATTCCTTCTCTTCAGCCGGGGGGGCACAAGTGTTTTCAGGACGTTACAACGCGAAGCTCGATGGCAAGAGCCGGTTCATCCTTCCGGCGAAGCTCCGGAATCAGATCATCCGGACCTGGGGCCACGAACACCCGCACCTCGTGCTCACCCTCTCCTTCTTCAAGCCGTGCCTGATCCTGATGTCCGAGGATCAATGGAGCTCCATCGGTGACGTGTCATCGGTGGACCTGCTCAGCCCGGCGGTCATGGACAGCTTCCGGCTCATGTCCCTGGTCAACTACACCAGCATCGACGACGTCGGCCGGCTGGTGCTCCCCGACTACCTCAAAGAGATGGTCGGTATCGAGGACAAGATCACCCTCCTCGGGTGCCGCGCGTACATCGAGATCTGGGCACCCGAGAAGGCGGAAGAGGATCTGCGCAACCTCCAGGCCAATGCACCGGAGGTCATGGAGCGGCTCCGTGAGGAGCTGTCCAGGCAGCGCAGGGCAAACTCGCAGGGCGGAGAGCAGGGAGCGTGACAGATGAGCGCTATCACCAACCAGTCCTCCTGCGGGAGATCGTCGAACACTTCGCTCCCCTGGGGGGCGTCGTCGTCGATGCGACGGTTGGCGGCGCAGGGCATGCCGCTGCGTTGCTCGAGGAGAATCCGGAGCTGTTCCTGGTCGGAGTCGACCAGGACCCGGATGCCCTCGTGGCGGCCGCCGCGCGACTGAAGAGGTTCGAGGGGCGTTACAAGCTGATTCGGAGCAATTTCTCCGAGATCCCGGAAATTCTGAGGGAGATCGGATGGGGAGAGGTGCGCGGAGTGTACGCGGATCTTGGAGTATCAAGCCACCAGCTGGACACGGGAGACCGGGGGTTCAGCATCCGGCACGAGGGACCGCTCGACATGCGGATGGACCCGGACGGGACCTCCGAGACCGCCGCCTCCGTCATCGACAACAACAGCGTCCGCGAGCTCGCCGACATCCTCTATTACAACGGTGAGATTCGCGCCTCGATCCGCATGGCGAAGTCCCTCAAAACCGCTCGCCGGCGCGGCCTCCTCACGAACACCCGGGAGCTGGCCGAGATCTGCGCCGCCACCTTGCCGCGCAAAGGACGCATCCACCCGGCGACCCTGGTCTTCCAGGCCCTGCGCATCGCGGTCAACGACGAGCTCGGTGCCCTGGATCGGCTCCTGAAGTTCGGGGCCGATGTCGTCGCCCCCGGGGGTCTCCTTGGCGTCATCTCGTTCCACAGCCTGGAGGACCGCAAGGTCAAGCACGCGTTCCGGGACGGCCGGCGCGACGGCAACTGGGAGATCCTCACCCCACGACCCCTCCTCCCGGATGCCCGTGAGGAGCACGAGAACCCGCGGAGCCGGTCGGCGAAGCTGCGGATTGCACGGAGGACCTCCTGATGCGCGCCCAGGCCACCCGGTTGCTGGTCATCTCCATCGTCGCGATCCTCTTGCTCACCGGGCTCGGCCTCTTCTACGTCTGGCGGCACCATCGGGTCATCAACATGGGCGCGGAGCTCGGCAAGTTCACCGAGCAGTACCGGGATCTCTCCCGGGAACGAGACCTGCTCCAGGCCGAGTACGAGACGCTCCGGCGCAGCCCGGACAACAACAGAAAGGCCCGTGAAGTTCTCGACATGCGGCCTCCGGTTCCCGAGCAAATCATCACGGTCCCCGCAGACTTCGCGTCGGTCCAGGAGACGAAATGAAGCAGGCAGGCATCCTCGCGCTGATCGCCCTCCTGGTATCCTGCTCCTCGAGCAAGGGTGAGAACCCCCTGGAGAAGAAGTCGGACTATCACTTCAAGCTCGGCACCAACTGCTACCTGAACCAGGACGTCCCCGGGGCGCTCGCTGAGCTCTACAAGGCCATCGAGCTCAACCCCGGAAACGCGAACGCCCACCACATGCTGGGCTTCATCTACATGGGTCGGCGCCAGCACAGCGAAGCCCTCAAGCACATCAGCTACGCCGTCGAGCTGGACCCGAAGTTCCACGAAGCCCGGGCCAACATGGGCGCGCTCCTGCTCGCCATGGAGGACTGGCAGGGTGCGATCGACTACCTGATGCCCCTGACCCATGAGCCCCTCTACCCCACGCCCTACCTGGTGAACAACAACATCGGCTGGGCCTATTACAAGCTGAAGAAGTACCCCCTCGCCGAGAAGTACCTGAAGATGGCGATCCTCCTCAATCCCAAGATGTGCCTTGCGTACAACAACATCGCCATGGTCCAGGAGGTCCGTCGGCAGACCGAGGCCGCCATCGAGGCGTACAGCGAAGCGACGAAGCTCTGCCCGGACTACCAGGAGCCACTCTTCCACCT
The DNA here is from genome assembly GCA_043815665.1 of Pseudomonadota bacterium. Taxonomy (GTDB): domain Bacteria; phylum Myxococcota_A; class UBA9042; order CAIXZC01; family CAIXZC01; genus CAZNWW01. Next base: position 47,798 of record JBDRIT010000025.1, read on the forward strand.
CGGCGTCCTGTACCAGAACCTGTCCCGCCCCGCGGACGCCCTCAAGACCCTGCAGAAATGCGTGAAGCTCGACCCTGACGGCCAGTATGGCCGCCGATGCAAGCAGAGGCTCCCATGAGCCTCACCCGAACCCACGGCACCCGCTCCCCGATCCGGGATGAGCAGAGCCTCGGCCTCGGCGCAGCGCGACGCCGCATGGCGGTCCTGGCCCTCCTCGTGGCGGCCCTGATCCTCTCGAGCGTCTTCCAGGTCTTCTTTCTCCAGACCCGGGAGAACGGGTTCTACGCTGAGCGTGCGGCCCGGGCCCAGGTCACGGAGCAGACGATCTACCAGAAGCGCGGCCCCATCGTGGATCGCTCCGGCAACGTCCTCGCCCAGACCATCGAGTCCTGCGGCCTCGCAGTCCGCAGGGGCGACGTCAAGGACCTCGACGCCGTGGTCCGCTTCGTCGGCGGACTCACGGGCACCGACTCCGAGATCCTGTACCGCAAGGCGGACTGCAGCGGGAAGTTCTGCTACCTGGTGCGGAACGTGAGCCCCACCATCGGCGACGCCATCCTCGACGTCACCGGGTACACCCCAGAGAACCCCGATCTGCCCGACCGGGATCTCATGGCCCGCAAGCTGGCCCTGTCGGGCCTCATCGTCGAGCCCGAGGCCACCCGCTTCTACGTGGGGAAGGAGCTGGCCGGACAGATCCTGGGCTTCGCCAGCTTCCCGGATCGTGAGTACCTCGAGGAACGCGGCCGTCGCCACCCGATCCCCTTCGAGCTCCAGGGCCGCCTCGGCTTGGAGCTCTCCTATGACGAACAGCTCAAGGGCTACCCCCTGGTCGCCTCCGGCCTCAAGATCCGTGGCGGCGGCACCTCCTACATCCTGGACTTCCCCGACCTCCGTCCGACGGGAAACACCATCGTCCTCAGCCTCGACACGAAGATCCAGGCGATCCTCGAGGACACGCTGACGTCCGCGTTGAAGCGCTACCAGGCACGCTGGGGCCTGATCATCGTCGAAGACGTCCAGACCGGCGAGATCCTCGGGATGGCCCAGGCGCCCCTGTTCAACCCCAACGCGACCTCGACCTACACCGGCGACGAGGCCTCCTACCGGCGCAACCGTGCCCTGGTAGAGCGCTTCGAGCCGGGCTCCGTGCTCAAACCCTTCATCATCGCTGCGGCCATGGAGGAGGGGGAGTTCGATCCCGACGAGGTCTATGATCTCGAGGATGGGGAGTGGAAGCTCCACGGCGTGACCATCAAGGACTCCCACCCCATGGCGAAGTGCGAGGGCAAGTACCTGCTCAAGTATTCGTCCAACATCGGCCTCGGCAAGATCGGCGTCGAGCGCCTCGGCAAGCATCGCGTGATCCGCTACCTCAGGGACTTCGGCTTCGGGGAGCGCCTCGGCGTGGACCCGCGCCTCGAGGCCTCTGGACGGATCCGCTCAGCAGCGAGCACCCATGACGTGGACCTTGCCAACATCTGCTTCGGGCAGGGCGTCTCCGTGACCCCGATCCAGCTGGTGAACGCGTTCGCCGCGCTCGGAAACGGCGGTCGGCTCAAGCGGCCCATCCTTGTCAAGCAGATCATCTCCCCGGATGGGCACATCCTCCTGAACAACGAGCCCAAGACCATCCGCCAGGCGGTCTCCGCTGAGACCGCCCGCGCCGTCGTGGAGTCCCTGATCCACGTCACGGAGGAGGGCGGCACCGCCCCCGCCGCAGCCGTCCACCAGTACACCGTGGCCGGGAAGACCGGGACCGCGGATCAGCCGGTGCCGATCAACCACCCCACGGAGACCCGCATCGTGGTCCGGAACGGCCAGGAAGAAGAGATCCCCCTGGTCCTGGGTTGGGAGTACAGCGAGCAGGTCTGGCGCTCCTCCTTCGCGGGCCTCGTCCCCGCAGCGGATCCCCAGGTGGCGATCCTGGTCCTGCTGGCCGACGCGCAGTTCGATCACTCCGGCGGCGGCGTGGCCGCCCCGATCTTCGCAGAGATCGCGCCGGCGGTCCTCCGTCAACTGGGCATCCAGCCCGAGGCGAGTCCGGTCCACGAGATCCTCGCCGAGACATCGGAGGCCCCGGTCTCCGCGAGGACGCACGCGGCCCCCTCCTTTGGCGACGGCGAGGTCCCGACCATCATCGAGGGGCGCACCCTGGTCCCGGACTTCTCTGGCCTCACCGTCTCGCGCTCCATGGAGATCGCGCGGGAGCGGCGGATCGAACTCAAGCCCGTGGGCGCAGGGCGTGCGGTCTACCAGCGTCCCACCTCGGACACCCTCGTGCCGGACAACACCCCCGTGGTGGTCACCTTCCGGCTCGACGGACAGCACGGAACGGAGGTGCCCCGGTGATCACCGTTCGCGACCTGCTGGCCGGCGTCGAGGTCATCGAGAGCACCGTGGATCTGGACGCGATGGTGGCCAGGGTCTGGCACGACTCCCGCCAGGTCACGCTTGGGGACGCCTTCGTCGCCATCCCCGGAGAGAAGGTCCATGGCGACGACTACTTCGCGCAGGCGCGGGATCGGGGCGCCGTCCTGTTGGTCGGCACCCGCAAGGAGACCCTCCTCCCCCACCCTGCATGGGTCCTGGTGGCGGACGCGCGGCGGACCCTCGCAAGGCTCGCCCACAACGCGGCAGGGCGCCCGTCGGACGCCGCCACCCTGGTAGGCATCACGGGGACGAACGGGAAGACGAGCACCACCTGGCTCCTCGAGGCCATCGCCCGGAGCGCCGGTGCGAACCCCGGCGTGGTGGGGACGGTAAATTACCGCTACGCCGGCCGCAGCGAGCCGGCCACCCACACCACCCCCGAGGCGCCGGTCCTCCAGGAGATCCTGCGAACCATGGTAGACGCGGGCTGTGACACCATCCTCATGGAAGTCTCCAGCCACGCCCTGGTGATGCACCGGGTGCTGGGATGTCAGTGGACGGTGGCCGCGGCCACCAACCTGAGCCCCGAACACCTGGACTACCACGAGACCATCAATGAGTACGGCGAGGCCAAGGCCCGCCTGTTCACGGAGCTATTACCCGCCAGCCGCCTGGCCCGGGCCGCAGTGCTCAACATCGACGACGCCTGGGCCGCCTCCCTGAAGGACCGAACGTCGGTCGAGGTCCTCACGGTCTCCCTCGAGGATCCGGGGGCGAGCGTACGGGTCCTCGAGTCCCGGGTGGACGCGGACGGGATCGAGGCGTCGATGGACACCCCGGCTGGCCGGCTGAGCATCCGGTCCGCGCTCGGCGGCCGGCACAACCTCTCGAACATCGCCCTCGCCGTGGGCATCGCCTGCGCGCTGGACTGGCCCCGCGAGGCCATCGAGGAAGGCATCCGCGCCTGCGACCGGATCCCTGGACGCATGGACCCGGTGCCCAATGACCTCGGCATCCATGTCTGGGTGGACTATGCACATACCCCGGACGCGCTCGAGAACGCGGTGCGCGCCGCCCGCTCCATGACTGAAGGAGAGCTCTGGGTCGTCTTCGGTGCGGGCGGAGACCGGGACCGCACCAAGCGCCCCCTCATGGGAGCCGCGGTGGCCCGGGGCGCAGACCGTTCGGTGGTCACCTCGGACAACCCCCGCACGGAAGACCCGGCCGTGATCATTGACGACATCCTGAAAGGGATCCCCGAGAGTGACCGCGCCCGGGTCCTGGTCGAGGTTGACCGGGCCACGGCCATCCGCCGGGCCCTCGCCGGTGCCCGCTCGGGCGACGGCGTCCTGGTGGCCGGAAAGGGCCATGAGACCTATGTCGAGGTCCACGGCGTCCGCACCCACTTCGACGATCGCGAGATCGCCTCGGCGATGCTGCTCGAGCTGGCGGGAGGGGCACATGATGCGTGAGCTGACCCTCCGCGACGTGGCCCGGATCACCGGTGGGCGCCTGGTGGGAGATCCCGACGCGAAGATCACCGCGGTGATCACGGACAGCCGGGCGGTGTCCGCCGGCGCGCTCTTCGTGGCGCTCCGAGGGGATCGCTTCGACGGCGCGATCTACGCGGCGGACGCGGTGGCCGCGGGGTGCGCAGCGGCGGTCGTTGAGCGCGCCGTGGTGCTCGGCGATGTCCCCCACGTCCTCGTCTCCTCTACGCTCCGGGCCCTGGGAGACCTCGCTGCGGCGCACCGGATCGGATACAAGCTCCCCGTGGTGGGCATCACGGGCTCCGCCGGGAAGACCGGCACACGAGAGATGTGCAGGGCGGTGCTCGAGGCCCTCGGCCCGGCGCTCACCAACCGTTCGAACCACAACAACCTCATCGGTGTCCCGCAGACCCTGCTCCGCCTGGGCGCAGAGCACCGGACCGCCGTCATCGAGATGGGCTCGAACCAGCCGGGAGAGATCGGCAGGTTGACCGAGATCGCGCGCCCCCGGATCGGTGTCGTCACCCTGGTGGCGGCGGCCCACACCGAGAAGCTCGGAGACATCGAGGGCGTGGCCCACGAGAAGGGGGCCCTCCTCCGTGGCCTCCCCAAGGACGGTGTCGCGGTGGTGCCGTCCTTCGACGATCGGGTCCTCGCCGAGGCCGCTGCGGCGCCGGCCCGCGTAGTGCGCTTCGGCTACGACGCAGCAGACGACCTGCGGATCAGCGCCGAGACAGGGGGCCTGACGCCCTCAGCGACGGTGTGCTGGCGGGACGGCGCGCCGATCCGCCTGGCCCTGGATGTACCCGGACGGCACCAGCTCCGAAACGCGGCAGCGGGCCTCACTGTCGGCTGTCTCCTCGGGGTCACCCTGGAGGAGGGCTGCCGCCGCCTGAACGGGATCTCTGCCGTGCCCGGGCGCACCCGCGTGGTCGCCGCAGGCGGGCTCCGGATCATCGACGACACGTACAACGCCAACCCTGCGTCCGTGGCCGAGGCACTGCGCCTCCTGGCGGAGGTACGGGAGGGGCGTCGCTACGCGGCGCTGGGCGTCATGGCAGAGCTCGGCGGAGCCCACGAGGGCGAGCACAGGGCAGCGGGCCGCCTGGCAGCGGCGGCGGACCTGAGCGGCCTCGGGGTTGTGGGTGCGAATGCCAGCGCCATCGCGGACGGCGCCATCGAGGCAGGCATGGCCCCGGACCGGGTCCGGCGCTTCGAGGACCACGACGCCTGCACGGACTGGCTCCGATCGGTCGCCGCACCGGGGGACACGATCCTCCTCAAGGGCTCCAGGATCGCCCGGATGGAGACGATCCTCGACCGCATGGCCGGGACGCAGGAGTAGAGAATGTTCTACCTCTTCTTCGAACAGCTCACGGACATCTTCGGGCCGTTCAACGTCCTGCGCTATACCAGCTTCCGGGTCGTCGCCGCCACCACCACCGCGCTGGTGATCACCTGGCTCCTCTACCCCTGGCTGATCAAGCGCCTCCAGACGCTGCAGATCGGTGAGGTGATTCGGGAGGACGGGCCCCAGTCCCACTTCCGGAAGGCGGGCACGCCCACCATGGGCGGCACCCTGATGGTGGTCTCGATTCTCTCCTCCGTGGTCCTCTGGGGCGACCTCACGAACATCTACGTCCTGCTCACCATGGGCCTCACCCTGGCCTTCGCTGCCATCGGCTTCGTGGACGACAGCCGCAAGCTCACCCGGGGCAAGGGCATTCGCGGCAAGACGAAGCTCGGTCTCCAGCTGGGGATCACCCTCGCGACCTTCCTGGCCTTCTTCTATTGGGGCTCGTACGGCTTCGAGACCTACGTGTACTTCCCCTTCCTCCGGGCGGACCGCTTCTACCTGTACATCCCCTGGTGGCTGTACGCGGTCTTCGCCACGGTGGTCGTGGTGGGCTTCTCCAACGCGGTGAACCTCACCGACGGCCTCGACGGCCTCGCCATCGGGCCCACGATCACCGGTGCCGGGACCTTCCTGGTCCTCGCCTACATCTCCGGCACGGTGATCAACAAGCTGCCCCTCTCCGAGTACCTCCTGGTCCCAAAGGTGGCGGAGGCCTACGAGCTGACCGTGGTCCTCGCCAGCCTCATCGGAGCGGGCATCGGCTTCCTCTGGTACAACTCCTACCCCGCGCAGGTCTTCATGGGCGATGTGGGCTCCCTGGCCCTCGGCGGCACCCTGGGCTGCGCGGCGGTGTTCACCAAGAACGAACTCCTCAGCGTGGTCATCGGCGGCGTCTTCGTGCTCGAGGCGGTGTCTGTGATCATGCAGACCACCAGCTACAAGCTCACGGGGAAGCGGATCTTCCGCATGGCCCCGATTCATCACCACTTCGAGAAGCAGGGGATCCCCGAGACGAAGATCGTCGTTCGATTCTGGATCGTGAGCATTCTCCTGGCCCTGGTGGCCCTGGCCTCCCTCAAGGTGCGGTGACGAGATGATGGACCACGAGACCCGAACCCACAGCCTGGCCCTCGACGACGATCACTTCGAGCATGGGCTCTTCGTGATCACATCGCTGCTCATCGGCATCGGCGTGGTGATGGTCTACAGCGCCACGGTCCACAACCGCCTCACCCTCACGGGCGACACGCGTTTCCTCCTGAGCCACCTCTGGCACGGCGGCCTGGCGCTCTTCGTCCTCCTCCTGGGGATCTTCGTGCCCCTGAGCTGGGTCCGGCGCCTCTCGGTCCCGGCGATGCTCATCGGCGCAGGGCTGATGCTCGCGGTCCTCGTATGGGGTCACACGGCCAACAAGTCCACCCGGTGGATCGAGATCGGCATGAAGTTCCAGCCCGGTGAGTTCGCGAAGCTGTTCTTCATCGTCTGGCTGTCCCACTCCCTGGCGAAGAAGGGCGACAAGATCAAGAGCCTCTCCCTGGGCTTCCTGCCCTACATCGTCGTGGCGGCGATGTTCATCATCCTCTATCTCCTCCAGCCGGACTTCGGCTCGTGCATCTTTTTAACGATGCTGATGCTCTCGCTCCTGGTGGTGGCGGGCGCCAGGTGGCAGTACGTGGCCTCGTTCCTCCTGGTGTCCGTCCCCGTGGCTGTGGGCCTCGTGGTCACCAGCGAGGTCAAGATGAACCGCATCCGCGCCTTCCTGGACCCGATCCGCTACGAGAAGACCTATGGCTACCAGCTCACCCAGGCCCTCACGGGCCTGGCCTCCAATGGCGTCTTCGGCGCGGGCCTCGGCAACGGTCGCCAGAGCATCGCGGGTCACCTGCCGGAGTCCCAGACGGACTTCATCTTCGCAGTGATCGGCGAGGAACTCGGCTTCATCGGCGTCGCCCTCATCGCGGCCTGCTTCCTCTACATCCTGTACCGGGGCACGGTCATCGCGTGGCGTTGTCGGGATCCCTTCCTGCGCTACCTGGCCTTCGGGATGACCCTGCTGATCACCATCCAGGCGGGGACCAACATGGCGGTGAACTGCCAGGTTCTGCCCACCAAGGGCCTCCCCCTCCCTCTGGTCAGCTATGGCGGATCGAACATGGTGACCATCGCGGCAGCCATGGGTCTGCTGCTCAACGTATCGAGGAACCTCCTCTCCCCGGAGGCGGCCAAGGCACGGGCCGCCGCTGCGCAGGAAGAGGCGACGGAGACCACGGACGTCATCGTGCTGAACCGGGACGAGAGATGAAGCGGATCTGCCTCGCAGGTGGCGGCACTGGCGGCCACGTGACCCCCCTCCTCGCGATCGCTGAGGAGTGGATCGCCCAGGGCGGCGAGGCCTTGTACGTCGGTGCAGCCGGAAATCTGGAAGAGACGATGGTGCCTGCCGCTGGCTTCGACCTGGAGGTCATCTCCGGGGGCGGCCGGCTCAAGGGCATGGACACCCTCACGCGACTGCGCAGCTTGTCCACGGTTCCGGGCGGAGTCCGCGAAGCAGCGAAGATCTTGAGCCGGTTCCACCCTGACGTCGTGATCGGCGCCGGGGGCTTCGCCTCCTTCGCAACGGGGGCCGCAGCGTCACTCAAGAGGATCCCCCTGGTCCTCTGTGAACAGAACAGCATCCCCGGCCTCACCAACCGGGTCTTGTCCCGGACGGCCTGTCGCGTGTGTACCAGCTTCAAGATGACCGCGTCTCACCTCAACGTCCTCAAGGTCGTGCTCACCGGGAACCCGGTCCGTGCGGCCCTCCGAGCCCTCGCTGATCGTCCTGCGAAGAAACCCGACCTCCGCAAGTTGACGATCCTCGGCGGCTCCCAGGGGGCCCGCTTCCTGAACACCGACCTGGCGGCCAGCCTGGCGGCGTTCCTGGGAGACCATCCGGACGTCCGGGTCACCCATCAGTGCGGCCTGGGACGGGAGGAGGAGACGCTGGCCTCGTACGGAGGAAACCCCCAGGTGGAGGTCGTCCCCTTCGTCGAGGACATGGCCTCGCTCCTGGCGGCGAGTGACCTGGTGATCTGTCGCGCGGGAGCGACGACGATCGCCGAGCTGACGACGGTCGGCCTCGGCGCAATCCTCGTCCCCTTTCCCTTCGCGGCGGACAACCACCAGGAGCACAACGCTCGTGCCATGGAGCGGATCGGAGGTGCCGAAGTGATCATCCAGGCCGAGTTCGACAGCGACCAGTTCGTCCGGCGCCTGACTGCGCTGCACGCCGATCCCGCAGAGCTGGGTCGGCTGGCCGCGGCCAGTCGCTCGATGGGTCGCCCGGACGCGGCGTCCTCGGTCCTCGAAGTGTGCAGGGAGGTGGTGCGATGATGAAGGCGCTCAAGAGGCTCCTCCGCCGGGACCCCGACACCCGGACATCGCGCACGAGAGAGCAGCGGCAACGGCAGCGCCAGGGTGAGCGCCGGGCACGCGGGACCAAGGTCCGCGCGGCCCGACGGCTCATACGCCGTGAGCGAACGCTGAAGGCGCTCATCGCCTTCTCGCGCCCCTTGGTCTACGTCGCCCTGGCTGCGGTCGTGGCGATCCTCCCCGTCGGCCTCTACCGGGTGATCCTCTATGCGATGGGCAGCCCCCACTTCGCACTCATGGAGATCCGGTGCCAGGGGCTCAACCATCTCTCCGAGGAGGACGTGGCGACCGCCGCGGGCCTCCGCCTCGGGACCAGCATCATGGCCGTCGACCCCGACGACGTCGAGCACACGCTGGCCCGGGAAGATTGGGTGCGCAAGGTCCACGTCCATCGCGAGCTCCCCCAAACGCTGGTCGTGGAGATCACCGAGCGCACACCGGTCGCCATGCTGGCGGCCGGCGACCTCTATCTGTTGGACGACACGGCGACTCCGTTCACGCGGGTGGGCGTCCGGGAGTTCTCCGACCTCCCGGTCCTGTCCCTGAGCAGTGTCGAGTCCATCGGGCTGGAGGACATGCGCAGCATCGGCCTTCAGGAGATGTTGGCAGAGGCGCTTGCGCTGATCACCGAGTACGGACAGACCGGGCTCGGTGACCGCTTCCCGCTGGAGGAGATCTCCATCGATCCCGTGGAGGGGTATCGCATCTACTCCCGGGGCGGGCAGGTCACCTTCGTACTGGGGCATGGGCCCTTCGTACAGAAGTGGGAGCGGCTCGAGGTGGTGCTGTCGGATCTGGACAGTCGCGGCGCTGAGGTCGTGACCGTCCGGCTGGACAACGACACCCACCCCTGGAAGGTCGCGGTCAAGGCCGCGAACCTCGACCTGGCCGGCACGGATCGCCGGCAGGTCTATCCCCTTCGAGGAGCCCCGAGGGAGCTCCTCCCATGATGAGTCTAGAGTGGATTGGCAAGACCGATATGAACCTTGGAGGCATCTGATGGGAAAAAGAGACGACGTCATCGTAGGGGTCGACGTCGGTACGACGAAGGTCGTGGCGCTTGTCGCTGAGCGGGGCCCTGGGGGAGTCGACATCCTTGGGATCGGCACTGCACCGTCCTATGGGGTAAAGAACGGGATCGTGAACAACATCGACCGAACGGTGGAAGCCATCCAGAAGGCCGTCGAAGAGGCCGAGATGATGGCTGCGAGGGAGGTGGGCTCCATCGTCGTATCCGTGTCCGGGAGCCAGATCCGGGGGTTCAACTCCAAGGGGCTCGTGGCCGTGCGTGGCCGCGAGGTCGGAGACGAGGATCTGCACCGGGTCATCGAGGCGGCCCAGGCCATCCGGATCCCGGAGGACCGGGAGGTGGTCCACACCCTTCCCCAGGGCTATGTCATCGACAACAACGACATCATGAGCAGCCCGGTTGGGATGACCGGGGTCCGCCTCGAAGCCAAGGTGCACATCGTCACCTGCGCCCGGACGGCCCTGGAGAACCTCCTGACCTGCTGCCTCCGAAACGACCTCACCGTAGCCAACCGGGCCTTCAGCGGCCTCGCCTCCAGCGAGGCGGTCCTCACGGACGACGAGAAGGAGCTGGGGGTCGTGGTGGCGGACATCGGTGGTGGGACCACCGACCTGGTGATCTGGCACAACAACGCCGTGATCCATACAGCCTCCCTGCCCTTCGCGGGGGACCTGGTCACCGCGGACATCGCCATGGGCCTGCGCACCCCTCGCCGGGAGGCGGAGCGGCTCAAGGTCCGTCACGGCTGCGCCATGGCCAACATGGTCGGAGAAGACGAGGAGATCGAGGTCCCGGGTTTCGGCGGGCGGGATCCCGTCATCCAGAAGCGGTCCATGCTGGCCGAGATCATCGAGCCGAGGATCGAGGAGATGATGTACCCGATCTTCGACGAGGTGCAGAAGTCCGGCTTCGCCGACCTCCTGGGCGCGGGCCTGGTCCTCACGGGCGGCACCGCGCAGCTCCCGGGGATCGACGATCTGGCCGAGGGCATCCTGACCATGCCGGTGCGGGTTGGCCGACCCAATCTGGACAAGTTCGGAGGTCTCGTGGACGTGGTGAAGGGACCCGCCTACGCATGCGTCCTGGGCCTCACCGCATGGTCGGAGGAGAGATCACCGATCGTGCCGCGTTCGAGCCGCAGCGAGAACGCCCGCTCCAAGAGCGGCGTCCTCGGCAAGATCGGCGTCTGGATCCGGGAAACATTCTAGGAACAGAAGAATGAACATGTTCGATCACATAAACCGCAAGGCAACTCTAATGGAGAACAAGATGAGCAAGATCATGGCCGACCTCCCCGAGATGGGCACTCATGCAAAGATCGTGGTCTTCGGCGTCGGTGGCGGCGGCGGAAACGCAGTGAACAACATGATCTCCAAGCGGGATCTCGAAGGTGTCCGTTTCATCGCGGCGAACACCGATCTCCAGGCCCTGGAGAGCAGCATGGCCGATCACCGCCTCCAGATCGGTGCGCGGCTCACCGGCGGCCTCGGCGCGGGGGCCGACCCCGAGGTCGGCAGGAACGCCGCGATGGAGGACCAGCAGAAGCTCACCGAGATGCTCGGTGATGCGGACATGGTGTTCGTGACCGCGGGCATGGGCGGCGGCACCGGCACCGGCGCGGCGCCGATCATCGCCCGCGCCGCCAAGGACGCCGGCGCCCTCACCGTCGGCGTGGTCACGAAGCCCTTCCTCATCGAAGGGATCCGCAGGGCCCGCAACGCGGAGAACGGCATCGCCGATCTGGAGAAGAACGTCGACTCCCTCATCGTGATCCCAAACGACCGCCTCCTGGAGCACGCGGCAGGCAGCGCCACCCTCACTGAGGCCTTCACCATGGCCGACGACGTCCTCTTCCACGCCGTGAAGAGCATCTCGTCCCTGGTCATCGAGCCCGGGCTCATCAACCTGGACTTCGCCGACGTGCGCCGGATCATGCACCAGAAGGGCCGCGCAGTCATGGGTCAGGGCGAGGCCAGCGGCGAGGGCCGGGCCATCGAGGCTGCCCAGAACGCGATCACCTCCCACCTCCTGGAGGAGTCCTCCATCGAGGGTGCACAGGGCATCCTGGTGAACATCATCGGCGGGCCGGATCTCAAGCTCCACGAGCTCAACGAGGCCGTGGGCCTGATCCAGAGCTCCGCCCATGAGAACTCGGAGATCATCATGGGCGCCGTGGTCCGGGATGACATGCACGACAAGATCCGCATCACCGTCATCGCGACGGGCTTCGACCGCGCCTACGACCCCGCGTCCGCGGACGAGTACATGGCCGAGGCCTCGATTCGGCAGCAGTCCGCCGCCCCCCGCCACTGGCAGCAGACCACCCCGCCGCCCATGCCACACCATCAGGACCGCACACCGATCTGGTCCAACCAGGAGCAGCAGATGCAGGCGCAGCGACGCCCCGCCCAGCCCCCCCGCCGGGAGCCCCTCATCCACAACCCCTGGGATGACGCCGCGGTGACCAAGGAGATGGAGCAGCCCGCGTTCATCCGGCGCAAGAACACGGACCAGTAGCCGAGGCCGCCAGGGCTCGGCTACTGGGAATGGGGAGGGAAAGACGTGGCCTCCCTCAGTATTTCACGGGCCAGGAGATCAGCACGACGTCGTCGATCAACCCGGTCAACGACGTCACCTCCCCGGGAGGGGCGCCGATCCAGAGCTGGGACAGGTCCAAATCGGTGGCGGGGGCGTGGGCGGTGGTCTCGTCGATGACGAGGTCGCCCCGGCGCACGATGAGACGAACCTGGTCCTTGCGGTCGTCGAGCTGGATCGTGAGGCGGGTCCATTGCCCTGCCGCGCCACGGTCCCGCACGCTGATGATGGTGCCGTCCACGCCGGGACCCAGGAGACGCCAGCGCACGTCGCGGCCGTCCTCTGCAACCCGGGCCTGGAGGCGGTAGCCGTCGAGCCACGCCAGGGTCGCGCCCTCCCCCTCCCAAGTGGGGCTCCACACCTTCACCCGCAGGGACAGGGTCGCCCCCCCCGCGCTGCGGTATCCCTTGGAGCACACGGCGTCGGCGAGATCACAGAATGCGTACCGGAGGCCCCGGTCCCCCGACGCAGGGCCACGGAAGAGAGCCGCGTGGTTGCCCCGACGGTTGTTGCACATGGTCCAGCGACCCGCCTCGTCGCAGACGTTGGTCACGTCCCTCCAGAGCCCGCCGTCGGGGGCGGGCGCGGCGGGCCCTGCGGGGGCGATTCCCGTGCGGACCCCGGGTTCGAACCCGTCAGCGAGGAGGACCACGTCACCGAAGGTCATGCGGTGCAAGCCCTTCCAGCCCTCCTCCAGCATCCTGCGGAAGTCGTCCCGGTCCACCAGGAGCGCATCGTCCACCGTGGCGCTGTAGTCCACATCGAACTGCTCCGCGCCGTCGAAGTCGCCGTCTCGATCCCAGTCGATGGCACAGATGTCGCCCTCGCACCGGACGCAGCGGCCCTTGCTGCAGATCGGTGAGAGGAAGCGCTGCAGCCGCTCCGTGTGGCTGATCCGTTGCCGCTCATCGGTGTAGCAGTACAGCCAGGGGAGATACCAGCGCGGGTATCCCTCCTCGGGGAGGACGTCGAGCTCCCGTGGCGCCCCCGTGACGCGGAGTGCGCCGGCGCTGAAACCCCAGGGGCGCTGAGCCTCCTTGTTCGACCGGCGCCCACAGTCCGGCACACAACGCCAGGCCTTGGCCGCCTCCACACAGGTAAAACCGTCCCGGCAGGGAGACCGCCCCGGACCGCAGGAGGCGAACTCCCCGTCCCAGTCCACCATGGGCGGCACGCGGTACATGTAGCCGTAGTTCATCAGGCTCAGGTAGAAGGGGGTCCGATCGGGAAGGGGTCGATCCCAGTAATGGCTCAGCGCAAGGAGGTGGCCCAGCTCGTGGGCCACCCGCATTCCCCCGGCGGGGCTGCCGTCCGCGCCGACGATCCCTACCCTGCCGCGTCCATCGGACTGTCCTGCGTTTCCGCAGGTCCCCACCATGTACCGGAACACCCCCGAGTACTTCCGGGCGGACGTGAACATCGTGTTGAACCAGGCACGACGCTCGGCCTGGCTGGGCAGACGGGGGCGGTGGGCCTGGAACCCGACGGGCAGCACCTCGTCGTTGAACCAATGCACAGTGATCCCCTGCCCATCGGCTGGACGGCGCCGCCCTGCGGAGAGTGGAGGATCGTAGAGCGCACGGAGCTGGGTCCGGGCGTCGCCGGCGGGGAGGCAGACGCGGTAGACGCCGTCCTCCCCTTCGAGGGCTGCGCGCCCGTCCATCTCCACCCAGACGTCGTACCGCCTCGGGTCCGCACCCATCGCAGGCCCCAGGGGCTGCTCGATGACGGTGTCGCCGGGCTGACAGGTCGCGTCGCAGCGACCGTCCTGGTCGTCGTCCCGACAGCGGCCCGGGTCGCCGAAGGGCGGCCCCGGCGCGCGCCGGTAGCACCGTCGGACCCCCACCAGCTCCTCGAGATCCGTCGGACCGTCCATGTCCGAGTCCCGGGAATCCCAACCATCCAGGTGGGCCACGGGGCTCACACAGGAGGCCTCCTCGGGCGGCCCGTCGCAGGTGCCCAGGATGCCCTCGATGATCCCGTCCAGGCCGTCTCCGTCCCGATCGGGAACGGCCCCCGATCCTCCCCGACTGAGGAGGAGGAGCGGATCCTCGAGGGGTGTCCGCCCGAACGCGCTGAGCAGGATCGTTGCGTCAATCGCCCCAGGGATTCCCACGGTGAGGGATGGGCTCAGTCCGAGGTTGTTGTTTGCCGCCTGCCACGTCGCGCCGTCTTCGAAGCCATCGGAGAGGAGGAAGAGGACCGCGTCCGCACCAGCGGGATCCCCCTCCGGCCCCCCGGCGACCACATGGAGGACATCCCCGGCGGCCACCTCCACCTGAGGGATGCGGACCCCGCCGAAGAAGATCCCTGGCTCCTCCCACAGGATCTGGCCGTTGACCTGGACCACGAGGCTCGTGAAGCCCGCGGAGGAGGGCTGATAGGCCGCGACGAGGAGACGGAGGGTCCCGGGGTCCGCCGCCGTCCACGCGAGGCGCGGCAGGGGACCACCGTCGACATCGTCGGACCAGGCGCGGACGCTCCCCCGTGCAGGGTCCCCACCCCCGTCGACGTCGAGGAGCCAGGCCACCGGGTCCGGCGCCAGGTAACCGAGCGCGGGACGGAGCCGGGAGAAGCCCACCTCGACGCGATCACCTGCGGCGACGGTGAAGGTCCGACTCCACGCCCCGGTGACCGGCCAGCGTCCCCAGTCGAGCTGATCCCAGTACGGACCGGAGGAGATCCGGGGGTGGTAGACGTCCACCCGCTTCCAGTCCTGGAGCACGGACCGCGACGAGGGGCGCGGGCCGGCATGGACCCCCGTGGAATCCCGCTCCCGGTCCTGACGGTCGATCTCGGCGAGACGGGCATCGCGGCCCTTCAGCCACCCGTCGAGCCGCGCGTGGCTGGCCCGCAGCAGGGCCCTCGGGACGGCCGTCAAGGCCGCAGCCCTCCCCCAACCCGGCGCCAGGAGGCGATGCTCGGGGCTCAGCTCCGAGGCCAGGAGGCGCCCTCGGACGCCCGGGTGCCCGGCCAGGAAAACCTGCACCTTGTCAGGACAGGGGTCATGTGGACAGAGGTTCCCAGGGTCACCGTTCCCCTCGAAGGCCGGGATCGGCGGGGCCGCCCCCCGTACCAGGGGCACCGGCAGCTGCGGCGCCTGCTGGTCGGCCTCCCCGCCCCGCGGGTCCCCGGCGACGGCCAGGCAGGGGATCAGGAGCAGGAGCGAGAGGACCTGGGGAGACATCATTGCTCCCGACCGAGGAGGGGCAGGACCGTCTCGAGGAGGCGACCGACGGTGAAGGGCTTCTTCAGGAAGCCGGAGAGGATCCCGCCGACTTCGTGATCCATGGTCGATACACCGGTGAAACCGGAGGTCATGACGATGGGGAGGGCGGGCCGGAGTGCATGCACCCGGAGGGCCAGCGCACGTCCATCCATGCCGGGCATGCGCGCATCCACGATGAGGAGCTGGGGTTCGATCTCCCCGGACTCCATCGCCGAGAGCGCTTCGTTGGGATCCAGGAGGGTTCGGACCTCGATGCCCTGTGGCTCCAGCATGTACGCGATCATCTCCCCGATGTACGCCTGGTCGTCCACGACGAGGACCAGCAGGACCTCACCGATGATCGGCTCGGCCTCGAGGACCACCGGGAGGTTCGCGTCGGGGTCGGGGCCACGGGGGATGTACAAGGTCACCCGGGCGCCTCCCCCCGGCGTGGCGCCGACCTCCATGGAACCGTCGAATTGCAGCGCAGTATTGAAGACCTTCGTGAGACCCAGACCATCGTGCCGCGCATCCTCGCGGGTCGTGAAGTAGGGCTCCACCACCCGCCCCCGGAGCTCCAGGGGGATCCCGGGGCCGTCATCCTCCACGGTGATCGCAAGGACCCTCCCCGGCGGAGCCCCTGCGGGCGCGTCGGTGCTCTCCGAGAGGTCCCGGTTCTCCAGGCGCACGCGAATCCTCCCGCCGGCGGTCAGGACATCCACCGCGTTCCCGACGAGCTCGAGGACCGCCTGCATGAGCAGGTTGAGATCTCCCCGGATCGGCCAGGGCACCTCGGGGATCTCCAGGGCAATCCCGATCCCGTCCACGCCCCGGACTCCATCGAGGACCTGCTCGAGGCGCTTGGCCAGCAGGGCCCGGAGATGCGGTTGAAGAAGGTGCCGCGCCCGCCGCCCAGTTCGAGGAGCTGCCCCAGGACCTCCCGGGCCCTCAGGGTGGCCTGCTCGACCCGGAGGACCAGGGGTTCGAGATCACCGTCGCCGCCGATCCTGCTCTTCAGGAGGGAGGTGTGCCCGAGCACCGAGGCCAGGAGGTTGTTGAACTCATGCGCGATCCTGCCCACCAGGTTGGACATGCCCTCCATCTTCTGGAGGTGGATCAGGGGCTCGTGGTAGAGCTTCTCCTCTGTGACGTCCCGCATGAACACCACGATCGCATCCGAGAAGCGGATCGGTCCCATGCTGAAGTCCACGACCCGCCGCTCGTCACCCCGGGTGGTGAGGAGCATTTCGTAGCGGGGCGGCAGCGTGGGATCCCCGAGGATCCTGCGGCGGTGGTAGTCGCGGATCCGCTCCCGATCCTCGGGGGCGACATGCTCCAGGTAGTGGGTCCCGAGGATCTCCGCCTGCTCGCCACCGAGGATCCGGGCGAGGGCGCCGTTGATGAAGATGAGCGCCCCGGTCCCGTTGTCGATGATCGCCACGCCGGCCTGGAGGCCCTCGAGCAAGGACTCGAAGAGCCCCCGGTAGACCCTCGCTGCCTCGGCGTGTTGATCGAAGGAGCCCCTGTCCCGTCCGAGACGTTGGACCTCGTACCAGGAAGGGAGCGCGGTCTTTGCTGTCCGATCCCCGTCCATGAATCCCCTATTTCAACCGAGCCTCGAGATCCTTCGCCAGCTCCATGTCGAGCTTCTTGAGCTGCTTGAGGTCCCTCCTGGCCGCGGCCCCGTCGCCCAGGGAGAGATGCACGAGCCCCCGCGCGTGGTGGCACGGCGCCAGCTTTGGATCCGCCTTGATGCAGCTGTCCAGGGCGCGCAGGGCGCCCTCACCATCCTGGAGGTTGGACAGCGCTACGGCGAGGCCATAGTGGGCTGGAGCGTCCCCGGGATCCGCCGCCACGGCCTTCTGGTAGTGCTTCGCCGCTGTGGCGTGATCCTCGGCCTCCGCTGCGATCCGGGCGAGGCCGGACCAGCCCGCTGCCGACTTCGGGTCCTTCGAGACGACCCCCTGGTAGAGCGCCGTCGCCCCCTTGGTGTCCCCGGCCTCCAGGTCGAGCCCGGCGAGCATCAGGACGCTCTTCACATCATCCGGCTCCAGGGCCACGACCTTCTGCAGCGCGGTCCGCACCTTGGCGCGATCGCCCATGCCGATGGCCGCGGAGGTCGCGATCCGCCAGGTCTGAGCGTCGTCGCCGTGCCGCTTCACCAGGTCATTCGCGAGGGCCCAGGCCCTGGTGTGATCGCCGGTCCTGTAGGCGAGGGTGGCGGCGTTCCGCAGGGCGGCGGGGGCCTCCGCCCCGTCGGGATCGGCCTCCCAGGCCGCCTGGAACCACTTCGACGCCTCGACCTCGGCGCCGGAGTGCGCCAGCTCCTGTGCGAGGAGCCGCCGGGTCCGGGCGTCGTCAGCCCCCGCGTCCACGGCCTTCTTCAAGGCCAGGGCGGCCTCCGTGTGGCTCCCCTGCTCCGACCGGGCTCGGGCCAGGAGGCGCCAGGTCCCCGAGTCCTTCGCACCGGCAGCGGTGGCCTTCTCCAGGGCAGCCTGCGCCGGTCGGGCCTTCCCCGCGGCCAGGCGGACGCGCCCCAGGCGCTTCCAGCCCTCTGCGGAGCCGGGGGTGTGCTTCACCAGGGTCTCGTAGGTCGTTCCCGCCTCGTCGAAGCGCTTCCCCGTCTCGAGGATCGCCCCCAGCGAGAGGGCGGCCTTCTCGTCCTTGGGGTTCGCCGCAAAGACCTCCCGCAGGTGCGTCTCCGCCTGGGCGGTGTCCCCCTTCTCGAGGTAGGCCATGGCCAGGACCTCCCGGTCCCGGGTGCCGCCGTCGCCCCCGAGCTTCGCAGCCACCTCCATCTCCCGCACCGCGTCGTCCCGCCGGCCCAGCTTGTCGTACACCGCTGCCAGGGTGCGGCGCGTGCGGTAGTCGTCCTTCTTCGCGTCCCGGGCCGCCTCGAGATGGGGCGCCGCGGCTTCGAACCGGCCCAGCCTGTAGTACGCGACCCCGAGCATGTAGCGCACGGGGAACCCCCCTGCTGGATCCTCGCTCGCCTCCAGCAGGGGCTCCAGCGCGCCCTCCCAGTCCTCCCGGTGCCAGCGGAGCCGCCCCAGCTCCATGGCCAGCGCCGGCGCAAGGGGCCCCTCCTGGCGCATCGCCCCCAGGGCCTCGACGGCCTCCTCGTCCCGGCCGAGCTGCAGGAGGCAGCGAAGCCGGTTCTCCCGGGCCAGGTCCCGCACCTGCCTGTCCTCGTGATCCAGGGCTCCGTCGTAGAGCTCCATGGCGTCCAAACAGCGGCCATCCCGAGACATCATCAACGCCAGCTCCAGCTGCAGATGCGCGTTCCCGGGAGCGAGGGCCTCGGCGCGCTCCAGGAGCCGCGCCGCCGCCCCGGCGTCTCCCTGCTTGCCTGCGATGAGGCCCAGGTAGTAGATCGTCGGCGGGTCGTTGGGCTTGGCCTTGTCCAGCCGCTCGAAGTACCCCTTTGCGCCGAACCAGTCCCCCTTGGTGAAGAGGACGTGGCCCAGGGCATAAAGGAGCCTCGGCTCATCGTCCGCGTATTCGAGCCCCTGCTCGTAGTACCCGGCCGCCTTCGTGTAGGCTCCGGAGGCCTCCTCGACCTGCCCCAGGGAGAGCCACGCACCCACGAGATCGGGCTTGAGACTGGTGGCCCGGTCGAAGGAGATCCGCGCCGCGTCGAGCTGCTTCGACTCCAGCTGGATCAACCCGATCCCATAGTGGACCCGTGCGTTCTCGGGCTGCTCAGCCAGGAGCTTGCGGTACCAGGTCATGGCCCGCTCGGTCTCCCCCTGGCGGTGGTAGACAAGTCCCAGGGCCAGCATCGCCTCGGTGTACTCCGGCCGGGCATCGAGCGCCGCCTCGTACTGGATCCGCGCGGGCTCGAGGCGGCCGCCCCGCTCGTGGATCAGCCCCAGGGCGAGGTGGGCCTCCGCGTTGCCGGGTTCGATCTCCACGAGACGCCCGAGGAGACCGGCGGCCTCTTCGCTCTCACCACGCCGCTCGAGCTCGAGGGAGAGGTTGTGCAGCGCGTCTGCGTGCTGCGGCTCCAGGGCCAGCACGCGCCGGTAGACCGCGATCTCCTCCTCGTGGCGACCGCTCTTCCCGAGGCTCGCTGCGAGCTGGTAGAGCCCGTCGGGGTCGTCCGGCGCCAGGGACGCGGCCTTCTGGAAGGCCTCGTTTGCGAGGGCCCACTCGTCCACCCGCTGGTACGCCGCGCCGAGGTTGAACCAGCACTCCGGGGATGGGTCCTGCTCACAGGCAGAGGAGAGCACCTTCGCTGCCTGGTCGGCCTGGCCGTTCCTGAGGTAGAGGGTCCCCAGGACGAGGCGCAGGCCCGAGTCCTCCGGGGCCTTCTTCATCAAGCCCTCGTACAGCTCGATGGCCTCGTCCAGGCGGTTCAGCTTCTCATAGGCCTGGGCCAGGAGATCCCCGGCCTCCTGCACATCCGGTCGCAGTTCCACCGCGCCCCTGAGGTGGGTCACCGCCTCCCCGGGCTGGCCTCGCTCCATGTAGACGAGGCCGAGGTTGTACCGGGCTTCGAAGAGCTCCGGGGCGACCCGGGCCGCCTCCTTGAGGTACCTCAGCTCTTCGTCCTTCCGGCCCTCCTTGCCCGCGATCATCCCCATGAGGAAGAGGGCCTCCCCGTGGTCGGGCTTCATGTCCAGGACCGCGCGCAGGTGCCCCTTCGCCTGGGCATCCCGGCCGGTCTCGTGGAACGCGACGGCCAGGTAGTACCGCACAGCGAGGAACTTCGGGTCCAGGGCCGCCGCCTTCTCGAGGAAGGGGATCGAGTCTCCGTGCCGACCGAGACTCTGCTCGCACATCCCCAGGTAGAACCACGCCTCCAGGAAGCCGGGGGAGTCCTTCGCCACCTGGTGAAAGAGCCCCCGGGCGGCCTGGATCCGATCTGCGTTGAAGTGGACGACCCCCTTCTCGAAGGAGGCCATCGCCTCCTCGGAGATTCGGTCCTGCGCCACCGCACCGGAGCTCATGGAGAACAGAATCACGAGGATCAGGAGACCCCTCAGCATGCTATCTCGCCCCCATGCTGCCGCAGCCGCGTCACGTCAGCCCTCGGCCCAAAGCCTCGTTGACGAAACAGCTTCCCAGATGGTCGTCTTCCCCATGCCGCCGCCGACACAGAGGGACGCGAGGCCCTTGGAGACCCCGCGACGCTGCATCTCGTGCACCAGGGAGACGATGAGCCTCAGCCCCGTCGCGCCAACAGGATGGCCGAGGCCGACCCCGGAGCCGTTGACGTTGGTGATCCCACGATCCAGCTCCAGGAGCTTCTCGCATGCGATGTACTGCGCGGCGAAGGCCTCATTGACCTCGGCGAGGCCGATGTCGCCGAGGGTCAGACCGCCGCGCTCGAGGGCCTTGCGGGTCGCGGGGACCGGGCCGTAGCCCATGAGCTCGGGCTCCACCCCGGCGACCGCGTGGGACACGAGGCGCGCCATGGGCTTGAGGCCGTGGCGCTTCACCGCGTCCTCGGAGCAGATGATGGCCGCCGCGGCCCCGTCGTTGATGCCCGAGGAGTTGGCCGCGGTGACCGTGCCGTCCTTCTTGAACACCGGCCGCAGCTTCGCCAGGTCGTCCATGGTGATGTCGGCCCGGAAGTGCTCGTCGGTGTCGATGGTCCTCTCGCCCTTACGGGTCTTGAGCACCACGGGCACGATCTCGTCTGCGAAGCGACCCTCCGCAGTGGCCCTGGCGGCGTTGTGGTTGGACCGCAGGGCGACCACGTCCTGCTCCTCCCGGGAGATGTCGTACTTCTCCGCGAGGTTCTCCGCGGTGACGCCCATGATCGTCCCGGTGTTGGGATCGGTCAGCCCCTCCCAGAGGCAGTCGGTCATCTCCCCGTGCTGCATGCGCTTGCCCCAGCGGACGTCCTTGAGCATATAGGGGGTCTGGGACATGGCCTCGACGCCGCCCACGAGGATCATCTCCGCGCCGCCGGTCTGGATCTGCTGGGCGGCGTAGACCACGGCCTGCATGCTCGAGGAGCACTGTCGTTGGATCGTGACCCCCGGGACGTGCCAGGGGATGCCGGCCTTGAGGAGGGTGACCCGGGCGATGTTGATGTCGTCGGAGCGCATGAAGCAGTTCCCGAAGATCACGTCCTCCAGATCCCCGGGATCGATGCCCGCCCGCTCGATGCACGCCTTCACGGGGTGGACCGCCAGGTCCGACCCCATCACGTCCTTGAACACCCCGCCGAAGCTCCCGATGGCCGTCCGGACCGGCGCTACGATGAACACATCCTTCATGGCGTCACCTCCATATCTCAGACGAGGAACAACCTATCAGAAACCCAGGACCGAGTGTAGCGGTAACCTTGACGTGGGTCCCCGGCTCCATATGCTGACGGAGGAGGTCACCGATGAAGCTCCTGGACCGACATACCCTGTTCAAGCGCGGCTTCGACGCGGTGCTGATCATCGCCGTCATCTACGCGCTCCTCCTCGCCACCGGGATCATCCGACGCGGCGGACGCTTCGAGGAGGGCCGTTCTGCGCCGGACTTCCAGGTGCAGAGCCTCCGGGACGGCAAGACCTACGGGCTGTCCGATTTCTCGGGCAAGACCCTCGTGATGACCTTCTTCTCCACCACCTGCCCCTCGTGCAAGCGGGAGCTCCCGGAGCTCCACGCGATGAAGGACGAAGTCGGGGACGAGGTGGAGTTCCTCATCGTCACCCACGACAACCCCCTGAAGGTCAGGGCCTACATGAAGTCCCAGGATCTCGACTTCCATGTCGCACACGACAACGGCGGCACCCACGACGCCTACGCGGTGGACACCATCCCCTACAGCGTCGTCATCACCCCCGACGGAAGCATCAAGGCCGACGTGATCGGCGCGCTCCGGATGACCGACATCCTGTAGAATGACCGATGAGGCGCCCTGAAGGAATGCGGACCACTCTCCACCACAAGCGCCGAGTCCCATCGATCCTGCTCGTGGCCCTCCTGCTCTCCGCTTCGAGCGGGGCAGCGAAGGAGGAGCCCCGCGGAGGATCCCACGAGGCCCCGGAGCGCTGCGTTGCGGTCCTGGGGAATGCCCTCGAGGGAAGCGAAGCAGCCGGCGGCGAGGCGCGAGGGCCCCGGGGAGAGCGGCCTCGGCCTGTGCCCCTCGGGGGCCGCTGTGGAGTCCTCCCCGGAGGCCCAGCCGGGTCCCTGACCGCGTCTGCTGCGGCGCGGCGGGACGGGACCGCATCGAGCACCGGCCACCGTTGCCCCTGGGCGCGCCGCCTGGGCAACGCGAACAAGGACCCCGATCCATTCCTCCTCTCCTGAGCACCGGCGTCAAGGCAAGAGTACTGGCTTCTGGTTTCCAATGGAGAGGTGAATCCATGGACAGCGATACCAAGATGTACCTGGTGGTGGGCGGTCTGTTCCTGTTCTTCTGCGTCATCGTGCCGATCTTCATGTCCATCAGGAAGAAGTTCGAGGCGGGATCCCCAGAGGCCTCCGAGTCGGCGGAGGCGCCACCGCCCGCGCCCCGGCGGCCGCCGGAGCCCCGGGGGAAGGGCCAGCGTCGGGGCGCCTGAGCGCCATCACCGGCCGGTGCCCTCGCTCTCCTCCAGCCGGGTCCCCGTGAGGGGGCGGTAGCGGTTGATGGGGAGGATCTCATACCCCTCGAGGCGGCGGGACATCACGGCGACGTTGTCCTCGTGCCACAGAGGCAGGAGCGGGAGCTCCGCGGCCAGGATCTCCTGGATGCGCCGGTAGTACCGGATCCGATCCTCCCGCGTCGGCGTGCGTCTCCCAAGGTCCAGCAGGCAGTCCACCTCGGGGTCCGTGAAGAAGCTCCGGTTCCCCGTGGTGAAGGGCAGGGTCCCCCCCGCGTCCACGATCCCGTGGTACTCCCCGGCGCGGGCCTCCACCCACGGCACCCAGCGCTCCTCGCACTCTGCAGCGAAGGGTCCCTGAATGTCCTTGTATCCCGGCGGCAGGAAGCGCCGATCCAGGCGGCCGTACTCCGTGTCCCCGATCCCCCCGGCCGGGACCGGGGTCCCCTGGGAGTGAAAGAGCCAGCGCAGGATGTCCGGGTCGATCACCTCGGGCACCTGGAGCACGTAGAGATCGAAGTTGCCCTGGCGGACGTCGGAGAGGAGGGTGGACAGCTCCGTGGGCACGGTCTCCACCTCCACCCCCACCGCGGCCAGCTGGTCCGCGAGGATCCGACCCACCGCGGTGCGGAACCTGTCCGTGGTGACCTTCAACGTAAGGGTCATGCGGATCCCTGTCTCCGGATCCCTGGGAATCCCGGCCTGGTCCAGGAGACGCTCGGCGCCTTCAACATCGTAGGGCGGCGGCTCGATGGCCCCGTGGAAGGCCCAGTGGAGGGGAGGCAGGATCCCCGCGGCCAGCCGGGCGCGCCCGTGGTACATGTGCGTAACGATCCCCCGCCGATCCAGGGCCAGCGCGAGGGCCTTTCGCACGTCCCGCCGGTCCAGGGGCGAGCGGGTGAGGTTCATGGCCATGTAGGTGGTGCAGGACGCCGGCCCGGCTTCGATGCGGAGCCCGGGCTCGTCCTGGAGGCTCCGGATCAGGGGAGGGGAGAGGTTGTTCACCGCGAGATCCGCGCTGCCGGCGAGGACCGAGAGCATCCGGGTCGCCTCGTCCCGGATCACCCGCGCCACGAGCCACCGTGCCGGCGGCTTGGGGCCGTGGTACTCCGGATTCCGCTCCAGGGTCACCTTCACGTCCCCGTACCGTGACTCGTATCGATAGGGCCCCGTTCCCACGTAGGCGGTCAGCCGCTGGGGCGGCTCCGTGCCCTCCAGGAGGTGGGCGGGCACCAGACCGATGGCGAGGTCCAGGGCGAAGAGCGCGTCCGGGTCCTTCAGCTCGAAGTGGATCCGACGGTCTCCCTCGGCCCAGACCCGCGCAATCTTCTTCCTGAGATCTCCGGAGAAGGGGGACCCCAGGGAGGGGTCCAGGAGGGTCCTCCAGGTGTACACAGCGTCGTGCGCCCGCACCGGCACGCCGTCGTGCCAGAAGAGCCCCTCCCGGAGCGTCACGATCCAGTGGGTGCAGTCCCGAGGGCCCTCTTCGCAGGCCGGCTCCACGCTCTGCGCGAGGTCGGGTATCGGGGTGAGGTCCGGCGTCTCCACGGTGGTGAGGCCCGCGAAGATCAGCTTCGAGATCTTGGTGGAACTCGAGTCCGAGACGAAGCGCGGATCCAGATCCCGCGGGGGCGTCTCCAGGAGCAGGACGATCCGCTCCTCCCGCTCCCCAGGGTCCCTCGGCTCCGCCTGACAGGCGACCAGGCAGAGGACCAGGAGGACGTGGAGGGACGACTTCGTCACTAGAACGTGGCGTAGGTCTCTTGCTTGGCGAGCTCTTCGAGGAACGTCTCCAGATTCTCGGGGCTGGCGGCCATGGTGAGGTCCTTGATGCGGTCGAGGGTCTCGACGATCTCGGCGAAGATCACGGCCCGGTTGAGCATCTCGACGCTGTACTGTGCGTAGAGCTGGGCCACCATGGGCTCCATGACCGGTCGGATGTTGAGCTGGACCAGGTCGCCGAGGTTGGCGACCTTCTTGTCGCCGGTCTCGTCCAGGTACCGCTTGACCTTCACCTCGTGCCAGCGCTTGACCTCCTGCTCCGTGATCTTCAGGTGGACCTGCGGGGCGAGGACGAAGCCTTTGATCTCGGCTTCCTTGATGATGTCCGCGAGGATCTGCTCCACGACGTAGCTGTCGAACTGCTCCTCGCCCTCGGGGACCTCCTCGCACTTGGGCACCTTGATGTCCAGATCCTGGCCGAACATCTCCTTGAAGGTCTGGTAGGTGAACTTGTCCTCGACCTTCTTCTTCTCCTCGGGCTCACCGCTCATCTCGACCAGCGCGCCCTTGATGTCCTCCTGGCCTTCCTTCCGCGGGGCCCAGATGACCAGCTCCGTCTTGATGCCCGTGGGGGGCTCCGGGCTCCATTGGAATCCGTAGAGGAGGGTGAGGTTGTCCCGGAGGTCGTCCAGGGCCCGCCGCAGGCGGTTGGCCGCGGCCATGTAGTCTACGACCTTGTACGCGATCTCAGGGTGGAAGACCCGGTCCCCGAAGATCCCGTGAGGGGACATGTCCGCAACGCCGGTATCGACCTTCTCGAGCATCTTGATCAGCGGCTTCACGAGCTCGAGCTGCTTCTCCACCTTCTGGTACTCGGCGAGCTGCGCCAGCATCGTGGGGTCGCCGGTCTCGAGGACCGGGATCAGGTTGCCCAGGGCGTTGATGTTGTCGTTGTACCAGACCAGGTATTCGTCCCGGAACTTCTGGATCGCCTCGACCCGGGCGGCGAGCTTCTGGCCCGTAGGATCGGTCTGGGGCTCGAAGAAGTAGGTCTTCAGGGTCTTCGCCTGGGTGACCCCGGCGTTGTGCAGGGAGCGGAGCCCGAGGTCACGACCGAACTGCATCCCGAGCCAGAGCGCTGCGCCAAATCCGATGATGGCGACGATGGACACGACGAGGAACAGGCCCTTGGGCTTCGTGACCTTTCCGGTGTCGAGGTCATCCATGCTCACGGACTCCGTGACCTTCCCCCCGGCGCCGAAGTCCAGCTTGAAGTCGTCCGTGGAGATCTTCTGTGGATCAGCGCCGGAACCGGTGTCTTCTGTGGAAGGCCTCGTCTGGGCCCCGGTCTTCTTTGCGTCCTTCAGGCCCAGCCGGGCGCGCAAGGCGTCCAGATCCTTGCCTTTGTCCTTCGGCGTCTCCCCGCCCTCGATGCGCTCGTCGGTCTTGTCGTGGTCCACTCGGTCCTCCCGGGTTCCGCGGCCCAAGAAAGGGCACCAAAATTCGGAACTAGAGATTAACACCTACGGCCGCGGTGTCAAGCGCCTGGGCACGGGCGATGATTTGACTTCATCGACGCGCGGAGGTCTCGATTCGGCCGTGGAGAAGACCTGCCCGAAATGCTTCGCCGGGGCTATCGTACTCGGCCCACGTCATCCTGAGCAAACGAGTGAAACGAGTGCGTCGAAGGCCCCCCCCCGTTGGTGCGCAGAGCGATCTCTGCCGAGGAACCGGGAGGTCCTTCGACTCGGGCTACGCCCTCGCTCAGGATGACGGGAAGGCGTGGTTAGAACGTCAGGCCCAGGGTCACCCCACCGCCGTCGGGCAGGGCCATGGGCCGGATGCGGGTGGTCATGACCTCCGTGTCTGCGGGCGCGGAGGTCATGTCGATGATCAGGGTGACGAGGCCCGCGGTGGCGGCGGCGGCGCCGACGCCGTAGAGGACGTAGCCGGCGACGGCCTTCGGCAGGACCGAGGAATCGAACTCGCTGTTGTACCGCTGCTGGTTCTCCACTGGCGCCGGATCGCCGGCGACGCCGTCGGGGTACTTCTTCTTCAGATCGTTGTTGTCCCTGGCGGCGATGCCGTGGAGCGCTGCGCCGGTGGCCACCATGGCCACGCCTCCGCCCAGGAGGGTCCACTTCCACCACTGGTTCCTGGCCGCCGGAGGCTTCCTCTCCGTCCCAGGATCGTCCACCAGGGGCTTCTTCACGGGGACCTCGGGGCGCTTGATCCGGGGCTCACGGGTGGTCGTACGACCGGCCAGTACCTCCACCTCGTCCTCCCAGGCCGGCAGCTCCGAGAGCGTCACCTTGATGTGGTACTTCCCGGACTTCATGCGCGCCTTGTAGGGGATCTTCCCGACCTCCTTGCCGCTCACGTAGACCTTCGCCCCCATCTCAGACCCCAGGATTGCGAGGACGCCGTCGGTCTCCTCCTCCAGGGTCACCGAGAGCCGCACCTCGCCCTTCTTGTCTGGCACGGAGATCGGCTTGACGGCTGCCTTGAAGCCTGGCTTGGAGAGGCGGATCTGGTGCTCGCCGGGCTCGAACCACCAGGTGAGCGGGCACTCGTGGATCGGCGCGCCCTCGTCCGTGGAGACCGCAACCATGGTGCCGAAGGGGATGCAGGTGATGGTCACGCGACGGAACTCGCCGAGGAGCTTCGCCTCGACCTCGTCCATCCAGCCCTCGGCCTTCTCGTTGTGGGGCCCGGAGATCCGGTACCGGCTCAGGTAGTACCACGCGTCGGGGTACCGCTCGAGCTTCTTGTAGGCCAGCCCCAGGTTCAGCTGCACCGCCGGGCGGTACTTGTCCGGGAGGGCCTCGTAGACCGAGATCCAGATCTCGACGGCCTTGGCGAGCTCACCATTCTTGGCCAGCTTCGCGGCGTCGTTGAACTGCGCGACGGCCTCATCCTTGGTCTGGGCCATCGCATCCGGGGCGACCAGGCCCACGAGGAGACCAAAGAGGAGGGCGGCGAGGGTCAGCATCCGGGGTGCGCTCATGTCCGGGTCTTCCTCCGGTGAAGTTCCTGCGTCAATCTACCGCTTTTCCTTGGCACCTGCAATGTGTAACAATCAGACGGACACTGGAGGAGGTGTGAGATGAAACGCATGGTGATGGCGCTCGTGGGTCTCCTGTTCGCCGGACCGGTGGCGGCGGAGGAAGCCAACTGCATGACCGACATGGTCACAGCCTTCGAGGGGGCCCTCATGGCAGGGAACCTCGACGGCATCATGGGGCTCTACGTGGACTCGAACGACGTCCTGGTGGTGGAGTCCACGGGGAAGGTCCGCCGGGGCCGGGAGGGCATCCGCGCGATGTACGGGGACGCCTTCGCCGAGGCGACCTGGACCAAGGCGGACTTCGAGCTGATCAAGACGGATCTGGGAGACGACGAGGGGTTCTGCTTCTTCCGGTTCGCCGCACGGGGAACCCTCAAGGGGGGAACCGACGAGTTCGCGCTCAACGTGCAGGGCACCTGGCTGGTCCGGAACACGAAGACCGGTTGGAAGATCTTCCACGAGCACATGTCACCTACGGACGCGGTCCCGCGACTGGAGATCATCAAGACCGAGGCCGAAGCCGAGGCCGAAGCCGAACCGGAGAGTCCGTCGCCGCAGGACTGAGCCTGAGGCAGGAGGCCGACGACGGACCTAGTAAGGAACAGCCTCCACGGCGGTCACGTCCGGGACCTCCTCCATGACCTTGCGCTCGATGCCCATCTTCAGGGTGTACATCGCGCCCGGACAACCTGCGCAGGCGCCCTTGAGCTTGACCTTGACCACCTTCTCGTCGGTGATCTCGACGAACTCCAGATCCCCGCCGTCCATCTGCAGGAACGGGCGCAGGGTCTCGAGCACTGCCTTGACCTTGTCCTCCATCATCCACCTCCGGTTCGGGCGCCTTGTTCCGTGCGCCCATCGATGAGAGGGCACATCTTCACGGAAACGTCCCGTGTTTTCAAGCGCTCAATCGATGGACACCGCGCACCCTCCAGGCAAGGCGGGGGCGGAGCGGAGCAGCTCAGTCGTACTGGCAGGGAGAGGTATAGCCCTGAGGATCACAGGTCCCGTCAACCATGTACTTCCAGTCGTCGTTCTCCGTGAACGTGGAATCATAGCCGAAGGTACAGCAACTGCAGTAGGTCAGGTTGTCTCCGCCTGGGACGCTCGGGGAGTCCATGCAGTTGCAGTAGTCATCATACTTCAGGTCGTTCCCCTTGCCCTCCAGGCAGGAACAGTACGTCTCGCTGCCGCTGCACACGAAGACCTCGACGTCGACGTCCGTCCCGCCGACGTCCTCCTCGACGACGGTGTCGGTGCCCCCGGTGGTGGCGTCCTTCTCCGCCTCGGGAGGGACGGCCGAACCACCGGTGACCATCAGGCTCGGGTAGGCGTACCCGGGGCCGTAGGTGTTGTCGGCGATGGGCTCCGGATTGATGTCGTCCATGGCCCGGTCGCAGCCGGCGAGCACGAGGGCTCCGAAGAGGAGGCCGGTGGTGGTCACGAGGATCAGGGACAGGGTCTTCATGGGTTCCCCCACGCGCAGGTTGCATTACACGTCCAGTGGAGAGTGTAGGCTGCGCCGCTGGGGACGTCAAAAATTCAACACGGGCGCCGGGCCGGGAGGAGCGAGGAGCCGTCCCAGGAGCCGGCGGCCCCGGTGGAGGCGGGACATGACCGTACCGATGGGGATGCCCAGGCGCCCGGCGGCTTCCCTGTAAGAGAGGTCCGAGAGATCGCAGAGCTCGATGCAGCGCCGGAAGTCCGGCGGGATGTCCCGCAAGGCCGCCAGGACCCGATCCACCAGGAAGTAGTCGGGATCCCGCAGGGGCTTCTCGTCACGGAGCACCTTGAAGTACCGGTACTCGTCCAGGAGCCGGACGCTGGTGCGGGCCTTCCGCCGGGTGTTGAGGAAGGTGTTGCGCAGGATCCGGGACAGCCACGGCCCCGGCTCGGTGCCGGAGCGAAACTGCTCCAGGTTCTGCAGCGCCTTCACCATGGTCTCCTGGAGCAGGTCCTCAGCCTCCGTCGCGTCCCGGCAGAGACCGAGGGCCTGCCGCCGGAGACGGGACATGCACCGCACGATGGCTCGGACCAGCGCCTCCTGATCTTCAGCGCTGCGTGGCGTAGCAGCGAGGGAGAGGTCCGTTTCCGGGAGCATCCTGTTGTGGTCGCGGGTCGCTTCTTTGGAAATCATCCGTCCTCGAGCCTCCGTTCACAGGGGGAACCCCGGCGGTCACTCCACCGAACCCACCTCTCTACGAACGAGCCGGGAGGAGGTTCTCCCGACGGAGCTTTTTCTTCGGGTTTTTGTCCCGCCGCCGTGCCGGGGCTACACTCGCAGGAACAGTGAACCGTCGTGAGGTGCTCGTGCTCCGACTCCTGCTCCTCGTCGCCCTCCTCGGGATCGTGGCCTGGTGTGTCCTCGTCGCACCGACCCGGGATCCGGAGTCGGTTGCGACCCCGCCTCCGTCCCTCACCCAGCCCATGTGCGACTCCCTCGACCAGGGCGTCCGAAACACCGTGGACCAGGCCCGGGATCGGGCAGAGCACGGCCTGCGACGCACCGGGCACCGCCTCGAGGAGGCCGGCACCGAGGCCAATGAGTGGCTGTCGGAGAAGACCGACGAAGTGGTCAAGCAGTTCTGATCAATCCAGGTAGGGGATCATCGACTCGAGGCGGGACGCGATGACGTCCGGTCGGTGCCGGGCGGACTCCACCATCTCCAGGTCCGACTCCCCGGACAGCACCAGGACCGTGAGCACCCCCGCGGCGTTGCCCGAGGCGACGTCGGTGTACAGCCTGTCCCCGACCATCGCCGTCTCCTCGGTTGCGGCCCCCAGCAGGGCCATGGCGCCCCGAAGGAAGTCCGGGTTCGGCTTCCCGATGACCCGATCGGGGCGACGGCCGGTGGAGGCCTCGATGGCCGCCATGAAGGACCCCGCATCGGGGATCGGTCCCGTGGGCGTGGGGCAGTTCACGTCGGGGTTGGTCGCGACGTAGGGCAGCCCTGCACGGAGCAGGGTGCAGGCGGTCCGGAGCTTCTCGTAGGTGAGGGTCCGGTCGAAGCCGAGGACGACCATCTCGGGATCCTCGGCGGTCAGACCCAGACCCACCCCGCGGAACTCCTCCTCGAGGGACGGCGTGCCCAGGAGGAAGACCCTGCGGATCCCCTCCCGGTGGAGGATCTCCGCGGTGGCGGCGCCGGATGTGAGGATGTCCTCCACCGGCACGGTCACCCCCATGTCCGCGAAGCGTGCGGCGTATCCTGCAGCGTCCCCGCTGGAGTTGTTGGTGAGGAAGAGGGCACGCCGTCCCGTCCCCCGAACCCGCTCGAGGAAGCGGTCGGAGCCGGAAATCATGTGCGGGCCGATGCTGAAGGTCCCGTCCATGTCCAGCAGGAAGAGCCGAACCTTCCCGAGCCCCTCGAGGTCGCCCCGGATCATTCCTCGCGCTCCCCCCGGGTCCACAGCAGCTCCCGCACCCGGGCGTCTCCCAGGCCGCTGTAGTGGGCGGCGTACTCCTCGTAGGCGGCACCGGTGCGCCGGATCCGGGCGCGCTCCTCGTCAGAGATCCCCCGCCGCACCGACCCGGGGACGCCGACCACCAGGCTCCCGGGGGGGACCTCCATCCCCTCGCGGACCAGGGCCCCGGCTGCGACGATGGAGTCGTCACCGATCCGCGCCCCGTTGAGGATGATCGCACCCATGCCCACGAGGACCCGATCCCCCAGGGTACAGCCGTGGATGACGGCACCGTGCCCGATGGTGACGTCTTCGCCGACGATCACCGGGTTGTCCCCGGCCACGCGATCGCCGTGCATGACCACAAGATCCTGGATGTTGGAGCGGGCCCCCACGCGGATCGCGTTGGCGTCTCCTCGAAGGACGCAGTGAAACCACACGCTGGCGCCAGGGCCGATCTCCACGTCCCCGAGCACGGCGGCGGTGGGGGCGATGAACGCAGTCGGGTCGATGCGGGGCGAACCCGCGAGTCTCTCCACGAAGTCCATGGGTCTCTCCCTCAGCGCGCCAGTTCGTCCTCGAAGTACTGGATGATCGCCCGGAGCTGGGCCTCGTGCTGCTCCTCCTGCCCGGCCATCTCCTCGAAGAGGCGACGGGCCATCTCGCCGGGGGCGCGCTTCGCCGCGGCGAGGTAGCGATCCCGGGCCTCCCGCTCCCGTGGGATGGCGAGGGAGGCGACCTCGATCATGTAGCGCAGCTCCCGGGCCCGTGGGTTGTCGTCGCGCATGCCGTCTCCTCAGGAGGCCGGGAAGGTGATGCGGCCGCCGACCATCCCCAGCCCGAGGACCACGGGCAGGTGGAGCGCCAGCACGACGTCGTAGGCCACCCCGCCCCCCGCGAAGCGGAGCCCGAGGGCCACCGCCCCCAGGGACAGCAGCAGGAAGGAGAGGCCCATCTTCCACCCGAAGAGGGGGGTGATCCGCCCGCCGTACTGGTACCGCCAGTCCATGAGCCCGGACAGGATCGACGCAGGCGCCATGGCGAGACCGATCACCAGGTTGATCAGGGCCGCGGTCTCCAGGGCATCGGAGCCCGCGAGCCGCCCGACCAGGTTCAGGACCGCAGCCACCGCGCAGAGCGCGATGGGGAAGTGCACCGAGGCCGGATGGGCGTGGAGCCTGTAGGCCAGCGCAGCCAGAGGCGGCACCGGCTCCGGCTCCACCACGGGGACCGTCACCGGATCCCGGACCACCCCGACCCGGACCAGGCGCTCCAGGCGCTCCTTCGGGTGGGGCGCCATGGTGATCTCGCGGCTCAGGTCCGCCCCCGCGCTGTGGGCGCGGACGTGGCTGCCTCCGCGCCAGAGGGCGGACCCGCTCGCGTCGTACACCACCCCGTCCACGGCGACGTAGGCCGGGTGGCCGTCACGACCGTCGAAGTCCGCCAGCTCTTCCCGTGTGAAGATCCTCTCGTTCATGGACGGAATCTACCACAGACAGCTTGTCCGTTGAAGCGCGGCGTTGACCTTGGTATACCCGTGTCACAGGATCGTGGGCCCATCCCTGATGACGAGGCGGAGACCATGTCGGAACCCCTGAAGTTCAACGTCGCAGCCCACCCGCCCCGCATCACGCGGGACTTCCCCTCCGAGGAGTTCAGCGGTCCCAGGCTGGACGCGTTCAACGAACGCCACATCGAGGTGCTCGCGCGCTACGGCATCCAGGCAGTGTCCATCCGACGCATACGCATCGACGAGAAGACCAACGGCCGGTCGAACCTGGGCGTGTTCCGCAACAAGCAGCTCAACCAGAGCGTGCTCCTCGCCGCAGGCCTGCCCGCAATCGCCGTGGCGCTCACCGGGCGCGGCGCGTTCGCCGCGCTGCCGAAGGCGGAGCAGACCCCGGACCGCAAGGAGGCCCTCAAGCGGTCCAACGACCGGGTCGCGGCCCTGGCCATGGGGGAGACCTTCCAGCACACCTGCGACGCCCTCGAGGCGGGCGAGGACGTCCTGATCTCCACGGCGATCACCGAGGGCGTCCGGGCCAAGCCCGGGTACGAGGCCGGCGGAAATCCCACCATCGCGGTGGGCGCGGTCTTTGGCAAGGCGGAGATCCGGGCCCGATACGGCCGCCCGATGCCCCGGGACGTGACCCTGCTGTCCATGGGCAATGACGTCATCGACGGGACCACGAAGTCGGTCATGGGGACCCACAGCTCCCTCACATCGGTCTTCCTGAGCGAGTCGGGGGTGAAGCGCCACCTGCCGGACATCTATGTTCAACGTTGGGCCGCTGCGGTCCCCTTCGAGGAGTTCAATCCCCGGGACCTGGGCAGCGCGGACGTGGCCCGCCTCTTCGCGGATGCCTACGGGATCCCCGTAGAGCAGATGTCCGCGTTCTTCATCGACCGGCCCCGACACGTCCCGGCGATCGAGGCCCTCAACCGCATCGGGGTCTCCACACCCATGGACACGGACGGGGACCTCTTCCCCGGGGTCCTCCTGGGGGTCGAGGGGATCTCCTTCCCCGACGGCCGGGGGCTCATGTCCATGATCGGCGAGATCGGCGGCTCCGCGGAGTGGGCCGTGGCCGTCCTCCCCCTGGTCTGGCGTGGCGGCAACGCGCTGGGGATGCTCACCTCCCAGTCGAGCATCCAGCGGAAGGACCTGAGCCCGGAGGAGCTCTGGGCGGAGCGATTCCACTACACCGCGGACGAGCTCCTGATGATCCAGGACGCCCGCTTCGAGCTGAAGCCCTGGTTCACCATCGAGGACATCATGGAGAACCCCTACGCGGGCGGCGTCTCCGCGTTCGGCGCGATCACGGACAACATCTACCTGCCCACGTTGAAGGGTGTCCGGGTGGACGAGGACGCGGGGCGGCTCTGCACCTCGGTGCTCACGGTCAACTCCCTGGGCCTCGCGGACCAGTGGGACATCGAGTTCGAGGCCGCCGCCGGGGTCGGCGCCGTGCGGGACGCCATGCGGACCCCGAAGGAGCTGCTCCGGGGCCTCGACCAGGCCGGCATGGAGCGCGCCATCGGCGCCATGACCGACCACCCGACCCGTCGCGAGACCTTCCGGATCTTCTTCGGCAACGAATACTACGGCGCGCTGGCGCACTCCGTGGGCCGGATGATGGTCCTCGATCGGACGGTCCGGTCCCTCATCGAGCGCGGCGCGCTGGAGCCCCTGGACACCATGATCATCGCGGCGGCCAAGGCCGTGGTGCCCGACTGGTTCATCTGATCCCCCTCCCCAGGGCGCCTGCGGGGCGCCCGCCCTCTTGTGGATTCCTCGACCTTCTCGTAGAGTATTTCCCATGAAAACGTCGCAACGAATCACCCTGGCGCTGCTCTTCACGGTCCTTTGCTCCGACGGGTGCATCCGGTCACGCTGCTACCGCGACCGGGACTGCCCCGGCGGCCAGGTCTGCAACAGCGCCACCGGCGTCTGCGTCGTCCCGGACTGCATCGGTGACGACGCCTGCCTGGCGGGCCAGATCTGCCAGGCCAACGTCTGCGTGCCGGGCTGCCTCGGGGACGAGGACTGCGGCACGGCGAAGGTCTGCGTCGCGGGCCACTGCGTCCTCGAGACCTCCTCGGGGTCCGGCTGCATCTGCATCGCGGCGCCCTTGTTCTGCGCGCAGGACATCCACCCGGGCTCAACGACCTTCCAGTCCGAGATCTGCATGGGAGACACCTCCCAGACCGCAAAGCTCCTCTTCTTCGGGAACACCGGGTGATTCCACTGCCGTCACCAGTTCGGTGACCTCTGGGACATGAAGGAGACGTTGCTGGCGGACGGGGTCGACAACGTCGAGCTCTGGTTCATCCAGATCGGGACCCAGGACAAGACGCCGGAGGAGGTCGAGGATCTCATCGGGGAGTACCCGACCACGGTCCTGGACGACGACCCCGAGCAGACCATCTGGACCGCCTTCGCGTCCACCTGGTACGAGGCGGTCCTCCTGGACCCGGAGGACTGCATCGTCGCGAAGTTCGGGCCCTTCACGACGTTCCCCCAGGATCCCGACGAGATCATCCCCCTGTGGAAGGGCGCCGCCCTCGGGACCCTCCCCTGTGACGAGCCCGAGCCCGGGCCGGAGTCCGGGGCCGAGCCCGCGCCCGACGTCTCCGAGCCGATGCCCGATGTCTTCGAGCACGACACCGTGGACGTCGTCGACATCCTCGACCTCGTGGACGCCATCGAAGATGTCCCCACGGACACGCTGGCGGACGTCCCCACGGACACCCCCGCGGATCTCCCCGGAGAGATCCCGGAGATCCCCCCCTGGTGGTGCCAGGTGGACGCGCCCCCGGCGCCCGTCGGCCCGGGGGATCCGCTGCCGTTCTTCACCTGCGTCGACATGAACCCCATGTCACCCACCGAAGGGGAGGTGGTCTCCAAGTCCTCCCTCAAGCAGAGGGTCTGGCTGGGATACGCCGGGAGTGGTGGCTGAGGCTTCTGCGTGCAGCAGGCTGCTGCGCTCGAAGACCTCGTGCTGGAGGCCCAGGCCCAGGGATGGGACGACCTGACCGCGGTGTTCCTCAACCAGGCCCAGGACGTAACCACCTTCGACTACCTGTCCACGGAGTTCGGCGGCCCCGCGGTCCAGGATCCCGATGACGGCAGCCTCTGGGCGGCCTTCGGGCTGGGCTACAACGGCGCGATGATCGTCGACCGGGACGGCGTGATGACCGCGCTCTTCTCGACGCCATCGTTCCCCGATGACGCCGAGGCGATCTCCGCAGCCCTGCAGGAGGCCCTCGAGCAGCCGTGAGAACCAGCTTTACCTTCATCCTCGTCCTCCTCCTGCTGGCACCCGCTGATGCCCTGGCCGAGGATTGCTGGGACGCGGCCCGCCCCTTCGCCGAGAAGAACGACTGGGCCGCGGTCGAGAAGACCCTGCGAGGCTTCCCGGCGCGGGACCGCGCCTGCCAGCTCCTCCTGGCCGAGGCCCAGATCCACCAGGGCAAGCACACCTGGGCCCTCCAGATCCTCCGACTCTTGGTGGAGGCGGACCCCCGGGACGCGGTGGCTCGGGGGCTCCTGGGCGCGGCGCTCCTGGGGATGGGGGACCACGAGAGCCTCCTCGAGGTGGCCAGGGAGCTGCCTCCGACCACGCCGGGGGATCCCTGGACCGGGATCCTGGAGCACCAGCGCGCGGCAGCGGAGCTCCGGACCGGAGACGCACACACCGCCCGGCTTCGCCTGACCCGGGTTCTCCGTGAGCGCCCGCTGCATCCCTTCCGCGACGAGGCGAATCGGTTCCTGGGTCTGGCCTGGTGGTATGATTACCGGGATCGGGGACAACCCACCCTGGACCTCGCCACGGGGTTCCAGTACGACTCCAACGCAGCCTTCGATCCGGACGACCCGCTGCTCTCCGTGGTCGAGGGGGATCCGGCGGCCTGGCGGGGCTGGCTGTCTGCGTCGGGGCGGATCCCGCTGGTCTGGGAGCCCCGCACGGTGGTCACGGCGAACGCGTCCGCGTACCGGAGCTTCCACAGCACGGCGATCGCGAACGACTTCAACTACACGGACGTCTCCGGCGGGGCGACCTTGGTCCACCGCATGCTGTGGGGACAGGCGGACGCATCCATCGAGGTCGCGTGGCTCAGCCGCATCGGCCTCCTCGACGGCGGGCCCCTCCTGCCGGAGCCCAGGATCTTCGCGTTCCTGGAGAACCACTCCTTCGCTGCGGGGTTCCGGGTGGAGCCCGCCGCCGGCGTCCTGCTGGGGTTCACGGGGGTCGGGGGCTACCAACGCTTCGCGGAGCTGGCCAGGAACAACCTGGGGGGCGGGGGCCTCCTGTCCCTCCTCTGGTCGGTCGGAGTCGTCGACCTGGCGTTCACCGGCTCCGGGATCTACCGGGAGGCCGAGAGCGAGGGGTACGATCGGTATGAGCTGGCCACCCGCCTCACGGTGAGCCTCCGCCTGCCCTGGGAGGTCCGTCTCGGCGCCTCCGGCGGACTGGGGCACGACGACTACCTCGACTCCGCAGGCTGGTTCGAGGCCGGCAGCCGGCGGCGGGACACCCGCTGGGACGCCCGGGCCACCCTGGGTCGCCCCATCGCAGCCGGCTTCGGCGTCGAGGTGCATGGGGGCTACGGGGAGCGACGCTCCACCGTGGGCGCGTTCGCCTACGATCACTGGACCGCAGGGCTCACCCTGAGCTGGAGTCATGCATGGGACTGAGAACGATCCTCGTCATCTCCATCGCGCTCCTCGCCACCGCCTGCGCCCACGCGCCGCGATACAGCGGTGAGCCAGCGAACCGCCAGGAGGCCTTCCTCCTCGAGCACCTCCCCTCCCCCGCACCGACCCGTGACGACGAGGCCTGGGCCCGGAGCGCCAAGGCGTTCCTGGCCCGCGCCGCCGGCCGCGGCCTCGAAGGCACCGTGGACATCTCCGCCGCCTGCGGCTGCGTGGACAGCGGCGACGGCGGCGGCAGCGGCGGCGGCCCCGGTGGGCCGGTGGGGCCGGACATCGAGGGGCCGTCCAAGGAAGCGACGATCCGCGTGAAGGTCGTGCTGCCCGACCCCTCCTGACCGAGGATTTGGTGATTGCGCTCCCCCCCACCCTCGGTTACCTTCCCCGCGTAATTGAATCCCTGCCCTCGCCCTGGAGGTCCCGATGACCTGTTCACGTCCTCTCCCGAAGGCCTCTCCCGAGCTGTTGAAGCGCTGCGCGGACACCATCCGGATGTTGTCCGTCGAGGCCATCGAGCGGGCCAACTCCGGGCACCCCGGGGCGCCCATGGGGATGGCCGACCTGGCGACGGTCCTGTGGACCCGCTACCTGCGTCACGATCCCCGGGATCCCGCGTGGATGGATCGGGACCGCCTGGTCCTGTCGGCGGGCCACGCGTCCATGCTGCTCTACTCCCTGCTCCACCTGGGCGGCTTCGGGGTGTCCATGGAGGACATCAAGGCCTTCCGCCAGTGGGGCAGCCCCACCCCAGGCCACCCGGAGTACGGGCACCTCCCCGGGGTCGAGGTCACCACGGGCCCCCTGGGGCAGGGCTTCGCCCACGCGGTCGGCATGGCCATCGCCCGGGAGCGCCTGCACGAGAGCGTCGGCGGCGGCGACTTCAACCCGGTCTCCCACCGGATCTTCACCCTCATGGGCGACGGCTGCATGATGGAGGGCGTGACCCAGGAGGCGGCGTCCCTGGCGGGACATCTCGGCCTCGGGAACCTGGTCGCGATCTACGACGACAACGGGATCTCCATCGACGGCCCCACCTCCCTCGCGTTCTCCGACGACACAGCGGCGCGGTTCCGGGCCCTGGGCTGGCACACCGTGGCCTGCAACGGCCATGACTACGACGACGTCGCGGGGGCCCTCGACGAGGCCCTCTCCGTGACCGATCGACCCTCTCTGATCCTCGCGAAGACCACCATCGGCCACGGCGCGCCCAACAAGTGCGACGACTCGGGGGTCCACGGCGCCCCCCTGGGCGGGGTGGAGCTGGCGGCGACCCGGGCCGCCCTCGCCTGGGACCTGCCCCCCTTCGAGGTCCCCGACGAGGTGCGATCCTACTTCGCTGCCTGCGCAGAGACGAAGCAGACCGATCGGGACGCCTGGGACGACGCGATGCTCACCTGGCGGCGCGATCCGGAGCGGGCCCGGCGCTGGGACGCGCACGTCCTCCAGGCGGAGCCCGGGGATCTGCGCAGCGCCCTCATCGCCTCCGTGGCCGATGCGAAGGGCGCCACCCGGCAGCTGTCGGCGAAGGTCCTCAAGGTCGCGGCGGAGAAGATGGGCTGGATCATGGGCGGAAGCGCGGACCTGACCCCCTCCAACGGGACCATGTTCGCCGGCGGCGTCTTCGGCGACCCGGCCTCCGCGTCGCCCCACGGGGGCCGCTACATCCACTACGGCGTGCGCGAGCACGCGATGGGCGCGGTGGCCAACGGCCTGACCCTCCACGGCTCGGCCCGGGGCTTCACCGCGACCTTCCTGGTCTTCGCCGACTACATGCGGCCCCCCATGCGCCTCGCAGCGCTCATGGGCGCGCCCACGATCTTCGTGTTCACCCACGACAGCATCTTCCTGGGCGAGGACGGCCCGACCCACCAGCCCGTGGAGCACCTCG
Organism: Pseudomonadota bacterium; assembly: GCA_043815665.1. Taxonomy (GTDB): domain Bacteria; phylum Myxococcota_A; class UBA9042; order CAIXZC01; family CAIXZC01; genus CAZNWW01. The sequence goes on from JBDRIT010000025.1 coordinate 87,090, forward strand.
CGAGCCTCCGGGTGATCCCCGGGATGGAGGTGTTCCGCCCCGCGGACAACATGGAGACGGCCATGGCCTGGTACCGGGCCCTGGTGCGCCAGGACGGCCCGGTGACCTTGAGCTTCACGCGCCAGGGGGTCCGGAACCTGGACCGACCCGCGGGCTGGGATCCCGACGAGATCCTCCGAGGCGGCTACGTGGTCCACGGGCGGGACATCGACGATCCCGACCTGGTGCTCATCGCGACGGGCTCTGAGGTCGGACTGGCCATGGACGCGGCGGCGCTCCTCGGGGCCGAGGGGCACCGGGTGCGGGTGGTGAGCATGCCCTGCCAGGAGCTCTTCGATCAGCAGGACGCCTCGTGGCGGAACGCGGTGATCCCCGCGGGGCACCCCCGCCGGGTCTCCATCGAGGCCGGTGCGACCCAGGGCTGGCGTCCCTACGTCGGCGACGCCGGGCTCTGCATCGGCCTGGACCGGTTCGGCGCCTCAGCCCCCGCGGAGGTCCTGGCCGAGAGGTTCGGGTTCATCCCCGACGCCGTGGTCGCCCGCATCAAGGCCCACTTCTCCCTGGACGTCCCCCGGTAGCACGGTTCGAACCGGGGGCTCGGCAGGTACCTACTCGCACTCCTGGTATTCGACCTTGACCTCACCGCCGGAGGTGGCCTTGACGCGGACACGCCAGACGCCGTCGGACTGGTTGGCGCGTACGGTGAAGCCCTGCCCCTTCTCGGGCTTGGAGATCATCGCGTTCTTGTCGCTGTCCGCAGGCGCGGTGCAGGGGACATCGGCGAGGTTCCCGAAGGTCTGGGTCCCGAAGCGGTGCAGGGGCAGGTAGGAGGTCCCCTGCCGGCCCGCCTTCAGGTCCAGGCCGGTGCCGTGCTTGTACGCGATCAGGTCGACCTTCATCCCCGAGCCGTCCGCGAGGACCGTCCCCGTTGCGAAGACCGCGCCCTTGTCCGCCTGGAGCGCTGCGGTGCGGATCTTGGCAGCAGGGACAGGGGCCTTCTTCTTCACGGCAACGGTCTTCTTCTGCTGTGGCTTGTTCTTCTTCTGCTTCTTCTGCTTCTTGTTCTTCTTCTGCTTCTTCTGGGCCGTCAGCGCGCTCTTGCTGGTCTTCTTGCTCCCGCTCGAGCCGGAGCAGCCACCCAGGGCCAGCGCAATGGCCATGATCACGATCCAGGGGAACCTGCCCATGATCGTCCCTCCCATTCCTATTTCCAGTACCCGTAGTCCTTGAGGATCCCGCGGGTCGCGGGATCCACGATCCGCTCCTTCTCGAAGTCACCCTCCTCCAGGAGGTCGTCCGTGGCCCCCGCGGCCCGGGGCCCGGTGCGCCACACGAAGACGCCCAGGTCCTCGCCGGGGATCCGGTGGGGCGGGGTTCGGGCGCTGAGCACGGTCGCGGCCTCCTCGGGGCCCCAGGTCGGCGCACCGAGGATCGCCAGACCGTCGCGCCCGGCGTAGACCCTGCTGCCGTCCACCGGTGCGCCGTCCAGGGTGAGCTCCAGGGTCACCGCCGCATCCGGCGGCGCGGTGCGCAGCCTCAGCTGCGGCTCCGTACCCGGCGCCACGTCCAACGCCACCGTGATTCCGTCACGTCCGTTGCGCTGGTGGAATGCGCCGTCCGGGCCGAGGAACTCCGCGTCGGCGATCCGTCCTGAGATCCGGATGGTGCCTTCGAAGCGTCGGATCTCCGGCCCCTTTCCCGAGAACGCCAGGTGGTAGACCGCTGTCCCGGGGCGGTCCCCCTGCTCGGGGGTGGCCGCGGAGGGCGCGGCGGCGGGGCCAGCACCGGGGATCGGTGGTGTCGGCCGCGGTAACGCAGTCTCGGGATTCCACTCGTCGTCCCGGGCCTGCTCCACGTAGTCTTTGTAGAGGGTCCTGGTCTCGCCCAGGAGCTGGCGGAGCTGCTTGCGGCGGGGATCCTGCTGACGGACGAGGTTCTTCTTCTCATCGGGATCCGTTGTGAGATCGTAGAGCTCCTCCTGGCCGGACTCGCCGCCGGAGTTCCACGCAGGGGTCCGCGCGTCGTCCTTCTGGTGGTGGAGGATGTACTTCCAGCCCCAGGCCCGAACCGCGCTGCTGAGGCGGCTCTCCACGTAGACCACGTCCGGACGGTCCGCGGCGCTGCCCTCCCCGCGCAGCTCATCCCAGAGGGTGAGGCCGGTGTGGGCCGGGTGCGCTGGCAACCCCGCCGCGTCCAGGAGCGTGGGGGCCACGTCCAGGTGGCTGACCGTGTGTTCGTGGACCACGCCGGGGGTCACGCCCCATCCCCACCAGATGAGGGGGGTCCGGAGCTCCTCGTCGTAGAGCGTCAGGCCGTGGCTGTTGTTGCAGATCGTCTCGAAGACCTCGGATCGGCAGGAGTGCTCCGTACGCATGACCTCGCCGTGGTCCGCGGTGAGGAGGAAGATCGTACGCTCCGCGAGGCCCAGGGAGTCCATGTGCTCCACGAGCCGCTTGAGCGCTGCGTCCGCGTAGCGGACCTCGCCCAGGTAGTCCTTCCTGGCGGGGAGACGACCCTCGTACTGAGCGAGCCGCGCCTCGGTCCAGCGGGCATGCTCCTCCGGCGCCTTGTAGGGCTGGTGGGGCGGGGAGATGTTCACGAGCATCAGGAACTTGCGCGCATGGTTCCCGTCCAGCCATCGCACCGCCCTGTCGATGATCCGCTCGGTATCCTCGACGGACTTGCGGTTGTCCCAGACCTCGTCGAAGCCGGGGTCCAGGCCCATCAGGGTCGTCCCGAACTGGAAGTGGTTCCGCCCGAAGGTCACGGTCTCGTAGCCGGCCTGCGCGAGGAGGAGGGGCAGGAGCGGCGGGCGGTGGGCGTAGTATTCGTCGATCTTCTCCTTGCGGAAGTTCCACCACTTCGCGTGGTAGGCGCCCACGGTGGGGTGCTGGGACTGGAGGAAGCCCACGATGGAGGGCCGGGTCTGGTTGGACACCGTAAAGTTCGACGTGTAGGTGGTCCCCGTTGCGGCCCGTGCGTCCAGGAAGGGGGTCACCGAGGGGAAGCCGGGGTTGCCCGCGCCGACACAGTCCGCGCGCAGCGCGTCCACGAAGAGGACCACCAGGTTGGGGCCCTGCCGGAGCCGCGCAGGCGCGTCCGCCGCGTCGGACGCCGGGACCGTGACGTGGACGTCGGCGAGCCCTATCCCGGGCTTGAGGCCGACGCCCGCGGGGCTCGAGACCCGAACGGTCACCGCGCCGGCGTCGGCGGGCAAAGGTACGGTGCCCTCCTCCCAGCGCGTCGACGGCTCCCGACCGGAGAGGTCGAACCGCGACACCACCACGTCGGCGACAAGGATCTCCAGGCTCAAGGCCTCTGCTCTGCGCCCCTGGAAGGCCTTGGGGAACGCCGCGATCGAGACATGGAGCACGCGCCCCTCCCCCGCCGGGGGGTCCCACCGCAAGGACGCGCCCGCAGGCAGGAGGAGGCCCGTCCGCATGTCCCAGGTGTGGGCGTCGTGGTCCACGGTGATCAGTCGCCTGAGGAGGAGCTCCAGGGGCCCCTTTCCGGCGCGGAAGGGGTACGGATAGCTGACTTCGGTGAGGCCCTCGACGTCCAGGCGCAGACCGTCGAAGCCGCGGAGGAGCTCGAGATCGGCGGGGGCGTCGATGAGACGCGCGGCGACGGCGCGGGTCCCGGCGAAGGTCGATGCCGTCAGCTCCTCAGCCTGTGGGAGGGGTTCTTCAGCCTCGAATCGGCCTGTGGACGGGCCTCCCACACTGTGGGAGGGGCCTCCGGCCCCGATGTCCGGCTCTTCACCCTCGACCGGGACGGGGCGCCACCCAGGCACAGGCGCAGGCCCGGTGGCCGCCTCGCCCGGGGCCATCCCCGAGCAGGAGGCCAGCCCGAAGAGGACCGCGCCCAGGGTGGCGGCGCGTGTTACGAATCTCATCACGTCCTCCGGATGCCCGCGGGGGGTCCGGGCCCACGGATTGTCGCCAGTATCGCGCATCGGACCGCCCCGTCCATTGAAATCGAATGTCAGCCCGTGTTACTAGTCAACCCGATGAACCCAAGGAGGTGTCCCATGAATCGACTCGGAATCCTGACGATCCTCTGCCTGTTCGCGCTCACCCTCGCGGCCCCGGCGGCCGCTCAGCATCATCCCCACGAGAAGGGCATGGTCCCGGCCACGCCGGGCCCCAAAGAGGAGTCCCGCCGACTGCTCCAGAAGTCGATGCAACGCCTGGGTGAGGTCCAGAAAATCCTCCAGCAGCGCGGCAAGCTCGAGCAGAAGGCCAGGGAAGAGGTCGCGCAGGAACTGAAGGACATCGCCCTGGACCTCAAGACGGTGCAGATCAACCTTCGCGAGCTCACCGTCGGTTCCGGCGTGCTGCTCCCGACCGGTCCGCAGATCGTCGTCATTGAGGCCCCTCCGGAGCCCGTTCTCCCCCTCGAACCCGCGGGGCCGATGCCGATGGAGCCCGCCAGCTTCCGCGCCCTCCTGGCCGAGGTCGACGGGCAGTCCTTCTCGGACGACAAGCTCCTGGTCGTCCGCAGCGCCAGCCGTGAGGCCTTCTTCATGACGGCCCAGGTCAAGGCCATGCTGGACGCGTTCGTGCACTCTTCGGACAAGATCGAGCTCCTGCGCGTCGTCGCTGATCGCATCGTGGACCGGGAGAACATCTTCACGATCTACGGCTCCCTCGTGCACTCCTCCGACAAGGAGGAGGCTCGAGAGATCCTCGAGGGCCGCTAGATGACCTCGGCGCAAATGATGATGCGGCCTGGGCGAGGAACCGGCGTCGAGGTCAAGGCGCTTCTACGAAGACGTGGTAGAGCCACTTCGAGGAGGAGCAACGCCGAGATCGGCGTCTGGGACCGGCCAGGGGGTATCATCACCTCAGCCGAGTTCATCTAGAATGTCCACGCTGCTCCTACGTCGCCTCAACACCCTCGTCACCATGGATCCCGACCTCGGGATCCTCCACGACGTGGACGTCCGGATTCGGGACGGACGCGTCTCTTCCGTGGGAAACAACCTCACCCTCGCACCGGGGGAGCGCGTCATCGAAGGTGCTGACATCGTCGCCTACCCGGGCTTCGTCAACACCCACCACCACCTGTACCAGACGCTGCAACGTTGCGTGCCGCGGGTCCAGGACGCCAAGCTCTTCGACTGGCTCACGGGCCTGTACGAGGTCTGGCGCCACCTGACCCCGGAGGGCGCCTACCGATCCGCGCAGGTCGGGCTGGCGGAGCTCCTCCTGTCGGGCTGCACCACCGTTGCGGACCACCACTACCTCTTCCCCGTGGACCAGCCCCTGGATCTCCTGGACCGGAGCATCGAGGCGGCCCGGGATCTCGGGGTGCGGTTCCACCCCACCCGGGGGAGCATGAGCCTGGGCAGGTCCGGCGGGGGCCTGCCCCCGGACTCGGTGATCCAGACAGCGGACGCGATCCTCGAGGACAGCGTCCGCGTCATCGACACCTGGCACGACCCGTCCCCCCTGTCCATGTGTCGCGTCTCCCTGGCCCCCTGCTCGCCCTTCTCGGTGACCGCGGACCAGCTGCGCGAGACCGCAGCCCTGGCCCGGTCGAAGGGGGTGCGCCTGCACACCCACCTCGCCGAGACCCGGGACGAGGACGACTACTGCCAGCAGCACGTCGGGATGCGCCCCCTCGCGTACATGGAGTCCCTGGGCTGGGTCGGCGATGACGTGTGGTTCGCGCACGGGATCCACTTCAACGACGCGGAGCTGGATCTCCTGGCGGAGACCGGCACCGGCGTCGCGCACTGCCCGTCGTCCAACCTCCGCCTCGGCTCCGGGATCGCCCGGGTGCCGGAGATGCTCGAGCGGGGGGTCCCCGTGGGCCTCGCTGTGGACGGCAGCGCGTCCAACGACTGCTCGAACATGCTCCTGGAGATTCGCATGGCCCTGCTGGTGCACCGCATCGGCACCGGGGTCAATCGCATGCCCGTCGTGGACGCCCTGCGCCTCGCCACCACAGGTGGCGCCAGGGTCCTGGGCCGGGACGACATCGGGCGGATCGCACCGGGCATGGCAGCGGACCTGGCCCTCTTCGATCTCACCGACGTGGGCCTCGCCGGCGCCCTGCACGACCCCGCAGCGGCGCCGATCCTGTCCTTCGGGACCGGCCGGACCCTCTACACCATCGTGAACGGCGAGGTCGTGGTGGATCAGGGCCGTCTGGTCACCGGCGACCTCAAGGAGATCAGCCGGGAGGCGAACCGGATCGCTGCGGAGATGCTCGACGCGGCGTCGGCACGCACCGGCGTGGATTATCGGAGTCGGGGCTGAAGCCCCTCCCACAGGGGCGCAGCAGGAACTGAGGTCATCGGAAAGATGGGCGTCCGCCCCGAGGGCGAGGCGGACTTCCCCAGGCGCTACGGCCTCAGTCCGCGCCCGGGAACGCCTCCACGTACTTGATCTTGATGTCGGGGAACGCAGTGACGAACTGGATCTTCAGGTCCGGGAACGCCTCCACCATCTTCCACTTGCCGCAGGAGTCGGGGAAGGCTTCGACCATCTTGACCTTGAGGTCCGGGAACGCTTCCACCACCTGGACCTTCAAATCCGGGAACGCGTCCACCACCTTGATCTTGCCGTAGAGCTTGAAGCCCTTGCAGGTGCACGAGCCCTTGTCGACCTTGTCCTCTGCCTGGACGGGCGCCGCCAGGGCCACCATCGCCAGCACCACCACGGCTCCGATGAATCGTCTCATGTTTCCTCCTTCGAAGGCTGCGGCCACCGACCGGTCACTGGGGGATTCTATTCATTCGGGAGCGTCGGAGCGAGGTGGATCTCCACCCGCCGGTTCCTGGCCCGTCCCTCGTCCGTGTCCGCAGGATCGACGAGGTCTGCGTCGCTGACCCCCACAACCTCGAGGATCTCGTCGGCGAGACCTGCACGCTGGAGGGCGGCCCCTACGGACCGGGCGCGCTCGAGGGAGATCTCGCGCTTCGACTCCGGCGTCCCCACCTGATCCGAATGCCCTTCGATCCGCAGGCGGAGCGGCGGCAGGCTACGGAGAAGGTCCACCGCGCTCCTGAGGGCCTCCACGGTCTCCCCGGGGAGGCTCACGGAGCTTCGCGGGAAGGGGACCGGGCGGAGGGCGCCCTCCAGATCCACCATCCCCGGAGGGATCCGCGCCGGCGGGTCGGGCTCGGGGCAGCCGTCACCGTCCCGGTCCCCGTCGGGGTCCTCGGCCTCATCCTGGCAGAGATCGAAGGGATCCGTGATCCCGTCGCCATCCCTGTCCGGGTGCTGTGCGTCCCGGTCTTCCACACCCCAGTCCGCCTCCGGCGCCTCCGGAGGCGGGCGCCCCCCGAAGTGCGTCCCCCAGGAGACCCCCAGGCGGCCCTCGGCGCGGTCCCCGAAGGCCGTGTCCGTGATCCAGTGCGGGGTCCACCGATACTCCACCCGCGCCTCCCTGCTGTTGGCGTCCGGGGGCGCGTTGTGGTGGTAGACCGTCTCCAGGTAGAGCTCCCGTGTCACCTGCTTCCCCACGGTGAGGATCGGGTTCGCGGCGGACCTCCCGAACCCCAGGCCGAGGTTGTCCACGCCGATGTTGTCGAAGAGCTGCCGCTTGAGATCCGGGTTGTGGTACCGCTCGACCATGGAGGCGACCTGTCGCCGGACCTCACCGTCGCGAGAATCAACCACGTCCACCCGCCCCAGGATCAGCAGGGTCATGATCTGGAACTCCGGGAGCGGGGGGCTCGACAGGAGGACCAGGTCGGGCCGGTGCCCGGGCCCGGCGACGCGGACCAGGACGTGGGTCCGCTGCACCCGCCCCCGGGCGACCACGTCCAGCACCGGCTCCAGGGGACGCGCCTCCCGCTCAGCAGACGCGCGCCTGAGGTGGCCCTCCGCGAGGGTGATGCGCCCGGCCCGAAGTTCGAAGCGGTTGTCGAAGAGGTCGATCCAGCCCCCGGGGGTGAGGTCCAGGCCACCGTGGACCCGCACCAAGGGCCCCGTCCGCTCCGTGCGGAGGGTCCCCGTGAGCTCCAGGGACACCCCCGGCCCCCGCACCTTGACGGGCGTACCCAGCGCCAGCACCAGCCTCCGGATCTCCGACCCATCCGACCCCTCTGCCGAGGCGCCGTCCTCGCGGGAGCCGACCACGCGCACCGCAGGGTTCGTCGGAATGGCGCGGGGCTCCGGCACCTCGTCGTCGGTGATCCGGACCGCGCCCTTCACGACCGTCACGGTGAGGGTCCGCTCACCCGGGCGTGCGGTGAGACCGAGGTCCGCGACTGCAGTCAGGAGGACCACGGGCAACCCCTCCCGCAGCACCGGGAACCGCTGGAGTTTGAGCGCGGCCGTCCCGGTCAGGGTCGACGCGCTCCAGAGGGGTGCGTCCCCGGGGGTCCCCGCCGGGGTCGGATCCCAGGACAGGGCGCCGCGCCCCAGGACCTCCCCGGGCGCGGCCAAGGCAACCAGCTCGTCAATCTCCAGGGTCGTCCCGTGCACCCTCGCCCGCGCTCGGACCCCCCGCAGCCGCCGCCCGACGGGCAGCAGGTCGAAGGCTGCGTCCTCCACGGAGAGGGTGCCATCGAGCACAGGCGCCCCCAGAGTCCCGGACAAGCGGACCCCGCCGTGGACGCTGCCGCGGCCCCCGTCCAGGCCAGCCCCCAGGAAGGGGACCACCCGCCCGGCGGGGAGGTCCGCGGACAAGGTCCCATGCACCGGCGCGTCGACCAGGGACACCCCGGCCCTCCGGAGCCCGAGGAGAGGCATCCCGGCGGTCAGGTCGAGGTCGATCTCGCCCTCCCCCAGGGTGGCCCTGAGACGCTGGGTGTCCGGACCCGCCTCGAAGTGCGCGTCCAGGTCGACCCGGTCGCTGCCGGCCGCCACCGCCCCCTGCAGGGTCGCATCGATCCGGAGATCGTCCAGGGTTCCGGCGCCCCGCAGGGTGAAGCCCAGGAGGAAGTCGAGGTCCGGAGGAGCGCGCCAGAAGGGGCGGAGGAGGGACGGATCGATGACCCCCGCGGTCACGGAGATCCGGTGCTCCTCGTGGTCCCGCCAGGTCAGGCCGCCCCCGAGGAGGTCGAGACCGACAGGGAGCTCCCCGTCCAGGGTCAGGGCGGGGTCGTCCTCGGAGCCCCACAGCAGGTGCACCCGGGACCGGCCGGCGCTGTGCTGGACACGGGCCTCCACCGCACCGAGGACCGCGCCCCCCCAGGTTGCGTCCGCGACGCTCAGATCCAGCTCCAGGGCCGGCGCCCGGGGGTCCCCCGAGAGGCGGATCTCGCCCTGCAAGGTGCCGCCCAGGGGGGCCCAGCCCAGGACCTCGCCGAGGGCCCCGAGATCCACGCCATCCACGCGCAGCGCCGCGGCCAGGGGCCCTGGACCCAGCGAGATCGTTCCCTGGGACAGCTCCACTGCGGCCTCGAAGGTGGCGTCGAGGGCCAGGCGGCCGATGCCGCCCTCCACCACGGCGGACAGCTCCCCGGGGGAGCCGGCCGGGGACCAGAGCTCCAGGGAGAGCGCGCCCAGGGGCACCCCCCCCACGTGGAGCTCCTCCACCCTGCAGCGGAGGAGCCGATGCATGCCGGCGTCGTCCATGACCACGGCGAGTCGGACCTCCACCACCCCGTCGACTGCCTCGAGGGCCGGCCAGTCACTGAGCAGGCTCGCCAGGGAGCTGCGCCAGGACAGGTGCAGGTCCGGATCCTCCGCCACGACCTCCCGCTGGGGCGCACCCCAGGCCACCGCCGGCAGGAGCAGACAGGCGACCAGGAGAATCTGCCGGGCGCTCAAAATGTCTCCCCGAAGCCGAAGTAGATCCCCCAGGCCGGCTCATCGGGGTAGACCCCCGGGTCGTTGAGGCGGAAGCCGGCGTCCAGGCGCAGCAGTCCGATGGGGCTGGTCACACGGATCCCGGGCCCCGCGGAGACGTTCCACTCCTCGGGGCGCCAAGTCGCCTGTCCCGCCTGGACGTCCCCGAAGTCCAGAAAACCCACCAGGTGGATCATGGTGATGATCTTGAGGCGGAGCTCGAGGTTGCCCTGGATCATGGTGGCCCCACCCACGGGGATCGAGGTGCACGTCCCCTGGTCGTCGCACTCCTCGACCCTGGGTGAGAGGCGCCGGTTGCCCCAGCCCCGCACCGTGTCCGCACCGCCGAGGTAGAGGGTGTGGGTCAGGGGCGCGCCCGGGTTCTGGCCGAAGGTCAGGATGAGGCCTGTACGCAGCTTGGCCGCCACCTGGAGACGGCCCCAGGGGCGCCACCAGGCACGCACCCCGCCCAGGAGGCGCTGGAAGTCGTAGTCGCTGCCCAGGTACTTCGCCGCCACGAGGTAGGAGGCGTCCAGGGTGACGCCATTCCTGGGCGTGAGGATCGAGTCCGTGAACCAGGCCGCGGCCTGGAGCTCCACATAGCCCAGGAGGAACGGGTCCCGGAAGTCCCGGCCCAGCAGGGACGCCTGGGCGTCCAACGCCGGGGTGGTCGCGAAGAAGTCCACGAAGCGGATGTTGTGGCTCACGCCCAGCTGGTATCGGCCGGCGAACCAGCGACTCACCCCGATCCGGTTCGCCGGAGAGTAGTACTGGTAGCCCTCCTGGATGTCCACGTCGAAGCGCGGCGTGAGCTCCCAGATCAGGTGCTTCTCCAGGAGGCCCTTCCGGGTGAACCGGGGCACCAGGGAGACCGCGGGGCCGTGCTGGAGGGGCGCCCAGGGGTTGGGCAGCTCCGCCCAGCCGGCGAGGACCGTCGCGTCGAGGCGCACCAGGCGCCCGAAGAGGTTGGTGTGGGTGTACTCCGCCGCGATCTGCTCCTGCCAGCGGGAGGTCTCGACGGCCAGCCGGACGCCCACGCGGACGCTCTGGGGATCCGCCTCGTCCACCCGGATCGTGACCTGGACGCCGCCACGATCCACTTCGGTCGCAGGCTGGACCGCGACCCATCGGAAGACCCGGGTGCTCTTCAGGGCCGTCTCGATCTGCTGGATCAGCGCCGGGGTGTAGAGGGCCCCGAGGGCGAAGTCGATCTCGTTGCGCGCCAGGTTCTCCGGGACCCGGTCCAGCCCCTCAAAGCGGATCCCGGAGAGGAGGGCGGCGGGTCCCGGATCGACCTCCAGGACCACGTCCGCCTTGCGCGTGAGGGGGTGGACCTCCGCGCTCCCCCGCACGCGGGCCAGGGGATGACCCCGGTTGCGCAGGGTCTGGGAGAGTCTGCCCACGGTCGCGTTGAGTCTGTCCACCTCCCAGGGGCCACCGGGGTCGAGGGTGACCATGGTCTCGAGATCCTCCCGCACGGGCGGAGGAAGCGGACACCCGGGCGCCCACCGGACATCGATCCCGCTGACCCGGGTTCGGGGGCCCTCATCGACGACGATCCGCAGGCCGGCGCGGCGCCGTCGGCGGTCGAGGCGCGTCTCCACCGCGAGGACCTTCGCGTCGAGGAAGCCGTAGGCGCGGTAGAGCGCCTCGATGCGGTCGGCGTCGATGCCCACGATGCCGTCGTCGAGATGGTAGGTCGGCGCGGTCGGCATCCAACGCGTCACGCCGAGGTGGAGATGCTCCAGGAGGGTCTCCTGGTCAAAGCGCGTCACCCCGACGAGCTCCACCCCCTTGATCCGGTAGCCGGACCGCAGCACATGGCGCTCCTTCCGGCCACACCCGGGTGCGAGGAAGAGAGCGGCGAGGAGGAGGAGCGTGAAGCGGGCGCGTCGGGGCAAGACGATCTCAGCCGTCCGCGTTGAACTGGGCTTGGATCTCCTTGACGATGGGGGTGGACGCCTTGTCCTCGGAGAAGAGCCAGAGGCGGACCTCGAGGTACTTCCCGTCCATCGCAGGGAGGATCGAGAGATCCAGGGGGAAGGTGTCCGGCGGGAAGGGCCCGAACATGCCCTGCCAGGGCGTGACCTCGAGGACCTCCTCGGTCATGGCGGTGCGGACCTCCACCATGATGTTCGCACCGACGGGGATCTCCGCGTTCACCCAGAGGGACTCCCACTTGACCCGGATCTCGGACCAGCCGCCCAGGGTGGTGGAATAGGAGCCCTGGGGCGCGGTGAAGTTCTGCAACGCGTAGCCGGTCATGTCCGAGTAGGTGTACGGGCTCTGCCCCACGGGGTAGGGCCCGAACTTCTGGCCGGTATGGGGGTCGATCTTCATCGCGTTGCTGGAGCCGTAGTTCACCGCCCAGACGTATCCCCCGGAGTCCAGGGCCACGCCGATGGGCGTGTTCCCCGGGGAGATGTCCAGGATGGAGACCTGGAGGGTGTCGATATCGACCTTGGCGATGCTCGAGCCGCCGCACCCGAGCCCGGAGTACATGTACCCGTCCGTGGAGCCGGCCATGCCCCGGGGGCAATGACCGCTCAGGTTCTGGGTGATGGCGTTGAACTGGTTGGTCTGCGGGTTGAACCGGGTGATGCAGTTGGCGCTGTAGTGGCCGATCCACACCATCCCGTTCATGTCCACGGTGATCCCGTAGAGGCTGTTGCAGGGCGGCGACCAGGACTGGACCTGGGCCGGCTCCACGTTGGGATCGACCCGCACGAGCTTGTCGCCGCCGCGGCCGCTCACCCAGATGACGCCTTCGCCGTCGAGGACGAGGCCGTAGGGGTTCGCGGGGATGCTCACCTGGTGGGTCTGGATCCCGGTGTCCGGCGTGAGGCGCCGCAGGATCTGCTGGTTCCACATGCCCACCCAGACGTGGTTGTCCGCGTCGACCCCCAGGGCCCGTGCGCAGGTGCCGCCGGGATACACGGTGAAGAGGACGCACTCGTCCTGCCCAAAGGGCAGCATCTCGTTGGACTGGATCTGCCCGTCGCCGCTGGCGTCATTGGACGTGTCGATGACCCCGTTGCCGTTCAAGTCCACGCAGAGGGCCTCGTCGATCGCGATCTTCATGACGCCGCCGTCCGAGCGACAGCCCACCCAGGCGTTCCCGTAGAGGTCCACCGCGGTCCGGGAGGGGCTCCCGCACCCGTGGTACCGGCCGAGCTCCTTCCCGGTCTCCGTGTCCAGCTTCGACACAGTGGCCTCGCCGGAGTTGGCGATCCAGATGAAAGCCAGGTTGAGCTTGGTGGAGTCGAGGATCAGGAAGCCGTCGAGGTTGAGGCCCACGCCGTCGGAGTTCTCGTCTGTAGGGACGAAGGGGTTCTCCGAGTTCGGCCCCGCCTTCAGGGTGTCGCACATGGGGTCACAGTCGCCGCAGGGGGAGAGCACCCCCTCGTCCACCTGCCCGTCACAGTCATCGTCCAGGAGGTTGCAGGCCTCGGGCGTCGCCACCACCTGGCCCAGGCACTCGCTCCAGTACTGGCCGTCGCAGTACCGCTCCCCGAGGGAGCAGACCCCGATGCCGACCTCCGCGGGGTCACCCTCGTAGCAGAACTCCACGAGGTTGGGCTGCTCGCAGGGACAACCCGCGGTGGTCTGGTACGCGCAGGGCGGACAGTAGACGTTGAAATTCGGGTTCGACTCGTCGCAGTCGCCGCCGACGAAGCACCCGGGCCCGTACCCGTCGCCATCCAGATCCAGGCAGTCCTCCGGCAGCTGCCCGGTGTCGAGCCCGGGGACGATCTCCGGGCCCCCCGCGTCGGGGATTGCTTCGGCGCTGTCGGGGTCACCCCAGATCACCTCGGGATCAGCGGGGTCACCCGCGTCCTCCCCCGGTTCGGATCCCGCTACGTCCTCCCCGTTCCAGCTGAATCCCGAGTCCTCGGGGGCAGAGCCTCCACCGGTCTTGTTGGACTTTCCGCACGCTGCGAGGGCAACGATGACGAGCATGACGACGGTCGTTCGAGGCATGGCACACCTCCGTGCAGCCCATTCTATAACTTCTGAATAATCATATCAATTAGGTTCGCTTGAAAACGCCCCGGGTGCTGCTGGATCGGCCCGTGCACATGGAGCGATATTTGGTGTGCGCGGCGGCGAAACCTACAATCCCCCCTACGGAGGTGTGTCTTGAGTACGGGGGAGGAACCGATCGTCGTCGTCGAGGAGCTGCGAAGGCGGTTCGGGGACAACGAGGTCCTCAAGGGGATCGACCTGCCCATCCCCGAGGGCCTGGTCACGGTGATCATCGGCGCCTCGGGCTCCGGGAAGTCCGTGCTCGTGAAGCACATCATCGGGTTGCTCCTGCCCACGTCCGGACGAATCCTGTTTCGGGGGAATGATGTGACGTCGATGTCGAGACGAGCGCGGGACCGGATCCGGCACCACTTCGGGATGCTGTTCCAGCACTCCGCGCTCTTCGACTCCATGAGCGTCGAGGAGAACATCGCGTTCCCCCTGGTGGAGCACACCCGGAAGACCCGCAAGGAGATCCGGCGGGTCGTCGCAGAGAAGCTCGAGCTCCTCGGGCTCTCCGGGATCGAGCGGATGAACCCCTCGGACCTCAGCGGCGGCATGCGCAAACGCGTCGGTCTCGCTCGGGCCATCGTCCTCAACCCCGACGTCCTGATCTACGACGAGCCCACCACGGGCCTGGACCCCATCACCACCATCCAGGTGGACCGGATGATCAAGGAGGCCCAGCAGAAACTCCACGTCACCTCCGTGGTCATCAGCCACGACATGGCCTCTACCTTCCGCATCGCAGACCAGGTGGCCATGATCCACGATGGCCGCATCGTCGAGCGGTGCCCGCCGGACGCGTTCCGAGTGAGCGCGAAGCCCGAGGTCCGGGAGTTCCTCATGGCCTCCTCCCTGGGGGGCGATGGCCTCGCGCTCATGGAGCGGGAGGACGCATCATGAAGCGCCTCTACGCGCCCCTCTCCGTGGGTGTCATGCTCGTGCTGGGGGTGGCCGGCCTCCTCTACGCGCTCGGAGAGATCCGGGGGACAACCTACGACGCCACGAACTCCTACACCGTCTGGGCCCGCTTCAGCGACGCGTCGGGCCTCGCTGTGGACTCGTCGGTGACCATGGCCGGCATCCAGGTCGGGGTCATCGAGGCCATCGTTCTGGAGCAGGATGCGACGGGGCAGGTCTCCGCAAAGGTGACCCTCAGGGTCAAGAACGACGTCTCCCTGCGCTCGGGCGGCCCCGGGGAGTCCGGCCCAAACGAGGGCGGCGCCGTGGTCTTCAGGGAGAACTCCTCGATCCTGGGTGACTACTTCCTCTCGTTGCTGCCGGGGGTCCAGGGCGGGAAGCTCGCAGCAGGAGACGAGATCCCGAAGGTGGTCGGGAAGACGGGCCTCGACGCGGTCATGGAGCAGCTCTCCAAGGTCAAGGACCTCTACCCGAAGATGGAGAAGATCGTCACCAACCTCGCCGACGTCAGCGAGGGCCTGTCCACGGCCATGGGTGGGAAGGACGGCGGCGAGAGACTCAAGGTGATCGTCGAGAACGCAGGGCGCATCAGCGAGGACATGAAGCAGATCTCGGACGACGTGAAGCGGGTATCGGGTGCGATGAAGGGCTTCGTGGACGACGGCACCGTGAACACCATCGCCATGGATCTGGCCTCCACCTCCCGGGACGCCGCCTCCGTGGTCGGCCGGATCGACGAGCTCATGAGCGCCGGGGACGTAGAGCAGCTCGTCGCCAACCTCGTGGAGACCTCCGAGGCCATCTCCCGGTTCGGCAAGGACCTCGAGGAGCTGGTCGAGAGCGGCATCAAGCCGCAGATCTCCAAGCTGGACCGGACCTTCGGCAACCTGGACCGCTTCGCGTCCAACATCGCCACCCTCTCGGACCACGGCGGCAGGACCCTGGGACAGACCCTGGACAACTTCAAGACCATCTCCGAGGAGGCCCTCGCGGTCATCGGCCGCTCCAAGGGCGACGTGGAGACCTCCCTGGGCACCCTCAAGGGGACCCTGGCCGCGGCCCAGGGCTCCATCGGAAAGCTGGACGAGGTCCTGGACGACGTGCGGGCCGTGACCCGGGACGTGCGGGCGGGCAAGGGCACCATCGGGCGGCTCCTCACCGACGACAAGCTCATCGGACAGGTCGAGGAGGTCGTGGACGACACCGCGAGCTTCATCAAGCAGTACACCCTGATGCAGACCCACGTGCAGATGTCCTCGGCCTGGTACTGGAACCAGCAGGCGGCGCGCACGGCCTTCGAGCTGCGGTTCCAGCCGAAGGACGACAAGTACTACCTCTTCCAGCTCGTGGACGACCCCCGGGGCTCGACGAAGCAGACCACCACGGTCACCCAGACCAACGATCCGGCCCTCCCGTCGGTCCTCAAAGAGAACGAGACCAGGACCACGTCGTCCTTGAAGTTCACGTTCCAGTTCGCCAAGCGCTGGTACTTCCTCACCGGACGCTTCGGGATCATGGAGAACACCGGGGGGGCCGGCGTGGACTTCACGTTCTTCCGGGACCGCCTGGACTTCCAGTTCGACCTCTTCGACTTCGCGATGGACCACAACCCGCGGCTGCGCACCCAGGTGGCCTTCGAGGTGATCCGGCACCTGTTCCTCTACGGCGGCGTGGACGACCTCGTGAACCCCAGGATGCGGGACTACTACTTCGGCGCGGGCCTCCGGTTCACCGACGAGGACATCCGCTCCCTCCTCATGGCGGCCCCGTCCCTCAACCTCTGATTCAGGGATACAGCCGCGACAGCACCCAGGTGGAGACCTGGCTCTCCCAGGCGCAGGCGGCGAGGAGGGTGAGCAGGGCGAGGCCGCTGGTCATGGCGCTGGCGTCCAACACCCGGCGCAGCTCCGGCGACCCCGAGCGGTATCGCTGGAGGCCCTTGGAGAGGAAGACCCCGGCCATGGCGACCAGGACGTAGGCCATGGACTCCAGGAGCAGGTGGGGCAGGATGCCGGGGAGCAGGCGGCCCAGCTCCGCGACGGCGGTGATGCCCTCACCGGGGGCGGCGCGCCGCACCAGCACGGGGAACGCGCTGCCCCAGAGGGACGCGTTCCATCCGAGGACGAGGAGGATCCCGCCCTCCCGGTAGACCAGCGCGGCCAGGAAGCCCGCGATCATCACCAGCGCGTTGTGACCCAGGAGGGTCAGGAAGCCCGGCAGGATCAGGTCCCCCGCGGTGCGCCCGCCGAAGGGGGCGAGCTGGGGATCGAAGATCCGGTCCAGGCTGGCCACCGGCGCAGCCAGGGACACCAGGGCGTACGCGGCCAGGAGCCCCGTGAACATGGAGAGGACCGCGAAGGCCAGGCGCTCGTTGGCCCGGTAGGATCCGTCGCCGCGACGCCAGATATCGTCCTGATTCCGTTCGAAGAGCCGCTGGAGGGTGTCCGCCGCGGCGAAGCCCACCAGGAAGACCGAGACCAACCCTGCGTACTGCGGAAAGAGCACCCAGGCGGCCCCGATGCCAGCGAGGCCCAGGAGGAAGGCCTCCGCGAGGATCAGGCGGTTGGAGAGACCCTGCCGGTCGTAGAGGGGGTGGAAGAGGTACATGGGGCGGCGGTCAGCCCCCCTGCGGTGTCAGGCGGAGGGCCAGATGGCCTCCGGGCGGGATCTCGAAGGGGGTCTCCAGGGCCTCCGGCCAGCCGGCGTCGTTTCCGTCCAGGGGCGTCACCGTGAGGGTCGCCCCCCCCAGGACCACCGTGTGGAGGAAGCCCGGGTTCGCAAGAACCACGACCCAGTCCCGATCCAGGGGCACCGCGACGGAGAGGACGTCGTCGTCGCCCTCGAGCAGCAGCACCGCCGCGGCGGGTGGGTCATCCCCCGCCTGGAAGGCCGCGTAGCCCTCGGCGTCGGTGACGAAGCCCAGGACCGGGGCGCGTTCGTCCGCCCGGGAGAAGGTGGTGTCGTAGGTATAGGTGGCCTGGAGGGTCCGGGTCCCGTCGAGGCGGGCCGCGAGGCGGAGCTCCACCTCGGGGGTCGCGTCCCCGATCAGATCCGCCTCGGCGGGGGCGGGGCCAGGCTCCTTGTGGCCGGGCACCGTCACCGCAGCGGAGAAGAGATCCTCCTCGACGGGGCCCGTGACCAGGGGTCCGAGGGAATCGACATCAGGCCAGTCACCGAAGGGGGTCTTCACCAGCATGGCGTAGTCGTGGGCGCGCCCGATGTTGGCCCGAGCCACCCCCGCGATGTCCGAGAAGGCCTCGTACACGTAGTACCAGAGGCCATCGTCCTTGGCCCCGTAGATCAGCACCCGGGCGCCGTCCACGGGCGCGCCGGCCTCGTCGGTGACCGTGACCTCGACGTCGAAGGCCTCCCCCCAGGTCTGGGAGTCCGTGGTCACCAGGGAGTCCCCCCGGGTCCAGGTGCAGGCGAAGACGTTGTCCCCGTAGTACTTCTTGTGCCCGATGAACGCGCCGATGGGCTCCATGCCGATCCACTCCGCCCCGTCCCAGATCTCGTCCCAGGTATGATCGTTGGTGTGCGCGCCCACGTTGCGGGCGGGGATCAGCCCGGTCCGCGCAGCCGCGGAGGTGAGATCCGCGTGCTCCCCGCAGTTGCCCCACTTGATCGCGTAGATCCGGTTGGGCTGGATCGGCCGCTCCCCGGCCATCGCGCCGAAGTCCAGGGCCTCGAGGACGAACCGCGTGACCCCCCCCAGCGCCCCGTTGTCGTCGACGGTGTTGGGCAGGGACCTCCAGAGGACGTCCTCTCCGACGAGGAAGTCCGCCAGGAGGGGGCAGGTGGAGTAGCCCGGACACGCGAACATGCCCTCCAGCGCGCCGTCCCAGAGGAAGGTCCGCCAGAACTGGCCCTCCTCCGGCGCCACGGGGCACTGGGTCGGCTGCTTGAGGCACTGGGCCCATCCGTCGATGTAGAAGGGCCACTCGTCCTCCAGGCGGGGATGGACAACGAACCAGTAGTAGATGTCGGGATCGATGGTCCGCTCCTCGAGGTCGCCCTCGGCGGTCTCGATGGTGTAGGTCGCGGTGGTGTGGAAGTCGTCGTCCTGATCCGGGACGCCCACGTCCACCGGGGTCACGTAGTCGAGGACCTCGTCCTTCGCGTAGAGGTCCGCGGCGCTCTCCACGATGAGCTCCGGGTAGAACGCGGGATCCACGAGGATCTCCGGGCTCACGTGGGCCAGCATGAAGGCCACCTCGTCCAGGATCCGGGGATCCTCGATCCCCAGGATCAACGCGGCGAACACCTCCTGCTGGTCGGCGAAGAGCATGTCGAACTGGATCCGGAGATCCGGGCGGAGCCAAGCCGGTGCCCGGGCGATCGCGTCCGCCGCGGTGGGCATGAGCGGGATCGCCGGGGTCGCGATCTGGAGGAGCGGCGGGAGGCGGGCGGGGGGGAGATCGGGGACCGTGTCCGCGACGGGCTCGGCGTCGGCGACGGAGGCCGCATCGTCCGCAGAGTCGGGCCAGGGGGTGACGTCGGGATCAGCGCCTGAGTCGCCGCTCTCGCCACAGGACATAGCGACAAATATGCAGCATATCAAAGTAGCTAAACGACATTTCTTAATGTATTTCATTAGCGCACCTGCCTGCAAACCGGGTCCAGGATGACTTTATCGGAGCCCGGGGATTGCGTAAAGGGCGGGGAATCGAGGACGGGAACGCGGAGGCTTGCTTCGAGTTTGTGTGGGAGGCTATGCTCCGGGCGAAGGTGGAGGGGGACATGGCAAAGATCACGGCGCATCCGGAGTACTTGTTCGATCGGGACACGCGGCACCTGATGGTCTGGCCGCACCAGGACGACGAGGTGATGTACGCGGGGCTCATCAGCCGCCTCGGTGCGGAGGTGGACTTCGTCTGGGTGACCAATGGGGACGGTCTGGCCCCCGAGGCGGGTGCGGACCCCGCCGAGTACGCGGTGATGCGCATGAAGGAGACCGACGCGGTCCTGGGGACCCTCGGTCGGCCCCTGGCGCGACGGACGAACCTCGCGTACTCGGAGATCGCCATCTACGATGGCTTCGCCGACCTGACCCGCACCCCGGAGCGGCGGGACGGGATCATGGACTTCTTCGGCGGGATCGCGGACGCGGTCTACCGGGAGGTTGCACGGGTCCGACCCCAGGTGGTCTGGGTCCCCGCGTTCCAGAACGGCCACCCGGAGCACGACCTGGTGCACATCGTCACCGCCCTGGCCCTCCGGCGCCTCCGACGGGAGGGCCACGAGATCGCCCTCTACCACGTCCCGGAATACGAGTACCTGATCTTCATCCCCCACCGGTTCCACCCGCGGTACAAGGGCGTCGTCCACGCCCTCCGGCTCACCCCGGAGGAGGTCGCGCTGAAGCACCGGTGCCTCGCGTGTTACCCCAGCCAGCTGGGCCTGTTCCGGTACTTCGAGCGGATCATCACCGGGATCGGAAGCTCCGGGCGGCTGGTCGGGCGCGGGTTCACCGTCGAGGACTTCATGGCCCTGGAGCAGTTCGGTCCCGTGGACCGGGATCTGGACTACACCCGGTCGACCCACGTCTTCGAGTGGGCCAACTACATCAACGAGAAGCACGACGGCGTGAAGATCCGCTTCGACCGCCACATCGCCGAGATCGCGAGGGAGTTGGTGAGGAGACTCTGAGCCGCTCGCTCAGGATGACCGGGGAGCTATCAATCCAGGCAGTACTCGTAGTTGTTCCGGATCGCGTCGTCCCCGGGGAACGCCCCCATGCCCTCCTCCGCGGCTTTGAGGCAGCGGACCCGATCACCGGCCCGGGCAGCCTCGGCGGTCCAGGTCACGTAGATCCCGCGCAGGAGCTCCCGGTCGTCCCGGGGGAGGCCGATCCCCATCGTGTCCTCGATGAGCCGGACTCCCTGCGCAGCCTTCCCCTGTCTCCCGAGACGCTTCGCCGCGTTGAGGACCACCCGCCAGAGCGCGGCGAGGACCTCCCCGTCCCCTTCCAGGAGCGCGGTCCCCTCCACCAGGAGCGCGAGGCCCGCGTCGGTGCCGTCCCCGATCCCCTGACCGGACAGGTTGACCAGGGCGCTCACGTAGTTCTGGCGCCATCGGTCCCCGGTCGCGCCGTCGACGAAGCCATCCCGGAACAGGGTCGCGGCCGCAGCCCAATCCTTGGTGCGGAAGGTCGCGATGGCCACCTGGAAGCGCAGGAGATCCAGCGCGACGGCGGCGAGGGCGCGTCGCAGCCCCACGTCCCGGGCCCTGTGGGCCAACGCGAGCCCCTCGGCCACCCGGCCCTCCTCGACCTGGATCCGCTGGACGCTGCGCTGCACGGCGACGGCGTAGTTGTGTCCCACGGTCTCGGGGACCGGTTCGAACGCCTCCAGCCCCTCACGGGCCACCGTGAGACCCTCGGGGATCCGGCCGGAGTCCAGCAGCCTGGAGACGTGGCGGGTGTAGCAGACCTCGAGGTTGTTCAGGAGCACCCCCTGCCCCGGATGTCGACCCAGACCTTCCAGGAGCGCGTCCCGGGCGTCGGTGAAGCGCTCGGCCTCGACCAGGGCCATCCCCTTCTTGTGGAAGGCGTAGATCGCCCACTCGTCCATGCTGTCCCGGAGCTTCCGGGTCAGATCCCCGATGGTGCGGGCCCGATCCATCAGCTCGATGGCGGCGTCGTACCGGCGCTCCTTGAGGAGGCTCCAGGCGAGGTTGTTGATCATCCCGTCCCGGGACTCCCGGAAACGACGGATCCCCCCCCCAACGGCGGTCGCCTTGCTGAACGCGGCCAGCGCGCCCTCGGGGTCCCGGTCCCGGAGGCGGGCCACTCCGATGTTGGAGTAGACCAGGGCCACGAGGACCCGGTTGTCCACACGCTCCCGTTCCCCCTCGATCTCCTTGATCAATGCAGTGTTCTCCACGGCGTCGCCCCCCTGATGACGGACGGCCTCGCCGCCGAGGTTCCGCGCCTCGAGGAACCGCTTGTACTCGTCCAGGGTCCGCGCCGGCGAGAACCCCTTCGGCGACGTGGTCTCCACCTCGATCCAGCGATCGCCCGCACGGACCACGGAGTAGACGTGGCTCGGCACGAGGACCGCAGCAGAGCGGATCCCCAGCTCCTCGAGGAGGCCGTTGTAGAGGAGGGTCGCGGACACGCAGTTGTACCGGCCGTCGTTCAGGACCCCGGGGAGGTCCACGCCGTGGACCTCGTAGCGAACGAGGATCTCCTGATGGAGCCACTCGAAGACCCGGCGGGCGCGGTCCCTGTTGGCCCCCTCCCCTGCCGCCGCCCGGGCTGCGTCCACCAGGCCCTCGACGCGGGGCCGGAACCGGCCCAGGTCCTCGGTCCAGACCACTCCAGAGGCCACCAGCCCGGCCTCCACCAGGTTCATGTCGTCCAGGCTGCCGTCGGCCATGTCCGCCAGCAGCGCCTTCTCCGCCGGCCCAGTGACGGAGTCCGTGCCGGGTTCGGCAGCGGCCCACGGTGAACCCAGGAACGTGAACAGGGAAAGGGTGATGATGAGATCTCGCATTTCCGCTCCGTCGCCCGAGGCCCTCTCCGGAGAACGTGACCGCCGACCCGTTTATTCTGGACATGCCCCCGGGTTTTTACAAACATGCAGACGGGAGGTGACCCATGAGCTGGAGGGACTGGAAGTACGCGCTGGTCCAGTTCAACCCGGTGCCCGGGGCCCTGGAGCACAACGCGTCCCGGATCATCGCGCTGGGTCGCGCCGCCCGGGACCTGGGCGCGGACGTCGTGATCTTCCCCGAGACCGCGCTCCCCGGATACTGCATCGCCGACCTCCACAAGGACATGAGCTTCGTCCGCCGCAACCGGCGGATCCTCGAGGAGACCCTCGCCCCCGCGCTCGCCGACGTGGTCACGGTGCTGGGCTACATCGACGTTGACGACGTACGTCGCATGGCAGATGGGCTCCCGGCCCGCAGGAACCGCTACGCGGTGTGCCAGGGCGGTCGCGTCCTGGCGACGGGCACGAAGACCCTCCTCGTCGACGACGGGGTCCTGGAGGACTCACGCCACTACCTGCCGGGGGACCCGGACGAGGTCCGCCCCGTGGAGGTCGTCTGCGGCGGTCGTCGGCTCCGCATCGGGGTGCTGATCTGCCAGGATCTCTGGGACGACGAGGCCCAGGTCAAGCCGGCGCTGCTCCAGCGGGACCGGGGCGCCGAGATCCTGGTCGCGATCAACTCCTCGCCCTTCCACGTGGGCCGCCTCGCGGACCGCCGGGCGGTGGCCGCGGCCCGGGTCCGGGAGACCGGCCTGCCCCTGCTCTACGCCAACACCGTGGGTGCGCAGGACAACGGCAAGAACATCATCCTCTTCGACGGCGGCGGCTTCGCGCTTGGCCCCGACGGCGGACTCCTCGCCCAGGGACCGCTCTTCGACGAGACCCCCGTCCTCTTCGACCCCGCCGCTCCGGCCACGTCCATCCCTCCCCTGGAGCCCGTGGACGAGCTGCACAGGGCCCTGGTCATGGGGATCGCGGACTTCTACGTGAAGACCGGGGTGTTCCGGGGCGCGGTCATCGGCCTCTCGGGGGGCATCGACTCCACCGTGGACGCGGCCCTCCTGGTGGAGGCCCTCGGCGCGGATCGGGTCCTGGGCGTCAACATGCCCAGCCGCTTCAACAGCGACATCACCCGGGGCATCGCCGCGGACCTGGCCGGCAACCTGGGCATCGAGTACCTGGTCCACCCGATCCAGGAGATCGTGGATGCGAAGGTCGCCGCCTGGCGTCGGGCCACGGGGAGCGACCTCGCCTCCCTCACCCTGGAGAACATCCAGGCCCGGGAGCGGGGCAACATCCTGATGACCGCCTCCCAGGAGCGGCGCTTCATGGTCGTGGGGAACGGGAACAAGACCGAGTTCCAGCGGGGCTACGCGACCTTGTACGGCGACATCGTCGGCGCGCTCATGCCCCTGGGGGACGTGCACAAGCTCGATGTCTACCGGCTGGGCCGACATCTGAACGGACTCCTGGATGGTGCGATCCCCGAAGCGGTCTTCGGGATCAAGGCCTCCGCGGAGCTCTCCGACGCACAGGACGTGTCCCGGGGCGGCGGGGATCCCTTCGACTACCACGTCGAGGCCCCCCTGGGGGTGGAGCTGGTCGAGCGGGGCCGCAGCCCCGAGGAGCTGGCCGCCCTGTTCCAGGCCAGGGAGCTGGATCCCTTGCTCTGGGTCCGGGACGGGACCGGGCGCCTGGTCTACGACAAGCTCACACCCGAGGCCTTCCGGGACGCGGCGCTGGCCACCCTCCGGGCGATCCGCTCCAGCGTGTTCAAGCGGGTCCAGGCGCCGCCGATCCTGGTGGTCTCCCCCCGGGCCTTCGGTTTCGACTTCCGGGAAGCCCTCCTGGTCCGGGACCGCTGTTGAACGCCTGCGGGTCTCCTCGTATAATGCCTTCGCTCCGATCCGGGAGACATCTGCACGGGGGTCTGCATGAGCATGAAGGGACGTTGGACGATGCGCTTCGCGATGACCGCGATCCTGGTTGCGGCCCTGGCCGCGCCGGCCGCCGCTGCGACCTGGAGCTACGGCTTCGACAATGACCTCCAGGAGTTCTCGGGGACCGACGGCTGGGTCTCCCAGTACTGCTCGGACCCGTGGACCACCGCGCTCAACGGCGGCGTCACGCCGAAGACCGACGACGGCTGCAACGTGGAGCAGTGCACCCCGAGCAACAACTGCGGGTACAACTGGGGCTACTGGCTCCAGTGGGGCCAGTGCATCCAATCCGACCCCCTGGACAACCACATCACCTACGGCCCGAAGACCTGGCAGGACTACGTCTTCCGGGCGGACATGCGCAACGACGACGACGACACCTTCGGGTTCGTGTTCCGCTACCAGAACTCGGGGCAGTTCTACCTCTTCATGATCTCCCGGAACATCGCCCCCCTGCCGAACCTCGGCTGCGGTCACGAGATCTATGGCGCGGCCCTGTACCGGATCGAGGGGTCCGACGGGACCGTGCTGGGCACGGCGGAGAACGTCGTCTACCAGCCCGGCCAGGTGCACAAGGTGCAGATCACGGTGCAGGGGAACCACCTCACCGTCCAGTTCGACACGAACCACGACGGCGCGTTCGGCGCCGACGAGACCATCTTCGACCTGGACGACCCCGATCCGCTGCCCTCGGGCCAGGTGGGCTTCTTCGCCTGGGAGAACGGCGCAACAGGGAACGACGCCGACCCCTGCTCCGCGGGGGGCTGCTGGTTCGACAACGCAGAGGTGGACGTCCTGGCGGTCGACGATCCCTGCGACGGAATCTCCTGGGAGGGCTACTGCGAAGGGAACACCGCGGTCTACTGCGACGACGGCGTGGTCAAGGAGGTCAACTGCCAGGGCTGCTGCGCCTGGATCCCCCAGCAGGAGTACTACTGGTGCACCAACGGACCCTCCTGCCAGCAGGACTGCATCCCCGAGTGCGGGCAGGGGGACTTCGGCTGCTCGGACCAGGGGACCCACGCCTGGGTCTGCGGACAGGACTCCACGGGGTGCTGGATCCGGTCCTGGACCGCGTGTACCCAGTCCGGCGTCTGCGATGCGGCGACGGGGCAATGCGCGGGCAACCCCTGCGAGCCCCAGTGCGTCGGCGAGGACGGCCAGCTGATGGCGTGTGGACCCGATGGCTGCGGCGGCGCTTGCGGCACCTGCCCCGGGGACTCCTACTGCGGCGCCGGGTTCACCTGCGTCGAGGACTGCATGCCGAACTGCGGCGGAAAGATCTGCGGCTCTGACGGCTGTGGCGGCGCCTGCGGCGCCTGCCCCCCGGGCTTCGAGTGCAACCAGCAGGGCTTGTGCCAGGCCCAGTGCCTGCCCAACTGTGTGGGCAAGCAATGCGGCAACGACGGCTGCGGCGGGTCCTGCGGGATCTGTCCGCCGGGCCTCACCTGCGTGGACTACCAGTGCACCGTCTGCACCCCGGACTGCACCGACAAGCAATGCGGCGGCGATGGCTGCGGCGGCCTCTGCGGGACCTGCCCCGAGGACTTCACCTGCGAGGACAACCTGTGCGTCGAGGGCCCCTGCGAGCCCCAGTGCGTCAGCGCCGACGGCCTGATGAAGCAATGCGGCCCGAACGGGTGCGCCGGCTTCTGCGGCTTCTGCCCCCCGGGCCTGGAGTGCAACGACGCTGGGATGTGCATCTCCACCTGCACGCCGGACTGCGAGGGAAAGGACTGCGGCCCCGACGGGTGCGACGGTTTCTGCGGACAATGCGACGACGACGCGCTCTGCTGGGACGGCCAGTGCATCGTCCAGGACAGCTGCGTGGGCTTCTGCGGCGAGCAGGGACCGAGCTGCTACTGTGACCCGCAGTGCCAGGACTACGGCGACTGCTGCGACGACGCCTGCGAGGCCTGCCCTGACCTCCCCTTCTGCGGTCAGTGCCAGCCCCTCTGCGCCGATCCCCTCGGCAACCCCTTCGAGTGCGGCGACGACGGCTGCAGCGGCGCCTGCGGTCTCTGCGGCGACGGTGACGTCTGCCAGGGACACGTCTGCGTCCCCGACGGCCCCGTCATCCCCGAGACCTGCAGCGAGATCCAGGGCTGCATCGAGCAGTGCGGGGACGACGAGGCGTGCGCAGCCGCATGCTTCGAGGTGGCCCCGCCGGACGCCCAGCAGCTCTACTTCGAGCTGGTGCAATGCTATCAGGGCGCAGAGGGACTCTGCGACTGCGTCGGAGAGGACGACAACTGCTGGCTCGTCTGCCTCTTGACGGAGTGCGAGGCGGTCATCGACGCGTGCTATGCGTTCCAGGGGGACTGCGGCGACATCGTCGGCTGCACCCAGGAGTGCACGGGCGGCACCTGCATGGCGGACTGTCTGAACTCCGAAGGCGACGTCGCGGCCAAGCTCCTCTTCATGGAGGTCGCCGCCTGCGTCGAGAACGCCTGCGCCGATCCCTTCCCCGGCTGCGTCGAGGACGCGCTCCAGGGACCCTGCGCCGACCTCTTCGAGGAGTGCACCGGCGGCGCCTGCGAGCCCGACTGCCAGGGCCCCGACGGACCGATGCAATGCGGCGGCGACGGCTGCGGCGGGAGCTGCGGCGAGTGCGGGGCCGGCGCCTCCTGCGTCGGCGGGGAATGCGTCGACGACGGAGACCCCTGTGGGCTCGCCTGCGCAGGCAAGGAGTGCGGCTCCACCAACGGCTGCCTCTGCGGCACCTGCGACGCGGGCCAGGCCTGCGACGACGGCGAGTGCATCCCCGTAGGAGAGTGCACCCCGGGCGACTACAAGCAGTGCGTGGGCGACATCCTGTACTGGTTCGACTCCTGTGACCAGCAGGGGCCGCCCACGGAGATCTGCAAGGGGACCTGCGTCGAGGACAAATGCGTGGACGAGGAGCCTGGCACCGGGGACGTGATCGATCCCGAGGACGCAGGCCCGGACCCGGACATCACCGACCCCACGATCTTCCCGAAGTCCGAGACCTCCTCGGGCTGCACCCGGGCCCCAGCCGGTTCGACCGCTACGGTCTGGCTGCTCCTCCTGGCCCTTGCGGGCCTCATCGGCGTGCGCCGTGTCCGTCGGGGCGACCTGAAGGACGCCCGCACCGGAGGATGAACCCCGTGCACACCACCGGCCGGGTCGTGGCCCTTTCCCTCCTCGCGTTCCTGTGCGGCGGGTGCGGCGGGGATGCTCCGAGGGCGGGGACCGGCTGGATCCTCCCCGGAGAGGTCGGGGCATGGCCGGACGCCCTCTCGGGGGATGACACAGCAGCGGACATCGCCATCGGCGAAGGCGGCGATTCGAACTGCGATCCCCCCGACGTCTGCGCCCACGAAGTCACCTCGGACACGGACGCCGGGCTCCTCTGCACCCCCGGGGAGAGGTCCTGCGACGGGGCCGACGTCATCGAGTGCGGAGGAGACGGGCTCGCCTGGGAATCCCTCGGGGACTGCGACGACGGGGACTTCTGCACCGAGGACCAGTGCCTGGGCGGGGAGTGCCTCAACGAGGCCCTCGGGTCCTGCTGCGAGCCGCCCTGCCCCCTCGGACAGCTCTGCTTCAACGGGGAGTGTGTCTGCGCATCCCAGTGCTTCGGCAAGGAGTGCGGCGACGACGGCTGCGGCGGGACCTGCGGCGAGTGCCCTCTGCAGCACCACTGTTCCCCCGCGGGCCAGTGCACCTGTGATCCGGATTGCGCGGGGCCAGACGGGACGGAGAAGGAGTGCGGCGACGACGGCTGCGGCGACGCCTGCGGATTCTGCCTCGGGCCCCAGGATCTCTGCCTCGAGGGGCTCTGCGTCTGCCAGCCCGCCTGCGAGGCGATGGAGTGCGGCCCGGACGGCTGCGGCGCCGACTGCGGTGTCTGCCCCGCCCAGCACCAATGCTCCCCGGAGGGCCAGTGCGTCTGTGTCCCGGACTGTGCTGGCAAGACCTGCGGCGGCGACGGGTGCGGCGGCCTCTGCGGCGAATGCGACGCCCCGCTGTATCTCTGTGACGCCGCGGGGCAGTGCGTCCAGGACCCGGCCTTCTCACCGGTGCTCGGTGCGTGCACACCCCACCTCCTCGGGCCGACGGTCTATTACATCTGCTGGCAGGCCAAGAAGTGGGACGACGCAAAGGACTACTGTGCGGACAACGGCACCTGGCTCGCCACGATCACGTCCCAGGCCGAGCAGGACTTCCTCGCCGGTCTCGCTGGCGCGGCGGGGCAGACCCTCTGGATCGGTCTGAGCCAGGGCTTCTGGGAGTGGGACTCCTTCGAGTGGGTCACCGGCGAGGGAAAGCCCGTGGAGTTCTGGGGCGAGGGTGAGCCCAACGATGGCGGGTTCTTCGAGAGCGAGGACTGCGGCGAGATGCACCCCGCCGGGTTCTGGAATGACGAAAAATGCGGCGACGAGCAGTGGTTCTTCTGTGAGCACTCCTCCTGACCCAGGGGCGCCGACGGCGCGCCGGACGGTTCCCCGGAGCCGCGGCTGGATGGTGCCTGCCGGAGGCATCGGCCTCGCCGGCCTTCTCGCCCTCACCGAGGCCGCGTTCGGCGTCGGCTATCCGACCCCATACAGCCCACCGGAGGCACCGCTCATGGCGGCTGCGTGGGGCCTGCCCGCAGGGATGCTCCTCACGGAGGCCTGGTTCGATCTGCGCACCTACGGCCTCGGCCGGAAGGGCCTGTTCCTCCTCTTCGGGATGGTCCTCGCGGCCACAGGATGCCTCCTCCCGTGGCCCATCGCGGTGCCGCCGAGCATCCACGGCGCGGTGGTCGGCCTCGCGGTGCTCCACGAGCTCATCGACTACCGGCCGACGAGCTCCCACCGGCTCGTGCTCGTGATGTTCTCCCTCCTGCTGGCCGCCTGGCACGAGCTGTTCCGCTTCCCCGCGCCCGCGTCCCTCCTGGTGGGGGTCGGGGTGGGGATCGCTGCCTGGTGTGTCGCGAGGATCAGCGCCGGCGCAACGCGGTGACCGTCTCGATGTGCGGCGTGTGGGGGAAGAGATCCACCGGGATGACCCGGTCCACCCGCCAGCCTGCGTCCACGAGGATCCCGAGGTCTCTCCCCAGGGTGTAGGGGTCACAGGACACGTAGACGATCCCTTGGGTCGGGTGATCGCGAAGGGCCTCGCAGACGGCACGGGCGCCGGCCCGGGGCGGGTCCAACAGGACCAGGTCCGGAGCAGGGCCATCCTGACCGAGCGCCCGCACGGCGTCCCCGTGGTGAACGCGGAGGGTCGCTCCCCGCGGGGCGGCGCCCTCGAGGGCACGCACCGCAGGCCCCGACGACTCCCAGGCCTCGACAGCCAGCCCTGCTCCGAGCAGGGGGAGGGTCATGTTTCCGCTCCCGGAGTACAGCTCCAGGATCCTGCCGGATGGGGGCACCATCGCCTCCACCGCGGCGATGACACGCTCCACGAGGAGCCCGTTGGCAGCCCAGTTTGCCTGGAGGAACGCGCCCGCGGCCACGGGGATTCGCCAGGTCCTGCCTGTGACCTCGAGGATCTTGGACCCGGTGGCCTCGCTGAAGCGGTGGCTGCCCAGCCCCGGAGCTCCGAGGATCCCCCCCCGGATCGCCTTGGATTGAGCCAGCGCAACCTGGAGACCATCGAGATCCCGGGGCACGTTCGAGAGGTTGATCGCGACCAGGACGCCCTCGTCGGCGAGGCTCAGCTCCACGGTCCCGGCGGCGCCCCGCCCGGCCAGGGCGGCGCGCAGGGCCGCGGCCGCGTCGAGGAGCGGCCGCATCAGCACGGGACACTCCGGCGCATTCACGACCTCGTGGGTCCCGGGACGGAAGAAGCCCAGGCGGACGCGACCGCCGTCGGAGGCAATGTGGAGCCGTGCCCGGTGGCGCCAGGCCCGCTCTTCCGGGCTGGGCACCACCTCCTCCGGCGGCATCTCCACGCCGGCCCGGCCCAGCGCGTCGGAGAGGATCTGGCGGCATGCGTCCCGCTGCGCAGCGACCGCGACGTGCTGCCAATCGCACCCCCCGCACGTCCCGGCGAGGGGACAGAAGGGCTCGACCCGACACACAGACGGTCGGATGACCCGGGTCACGACCGCCAGGTCGAACCGTGCACGCTGCTGGAACAGGCGGACCTCCACGACCTCGTCCGGCGCGGCGCCGCGCACGAAGACCACCTTCCCGTCGGTTGCCCGCGCAACGGCGCCGCCCAGGAACGCGAGGGCGCCGGTCTCCAGGGTGACGACGTCGGTCAAGGCAGGTCGAGCCCGAGGAGGAGGGGCACGTGGTCGGAGAGGTCGGGCATGGGCTCGAGGAGCTTCGGGGTCGAGGTGTTGATGGAGCCACCCGTGAGGAGGTAGTCGAACCGCCGGATCGGCGCCGCCCCTTCCGCCCCCAGCCAGGTGGCGTGGGCCGCCGGATCCTGGAAGAAGTCCCGGTCCTGGACGACCTCTTTCAGGCTCCCCTTGTGGCGCAGGAGATCCATGGTGTACTCCATCTCGCCCATCTGCTTCGCCTCTTCGGGGTTCTTGGGGCGCTGCGCGGGCTCCGTCCAGGTCGTTGCGTAGACCACCGCATCATGGAAATCCCGGGTCTCGATCCACTCGGCGGCAGCGCTCGCCTGGCGCTCCCGAGCCCTGGAATCGACCTGGTCGAGGACCACCTGCAGGATCTTGAGCTCCTTCTCGTCGCCTACCCGGATCCGGGCCTCATGGACCACCGCAATGGGACCGAATGCATCGTCCATCCAGCCCCTGTCCCTGGAGCCGGGGAGGGGGTAGAGCACGCTCTTCGCAATCGGGTATCGGCTGAGCACGGCCACGCCGGAGTCGATCCCCCCCGAGAAGTTGAGCACAAGGGGCCGCGGGTAGAGCGGGTACGGGCTCATCTGCGTCCGCGCCCGGGCCACGTAGGCCCAGCCGAGGCGCCGCGCGAGGATCTCGGCCTGGTCGCGCTCCCCCGTGGCCCGGGACCCGAAGTCCACCTCCTGGAGCACCAGCGCATCCGCCGCCTGGTCCCGGACCAGGGCCACCACCTGATCCAGACGGTGGGAGATCGCCTGGTCCTCATGAGCCACCTCGGCGGGCGGGTTCCGCTCGTACCAGATCAAGTCCCGACCCAAGCCGTGGTTGAGGTTCAGGAACAGGATCTTGAGCCCCTTGCCGGTGCTCTGGGGTGGGTCCTCACCCGCCCAGGAACCCTGCTCCACGTCCAGATTCGTCTCCCCGATCGGGTGGTACCCGGACTTGTAGATCCCGAGGACCAACAGCACCAGGACGATGAATGCCACGATCAAAATGGTCACGATGACGGAAAAAAAGCGTCTCATCGGTCTCCTCTAGAGGTGGATCCTCAGCGGTCTGGTTGAACGTCGCGGCTCGATCACATCACCGTAACCGAGATCGTGGCGGATGTGCCCGCCATCCACCCAGACCGCTGCCTCCGGGGTGAGGTTGGTGATACGCAGGCCGCCGGTGAACGTCTCCCGCAGGAGACGGAGGGTGTCCTGTCGGCGAAATACCTCCCGCACTGCGAACTGGAGCATGCACGCGCCCAGGGGCATACGCGTTCCCCCGGCGTTCAGGATCCCCGCGGTGGATCCGGCCGGGGTCGAGACCCAGATTCCTGAGCTCTTCTGCAGCTCCCGGCGCCCGTCCAGCTCGATGGAGTACACCGTCGACGTCGCCGGGTTCACCGCGGTGTACAGGAAGTCGTTGAGGGCTGGAGGCGGCAGCTCCACGCCTCCCACAGAAACGGAACACCTGGTGAGGTTTCGTGGCGCAACCTCACCGGCCAGGATCGGCCGCAGACGGTCCGGAAAATCGTGCCGGGTCGCCGCGCAGAACCAGCCTACGCTGAAGGTCGGCCTCGAGTTGATCCCGACGATCGGGGTGTCCACGAGCCAGTGGGACGCATCCAGCAGGGTCCCGTCACCGCCCACGGTGATCACGAGGTCGTACTCACCGTCCTGGTCCACCCCCGGAGGAGCGCCCAGCCGGTAGGAAATCCCACCGCCAGTAAGGAAGGCCTCGACGGCCTCCGTGACCTTGAGGTTCTCATCGTGATCCCGGAGCAGACGGGCGGCGTGCTCGCCGCTCTGCGCCATCAACTCAAGGAACCGCGGCACCTTCTTCTCCAGCCCGAAGTGCTGGTAAAAGCTCCGCTTGGTCACGAGCAGGACCTGCGCGGTCCGTCCCACGTTGGTCCCTCCTTTTTCTCTGGTCCTCGGGCAGTCGGGGCGCTATCGGTCAGTATCCAGCAGGGAACGTTTGTCCACAACCCAAAAAAATGTCATGAAAGGGGTAAAGGCGTCGGGCGATGGTCCGTTTCACGCCGGAACCGTGGGGACCTGGAGGAAGATCATGCGATACAAGGCAATGCTCGGAGCGATGGTTCTGGTCCTCATGGCCGGCCTGGCCCTCCTGATCAACAGTGGCCTCCAGGCCCCGTCCGGGGCAGCCACAGGGGAAGCCACCGGCTGCGGCGGCGACCCCACCGCGCCCATGGATACGGCGGAGGCGGACTATGTCCTCGGGTCCGCAGAGGGCGATCCCGACACGCCAGTGAAGATCACCTACAAGGGCGCCGCCACGGAAAAGAGCTGCCCGACCCTCAGCGTGGAGCCGGGGGACCTGGTCGCCGCGTTCGAGGACCCCTGCGCCGACCCCGGCGCGATCCGGATCTGGGAGCTCACCCCCGGCGAGGCCGCCAGTCTGATCGCTGCATTCCAGGCGATTCGTGATCTGAACTGCACCTCCCAGGATTGCCTCGACGTGCTGACCCAGGCGGAGGAGTCCCTGCAGCTGGAGCTCGAGGCGCCCATGGAGGCCCAGATCGCGAACCTCCTGAAGAAGGCCCAGTCCGTGCCCCCCACGGGGACCGGCGAGGAGGCCCCGGAGCCCGATCCCCCCGCGGTGGCCGACCCGGGGGCCCCTGAGGTCCAGCAACAGATCTCCCAGGTGACCTTCAAGGCCGAGGAGGGCGTAGACTTTGCAGCGGACGCGGTGGTCAAGGACGGCCACCCCCTCAAGGTGGACCTGATCTGCTACGCCGGCTCCCAGGGCCTCGACTGCCAGGCCGGCGCGGGTCCCACGATCAGCAAGCAGAAGCACCTGAAGCTCTTCCGCACGCCCGGGGGCACCATCGAGACCTTCGGCGGCGTCACGGAGCTGCCCACGGACCTCCCCTTGGACGCGGACCGGGACATGCTCAACGGCGCCGAGGCCGGCTGGGGCTTCGTCCTCGAGAACAACCTCTCCAAGACCTACACCCGCGCCTTCATCAAGAAGGCCACCCAGGACTCCATCACGATCCAGTACGTCGTCTTCGCCGCCGACTGATTCCGACCCGCCTCACAATCTCTACCGTGAAACGACCCGCGGTGGTGCGGACCTCGACGCCGAACCGGGCCAGGACGTCCCGGATCGGCCCCTGGACCGTTCGAAGGGGGTGTGGACGTCGAAGCGGCCTTCCGATCGGGCGCTCGCGGCGATCACGAGCATCCTGGGCCCGAGCACCACCGCGCCGCCACCTCCCCTCCGTCTGTGCACCGGGACCCCGTCGGCCTCTGCCACATGGGTGTTGACCACGCAACCGATGTCCTGGGAACGGCCCACCACGAGCCCGGTGCGCGCGCTCAAACACGTCCGCGCGAAGACCCGCCCCCCGTCGTCGACCGAGACCCGGAATCCCCCGTCGTACAAGGCCGAAAGCGCATCGGACACGTGGCTCCCAGGGCCCGCCAGCGCGGCGTCTCCGGGGTACGGACTCCCGGCATCCCTGGGCAGGAGATCGGCGACCGCAAGGGTCCGATCCATGGGCTCCATCTCCTCACTGATCGCCGCCCTTCGGGACCTCGGGGGCTGTCGCGAATCCCTCGACGTTTCGTCTTCATGAAATAAACTGTGCATTTTTCGCTTGTCGTTCCAGATGCGCAGTGTTAAAAAGCCCCCAGAGCCAGTGATGGCAACGCATAACGCAATTGGGTCATTCAAACCGGAAGGGGGACTACCATGACCAAGGCCGAGCTGATCAGCGCCGTGAGCGGAGACTACACCAAGAAGGATGCCGAGGCCGTCGTGAACGCGGTCTTCGAGGTCATCAAGGGCACCCTGGCCACGGACGGGACCTTCTCGTTCCCGGGCTTCGGGACGTTCAAGGTCAAGACCCGCGCCGCCCGTAAGGGCCGGAACCCGCGGACCGGCGCCGAGATCACCATCAAGGCGAGCAAGACCGTGACCTTCAAGCCCGCGCCGAGCTTCAAGGGCGACCTCTAGTCCCAAAACAAGCGAAGATACCGTAGCGAGGCGGTCGAGATGGCGGTGCTGACAAGGATAGCGAACGAAGGCGATGCCGAGTATCGTCGAGTTCGAGTGAGCATGGCGAACGGTCTATCCGCCGTTCAGCACTGGCAGATCGGCTGCCGCAGTAGGCAGATGCGCTTGTTTTGGGGCTAAAACCCCACCTTCGGCGGCTTCTTCGTGGCCTCCTTCTCGGCCTCGTCCAGCTCGTAGTATGGCGCCTCCTCGAGGTCGGTCATGCCAGCGAAGAACCGCCCGAAGAAGGAGCGACGGTACGCGTTCAGGGCCCGGGCAGCCTCGTTGTAGCGCTTGCGGGCCACTGCGATGCGGTTCTCCGTGCCCTCGATGGAGTCCTGGAGCTTGAGGAAGGACTGGTTGGCCTTGAGGTCAGGGTACTTCTCCTTCAGGAGGAGGAGCCGGGACAGCGCCCCATCCAGGCCCGAGGCGGCCTTGATCTTGTCCGTCATGGAGCCGCCCTTGGCCGCGGAGAAGTACGCCTTCCTCGCGTCGGCGAGGTGGGTGAAGACCTCCTTCTCGTGCTTCGCGTAGCCCTTCACGGTCTCCACGAGGTTGTCCAGGAGGTCCAGGCGTCGCTTGAGCTGGTTCTCCAC
Source organism: Pseudomonadota bacterium (assembly GCA_043815665.1). Taxonomy (GTDB): domain Bacteria; phylum Myxococcota_A; class UBA9042; order CAIXZC01; family CAIXZC01; genus CAZNWW01. The sequence goes on from JBDRIT010000025.1 coordinate 122,097, forward strand.
CTCGCTCCAGCCCTCCTTGACCTGTTCGTCGTAGGTGACGCCCTTGTTGTACATCCGCACGAACCAGAGCCCTGCGATCAGGGCGATGATCAGGAGAATGCCGACGGGCAGCAGGCAACCAAGCTTCCAGTTGAAGCCGGCGCGGCCGGGTGTGGAATCGTCGTTCATTGGGAGCTCCTATAGCTTGAGACCGGTGAATGGGACGGTCACCGCCCCGTTGTCTGCACCGCCGAGGATCCACGTCCCCGTGAACGCGCCCATCAGCGCATCGGCTTCCAGATCCTTGTCGTCATCGCTCAGCGCCGCGGCGCCGGAGACCACGAGCGCCTGCTCGGCGCCGACGATGGCGGCGAGGGCCAGGTAGTCACCCAGGGCGGCGTAGACCGCATCGTCACAGTCTTCGACGAGCTCGCTCATGGGGCGGTTGATGCAGGTCAGGGTGGACTGCTTCACGCCGGCGAGCATGGCCGCGCAGTCGAAGTGTCCGGTGAAGAGCTCCACCATGGAGGTCGCGCCGTCCGCGACGTCCGGGAGGACGACGTTCACGAAGGCGAAGAGCAGGAGCCGGCCCGGGTTGACGTGGAGCTCGAACTCATGGAGGAGGAGCTCGTTTGCGGAGGTCACCTCGCAGACGATGTCGCTGTCACCAGCCTTGAGCCATGCCTCACCGGTCTCGAACGCATCCTCCAGGAACAGGGCATCGCCGAGCTCCAGGGACTTGATGTCCAGGGTGGCGACGCAGGCTCCACCGAACGCGCCGCCCTCGATGGCCAGGGAGGCGCCGAAGATCGGGTCCGTGAGCAGATCCTGCAGGGGCGCGGCGACGTCCTCGAGACCGACGGCCCAGGCCGGGGGGAGATGCGCCGCCGCCCACACGTCCACGGACTCGTTGATCTCGACGCTCACGTCATCGCATTGCTCCGGCAGGACGCCATCGTCCATCCAGACGAGGATCCCGTCCAGCACCGTGGTCTTCACGTCCCCGGGGACCGTGTCCAGGCCCGCCTCGAGGGCAGCGGACCACCCCGGTGCGTGGCCCGTGGTCAAGACCCCGAAGTCCGGCGCCATGGTCAGCTCGTAGCTCCCCGTCGGGCTGATCTGCAGGGGACCGAGGGTGACCGCCGCGACGGTCTCCTTCCCGGCGAAGACGCTGATCCCCTCAGTGCATCCGGCGCCCACCGGGGAATCTCCGTCGTCATAGCCGACCACCATGATGGTGGTCCCCGGGCCCGCCACCGCGTCCTCGATGAGGAGCTGGTTCTCCTCCGCACCCAGGGTGTAGAGAGCCATGTCCGGGGACGGGGAGACCGGCTCCGCGGCGGCGCAGAGGAGGCCCGACTGGGAGACATAGACCCCGAAGTGGTCGATCTTCTCCGGGTCGGTCACGTCCCCGCCCACCGTGAGGGTGAGGAGGATCGTGCCCGTGGCGTGGGCCCGGACATCGAGGACCACGTCGATCCCCGGCGCGCAGGGGGTGTCGATGCGCAGGTCATAGAGGACCGGCGCCTGGGCGCCCGTGGAGAGGTCCACCGCGGCCACGCCGAAGCCGTCGGTCTCCGCGGCCGCCTGGAGGATCTGCCCGTCGCCGTCGCCGGTGAGGGCGAAGGTCACGACCTCGCCCTCGGGGGTGTCCCCGGTGACGGGGTCGTAGATCCGAGCTTGGAGCACGTACTCCCGGTCCACCTCCAGCACCAGGGGGGAGGCGCCGTTGAACAACTCCAGAATGAGCTCGGCACCACAGTGACCGCCCGGTTCGAGGTCCTCGAGATCCGCCGAGATCGTCACGTCGGGGGTGGTCGTCTCACCCTGGGCGACATCCTCGGTGCCATGAGTCCCACCGCCGCCGCCCGTGCAACCGACCACCAAAATCACAGCGATGATGCCAACCCATCCGGCTCGCTGCTGCTGCACCATCTCGATCCCTCCTTGAAACAAGGCTTGGATACCATACACGAACTCCACCTTCCAATCGTTCATTTTCTCCATGCATTTCAGGAAAATATGTGCTAACTTCCCGCTTCCGCGAGGGAGAGGCCCATTGAATTCGGAGACGCCGATGGTACGGATCGCGTATGTTGCCCAGCACAGGCGGGGGCTCAGGGAGCTGCTCGAGCAGCTCGCCGAGACCGGCTACATGGTCTACCGAATCGATCCCACGGTGCTGGCCTACAAGAAACTCCGAGACAACCCGCCGGACATCATCATCGCCGACGCCACCCTCAGGGAGGGGCACGTCAAGGAGGTGGTGGAGTCCGTGAGCAGCTCCCGCATCACCAAGGAGATCCCCATCTGTGTCGTGGGCTGCCGCTTGGAGGTCCTCGACCGGATGCGGAAGGCCGCCCCCAACGCGAAGGTCGTCCTCTCCGGCGAAGTGACCCGAAAGATGCTCGTGGAGATCGTGAAGCAGCTCGCGACGGTCCTGCAGCACTAAGGGCCTGCGGCGAAATAAGTGGATCGCACCGAGAGCGCCGAAGCGCCCTGGCCGGAAGGCGCGGAGGTGCACGCCGACCGCAGGCGTACTTGAGGTACGTCGAGGGAGGTGGGGGCCCCGCAACGCACCGGGCGGGGCGGCAGCGGGGCTCGAATGCACCACTTGTTTCGCCGCAGGTCCTAAGGACCCGTTCCGAAACAACCTGCTCGTTCGGCTTCCGCTGCATCCCGCCCTGCTGCGTTGCTCTCCCTGCGACGCTGATCCGACATCAGTCCCCGACGAGGATCACCACGTCGTCCAGGTAGATCGTCCCGAAGGCCTGGTTGGTCAACTCGAACCTGAAGGTATGCGCGCCCGCGCCCATCGTCGTGACCTCGGCGGACAGGTGGTGCCAGGTGTTGTCGCCGCAGACGGAGCTGGAGGGGACCGCCAGGAGGGTCCCGCCGTCACCCTTGACGTTCAGGTTCCAGTTCGGCGTGATGCCGGCCGGACAGAGGAGCATGAAGGAGATGTAGGACTCCGTGCCGCTCGGGAGGACCGCGCTGAACTCCATCCAGCCATCCAACTTGTACTTGTTGTACCGGAAGGAGTGGGTCGGGGAGTTGGCGAACTCCGGTGTCCCGGAGGCGTCATAGACGAGCCAACCGGGGTTGAACGCCGGCCACGAGTCGGAGTAGCTGAACTTTGCGGAGGTGACGCCCGCCGCCTCGTCGTCGAAGTTGGCCTGGAACAAAGGCGTCATGGAGAGGCACAGGGTGTTCCCGTCGCCGGGGTCCGCACAGATCTCCAGCGCGCCGCACTCCGATGAGGTCTGGCAGCAGGTGTCGCAGATGCACTGGTGGAGCTCCTCGTTGCAGGTCTCGCTGCTCAGACAGGTCCCGCAGGTGCCACCGCAGCCGTCGGCGCCGCACTCGTAGCCGCCGCCATCGCCGTCATCGCAGACGGGCACGCAGCAGCTGCCGTCGATGCAGGGCAGTCCTCCGCAATCGTCCTCCGTGGTGCAGCACCCGGGGATCGGGTCGAAGAGACAGGCGGACCCGTCCTCGGTGCAGGTGTTCAGGGTGCACTCATCGCCGTCGTCGCAGGGGAGCGCGGGCGCAGGGGCGTGGGCGCAGCCGTCCACGGGCTCGCAGGAGTCGACGGTGCAGGGCTCCCCGTCGTCGCAATCGATGGGCGCGCCGCCGGTGCACTCGCCCGCGGCGCAGGTCTCCCCGGTGGTGCAGACGTCCACGTCGTCGCAGGTCCCGCCGTCATTGATCCCCGTGGGCACGCAGTCCCCGGTCCCCGGATCACAGGCCAGCTCGTAGCAGGTCCCGCCGGGGCCGCACTCCACCGCGGAGTCGGGATCGTTCGCGCAGGTGTACGGGAAGGAGGCGATGTCGCATTTCGGGGTGCCGTTGCAGAGATCCCCGTCGTCCGTGCAGTCCCCGGCCACGAGACACTCGCAGAGAAACACCCCGTGCTGGCACGCCCCCGCCGCGTCGCATTGGGCGTTCGGGTAGCAGGCGCCCGCCTCACCTGCGGAGGCGTCGGGGTAGGAGCACGCGGTCCCCAGCAGGGCAGGGCCGTGGATGCAGGCTCCGGTGAGCGGGTTGCAGGAGTCGACGGTGCAGTCGTTCTGATCGTCGCAGTCCACGGTGAGCACCCCTGCGCAGCCGCCGGACGCGGTGCAGGCGTCCACGTCGGTGCAGGCGTCCCCGTCGTCACAGGTCTCTCCGGTGAGGGCCACGTTGGCGCAGGCCCCGGTGAGCGCGGTGCAGGAGTCCGCGGTGCAGGCATTCAAGTCGTTGCAGTCCTTGGCCCCACCTGCACAGCCCCCCACCCCGTCACAGACGTCGACCTCGGTGCAGGGATCGCTGTCGTCGCAGGGCTCCCCGTCGAGCGCGGCGGCGTCGTGCTCGCATTCGCCGGAGATCGGATCGCAGGAGTCCGCGGTGCAGCCGTTGCCGTCGCCGCACTCCGTCTTGTCGCCCGGGACGCACGCGACGCCCACACAGATGGCGCTCCCCGTGCACGCGTCCCCGTCATCGCAGCCTCCGCCGGGGTTGGCCGCCTGCTGCTCACAGACGCCGGTCCCTGCCTGGCACTGCCAGGTGGAGCACTGGGTGTCGGCCGGGCACTCCACGGGCGCGCCCGCATCCACGCACATCCCCTCCTGGCAGACCCTTCCTCCGTCGCAGAGGTCGACGTCCAGGCAGTCCGCGTCCGCCGCACATTCGCCGACGCACTGAGCGGCCTCGGCGTCGCAGAGGAACTTCCCCTCGAATCCTTCGATGCACTCCTGGGACTCGGTGAACAGGCCCTCGTTGCACTGGCGGTAGGTGGTCGCGCCGGTGCAGAGGATCCCTTCGTCCACCACATGGGTGGCGAGGTCCTCGATGAGGATCACGCAGCCCCCTGCGGTCTCCGCGCAGACGGCCTGGGCGCCGCCGTAGGTCCAGGCGCAGGTCCCGCTCGCGCACATGGAGCCCATGAAGCAGGCCTCCCCCGCGGCGCAGATCGCCTCGTCGATCTCGCCGTCGCAGTCGTCGTCCAGGCTGTTGCACAGCTCGTCAACCGGAGTGCAAGAGGAGCCGCTGCCGCCACCGAGGCCGCCGACGAAGAGGGAGAAGTGGGTCGTGGGGATGCTCACGGTGCCCTTCACGAGGTTCACCGAGGCCGGGAGCTTCGTCCAGTCCTCCTCGAGGCTCAGGGGCTGCCGGAAGCCGCCCAGCTGATCCCAGGTCACGTCCTCGGGCAGCTCCGTGGGGAGGTCGTCGAGGAGCGGCAGGATGAGGAGCACCGGCTTGTTGAACACCGCGCCCTCGTTCGCGACGTCGATGCGCCACACCGCGGTGAGCGCCACGACGCCTTCCGGCGGCGCAGCGCCGCCCTGCACGCCGATGAAGACGTTGATCTCCACCGGAAACGCGTCGGGGGGGACGACCAGCGTCACGCCGCCGTCGAAGAGGAACGTGCCCCCCGCGGGGCCGATGTCCCACGCCTCCTTCGAGACACCGGTGATGTCCTCCGGCGGGGCGGTGTCTTCCCCGTCCGCATCTCCAGTGACGTCCAGGTCCTCGTCGGTGGTGTCCGGCGGGGTGGTCAGGTCCTCCTCAGCGGTGTCCGGTGCGATGAGGATCTTCTTCTCGGCCGTGACCACACAGGACTGCGCAGCCAGGGCCACCAGGGCCAGGAACAGGGCGATCCGGCTCATCCCATGGAACGCTGTTGTCGCTCTCATTCGTCTCTCCACAGTCGCAGGGTTCAGAACCGCAGGGTACCCGTCAGGCCCATGGGACCCTCCGCCCCGATGAGGGGCGCGACGTCCCAGGGACGCTGCTCGGCCGCGGTGGTCCCGGTCCGGGTCAGGATGAGCCAGAGGCCCACGCCGATGCCCACCGCGCCGAGACCGTAGCCCGAGTAGGCGATGATCATCTTCATCTGCGCGTCACGAACCAGCCCGTCGAATCGGCTCTCGTAGTTGGTGATGAACGGATCCAGGCCGTCCGCCTTCCGTCCGTCCTCCATGGCCAGGTGATTCACGACGCCGCCCGCCACGGCCACGGCCCCGCCCATGGCCAGGGTGAACCAGGGCCAGAAGGGTTTCTTGGTGGGGATGAAGGTCTTGCCCACCTGCCCACCGCTGCCGCTCGGCTCGATGGCCGCGACCCCCCCGGGGTCATCGATGGGCGGGACATCCGCGATCAGGGGGTTCATCTTCAGCATGTTCGCGAGGCCCACGGGATCCGGCCCCACGGTGTTCAGGGAGACGGGCCCGGAGAGGTCCTCCACGCTCGCGGTGAGGCCGCGCTCACCGATGGTGACCACGGCGCTCGGCACCACGCCGGCGGCGCCGGAGGTCACCGGCGCGCCGTCCACCTCGACGAGGAACTTCTTCACCGCCGAGAGGAACATCTGCGGCTTGCTGATGTGGGGGAAGTGCCTCGCACCGGGGATCGTGGCGATCATGTAGTTCCCGCGGATGCGTCCGATGCGCCGGAAGGACTCCAGGCTCGCAGGGGGGACGGGGTCGCTCTCACCGACCACCAGGAGGACCGGGGCGCGCACCTGGGTGAAGGCGGCCTCCAGGGCCGAGTCCCCCTCCGGGATGTAGGCCTCACGGACGAACCAGCTCAGGCCGTAGTAGCTCCCCACAAGACTCGCGACGCCCTGGCCGCTCACCAGCGCGCCCAGCTCCGCCCGGTGACGATACCGGTGATAAGCCCTGGGGTTCATCCTGCCCCGGAGACCGTCGAGCTGATCCAGCTCCTGGCGCCACCGCGCCGGGATCCCGTCCTCGATCCGTCGCACGGTCTCCCGCAACAGGCTCGGCTCGGGATAGACCGGCGCGATGAGGACCAGCTTGGACACCGCGTCGGGGTGCTTCGCTGCGTACCACACCGCGGCGTAGGCGGCCACGGAGTGCGAGATCAGCACAACCTTGCCCGACGTGAAGGCGCTCCGCACCAGCTCGATCCGTTCTGCGTGCCGGGCCATGCACTGATCCACCTCGGGGCGGGCATCCTCCACGAGGGCATCACAGCCCGGGAAGTCCATGAGCACGAGCCTGTAGTCACCGGCCAGGGGCCGGAGCGCCTCGAGGAACCAGGGATCTTCCAGGGAATCGCCGGAGCGGAGCAGGAGGAGGGTCCCACGATCCGGGGTCCCGCCCACGAGGACCTCGATGGTCTCGTTCCCCGCACGGATCTCCTTGCGGTCCACCGCCAGGGGGGTGCCGTTCTTGCCCAGGCGCTCGGACTGGATGGCCTTCACGTCCCGACTCCAGTCCTCCAGGCTCCGCGCCCCGTCCAGGTAGGACAGGTTCGCCAGCACCCGCTCGGCGAGGCTCGCGATCTCCGGCTTCCGATGGGCGAGCTGATCGGCGATGGCACCCACGTGCCCTGCCCGGCCCATCCACAGGAGGGCCTTCAGGATCTCTTGACGGATGGGCCACTTCTCGTACTGGAGCATTCGGACCATGCTCGAAACGGCGCTGGTCTCGCCGAGGTAGAAGAGCGCCTGGATCGCCGCGATGCGGATGTTCAGCTCCGAGTCCTCCTCGGCGCGGGACAGGAGGAGCGGGACGGTCATCGGCAGCCCGCTCCGGGCGATCATCTCCATGGCGGCGAGGCGCACGTTTGCGTCCTTGTCCTTGATCCCGAACTCCAGGATCCGGATCGCGGCCTCGTCGCGGTAGAGGCCGGCGATGCGCACCACGTTGGAGCGCACCAGGGGGTCCCCCTTCTGGTAGGTCTGCGCCAGGATCGGGAGGATCGCCGGGTCGCGATAGAACGACAGGAACTGGGTGGCCAGATCCCGCATCTTGCTGTGGCGGGCCGTGAGCAGGGAGACCACCTCGGGGGCGGCCTCGGGCCCGATCTGCATCATCGCCTCCATGGCAGCCGGAGCGCGGTTCTCGTCGCCCTGCTTGAGCACCATGAGGAGGGAGGGCACCGAGCGCTCGCCGAGTCCCACCAGGGCAGCGGACGCGGACTTCCTCTGATCCTGGCGGGAGAGGGCCTGGATCAGGGTCGGGATGACCCGGTCCGCGGCTTCCGGAGCTGAGGCGCCCACGATCCCGAGGGTGCGGATCAGGACCTGGCGGAGCAGGAGGTTGGAGCGGGTCGGGCTCATGGCCTCCGCGCGAAAGAGGTCCATGAGGGTTGGCACGCTGTCCTTTCCCAGGTCCCGGGCGATGATCTCGCCGGCGGTGTTGCGCACCTCCTCGGAGGGATCGTTCAGGAGCTCGAAGAGCTTCTTCGGCAGGCCCTTGCCCGAGGCCCCGCTGTCCTTGATCCACTGGATCGCAGCCCAGCGGACCTTCGGGTTCGCAGACTCCAGGGCCCCGAACATCACCGGAAACACCTGGTCCGCCGCCTCGATGGTTGCGATCTGCCGTACCGCCTCGAACTCCACCCTGCGGTCCGCGAGGGCCACCTTCAAGGGCTTGATCCCCGCCGCGCCGAACCGCGGCAGGAGGGCGACGATCTCACGTCGCAGCAGGTCGCTCGACCCGGACTCCTTCAGCGCCTGGGTCAGATACGGCAGCGCGACCTCTCCTTTCTCGATGAGGTCGCGGGCCGCCGCCTCCCGGGTCACCGGATCTTCGAGCCGGGTCACCAGGGTCTGCAGCTCCTCTTTTTCGCCAGCCCGGGCCCCGGCCAGGGCCGGGATCACCAGGAGCAGAGCCAGGATCATCATCCGTCTTCTCATGAGCGGTCCGTCCCCCTGCCGTCCTCGAAGGCAAATCGGTCGCACGCGAGCGCACCCGCATGTGTCCGCACGCTGTTCATTGTAGCGGATCTCGCTGACTTCCAAAATAGCGGACTGGGGGATGGGCGCAGAAGCGGCGTTCCGGGGGTCAGTTCCCCGGGTTCACGCCGTTGCCGATGACGATCTTGTAGGAATTGCAGGTGACCGGAGCCCCAGGGTGCCGATAGACCCTGACGAAGTACCACGAGGTCTGATCGGCGCACTCGTGTTCGCCGATGGTGTCGGTGGCACCGTAAGGGGCGCACGGGCACTCCCCGCCGCCGTTCGGGTAGCCCTGCTGCTTGTCGTCGTGGAAGTCCACGTAGTCGTCGAACTCCGTCGAACCCACACAGATGTTGTCCGCGCCAGCGCAGGAAGACCGGAACACGTCGAAGAGGAACTCCACCTGCGAGGGGTCCGGACCCCACTGGGGGTTGTCCTCGAACCAGGCGGTCACGTGGAAGGTGTCGCAGGCCTGGGGATCCGTGCCATCGAGGGCCTGGAACTTGTACCAGTCCGAGTCCCCCGCGGGGACGAGCTTCGCCGTGGTGATCACGGTGGCGCCGGAGTCGGGGAGGTTGCCGAGGTGGGTCGCTGTGTCGCATTGCTGGGCCACGACCTCGCCCTCCTCGAGCTGGCACTCGCAGCCGTTGACGTAGTTCTGGTCGATGTCGAAGAAGCTGGCGTCGCACTCCGAGATGACGCAGCCGCCGGCGCAGATCACGATGCCGTGCGCCACGTTGCCACAGGAGGAGACCGCCTCACCCTCGTCGATCTGACCGTTGCAGTCGTTGTCGATGCCATCGCAGAGCTCGACCACGGTCGGGTGGACGTTGTACTCGGTGTCGTCGCAGTCGCCACCCTTGGTGGCGTCGTAGTCGCCGAAGGGTGCGCAGAGGCACTTCATCACGTTGGAGAGACCGTAGCCGTCCCCGTCCTGGTCGAGGAAGTAGGGCACGCAGCCGAGCGCGTTCTCTTCATCGATGACGCCGTTGCAGTCGTTGTCCAGGGTATCGCAGATCTCGACGTTCCCGGGGAACATGCCGGGGTTGTCGTCGTTGCAGTCGCCCTTGACCTGGCTCCAGCCGGGACCGTCCTTGCAGAGGCAGGTGGTCTCGCCGCTGTCGATGCCCACGCCGTCGCCGTCCTTGTCCTCCCAGTACATGTCGCAGCCGTCGGCCCAGGCCTCGTCCATCTCGCCGTCGCAGTCGTTGTCCTCGTAGTCGCAGATCTCCTCGACGCCGGGGTGGACGGAGAGGTTCGAGTCGTCGCAGTCGCCGCCCTGGTTCACGTAGTTTCCGCCGGGGGACTCGCAGAGGCAGAGGCCCGCGCCGATGCCGTAGCCGTCGCCGTCCTCGTCCTTGTACCAGTTGGTGCAGCCGTTGGCCTGCGGGGGATCGATCTCGCCGTCGCAGTTGTCATCCTTGTCGTTGCAACTCTCCGCTGCGGGGGCTTGGGCGTCGCAATCGGTCAGCCCGCCGGGGCCGCAGAACCGGATGCCTTCGCAGGTGCCGAAGCCGTTGCTCTTGGTGCAGTTGGTCTGCGCCGCATCCTCGACCATCCAGGGCGTGCAGACGCACTCGCCGCCGGCGGGGATGCACTGGTGGATGAGCTGGCCGAGATCGGTCTCGAACTCTGCGCAGAGGTAGTCGTTGGGGCACTCACCGGACTGGGAGCAGTCCGCGCCACAGAAGGAGCCGTTGCCGCCGAAGTCCACGCAGCGGTCCTTGTTGTCCGCGAAGATCGACTTGCACTCATCGTCGTTGTTGCACGGCGTGCAGAGGAACTGGAACTCGGGCAGGCAGATGTACTTCACGTCCGGGAGGCTCTGGACATCCTGGAGGCATTGCCAGCCGTTTGGGCAGTCCTCGATGCAGGACTGGGTGCAGACCTTCCCGTTGCCCCACTGCACGCAGTAGCCGTCGATGCAGTCGCCGTTGTTGTTGCAGTCACACATGAACTCGCCGGGGCCGGCGCACTCGACGCCGGAGTCCTCGTCAGGTTGGTCGATGTCGTCGGGCGGAGGCTCGACGCACCCGTCACCCACGCAGGTGTCGGGCTTGGGCCCGATGGTGTCCACATCGCCCGGCACCTCGACGTCGGCGTCATCGAGGAGGTCCTCGCCCGGTCCCGTGGTGTCCCCGGGGGCCACGTCCTGAGTCGAGGTCGTCGTTCCCCCCGGCCCGCAGGCGGCGAGGGCCAGCATCGCAACAACGAGGAGGCTCCAGAAAACGGTCCGGTTGAAGTTCATCACTTACTCCTCCGCAATGTCCCAGGACGCGGCCCTGCACGTTCAGCGCGAGTGTACCTGAAGCGATCCTGGCGATCAATGAAAACTCCTGGCGTATCGAGCGCTTCGGCAGCGGCGCTTCGCAGTTGCACGTCCCGACGGTCGGCCGTATCATTCCGGGCATGTCCGAACCCGTCACCACCGCCGGCCCGACCCCGCTCCGGGGCCCGGGGCCGCGTCGCGCGGACCTCGGCGTCGCCGGGGGCCTCTTCGTGGTCACCCTCTGCCTGGTCATGGGCACCACCGGGGACCTGGGGTTCAACCGGGACGAGACCTTCTATCACCACCACGCCAAGGTGTACTGGACCTGGCTGAGCGACCTGGTCGAGGCCCCGGACGGCGAGGCCCGGGGGAGGCTCCTCTCCGACGAGACCGTGGAACGGGTCTGGCGCAACAACTACGAGCACCCGCCGCTGATGAAGGTCCTCTTCGGCCTGAGCTGGAAGATCTTCGGGGCAAAGAAGCGCTCGCTCCGTGTCCTGGACGCGCGCACCTTGAAGGTGACCGGTCTCGACCGGCCCCATGGCTTCGAGGAGGGGGACCAGTTCGAGGTCCTCCGGCCCCTGATCCCGGGGGAGGCCCCCGGGTCCCCGGAGCGTGTGGTTGGCTTCGCCACGGTCACCCGTCGCGATCGCAACGAGGCCGCCGCGACCCTCCTGGAGTGGACACCGGAGGAGGACTCCCGGGTCTTCTGTGATCCCCGCCGCGGAGGCCCCGACGGGGAACCGACGATGGGGGGCTGCGTGGGCCGCACCGACGCGGCCCTGCAGGTGCTCTCCGAGGCGGACGCCTTCCGCCTCCCCGGCGCGGTCTCCGGCGCCCTGTTCATCGCCCTGCTCTACCTCTTCTCCCTGCACTTCGTCCGCCGCCGGGGCGCGCTCTTCGCCGCCCTGGCGATGCTCTTCGTGCCCCGGGCCTTCTACCACATGCACGTCACCTGCTTCGATATGCCCATCACCCTCCTGGGCTTCTCCGTCGTCTACGCGTTCTGGAAGAGCGAGCGCGGCGGCCGACCGTGGGCCGTGCTCACCGGCGTGCTCTGGGGGCTCGCGCTCCTGGTGAAGCTGAACGCGTTCTTCCTCCCGGTGACCCTCGGGCTCTACTGGCTCGTGACGGTGCGCGGCCGGATCCGACGGTTCCGCTGGCTGCCGTTCCCCTTCCCTGCGATCCCTCCGGCGTTCTTCGCGATGATCCTGGTGGGGCCCCTGATGCTCTACCTCCTGTGGCCGATCCTCTGGTACCACCCCGTGGAGAACTTCGGGCGGTACCTGGCCTTCCATATGAAGCACGACCACTACTACCAGTCCTACTTCGGGCGGGCCCTGCAGACGCCACCGTTCCCAGTCGCCTTCCCCTTCGTCATGACCCTGATCACCGTACCCCTGCTCACCCAGGCCCTCGCCCTCTGGGGCGGCCTCCGGGCATTGGTTCCTTTCCGGATCCAGGGGCGCGACGCGCCGGAGACCTGGCGCCGCCGCGGGTTCCTCGCGATCAACATGCTGTTCCCCATCGCCCTCATCGCGATGCCCTCGACCCCAGTCTTCGGAGGGGTGAAGCACTGGCTCCTGACCATGCCGTTCTTCTGCCTCCTGGCGGGGGTCGGCTTCGACGCCGCTGCGGACGCGCTCCTCGCGTGGCCCCTCCGCGGCCTCGCACGCAGACGGGTCCTGGCGACCGCGGCGATCACCACCCTCGGAGTCCTGTTCATGGCCCCGGCGGCCCGGGACACGCTGAAATACGCCGACAACGGCACCGCCTATTACAACGAGCTCATCGGGGGCCTGCGGGGCGCCGCCGACCGGCGGATGCAGCGCCAGTTCTGGAGCCACGCCACCATCGGCGGCCTCGACCACGTCAACCGTCACCTCCCCTTCGGGGCCGAGGTGGATTTCCAGGACGCGACCTCGGGGGCCTGCAGGATGTATCAGCTCGAGGAGCGCCTGCGGCAGGATCTCCGTTGCGTCGTACGCAGGGGCCGCCCCGAAGTGGTGCTCTTCGACGTGGAGGAGCGGTTCACCGAGGAGGAGTGGCAGTACCAGAAGCGCCTGCATACCCTGGCCCCCATCGCGGAGCACGCCGTGGACGGCGTCCCGATGCTGCGCGTCTACCAGCGTGATGCCGGGCATGACGATGCTGAAGCTTTGCTTGAAGGTACAAATGGCAACCAGACGTGATTTTATAAAACTTTCACTTGCCGCCACCGCGGCCTCGGCCCTCCCCGGCCGCGCCGTCGGGGGCCCGGTCGAGGCCCTGGGCGTCGGACGTCACGCCGGGGCGCGGATCGCCCTCCCCGACTGGTCTCATGGGGACGCCTCCACGGCTCCCGACGCGATGCTCATGTTCCGCGGCAACCCGGCGCACACGTTCTACGGCACCGGGACCCTCCGGGACACCCTCGAGGTGGCCTGGCGTTTCCAGACCGAGCGATGGGAGACCACGCTCCACGACAAGCCCCACGTCTGGACCGGCACGGGCTGGACCGGACAGGCGTCGGTGTACGGTGGGCATGTGTTCTTCGGCAGCGTGGACCGGCACCTCTACTGCCTGGACGCCACCACCGGGGCGCTCCGCTGGCGGTACCGCGCCGGCCGCATGTTCAAGGGCTCCCTCTGTATCTACGACAACCGCATCTACGCGGTGAACGTCGACGACCGGATCCACTGCCTCGACGCCACCACCGGACAGCAACTGTGGGTCTTCAACACCGGCAGGGACTGCGACTCGAGCCCCTGCGTTCATGGCGGGAACCTGTACGTGGCCGGCGAGTCCGGTTGGCTCCGCTGCCTCGACCCCCTCACCGGGGAGGAGCACTGGAAGGTTCACGTGGGCGGGACCGGAAAGGGCACGAAGCTGGGGTCCAACGGTGCGGAGTCCTCCGTCGCCATCGACGACGACCAGCTCTTCGTGGGCAACTACGACGGCGAGTTCCGCTGTCTCTCCCCGAAGACCGGGGAGCAGCAGTGGATCTTCCACACCGGTGACGACACGGACGTCTCCGCGGTGATCGGCCCCGAGTTGGTCTACACGGCCGCCGAGGAGGCGAGCCCCCACCTCTACGCCCTCGACCGTGAGACCGGGAAGGAGATCTGGCGCTTCACCAACGCGGGGGGCTGGTACAGCACGCCGGCGCTGGTGGAGGAGCGCCTCTACATCGGCGGCAACGACAAGCGGCTGTACTGCCTCGATGCGAAGTCCGGCGCGAAGCAGTGGGAGTTCGAGGCTCCGGCCTCAATCTGGTGCTCCCCAGCGGTGGTCGACGGCAAGGTCCTCTTCGGCAGCTACGGCCGCTTCCTTCACATGCTCGACGCGGCGACCGGCGCCGAGCTTTGTCGCGTCGACTTCGGCGGCCGCACCCACTCCGCCCCGGTCATCATTGACGGCCGGGTCTACGTCGGGTCCGGTTCCGGGTACTTCTACTGCCTTCAATGAAGCTCCGGTCACCCTGCGCCCGGCTGGATACCGCTTGCGGCGAAACACGGCGTCCGCCTATGATCGGGCCCATGGTACCTCGTGGCCTCATCGTCATCGCCCTCCTCGCCGGCCTCGCCGCACCCGCCGCCGGACAGGAGCGTCCGACGCGGATCGCCGAGGACTTCGCGCAGGGGCTCCGGCCGCAGACCTTCACCTGGATCTCCATCGCGCCCACGGATCCGAAGGTCATGTACGTCTCCACGGACACCGGGTACATCTTCGCCACGACCGACGGCGGCGTGAGCTGGACCGAGGCCCGGGTGGTCACGTCGTCGCCTACCTACGTCGGATCGATCCGGCCCGCTCCCACGGTGACCGGGGTCCCCATCAGCGCGGGCGCGGCCATCGAGCGGATGAGCCGGATCGGCGAGGGCTGCGGGTACGACGTCCGGGACCTCTTGTACTTTGACTTCGGCGCCACGGGGCAGGAGTTCCTGGACACGTCCAACTCCCCCACCGCGTACGACCCGGTGTTGCAGCCCGGCGGCATGTCCGGCTCGAGCTGGATGAACCTGCGCCACGACAAGGGCGGGCACTTCGGCGCCCTCGACGCGCGCCTGGGCGTGGGACTCACCTCCGCCGCGCCCTGGCTCCAGGTCCTCCTGCGCTCCATGGGTGCCCCCTCCTCGGTGATGAACATGAAGGCCCTCCTGGTCCGTCGGGGCACGGAGCCGACGGCGATCAGCATGGTCGCGGTGGATCCGTCGAATCCCCACCGGGCCCTCGCCGCCACCGCGATGGGGGTCTTCGAGAGCATCGACGCGGGGGTGTCCTGGCAGCTCCTCTATGCCGGGTCCAACAAGGACGAGCGCTGGGCCACCTGGATCGAGCACGACCCCTTCCATCCCGACCACGTCCTCCTGGGCACGGCCAAGGGTCTCCTCGAGTCCTTCGACGGCGGGGAGCGCTTCGACCTGATCCTCGGGACCCAGCTCTCGGGGGAGTGGATCCGGAGCCTCCACTTCGACCCGGTCCGGGCGGGCCGCATCCTGGCCGGCACGAGCGGCGGCGCGTTCGAGTCCCTGGACGGCGGCGACAGCTGGCGCTGGATCTTCTACGAGACCCTGAAGACGTCCAACCAGGTGGCCTTCGTCAAGAGCCACAGCCAGGACGCGAAGGTCATCTACCTCGCCACCCACGACGGCCTCTACAAGACCCGGGACGGCGGCGGGACGTGGCAATACGCCGGGGGCCTCCTCTTCACCGGGGAGGTGATGTCCGCGCTGCACGTGGATCCCATGAACGGCGATCACCTCTTCACCGCCACCAATCGGACAGCGTGGGAGAGCGACGACGGCGGGGACACCTGGTCCGTGGTCTACATCAACGACTCCGACTGGTGGGTCCGGGGGATCTTCGGCGACCCCGGGGACGCGCGCACGTTCTGGGTCGTCACCACCGCGGAGCTCCTCCGCCTGGGGCCGCCTCGTGGCGACACCGGAGCCTCGGCAGCGGCGCTGATTCGTCGCTACCGGGCCGCGGTCGCCGCGTCACCGGAGCCGCCCCTCACCGAGGTCATGGACGCGACCTTCCGCACCTTCGGGGTCCGCACCGGAGACCGGCTCCGCTACCGCCGGGAGGCGGCCATCAACCGGCTCCTTCCCTTCGTGTCCTTCGAGTTCGGATACCAGGCGCCCCGGGCCGGCTCCTTCATGGACTACGTGCCCTGGAGCACCGGCAGCATCACCCTCGACCACGTCTTCGAAGGGGGTGTCCAGAAGGACTTCTACTGGGGCATGCTCGTGCTCTACTGGACCCTGCCCAAGGCCGTCTTTGACAAGGAGGAGGCGCCCTTCGGCCGCGTCTTCGCCGAGACCAACATGATCTACCTCGGCCTCCGAAACGAGGTGCAGCGGTTCTACACGGAGCGGGTGCGGCTCCGGATCAAGCTCCTGGATCCGGACCTCACCGAGCCCGCGAAGCGCGTCGCCCTGTCCCTGCGGTACGAGGAACTCACCCAGGTCCTGAACGCCTACACCGACGGCCTGTTCCAAGCGGAGCTGGACCGTCTCCAGAAAGGGGGAACGCCATGACCCGTATCCGCAACCTCGTCGTCCTCGTCCTCGCGCTGACCGCCCTGGCGGCGCCGGCCCGCGGTCAGGTGGGCACCGCAGCGCAGGCGAAGCTCAACGCCCTGGGGGGGGGAGCCCACCTGCCAGGAGGTCCAGGAGAGGGCCCTCAAGTATTTCAACATCTCCGGCCGCCAGGTGGACTCCTTGCGCACCCGCGCGAAGACCAAGTCCCTCCTGCCGGTGCTGGAGGTCTCCGGGGGGTACACCGACTCGGACATCACCGAAGTCACCAACAACTACCTGGAGGGCTTCTACCCCTGGCTCACGAAGGGCGCCGGGGGAAACGCCTGGGACGTCCGCGGCAAGGCCACCTGGGACCTCCCCCGCCTGGTCTTCAACTCCGAGGTCCTGGACGTCGCGTCCCTGGCGGGCCTCATGCAGGGGGTCCTCAAGGAGGCCACCCGCCTCTACTACATGCGCCGCCGCCTCCAGGTGGACCTCATCCTCACCCCCCCCGCGGACCCCGCCACCCTCCTCTCCAAGCAGATGCGCCTCGACGAGCTGACGTCCCTCATCGACGCCATCACCGGCAGCTGGTTCTCCCAGGAGCTGGCGAACCGGCGCGCCACTGCGGACGACATCTTCTAGGCTGCTGGCGGAGGAGCCCACATGATCCTGGGCATCGGCCCGGACATCGTGTACCTTCCCGTTCTTGAACTCCACGACGAGGTCTCGATGCGCGACGTCCTCTTCATCGCCAACCGCGGCGAGCCGGTCGCACGTGCCCGCCGCACCGCCAACCGCCTCTCCCTGCTCCTAGTCGGCGCCGTCGCCAGGGACGAGCTGAAGTGCGGGTGGCCTCGCCTCCTCGACAGGCTGACCGTCTGCGAGGCAGGAAGCGCCCTCTACTGGAACCCGGGCGAGCTTGCGGCCTGCGCGGAGACGCTGGGAGCCGATGCGGTCTGGCCCGCCTGGGGGTTCCTCTCGGAGAACGCCGAGTTCGCCCGACAGGTGATCCGCAGGGGGATGATCTGGGTGGGCCCGCCGCCCCATGCGCTGGCGATCTTCAGCGACAAGCTGGCGACACGGAGAGCGGCCCTCGCCGCAGGTCTGCCGGTGCTCGATCAGGTCCGGGTCGACAGCCTCGACGATGTCCCGCGGATCCTCGACCAGATGCCCCGCTTTCCGCTCCTGCTCAAGGGGGCCCACGGGGGCGGCGGCAAAGGGCAGATCATCGTCGACTCCCGCGCCGATCTGGAGGAGCGGGTGGCCACCGCGCTGCGCCAGAACCAGGAGCTCTTCGGCGTCTCAACGCTCCTCGTCGAGCCCTACCTCGCGGCGCCCCGTCACGTGGAGGTCCAGGTGCTGGCCGATGCCGCCGGCAAGATCCTGATCCTGGGGACCCGGGACTGCAGCAGCCAGCGCCGCTTCCAGAAGATCATCGAGGAGGCCCCGGCACCGGGGATCACCCTGCCCCTCGAGATCGACGCCGGCGTCCGCCGCCTCATGGGAGATGCCGGATACGTGACCGCTGGCACCGTCGAGTTCCTCGTGGAGAACGATCGCTTCTGTTTCCTCCAGGTCAACCCCCGGCTCCAGGTGGAGCACCCGGTCACCGAGGAGACCGTTCGGGTCAGGGGCGAGCGCATCGACCTCCTCGATTGGATGGTGGCCACCGCCCGCGGCGACCTCCTCCCCTTCGACCAGGAGGACGTCGCCACCATCGGGCACTCCATCGAGGCCCGCATCTACGCAGAGGACGTGACCCGGAACGACCTGCCCCAGACCGGGCTCCTCGAGCATGTCCGCTGGCCGGTCGGCGAGGGGCTGCGCGTCGAGGCCGCGCTCAGGACCCGGGGGGAGCCACTGCTGTCCCGCTACGACCCCCTGCTCGGCAAGATCATCGCCACCGCGGACGACCGCCGACAGGCCATCGAGCACCTCGACACGGCCCTGGCTGAGACCAGCCTCATCGGCGTCCCCACCAACCTCTCGCTGCTGCGGGGAATCCTCCACGACGACTTCTTCTCCCGGGGCCTCCTGGACACCGGCCTGGTCGCCCGGGTCCATCCGCTCCAGGCGGACGCGTGCGAGCACCTCGAACGCGCCGCGGCCATCGTGGCATACGAACGGTCCTGGGCCAGCCTGACCGCACAGGGACACCCTGACGCCACGACCACCCTCGGACCGCTCCCGGTCACCCTCGACATCTACGGCCGGACCCGCCGCTTCTCCGTCTCCAAGCAGGGACCGGATCGATATCGGTTCGCCGGCACCGCGGAGGTCACCGCCTGGTTCGCCGAGCCGGGGACCCTCGTCCTCGATGCCGGAGAGCACGGGGCCGGTTACTATGACTACCGCGTCGACGACCGGGAGATCACGGTCTACCACGGCCAGAAGGAGCTGCGCGTCGAGTGGTCCGGCGCCGGGATCCGGGAGAGGACCGACCCCCATCTCCCGCCCACGGGAGGCGTGCTCTGCCAACGCCTCGTCGCCGCCGGCGACCGGGTGGCCGCCGGGACACCGATCTACATCCTGGAATCCATGAAGATGGAGACCACCGTCACCGCGCGCTGGCCCGGAACGGTCACCGACTGGTTGGTCGAGAAGGGAGACCTCGTGGAGCGGGGACAGCAGCTGCTCGTGATCACGCCCGACCAGTCGGCCCGCTCCTCTCCCGCGGATGAGACGACGCTGACGGAGACCACGCCCCCTGACGCAGACTGTGTGGCCATGGCCGTCCTGGGCTACGACCTCTCGCTGGAGCAGGCCCGCCGGCTGGACGACCGGCTGGACGACCGTGATGGGACCGCGATGCGGACCATGGGCAACATGCTCCTGCTGGAGGAGGCCTTCGGCCACCACATCGAGGCCTCCCTTGCGCACCTCCTCGGTTCCAGGGGCAACGCCGTGGCAGACGCCCGGACCCACCAGATCCTCGACCGCCTGTCCGCCGCGTACGGAGTGGCCGAGCGCAGGGAGTTCTGCGCCCGGGAAGACCTCCTGGGGAGGTTCTTCCATGCACGGCGGACCATCGCAGCCCGGCGGGAGTTCCTCTTTCTTCTCCTCGCCGCCACCCGATCATGGGGTGATCCCCTGGGGACCGCGGTGGCGAGATGGTACCAGCTGCTGCCCACCCCCCGGGAGACCGCGCTGCGGAACCGCCTGCTGCGACTCGTCGGCGAACGTGCCCCCGGCCAGTACTACCAGCTCTGCAGACCCCCCGTGGCGCAGGAGTACTGGCAGGAGTGGATCGCATCCCTGGCCCCCGGTGCGTCCCTGCCGCCCGCGGTGGGTGACCCGTTCCAGCTGGTCGATCTTCCCCGTCGCGAGTGGATCGTGGACCGATGGTTCAAGCAGTTCACCTGCCGGCCGCTCTTCAGGAGACGGCTGCCCGAGGCCGATCTCTACTTCCTGGAGGCGCGGCGGGGTGACGAATCCGTGCGCCTCATCGCGGTGGTCCAGATGCACGCCTTCCACACGGACTCACCGACCACCGAGCTGCCCGCGCTCGAGCGCGCGGCCATCGTCTGCTACAACCTGATCCGCCGCCTCGAATCTCGGGGCTACCAGCCCAACCACGTCTTCCTCTCTGCCAATGACGAGTGCGTCATCCACTGGGGCGGCGACGGCGAAGCCGTGGAGCGGTGTGCCCGCATCGCCACCCGCATCGGGGGCTTCGCCTCCGGGCTGCGCATCGACGCCACCGAGTCCTTCCTCAACCTCGGGGAGGGGACCCGACTGCTCGTGGTGCGACACGCACCCGACGTGGGCATCGTCTCGAGCCCCCCTTTGCTCCTGACGGAGCGGCGCTGTGAGGATGACCCCGAGCGGTGGCTCGATTTCCGCCAGCAGCGTCTGGGCAAGCTCACCAACCAGGCGCGCATGCAGCTCCTCTTCGACGACGCCCGTTACGAGGCGGTCGCGCTCCCCCATGCCAGCGGCAGCCGCCTCGATGTCTACCAGGGACGGGTCGCGGGCGTTCCTACGGTGGTCTACGCCAACGACTTCCGTCACCAGGGCGGGGCCCTCGGCGAGGCCGAAGGACGCCGCCTGACCCTCGCGGTGCTCTACGCCTACTTCACCGGTCGGGCGGCCATCGCCCTCTACGACGGTGCCGGCGCCAACCTGCGTGAATCCGCGGCCAGCCTCGTCTGGGCCGGAGCCTGGTTCGGCGCGGTGGCCGTGACCAGCGGCCGGGCCGACCGCGCCGACTTCGAGCATTGGTGGAGCCTCCACGTACTCCGGGACGAGATGGCCGCGGGCCTCGCCGGGGCCGGGGTGACCGACTTCTCGCCGCAGTCGCCCCTCCGACATTTCCACCTCCACGTGGGGGCGGCCGTGGGGATGCTCGTCTACGGACCCTCCATCGCAGGAATCTCGGTGATGGTCGACCATCCCAACGCGTATCGGGTGCTCACCGGTAGCCGGACCGTAGCCGTCACCCTTGGTGAGAAGCTGTCGAACCACGATCTGGGGGGTGCGTCGGTCCATGCACGCTGCTCCGGGGACGTGGACCTCACCGTGGGCAGCGAGCCCCGGGCATACGACCTCGTCCGGCATCTCCTGGTCGGGCTTGCGGCGGACCGGTCGCTCCCGAAGCCCGCCGAAACGCACTCGAACTGGCAGTGCACCCGGGAGGCCGCGGTGCTCTTCCCCCGGCAGGCAATGCGGGAGGTCCTGGATCCGGACTTCTTCGTGGAGCTGCGCCCCGACCTGGAGTCGGCGAGCAGCGTGGTCACCGCGCTCTCCCGCCTGGCCGGCAGACCGGTGGTGGTCGCGGCGCTCAGCGCGCCGATCCCGCTGACCGCCCGCAACGCATGGCGCAAGCTCTACCACGCCTCCCGCACGGCGGCTGACCTGCGCATCCCCTTCCTCATGGCCTTCAGCGGCCGTCCCGTGCCCGCGACCCTGGGAGCCGATGCGCTGGCAGAGAAGCGGGAGTTCATGCGCCTCCTCCGTTCCCGCGAGGTCCCCGTCCTGGCCGTGGTCTTCGGCCGCGAGGCGCTCGCCTCACCGCTCCTCGACGACGCTGACTTCACGGTCCTCCTCGACGTCCCGGGCGACAACCCGGCGGGACTCTCCTGCCATCGGCGCGTGGAACGCTTCGACGCCGCGTTCCATGAGCTGGGCCGACTCCTCGACCGCCTGGATGCCGTCTCCCGGGCGCACCCCTTCGCCAGGGCGAGGACGATCCCCGAGCTCCCCGATGAGCTCGGGGTCGGGTACGACGTGCGAGAGCTCCTGGGGACCATCGTGGACCGGGGCAGCTTCATCGAGTTCTGGCCTTGCGCCAGGGTCTCCATCGTCTGCGGAACGGCCACCGTGGGCGGCCGCGCGGTCGCAATCATCGCTGATGACCCGCAGGTCCTCGGCGGCGCACAGACCCGGAACTCCCTGACCCGCTTCACCGCGTTCAACCGACTGGTCGAGCGGTGGCGGATGCCCCTGGTCGAGTTCAACGACTCCCCCGCCTTCATGCCGGGGAGCCAGCAGGAGCGGGCGGGCATCCAGGGCGCCGGCGGAAAGAGCCTCCTGGAGGAGGTCCTCACCAGGGTGCCGCGGCTGGCCGTGACCCTGCGGCAGTCCTACGGCGGCCGACTCGTCCACGCCAACCTCCGCTCCCTCGGTCCGCCGCGGGAGGGTCTGGCCCTCTCCCGGTCCCGCATGGGCGTCATGGGCTCAGCCGGTGCGGCCACGGTGCTCTACCGAGGCGACCATAGCGACATGGAGCAGTGGAGAGTCGACTACGAGGAGCGTTACCTCAGCGCACGAAAAGCGCAGGATGCCGGCGCGGTGGATCGGCTCTGCGACCTCCCCCACCTGCGGCAGCAGCTGATTCAATGGCGGAAGCGAATCCACTGACCCCGGGGAGATTCGCCATCCGGTCTTGTCGGGGAACTTCGTGCTGGCACTGGGGTCGGCCTGCACCTATAGTACGGGCGCTCCGCGCCCGGACGGGCGCCCCGTAGATGAGGTGAGACCCTTGAAGACCCCAGTTCAGATGACCGCCCAGGACTACCGGGCCCTCGGCTTCCGGTGCGGGCTGGAGATCCACCAGCAGCTGCGGACACGGAAGAAGCTGTTCTGCCACTGCCCGAACACCACCTACGCCAACACCTTCGACGCTGAGCTGCTGCGGCACATGCGGCCCACCCTGTCGGAGCTGGGCGAATACGACGGCACGGCCCTGATGGAGTTCAAGACCCACAAGGAGATCATCTACCGGATCGCCCGGGACACGGTGTGCACCTACGAGATGGACGACACGCCGCCCTTCATGATCAACGACGAGGCGCTGGACATCGGCCTCGAGATCACCCTGCTCCTGGGCTGCAAGCTCGTCTCCGAGGTGCACATCGCCCGGAAGCAGTACCTCGACGGCTCCATCCCGGCGGGCTTCCAGCGCACCACGATCCTCGGCGTCGACGGGGCCGTCCCCTTCGAGGGGCGGAGCATCAGGATCCGCCAGCTCGGCCTGGAGGAGGATGCATGCCGCGAGGTCTCCGACGTGCGGCACCGACGCACCTACCTGACGGACCGGCTCTCGATCCCCCTGGTGGAGATGGTCACCGAGCCGGAGATGCTGAACCCCACCGAGGCCGCAGGGGTGGCCCAGGTCCTCCGGGGCCTCGCCCGCTCCACGGGCAAGGTGCGCACCGGCCACGGGGCGGCCCGCCAGGACGTGAACGTCAGCATCCGCGGCGGTGCGCGGGCCGAGATCAAGGGCGTCCCGCGGATCCCGCTGATCCCGGCGCTGACCCACTACGAGGCCTTGCGCCAGAAGGCCCTCCTCGAGATCCGGGAGGTCCTCCTCGGTCGGGGCGTCTCCGCCGCGTCCATCAGCGACGAGAGCTTCGACGTCACGGGCATCGTCAAGCGGACCCACTTCGGGCCGATCCGCCAGTCCGTGGACCTCGGGAACCCGGTCCGGGCGGTCTGCCTGCCCGGCTTCAAGGGGATCCTCAACACCGAGACCGGGCCGAACAACGTCTTCGCCCGTGAGTTCGAGGGCCGGGTCAAGGTCATCGCGTGCCTCGACGCGCTGCCGAACCTCCTCTACAACGACGCGCTGGAGCTGAGCCTGAGCGGCCGTCTCTGGGACCGGGTGCGCCACGCGGTCTCTGCGGGCCCCTCGGACGCGGTGGTCCTCGTCTGGGGTCCGGAGCGTGACCTCTACACCGCGGCGAGCGAGCTCCAGATCCGCGCGCGGGAGGCCACCATCGGCGTCCCCAACGAGACCCGCCGCGCCCTGGCGGACGGCTCCACGGTCTTCGAGCGGATCCTGCCGGGCCCGGATCGCATGTACCCGGACACAGACCACCCCCCCGTGGCCATCGCCGATGCCCGGGTGGAGAACATCCGGGCCGGCCTCCAGCCCCTCCCCTGGGAGCGGCTCGCTGCCTACGCCGCGCAGGGGCTCCCCGAGCACCTGGGGTGCCTGATGCTCCGGAGCCCCCGTCGTCAGGTGTTCGAGGAGGTCCTCGCCCTGAGCGGCTGCCCGTCCGTGGTCGTCGCAGTGGTTCTCGGCCAGCTCCTCAAGGGCCTGAAGCGGGCCCGGATCCCCGTGGACGCGATCCCCGACGCGCACCTCGAGGTGCTCTTCCGCCTCTTCTCCGCAGGCCGCTTCACCCGGGAGGCCTTCCCAGAGATCCTCACGAGGATGGCCGCCGCACCCGACGCGGCCCCCGGGGCCGTCATCGACGCCCTGCTCCCGCAGCCACCGCCCCCGGAGACGGTGCCCGCGCTGGTACGCGATGCCCTGGCCGATGGCACCTGGCGACGCGATGGCGCCCCGGCCCGGGAGTTCCTGCTGGCCATGGCCGCTGCGATGGACAGGCTCCGGGGGCTGGTCCCGGGCCGCACGGTCGCCGCGCTGGTGCGCGCCACGATCTCGGAAGGGGGTGCCGCATGACGACGGAACCGAAGGACCGCTTCAAGGGATACCGGGGACCGGCCAAGGCCACCCTCGAGGAGCACGGCGTGTCCGTGTGGAGCGACGTTGAGGTCCACTCGACCCGCGGGACCTTCCGGGGGATCATCCTGCCCCGCTCGGAGTCCGCAGATCAGATCCACCTCGTGATGAAGCTCAAGAGCGGCTACAATGTCGGGATCCGCGTGGACACCATCGAGTCGATCGAGGAGCACGGCTACCGCGAGGCCCACTACAAGATCCCCGAGAAGGCCTTTCCTTACGAGGAATCGAAGCCGAACATCATCCTCTTCGGGACCGGCGGCACCATCGCCAGTCGCCTGGACTACCGCACCGGCGCAGTGATCCCGGCCTTCTCCCCCGGGGAGCTGTACGGCTCCGTCCCGGAGCTCGCTGACATCTGCAACCTGGAGACGATCAAGCTCTACGGCGTCTTCTCCGAGAACATGGGGCCGGAGCAGTACATCGGCCTCGCGAAGGCCATCGGGAAGGCCATCGAGGACGGCAAGGACGGCGTGGTCATCGGGCACGGCACGGACACCATGCACCACACCGCGGCGATCCTGTCCTTCATGGTCCAGGACTCGCCCATCCCCATCGTCCTCGTCGGGTCCCAGCGGTCAAGCGACCGTCCCTCGTCGGACGCCGCGCTCAACCTCATCAACGCGACGAAGACCGCCGCAGAGAGCGACATCGCCGAGGTGATGATCTGCATGTTCGGCCCGACGAGTGATGAGTACTGCCTCCTTCACCGAGGGACCCGGGTGAGGAAGATGCACTCGAGCTACCGCTCCACGTTCCGCACCATCGGCGACATCCCCATCGGCATGGTGGACCCGGAGGACATCGTCACGTTTCGGGACGACTACAAGCGCCGCCGCACGGACCGCAACGTCATCCTCAACCCGGTCTATGACGACCGGGTGTCCATCGTGTACTACTACCCCGGCATGAAGCCGGACATCGTGGACTCGCTGATCAACAACGGCTATCGCGGCATCGTGATCGCAGGCACGGGGCTCGGGCACATGAACAAGCCCCTCTACAAGGCCCTGCGACGCGCCACGGACGAGGGCGTCCAGGTGTACATGACGGTCCAGACCCTCTGGGGCTACGTCCAGATGTACGTCTACGAGACCGGGCGGGAGATGATGGATCTCGGCGTCATCCCTGCGGCGAACATGCTCCCCGAGGTCGCCCTCATGAAGCTCTCCTGGGCCCTGGCCCAATCCGAAGACCGGGAGGAGATCCGGCGCATCATGCTCACCCCCATCGCGGGGGAGATCACCGAGCGTGAGCCCCACGACGGGTACCTGATCCTCCAGGGAGGGCTCCCCGAGGTGGACGAGTTCTTCGCCCACCACCGAAAGTAGGTTTCTCCCCCCGCACGAGGGGCTTTCCAGCCCCGATTCCCTCGTGCGCGCGCCCGGAAGACCCCTTGCGAAGCCATTGTTGTTCCGCTACCCTCTGGCATCCTGGAATGCGTGTACAGCTTTGGTTTGATGTCCTGATCGATGCGAAAGGTGGTCTGACAATGAAGACGCTCACAACGACCCTCCTGGCCCTCCTGGTGACCCTGGCGCTGGCCATCCCCGCCGCGGCGCAGCCGGCCCCCTCGGACGACGCCAAGACCCCGGCCGTTGACGCCGCTGCCCCCGCGGACGACACCGTCGCCGACGACGCCGGGGAGCCCGAAGAGGCGCCGGTGCCCAAGAAGCCCACCCGGCGCCCCTACTCCACCGACGAGTACCTCCTGGAGGACATCTCGGACATCAAGATCCAGGAACAGAAGCAGATGACCCCGCTGCGGGAGTCCTACATCGAGAAGACCGTCGCGCTCCTGGAGAGCACCCCCAACCATCCCATGGCCGCGGATCTCCACTTCCGGGTCGGGGAGTACATGACCCAGAACATCGAGTTCCAGTTCAAGCTCCAGGTGCTGCAGTACAAGAAGGACCTGGCCCTCTTCAAGGCGGGCACCATCTCCACGAAGCCCGAGCTCCCCAGCCAGGACTATTCGAAGACCCTGCCGTACTACAAGAAGATCCTGCGGGAGTTCGGGGACTACCCCAAGGCCGAGGAGGTGTACTACTACCTCGGCCGCAACGGCCTCGAGACCGGCAAGTCCCTCGGCAAGGACAAGCTCCTGGACGAGTCCGTGGGCTACCTGGACAAGTTCACGAAGCTCTTCCCGGAGAGCAAGTACCGGGCCAAGGCCCTCTTCATGCTGGGCGAGTTCCACTTCAACCAGAACAAGCTCGCCGAGGCGCTGAACGACTACAAGGATCTGGTGGAGAACCACAAGGACGCGCCGATGTACGACTACGCCCACTACAAGCTGGGCTGGGTCTACTACAACTACCAGCAGTACGACCAGGTCCTCCCCATCTACCAGGTGGTCCTCCAGGGCCAGAAGGACAAGGGGCTCCAGGACGGAGAGCTCTACAAGCAGGTCCTCAACGACTACGTGATCACGGTCTCCGAGGCGGGCAATGGCTGGACCGAGGCCAGGGATTTCCTGGTCGAGCAGGTCGGTGAGGAGCGGGCCTACAAGGAACTCCACCGCATCGCGGAGGTCATGGGTCAGAAGGACTTCTCCGACGACGCGATCTCCCTGTACCAGCACTTCATCTCCCTGGATCCCAACGCCAAGATCGTCATGGACTACTGGGACAACATCCTCGGCATCGCCCGCTTCAGCCTCAGCTACGAGGAGGCCGAGGATCTGATCCGCCAGATGAACCAGTTCTTCCGCCCCGACGGTCCCTTCACGAGCAAGAACGCGGACAAGGAGTCCACGGACCGCGTCCACGACCTCATCGTCAAGTGGGACCTCTTCGCTGCGGCCTACTTCCTCGAGGAGGCCATGTTCCGCGGCAAGGACGAGGAGTTCTATCTCCGCTCCATCACCGGTTTCCGTGAGATCCTCCGGGCCGGCGCCGGGATGCGGGTCGAGCAGGCCTGGGCAGGGATCGTGCTGGCCTACGCCGGCCTCCTCAAGGACCGCAGCGGCGGCGAGATCATCTGGACGGCGGAGAACGTCATGGGCCTGGCGGTGCAGGGCAACTACGCCCTCCCCAAGGCGCGCAAGGCCCGCGCCTACAACGAATCCGCCGAGGGACTCGTGAATGCGTACAAGGAGTGGCTCGCCGTACCGAACCGGAAGGGGCAGAAGCCTGACCTCCTGGCCATGAGGAAGATGGACATGCAGTCCATGATCTTCCACTTCGCGACCCTGATCCAGTACCAGTATGGCCAGTTCGCCGACATGCTCGCCACGGTGGACGCGCACCTGGCCTACGCCCCGACGAGCGAGTTCCTGGGGCACGAGGTCTGGATGATCGCCGACGCCTCCACCCGGGCGACGGACTGGGCCGGCCTCGAGGTTCGCATGAAGGGCCTGCTCAACGCCGGGAACCTGAAGATCTCCCCGAAGGCCGAGCTCCTCAAGCACTACTGCACCGGCGCCATCGAACGGGGCCGGGTCCTGGCGGACGCGGGCAAGACCGCGGACGCGATGGCCAAGCTCGCCGAGGCAGGGAAGGCCTGCGTCGAGGACGAGGACAAGGCCGGCGAGGCCTACCACCGCCTCGGTGAGGTCGCCGAGGCCGCGGGCCAGTTCGACAAGGCCCGGGAGGCCTACGGCAAGGTCCTCAGCGACTTCGGAAAATCCCGGTTCCGCAGCATGGCGTCCCGGGGCGCCGGCCGGGTCCGGAACAAGTAGGCGGTGGCGACCGATGATGCACAGAACACTCCTCGTGGCCACAGCCCTCGCCGCGATGCTCCTCTCCCCGGGCTGCGACTCCGGTCCAGGTGGCGGGAGCGAGGACGACGACACGGCGGCCCGGGGGGACACCACGGCGACCGACGGAGCCGGCGGCGGTGAAGACACGGGTGCCGGCGCGGACGTGGGCGGGCTGCCCGATCCTCCCGGCGCGCCCGTGACCCTGGACAACGGCACCTTCGCGTGGTCCATGGGAAACCGGAAGCTGACCTTCGCGGTCCACGACGGCACCGTGCTCCTCCTGGAGACCTGGTTCGACTGCGTCGGCGACACGGCCTGCAAGATCCAGAACGACGTGGCCAAGATGACCTGCAACGCGGCCTTCGAGAAGGGGTACACAGCGACCGTCTCGGACAACATGTTCGTCATCGCCGGGATCAAGAAGACCGACACCCTCACCGCGGTGCTCTGGGACAACACCACGGTGAAGTTCGAGGTCTCCGTGGATCCCGGGTTCTGCTGCTCCTCGAAGTTCTATGGTGAGGCCAAGTGGGCCGCGTCGGAGGACTGCGCGGGGTTCGAGGTCAAGGACTGCGACCCCTACACCGACGCGGAGTGCCCCGTCGGACAGAACTGCATCTTCGGCGTGAACGAGACCCCCATCTGCGTCCCTGCCGGGGAGAAGCAGGTCGGCGACGAATGCTCCAACCAGAACCAGTGCGCCGACGGCGTCTGCATGTCCATCCAGAGCGTCGAGGGGCAGCGCTGCTTCACGTACTGCCAGACCGACGGCGACTGCGGCGGCGGGATCCAGTGCCTGGGCCTCGAGGGCAAGGACTGGCAGATCTGCGGCCTCGACGCGGACGAGTACGAGACCTGCAACCTCCTCTCCCAGAACTGCGAGAGCCCGGCCCACGGGTGCTACTGGGCCGCCAGCCCCATCAACCAGCCCATCTGCCTCCCCGCCGGCGCCGGCGAGAAGAAGGAGGACTGCGGCACCTCCTCGGATTGCCTCAAGGGCCTCGACTGCCTCAACAACGGCAAGTGCTACCAGATCTGCAACACCGCCGGGGGCGAGCCATCCTGTGAGAGCCCGTTCACCAGCTGCGTCGCCAGCTACCCGAACCAGGGCGCCGGTTGGTGTGACGAGTAGTTCCTTCGACACAGGGCTTCGTTCCGGTTGACGCCCCGAGCCGCCCCGACTATTATTGCAGCGCCCGACAGCAACGGAGGAGCCCATGGAGATTCGCAAGAGCCAGTCGTTCACCCTCGGAGAGGTCGCCATCGCGCTGGAGGTGCTGAAGACTGCGATGCGGAACAAGGATCTGAAGATCTTCGTGCAGCGGGAAGACTACGTCACCCTGTATCGGAAGTTCGTCCGGATGATGGAAAAGATGAACCCTGACAACAAGAAGTGATGACGTCCTTCAGCGCTTGGCGCGGCCTGCCGACTCTGGGGGTCCGTCGTCCAGCGTGGTCTGGTTCCTGCCCTCCTGTTTGCTGACATAGAGTCGTCGGTCGGCCCTCTCGAGGACGGTCTCCTGAGTGTCCCCCGCTACCACCATGCAGCCCCCCAGTGACACCGTGAGGTGGAGCCTGGCACCCCGCCACCGGATCACCGCCCGCTCCACCTCCGACCGGAGCTTCTCGGCCACCATGCCCAGGTCATGGCGGTCGAGATCCGAGAGCACGAACAGGAACTCCTCGCCGCCCCAGCGTGCGACGGCGTCCACGGCGCGCAGCGCCGATGAGAAGATCCGACCCACGGTGCGCAGGACCTCGTCTCCCGCCGGGTGGCCGTGGACGTCATTGACGTGCTTGAAGTGGTCCAGGTCTGCCATGAGGATCCCCGAGCGTCCGCTGGTCTCGGTCAGGTCCTGGAGACGCAGCGCGAGGATCGCCTCGCCATAGCGGCGGTTGCCCAGGCCGGTGACGGGATCGATGAGGGCCAGGCGCCTCAGCTCGGACAGATGCTTCTTCCGTACCATGCCGAGGCGGTTGTCGGAGATGATCTCCAGCACCCCCTGGTACTCGTCGGATCCAAGGATGGTGCAGGTGCGTGCGATGACGGGAACGCGGCGTCCCTGGCGGTGCTGGACGTAGACCAGGGCCTCTCGGATCCCGCAGCTCCGCCCCACGGCGGCCTGCACCAGGCACTCCCGCCTGGGGCAGAGGGGCTGGCCGCGGTAGTCGTGGTGGCGGATCACCTCGCAGCACTCGACCCCGATGACCTCGGATGCCCGGAACCCCGTGATCCGCTCAGCGCCGCGGTTCCAAAAGGCGATGCACCCGTCGGGACCCACGAGGAACACCCCGTCGAAGAGCCCGTCCAGGAGGTTCAGCTGCATCACCACCCGCTGCGGCACGGGAGGGGCCACAGATCTCCCGTTGGACATCGCTGTCTTTTCCTCTGCCATCTGTCGTTCTCTGTTCGGTTTCCCACCCCATGGTAGCCCAAGCCGATGGTCACGAAAAGCGGAATGTGGTATGCAGCGGGACATGACGGGAACCTACCAGAGTCTCTGGGCGAGCTTCACGGCGGAGGCGGAGATCGGGGACCGCTGGCTCGGGGTCCTCGATGCCTTCGACGATGGCGACGAGACCCCGGCCCCCGGGGACGGCACCTTCCCTGGTCTCGAGGGCGCGCAGGCGGCGACCCTCGACGCGCTCCCCGACGAGATCGCCCGTCGCCTCGCCGACGAGGTCGATCCGGGCCAGGCAGCCATGTTCGCGCGCCGGTTCCAGGCGGTGGTCGCGCTCCTCGACCGGCTGTCTGCGACCCGCCCCGAGGCGCGGCTCCTGCGCTCCGGGCTCGTCACCCGCGCAGACGGGATCCTCCACGCCCCCCCTCCCCTGGCGCTGCGCATCCGCTCCCTGGTGGACTTCTACTACTCCAACGCGGCGGTGCTCCATCACCAGGAACGCCTCGCTTCCGCGGGCCAGACCCCGCGACCGCTGGCGGCGCTGATGGAGGCGGCGCCCTGGCAGAAGGTCTCCCCCGGCCTGTTCCATCGCCGCATCGCCGGGGATGGACCCCAGGGACCGGTCCACGTCAACGCGCTGCGCTTCGATCCCCGACGATTCACCTTCCGGACCATGGATCTCCTCGAACAGGGGCGGTCGAAAGAGCCCTTCGGCGAGGTCGCCCGCGACGCAGGCGCGATCGCAGCGATCTCGGGCGGGTTCTTCCTCTACTCCGAGCACGACATCGAGCCGCCGTGTCAGCGCTACGACCCCGTGGGGATGCTGGTCTCCGCTGGCGCCGTGCGCTGGCCCCCGGTGTTCCGCCGCGGCGCCTTCCTCCAGGATGCCCGGGGTCACTGCCACATCCGGGAGGTGAGCCTGGCGGGGACCGTGATCCGCGGCGCCGCGGACCTCCTCGTGGCGGCCGTGAACCCGCGGATCCGGCGCGTGGAGGCACCCACCGCGTTCACCCGGGTGTGGAGCACGACGGTCCTGCACCCGGGGCCGTCCCTGACCTTCTACCGGGGGACGGTGACCTCTCGAGGAGACGGCGGGGCCCACCCGATCCCCCTCAACGGCTTCGTGCTCTGCCTCCCGGACCGTCCTGAATGGCGCGGCCTCGCCGATGCGTTCCCCGTGGGCTCCGAGGTCACCTACCTCCTCCCGGACCACGGCGGCGCCGCGCCGATCCGGGACGCGGTTGCCGCGGGTCCCGTGCTGGTGCGCGGCGGACACCGGGTCCTCGATCTCGAGGGGGAGGACTTCGTCCCGGGGGTCCCGCCGGCCACCTTCAGCGGCGACGAGACCTCCGACCGCAACCTCCTGCCCCGCCTGGCCGCCGGCCTCACAGCGAACCACGACGTGGTCTTCGCCGCTGTAGACGGCCGGAACTTCGGGGCGGCCCTCGGCATGACCCTCCGAGACACCGCCAGACTCATGGTCGCCCTCGGCTGCGTCGACGCGGTCAACCTCGACGGCGGATCGTCGAAGCGCATGGTGCTCCAGGGACAGGTGCTGGACCTGGCGACCACGGAGGTCGTCGGTCAGGACGCACCACAGGATGAACAGCCGACGCGGCCGGTGCACACGGGGCTCTTCGTCTTCGACGAGTCGATGGACAATGGGTCATAAGTGATCTCCGTCGTGATGCCGGCCTATCAACACGGGGAGCGCCTTCCCCGCGCGGTTGAAGACATCCAGAAGCAGACCTTCGTGGACCTGGAGCTGATCGTCGTCGATGACGGATCGACGGATGGGACCGGGGAGATCCTGGCGGGGGTCGCGGCAGCAGACCGGCGCGTGCGGGTGGTGGCGCTGGAACATGTGGGGCTGCTGGAGGCGCTGCGGGCGGGGGTCAATGCCGCGCACGGGGACCTCCCCATTCTCGTGGGCATCGGCGTCCGCGCCGCGAAGCCCCTCGTCCGCAGGCACATGGAGTCCCTCTCGCGGGTCGAGGGCGCGGACTGGATCTTCATCGCCTAGCCAAGTACCATTCGGCCGTCACAGACACGGAGGTTCCCATGAGCCGCTTCCCCCTCCTGACCCTCCTGTTCCTCTCCCTGGCCGCGCCCGCGCAGGGCGCCTGGACCGTGCAGCACTCGATCTGGGGAGACGGCAACACCCTGACTGGCATTGCTGCCGGGAGCGGGCTCGTCGCCGCGGCGGCGGGGGCGATCAGCGACGGCATGGGCAGCAGCAAGGCGGCGGTCTTCTCCACCACCGACGGCGGCCAGACCTGGACCGAGACCGGCCTGGGCGGCCAGCTCGAGTTCATCTTCCACCTGGACCTCGCCAACGAGAAGATCGGCTTCGGCGGCGGCCTCGGGTTCTTCAAGACCACCGACGGCGGGAAGAGCTGGTCCAGCGTCACCCTCCCGGGCGCGGGCTTCATGACCGCGGTCAGCGCGGTCCAGGTCCTGGACCCGGCCAAGGTCTTCGTGGGCATGGAGAGCAAGCTGGTCCGGACCCTCAACACCATCAACTGGGAGGCCACGGACACGGGCATCGACTTCGGCATCCTGGACCTGCACTTCATCGACAAGGACACCGGCTGGATCGTGGGCGGCGAGGTCGACGAGCAGGAGGGTGACCCACCGGTAAGGACCGTCCTGCCCAATGGCACGATCCTGCGCACCAACGACGGGGGCGTGAGCTTCGCGCCCCTGGTGGGCGGCGCCGAAGAGGTCTACTCCGGGGTCACCTTCGTCTCCATGAACATCGGGATCCTGGTGGGCTACGACAAGGACTTCCGGTACTTCGTCCGGCGCACTACCGATGGCGGCGACTCCTGGACCAACGTGGAGCTGCCCCCCCACCCCTCCGGAAGCGACATCATCGCCCTCTCCCCGCCGGAGATGATCAACATGGGCCAGGGCTGGATCGTGGGCGGCGCCGGGGTGCCCGAGGGCGGCATGGGCAACAAGCCCGTCTTCCTCCACACCTGGGACGGCGGCCTCTCCTGGGAGCACGACACGTCCTACGACGGCGGCGGCGGCACCCTGTTCGCCGTCTCCTTCCATGACGAGCACCGCGGCTGGGCCTGCGGCGACGGGGGCCTGATCATCGGCTGGAACGACGGCACGCCCTACATCCCACCGGAGCCGGAGCCTGACGCGGGGGTGATCCCCGGCCAGGACGC
This sequence comes from Pseudomonadota bacterium, assembly GCA_043815665.1. GTDB lineage: Bacteria > Myxococcota_A > UBA9042 > CAIXZC01 > CAIXZC01 > CAZNWW01. The sequence goes on from JBDRIT010000025.1 coordinate 155,794, forward strand.
CGCGGGGCCGGACCCCGACGTCTGGACCTGGGGCAAGGTCCTGGGCTCCTTCGACGACGAGGGCAACGTGGGCGCGGGCGGCGGAGAGGGCCCCGGGGATCCGGTCGACGACGTGCCCGCTGGAGTGGACGGCGGCGGCGGTGGCGCCAACTGCGACACCGTGACCGAGGCCACCGGCGGCTGCAGCGCGACCACCGCCCCGGCGGCATCCGGTGGGGTCCTGATCCTCCTGGCCCTCGCCGCGCTCGGCCTCCTCGTGCCCCGGCGCGGCGCCCTCCTGGCCCTGCTGGTGCTCCTCACCGCCTGCGGCGAGCAGACCCTGGAGCGGACCGTCTGCGCAGACACCACGGGGCCCCGGTGGGAGGAGATCGCGACCCTCCCGGACCTCGGTGACCCGACGGTGAAACCCGCGGGCTGGGGCTGCACCCTCTCCACCTCCGAGGCCCTCCCGGAGCTCGTCGCCACGACCGCCCGCACCGCGGGCTTGGGCGGCGCGATCGCCTTCGTCCGCGCCGGGGAAGCCGGCGGCAGCGACCTCTGGCTCACGTCAGCGGAGGGCGAGGAGGTCCGCCTCACCTGGTTCGACGATCCCTCGGTGGAGGTCCGCGACCCGGCCTGGTCACCGGACCGCAGCCACCTGGTCTTTGCCTCGGACTTCCGCGCAGGGATGACCGAGACCCGCTGGAACCTCTTCGTCACCCGGGTGGACGGCAAGGGCTGCTGGCAGGTGACCCCGGCGGCGGAGGCGGTCTGCGTCCTCGACGGGGCGGACCTGGACGCCACCCTCACGGGCAACTTCCAGATCAGCGTCGCAGGCATCGGCGCGGCCCTGGAGGGCGCGACGGTGGGGTTCCCCGGCGCGCCGGCCCTCGGCGTCACGGGCCCCGGCGGCGCGTTCAGCGTCGACGTCCCCTCGGGCGAGGGCCAGCTGGTGTTCGAGGGCTGGAAGGGCGAGACCTTCTACCGCACCGTGCTCACCTACCAGGTCGACCCGGGGAGCGCCAACAACCTCGGGCCCGTCGCTGCCACGGAGCAGCCCCTCGCGGTGCGCCTGGCGCGCCCGGTGTGGACAGCGGACTCGGGCCGGCTCATCGTCCTCCGCAGTGAGGAGGTCGCGGACTCCCTCTGGACGGTCCCCCTGGACGGGAGCCCCTGGGAGACCTGGTACGCCCCTGCGGCCTTCGCCCCCCGCTGGGTCTCTCCCTTCCCCGACGGCAGCTACCTCGCCCTGGTCCAGTCCGACGACACCCACGAGATCCACCTGGTGGACTTCGCCGAGCCCGACGACCCGGTCTACACCGCGTTCACCGCGGACCTCGACGCAGCCCTCGGCGGCGCGGTCTCCCCCCTGAACTTCATCGCAGTGGTCATGGACGGCCGCCCCTGGATCTTCGGCGCCGATCCCGCCGGCGACCTCACCAGCCGCCCCGTCGGCCCCGACAACCTCGCGGTCGTCCCGGATCAGATCGACTGGTCCCCGGACAACACCCGCCTCGTGGTCACCATCAACTCCGCCGCCGGCCCCAACCTCGTGATCATCGACGCCAACGCGGGGACCCTCCGGACCCTGACCACCGACGGCCGATCATCGATGCCCGCGTGGTTCGGCAGGTAGGGACCGGATCACTGGCAGTCGATCTCGAACAGGGCGCAGATGTTGTCGTGGAGCGCGGTGACCAGCTCCAGGTCATCGACAATGGCCTCGTCGGGCGTGCTCAACGCAAGCTGGATCCCGCTGCAGAAGATCTGCGCTTCGTAGAGCTCGTCGAACGCGGCGCCGTGATCCGGGGCGTCGCCGTGGACGATCTCGCAGGCCTTCTGGATCGCGAGGCCGATGCGGAGGATGCAGAAGTTCCGCTGCATGATGGGCCCGCTGAAATAGTTCAACGGACCCTCGCCGTCCTCGGCGAAGTAGCTCAGAGAACCCATCGTGACTACCTTGGTGGCGGACTCGGTGCTGCCGTCGCTGATCACGTCGTAGCTGTAATGGATCGTGGCGAAGTCGATGGCCTGCCAGCTCGCGAAGACGTCGGGGAAGAGGCTCTTGATCTTGACCATGAGGAGCCCGTTCTTCTTGGACGCGAAGAGGGTCGCCGCGGCCTTCTCCGCATCCGTGGGGTCGGGGCCCGGGTCCCCGGGGTTCACGGGCTTGTCGGGATCGGTGATCGAATATGCGGGATCCGGTGCGAGGATCTTCACCTCGCCGGTCACCGCGTCCACGCTCCAGTCGTAGCCGTAGATCTCCTCGACCGCGAAGCCCTGGGGCAGGGAGAAGGAGATCTTCAGGTTCTCCGCGACGGGGGTCATGAGGTACTCGATCTCGTGGATGAACACGTCCATGAGCTTGGCCGCGTCCTGGATGAAGTAGAAGTTCCCGCCGCCCTGGTTGGCCAGCTCGTACATCAGCTCCTGGTTGAAGTCCAGGCCCACCCCGATGGTGGTGATGCCGATGCCCTTCTGGTTGTACTCTGCGGACTTCGCCACGATGACGTCGGTGTCGTCCACCCCCGCGGTCACCACGCCGTCGGAGAGGAGCATGACCCGGTAGAGCGCGTCGGCGTCCGCATAGGCCTCCTTGTGGTTCTCCGCGAGCTCGTAGCCCATGACCATCCCGGCGAAGAGGTTGGTGGAGCCCTGGGTGGCGATGGACGAGATGAAGTCGGCGATCATCGGCTTGGACTCCGCGACCGTCGCCTGGAAGCCCATGAGGATCTCGGCGTCGTTGGAGTACGTGACGATCGCGAGGCGGTCGTTGTCGTCCATCTTGTCCAGGAGCAGCAACAGGCCGCTGCGCACCATCGCGATCTTCCCGTCGGCGTTCATGCTGTCCGACTCGTCCACCACGACCACCAGGTTGAAGGACTTCTCCTCGATCTCCTGGGGGGAGATCCCGGAGTTCAGGCCGATCTGCATCGCGATGAGGGGCTCCTCCACCTGGGGATCATAGAAGAGCCCCAGGAACCCGTGGAGGGTCGCGAACATGTCGTAGTCCGGCGCAGGCAGGGGGGTGTCGTGCTCGTTGAGGAAGCCCTCGATGGGGAAGAGGTCCGGCGTCGGCACCTCGCCGTTCTTTACGAGGAGCCGGAAATACCCCACATCCTGGGCGCCCCCGGGCTTGAGACCGATGCCCGAGCCCCCGCCGGAGCAGACCCCGCCGCAACCGTCCTCTTCGCCGATCAGCTTCTCCCCACAGTCGGGGACGCAGTCGCCGGGATCCACGCACTGGCCCCCCTGGCAACTCTGGCTAGCCGAGCACCAGCCGCAGGACCCGCCGCAGCCGTCGGGGCCGCATTGAATTCCCCCACAGGAGGGCTCGCAGCTCCCATGGGAGTCTCCCGGGATTCCGACGTCTTCGCCGGGTGCCGTGCTGTCGCTGCTCATGGAGTCCATTGCGCCGCCGGAATCGTCCGCCGCTGTGACTCCGCTCCCACCGCCACCGCCCCAGAGATCTCCGCTGCCGCTGGTGCAGCCCGCCCCGGACAGGCCCACGAGGCCCAGCACGACGAGAATTGCCCACAGCGCCCCTGCGCGTTCGACGACGGTGTGCGTGCTCCGGTTCATGATGTCCTCCTCGTTGGTTTTCGCCTTGTCACTGACCTCCTGTTACAAGATCCGGGCCAACCCGCCTCGGAATCATCGAGGCCCCGGTTTGTGTGACCTGGCGGCCGGTGGACTCCCCCTGCGGGCGAACCATGTGTAAATGGTGCCGGGAATTATCTTCCCTTTCGTAAACATCACTCACAGTATTCACCAGCGTCGCCGGACCTCCCCAATGTGCCCGAATCGCCACAACAGCGGTCCATGGCACTTTTTCACTTCTCCCCCCACCCCCTGGCATCGGGATTGCACTGGAAGTCCAGGCGATCAGACCGAGAAACGACACGACGAGGAGGCGAGCCATGGGAACCGGATGGACATCACCGCTGCGGCTGCTGGTTGTCTGCGTGTGGGTGGCCGCGCTCGCGGGGTTGGGCGGGTGCGAGTGGGGCGAGGACCCGGCGCCCGGTGACCCGCCGCCGGACGGCCTGATCGGCGACAGCGACAGCGACACCGACATCAACGGGATCGGCGACGACGACGGAAACGGGGTTGAGATCCCCGACTTCGGCGATCCTGCTGCGCCGTTGTTCACCGACGCGGCTCTGAGCCCCGACGGGAGGTTTCTCCTCGTCCAGGTCGGAGCGGAGCCCTGCCTCACCGTGGCGGATCTCCAGGAGGGGACGGCAGACAAGCCCGCGGGCCTCTGCGGGATCCGCTGGATCGGCTTCGCGCCGGACGGCATCGTCGCGTACCTGCTCCTCGCGTCGGGGACCACCCTGGCGACCCTGCAGCTCTCGGACCTGTCCGTGAGCGCCGAGGTGCAGACCACTGGAGAGTACACGGTGCTGGACGTCTCCCCCGACGGCGCGACGGTGGCGCTCTCCAACGTCCCCACCACCCTCTGGACCGAGACCCAGTACGAGTGGAACACCGACGACCCGGGGATGCGGCGGCTGGCCACCCTGCGGCCGGGGACGGGGACGGTGGCGGAGCTGAGCACGCCCTTCGCGCTCCGGGACGTGGCCTTCTCCCCGGTGGACGGCGTCATCCTCGGGGTCAGCTCCCGCTGGAAGAACGATGGCTGGCCCGAGGCCCAGGTCTACTGGATCGACCCGGTCACCGGGGTCATCGAGGACCAGATCGCCTTCCTGAACTGTGCAGACGAGCTGGCCCTCCAGCCCGGGGGCATCCTGGCGCTCCTCTCCCCGAACCAGTGCATGGTCCACCCCGTGGTCCTGCCCCCGCCCCCGGAGGTGGAGGAGTGGCCCTCGACCCCGGAGGAGGAGTGGGAGGACTGGGAGGACTGGGACGACGGTGACCCGGTGTCCGTGATCGACCTGGAGACGAGGACCTTCGAGGGCAACCTCCCGGGCTTCGGCCCCCTGGCCTTCAGCCCCGACGGCGAGACCGCGGTGGCCTTCTCCCGCCGGGAGACCCTCATGACCCAATGGAACGTCTTCCAGCAGAGCTTCGTGGGCCTGGTCTTCATCCGCATGGCCGACCTCTACTGGAGCGTCCTCGAGTACGGCGACGACGAGCCCGATTATTTCTTCGAGCCGTCGGGAGCCCACCTCTACCTGCACGACCGGGAGCCCGGCCAGGACCGCATCGTCCGCCTGGACCTCGCCACAGAGGCCATGGCCGTCCTCGAGGGCCCCCCGACCCACCTCGACGGCCACACCCTCGCCCCGGACGGCGCCATGATCTACGTCATCGCCGGGGGCCAGCTCCGCCGGGTCCCCGTCGGTGGCGCCGCAATCGAGGCGATGCCCCTCCCCTTCACCCCCTCCCAGGTCTTCGCGAGGCCCCAGGGTGACGCGCTGGTAGTGACCGAGGCGGAGAACGCTTCGGTGTATCTTGTGGATCCCGTGGAGGGGGAGGTGCTGTCGAGTATCGAACTCTAGCGAAGCTTCGCCTCAAACCGACGAGAGGAGATTCACGAACAGTCGTCGATTTGCGGCTGCACAGCGACAGCCACGGACGATCCCAGCCGGGGACCAAGCCCGAAGGGCGCAGGAGGCGACCCGGATTCACCTCCTCCGTCCCCGAGCGCTGGCCTCCGTCCCTGAGCGCTGGCCAGCAGCGCGGGAATCCGGGTCGCAGGCTCCCCGGCTAGGATCGGCGTGGTGTTGGGCAAAGGGCTGGCACTGGGCGAAGGGCGACGCCGCGCCGGGCGGTGCTGTGGTGGTCGCTGGTGAGGTCGGGTGACAAGCGAAGCGGTCTCGGGACGGGAGTCGCACTTTCGTGCGGCGACCAGACCGGGATGGCACCCGGCCCGCCAGCGGCCGCCACAGCCCGCCCGGGGCCAGGAGCCCTGAGCTCCGTGCTTAGAAGTAGATCGTCGCGCCGGCCATGAACTGGGCGCCGATGTTCCACTGGTCATTCGTGTCCAGGGTCGACAGCCCGTTGCAGTACCCGGCCTTGCCGCCGATGGTCTGGATGCACTCCCGCTCGATGGACGACTGGGAGCCGAGGTTCTTGAAGAGCCCCAGGAGCCGTGCGTCTGCGGTGAGGCCGAACCAGTCAGTGATCTTGATCTCGAGCCCCGCGCCGAGCTGGCCGGCGAACTGGACCGTGTCGTACCGGAAGCCGCCGGCGTACTCCAGCTTGGTGAAGTGGGCGCCGAGGCCGGCCAGGACGTGCGGCCTGAAGCGGCTGCCTGGGAAGAACTGGTAGTACGCGCTGAGCATGAGCGGGAAGGTGGTCTGGACCACCTCGGTGCCGTCACCCCCACGCAGCCAGTCCAGGCCCAGCTCCAGGCCCCAGTGCTCCGAGACCTTGCCGCGGAACTGGATCCCCAGGCCCCCCATGGTGGGGTTCTCCACCGTGGCGAGGTTGAGCATCTCCCCCTGCACCGTCGCGGCGACGACGCGGAGGGCCACGCCCAGGCGCTGGGTCTCGTCGGTGTCCCGGACGACGGTCCGGCGCTCACGGCGATGGACGACCACGGTCTCGTGCGCAGGCACCACCACGGGCTGGTGGACGACCACCGTGTGGCGCACCACCGGGCGGTACCGACGGACCGGGACGTAGCGCCGCACCGGGGCATACCCGTGGTGTCCGACGACCTTCTTCTTCATGACCTTCTTGTGCTGCTTGACCAGGATCTTTGCCGCCTGACCGTCCCCGTCCTGGCCTCCCGCAGGAGCCGCGCGGAGACCGACGGGGGCCACCAGCAGGAGGGCCGCCAGGGTGCAGATCATCGTGCGCTTCGTCTTCATCTCCGACCTCCTCTTTCGCTTGTCAAGATGGCGTGGTCTTGCCATCATGGCGGGTCCAGACGAGGGGGTAATGATGCTATTCATTGACCGGGCGTTCGGGTGGCTCAAGGAACACCTGGACACCATCGACGAGGAGTACATCGAGAAGAAGAAGGAGCCGAGCACCGCGCGCCTGCTCGGGGTCGTCTACTTCTCCGCGATGATGCTCCTGCTCCTCAACTACATCGTCATCAACTACCAGAACCAGCTCGACCTCGCGAACTGGATCGTCGGCCTGGTGGGGACCGTGGCGGGCCCCGAGGCGGAGGCCACCTGGTCCTTCCACCTCCCCCTGATCATGAAGGGAACCTGGAGCCTCGGCTGCATCTTCTTCTACCTGGTCCTGCCCGGGCTCTACACGAAGTTCGTGCTGAAGCGCAAGCTCTCGGACTATGGCATCTCTCCCAGGGGCTTCCTCCGGCACCTGCCCATCTACGTCGTCCTGTTCCTGCCCGTGCTGGCGTGCGTGTACGTGGTGTCCTTCCGGCCGGAGTTCCTGCAGACCTACCCCTTCTACCACTTCCCCGCGTCCATCGAGCACCTGCTCCTCTGGGAGCTGATGTACGGGGTCCAGTTCTTCAGCCTGGAGTTCTTCTTCCGGGGCTTCTTCATGGCGGAGTGGCGGGAACGCATCGGCTGGCGCGCCGTGCTGATCATGGTGATCCCCTACTGCATGATCCACTTCCCCAAGCCCGGGCTCGAGGCCGCCGGCGCGATCATCGCCGGGTCGGTCCTGGGTGTCCTCGCGCTGCGGACCCGGTCGATCTGGGGCGGCGTCGCCATCCACGTCACCGTGGCGTGGACCATGGACCTCATGTCCCTGTGGCAGAGAGGCTGGTTCAAGGTGCTCGGAGGGGAGTAGCGGGGTTCAGCCGGCGAAGCTGTAGTCCTCGACCTTCGGGCCCCGGCGCAGAACGAAGTAGCTCACGAAGACCCGCCACTTCGGACCCACCGCGGCGTAGGCCTTCCCGAGATAGAGATCCTTGTCGTCGGGGTAGACCCGGACCAGGTAGTCCCGCAGGGGGCCCGGGTTCCAGACGGGGTTGCGCGGCGTGTCGTAGTTGATCAGCACCGCGTTGGGGTAGAGGTCGTCCACCTCGTCGTCCCGCACCGGGTAGACCCGGAAGAACGAGTGGCGATGCACGGCGCCGCCCTTCACCACCTGCTCCCAATGCTCCGTCACGCCGCCGGGAGCGATGGTGACGTTGTACCCGCCGATCTCGCCGGCCCCCGCCTTGGGGTCCTGGAAGAAGCCCTTCTGGAACCGGCGGATGCCGAGGAGCGGGGTCAGGTCGAGGGTGTTGAAGCCGTCGAACTCGAAGCCGACGAGGTCGTCGAACTCCGGCAGGCTGCCCTGGAGAAAGATCTTCTCCAGCGCATCGTTGCCCAGTGTGCAGATCTCAGCGTAGCCATAGCGCGGGTTGTTCTTCATGATGATCTCCTCTCCTCGGGTCCTAGACCCGCCCCCCAGTCTGGTACCAGCGCAGGGTGCCCTCGAAGGCCATGCGCGCGTCGGGATACTTGAACCGGTAGCCCGTCTTGTGCAGCTTCTCGTTGGCGTAGGACCAGTCCTCCTTCAGGTACGCGATCATCGCGGGCTCCACCGGCGGCTTGACGTGCAGCACGTCCCGGGTCAGGTGGAACACCCCCCACAGCACCGGCAGGAGGCCGGTGATCAGCTGCTTGTAGGGCACCGGCGGCAGCTTGAAGAAGGGCTTGCCGAGGATCCGGGCCAGGGCCTGCATGAACTCGACGTTGGTCATGATCGTGTCGTCGTTGAGGTTGAAGACCTCGTTGGCGGCGTGCTTCTGGCTGGCCAGGTAGATCGCGGCGCCGGCGACGTCTTCGACATGGATGAAGGGGATCCGGCCCGTGAAGTTCGACGGGATCACCACCACGGGCATGTCGATGGGAGCGGAGAACATCTGCCGGGCGCCGTAGCCGCCCCGGGGCCCATAGACCGTGGTGGGGCGCAGGATCGTGTAGTCCAGGAGGCCCTGCTTCCCGTAGTCCATGACCAGGAACTCCTGCTCCCACTTCGAGCGGATGTAGTCGTTCTCGGGCTGGGGGGCCAGCTCCTCGTCGAAGGTGGGCACCTTCCGCGCCGAGGGTGAGCCGTAGACACCGCCCGCACCCCACTGCACGAAGCGCCTGAGTTTCGGGCTGGTCTTCAGCACGTGCTCGATCAGGTTCCGGGTCCCCTCGACGTTCACCTTGCGGAGCGCCTCCAGGGTCGCCGAGTAGCTGAAGATCGCAGCCAGGTGGAACACGTAGTCCACGTTGCCGGGCAGGAGATCCACCGAGCGCGGGTCCGTGAGATCGAACTCGATCGTCTGGTCCGCCCAGCCCCGCACCAGGGTCGGGTAGCGGCCTGCGACGACGTCGTCCTTCTCCCACCCCGACGGGTGATCCGCCGCGATGACGTGATGGCCGGCCGCGTGGAGCTGCTCCACCACGTGGCTGCCGATGAATCCACATGCCCCTGTCACCAGGGAACGCGGGGGCTTCTGGTCCGTCGTCTTTGTCCGGGGCGTAGCCATGACACCCTCCTGGTCTGTTGGTTCTGGGGCCAGAATAATTGGTTGAACCAATTTTGTCAACCGCTTTCGACGCAATGCGTTGTGATACTCGCGTCAGAGCCGGTCGCGTCAGGCGATCCGACGGCGTCGCAGGGCGAGGGGGAGGACCAGGAGGAAGAGCAGGAGCCCTGACCCCAGATCCGAGCGGGACCCCATGTCGCAACAGCAGCTCTCCTTGGGGCCGCCACCCTCGACCTCGAAGGGCTCGGGATTGGGCTCGATGACGAGATCGGGCCCGATCTCGGAGTCGGCTTCGGGCTCGGGCTCGGGGGGCGCGTCGCTGCAAGAGAAGAGGGTCCGGTCGTAGACCGCGCAGACGCCGTCGAGGTCATCCTGCTGAGGTTCCAGGGGGTTGTCATCAGCCAGGTAGATGTCCCCATCGGAGTACAGGATCGAGTCCGGGTCCTCGGAGTGAGCGAGGCCATAGACGTGGCCCAGCTCGTGGGCGACGGCGAAGCGGTAGTCCACGACGTCGTCGGGATCAACGCCCTCGGTGTCGAGGCCGAAGTCGAAGCCGTCCTCGTTGATGTCGATGTCCACGTCCCCCAGATATCCCGTGGAGGGAAGGTAGTTCAGCACCGTCAACATCGCAGCGCCGTTGTAGTCCGGGTGCGCCAACGCCCAACCGGAGGGGGACACCACGATGCAGTTCTGCTCTTCCCCGGGAAATGCGGGCTTGTGGACCTCGCAGCCGCCGTCCACCCCGTCGAGGATCAGCCGGATATCCGTGCAGGGATTCGCATTCCAGAGATCCATCGCGTCTTCGAAGAGGGTGAACTCCTGCATCCCCGGGATCGATTCGATGCCGGCAGGGTTGTACTGGAAGGCGATGGAGCAGGGCCCACCGCTCTTCCAGCGTACGGTCTCGCCGCTGGACTCGGAGGTGTAGTAGACCCAGGCCTCGGCCGGGGACGGGACCAGGAGGAGCGCCACCAGGATCGCGGCGGGGGCCTTCACACCATCCTCCGCCGTCTCGTGAGCATGGCGATCCCTGCGAGGAGCAGGAGCACCCCGGAGCCCGACGCCGATTGGCTTGCGGCGGTGCAGCTCGGGTTGGACGCGGGACCCGGGGGTACGTCGGGGTCGTCCACCCACAGGTCCAGCTTCTGGACCTCCTCGCAGGTGGTTGCGCCTCCGGTGAGAGGATAGAGGGTGCAGAGCCCGTCCACGTCGTCCTTGTCCAGGGTGCGCTTCACGGTCTCTCCGAACACCGAGTACTCGTACATGGTGGCCTTGACCTTGTTGCTGTGGTCCAGGCCCACGATGTGTCCCGCCTCATGGGTGATGGTGTTCTGGATGTCGATGTCCCCAGGGTCCATGTCCGGTCCCCCGGCCGTGAACTCGTAGTCCTCCGCGTTGAGCTCGATGTCCGCGTCGAAGATCACCCCGGTCACGGGGTTGTAGGTCACACTGGTGAAGGCCACGGGGCGCTGGTCGTAGGGCCAGTCCTCCTCGTGGAAGATCACGATGTTGGCGTTGCCCCCGTAGCTGGTGTACCCGATCCATTGCATGTTCGTGAGGCCGCCCCAGACCATGGTGAACCCAGAGCACTCCTCCGCGTTCCAGGTCTCCAGGGACAAGCGAATCGCCTCGATGTCCGAGCCGTCGTCCACGTCCGCCGAGCCGTCCAGGTACGCGTAGACCACGTGGCAGAGGTCAGGCCAATGGAGGCCCGCCCCCTTGGACGAGTTGGACTGGACCCAGGCCGGGACGGGAGTGGACCATGCGAGGACGGCGAAGAACACCAGGCCTGTGGCTCCGGCGCGCGCCGTCACCGGGTCGCCCCACCCTTCAGGCGGTCCCGGAGCGCGTCCTCGCTGATCCGATCCGGCGCGCCGTCCGCGGGCTGACCGACGAAGTGGATGGCCCCGAGGTCGCGGACCAGGACCCTGCCCTCGGGCCCGTCCTGGACCCGGAAGACCCCCTGGGCCATGCCGGTGACCACGTAGCCCGAGGATCCCTCCCGCAGGCAGAGCACCAGCTCCTCGCCGGAGCTCAGGCGCGCCGCGCCGGTCACGATCTGGCCCAGGTCCGCGGTCTCTCCGCCGAGAGTGACGACCACGAGCTCGGTCGCTGCGGGCCCCTTCAGGGCTTCCCGCACCGCGAACCGATGCCGGGTGGAGATCCGGCCCCGCGACTCGTCGAGGACCGCCTCGGAGCCGATCACCTCGCCCAGGACCACGCGGTCGGAGCGCTCGATGATCTCGTCCAGGGTCATGGGGGCGAAGACCGCTGCGTGGGCGGGAGACATCACGGTGAGGAGCAGGAGGAGGAACAGGAGCGGACGCATGGGACACCTCCAGTCACGGGGCCGGCCCCGAGCATCTTCGACATTCTAGCGTGAAATCGGCCCGGTGTCAGCGGGCCGGCGCGTTCCCTCACCCGCAGCGGAAGGAATCTCTCCTTGCCCGCGTGGGGAACAAGGTTTAGTTTACTCCGTTGGCTCTATATTGATCAGTTTTGATCGAGTTTGATGAAGTGCCGGAGGAAGAGATGGTCAAGGTCATTCGGGAAGGCAGTGACGAAGCAAAAGCCCCGAGCCCCGGGGAGTTCGAGGCCATGCTGAAGGAGTCGGAGGACGCAGGATTCGTCCTGCCCGGTGAAATCGTGACCGGCACGGTCGTCCGTGTCGGTCGCGAATGGGTGTTCGTGGACCTGGGCGGAAAGAGCGAAGGCGTCATCGCAGTGCAGGAGTTCGCCGGCGAGGAGGAAGGCGAGATCACGGTGAAGGTCGGCGACGAGGTGGAGGCGACGGTGCTCACCACCCGCGGCGGGGTGCGCCTCTCGGTGAAGCTCCAGAGGTCGGACCAGAACATGGACGTCCTGCGGGACGCCTTCGAGAGCGAGATCCCCGTGGAGGGTCGGGTCATCGAGACCAACCGCGGCGGCTTCCGGGTGGACATCGGCGAGCAGCGGGCCTTCTGCCCGGTCTCCCAGATCGACCTCAACTACGTCGAGAACCCGGAGCAGTTCGTAGGGCAGCTCTACCACTTCCGGATCATCGAGTTCAACATCGAGCAGGGCAACATCGTCGTGTCCCGGCGGATCATCCTGGAGCAGGAGCGCAAGGTCCTGGCCGCGCAGGTCCGTGAGGGCCTCAAGCCCGGACAGATCCTCACCGGCGTGGTCAAGAAGCTCATGCCCTTCGGCGCGTTCGTAGACATCGGCGGCCTGGACGGCCTGGTCCACATCTCGGAGATCGCGTGGGAGCGCATCGAGAATCCCGCCGACTACCTGACCGAAGGGCAGCGCATCCAGGTCAAGGTCCTGAAGTTCGAGGAGGATCGGGACCGGCTGGCGCTGAGCATCAAGGAGGCGACCCGGGATCCCTGGTCCACGGTGGAGGAGAACTGGCCGGTGGGCTCCTTCATTGACGGGCTGGTGACGCGCCTCGAGCGCTTCGGCGCGTTCGTGCGGGTGACCCCCGGCGTCGAGGGCCTCGTCCACATCTCGGACATGACCTGGGCCGGCCGGGTCCGGCATCCCTCGGACCTGCTCTCCGAAGGCCAGACCATCAGAGTGCAGGTCCTCAGCGTGGACATGGCCCAGCGTCGACTCTCCCTGGGGATGAAGCAGGTGGACGGCGATCCATGGTCCGAGGTCGCCGAGCGCTTCCCCATGGGCAGCATGGTGCAAGGCACCGTGGAGCGCATCGGCGGCGGCGGCGTCTTCATCACCCTCGACATCGGGATCACCGCGTTCCTGCCCGGATCCCTCGCAGGCTTGAGCCAGGGCGAGCCCCTGGGCGGCACCTTCCGACCCGGCAAGCAGGTGACCCTCAAGGTCAAGGAGATCGACGTCGAGCGGCGCCGGATCACCCTCGCCGCCGGGGACGCGGCGGGGGGGGAGGAGCTGCGGGACACCCGCCAGTACCTGGAGCAGCAGGTCAGGGCCGAGCGACAGGACGACGGCCTGGGCACCTTCGGCAGGCTCCTCGAGCAGGCCCTCAAGAAGGAACCCACTCCCGACAAGGACTGATCTACAGCGGGATGTTGCCGTGCTTCTTCCTGGGGCGCGGCTCGTCCTTGTCCTGGATGGCCTCGAGGGCCCGGATCAGGGTCGGGCGGGTGTCCGACGGCTTGATCACGTCATCCACATAGCCCCGCTCCGCGGCGTAGTACGGGGTGGCGAAGTGGGTCTTGTAGTCCGCGACCAACGCCGCGTGCATCGCCTGCTTGTCCGGCGCTGAGCTCATCTCCTTGCGGAACACGATGTTCACCGCGCCCTCCGGGCCCATCACGGCGATCTCCGAGGTGGGCCATGCGAAGTTGTAGTCCGCGCGGATGTGCTTGGATGCCATGACGTCGTACGCGCCGCCGTAGGCCTTTCGGGTGATGCAGGTGATCTTTGGCACGGTCGCCTCGCAGTACGCGTAGAGGAGCTTCGCGCCGTTGCGGATGATGCCCCCGTACTCCTGGTTCACCCCCGGGAGGAACCCCGGCACGTCCACAAAGGTGACCAGGGGGATGTTGAACGCGTCGCAGAAACGCACGAAGCGTGCGCCCTTGGTGGACGCATCGATGTCCAGGCAGCCAGCCAGGTAGGCAGGCTGGTTCCCGACGATGCCCACCGCGTGTCCACCCAGCCGGGCGAAGCCGATGATCAGATTCATGCCCCAATGGGGCTGGACCTCCAGGAACTCCCCGTCGTCCACCACGTGGGCGACAACGCTCTTCATGTCGTAGGGAGCCTTGGTGTCGTCGGGGATCAGCGCGTCGAGCGCCTCGTCCCGCCGCTCGACAGGGTCATCCGTCGCCTTGAAGGGCGGCTGGTGCCTGTTGCTGTCTGGCATGTAGGAGTGGAGCCTCCGGACCGCGTCCAGGACCTCGATCTCGCTGGGGCGCACCATATGGCAGACGCCGGACTTGGAGGCGTGGGCCATTGCACCGCCCAGCTCCTCCATGGTCACCTTCTCCCGGGTGACGGTCTCGATGACCTGGGGACCGGTGATGAACATGTGGGAGCCCTTGTCCACCATGAGGATGAAGTCGGTCATGGCCGGGGAGTAGACTGCGCCCCCGGCGCAGGGACCGAGGATGACGCTGATCTGAGGGATCACCCCCGAGGCCAGGACGTTGCGGAAGAAGATCTCCGCGTAGCCCCCCAGGCTCACGACCCCCTCTTGGATCCGGGCGCCGCCGGAGTCGTTGAGGCCGATCACCGGCGCGCCCGCCTTCATCGCGAGGTCCATCACCTTGCAGATCTTCCAGGCGAACGCGTCCCCGAGGGCCCCACCGAAGACGGTGAAGTCCTGTGCGAAGACGTACACGAGACGCCCGTCGAGGCGGCCATGCCCGGTGACCACGCCGTCCCCGTAGGGTCGGCTCTGCTCCATGCTGAAGTCGGTGCACTGGTGCCGGACGAACATATCCAGCTCGGTGAAGGTCCCAGGGTCCAAGAGCTCCACCAGCCGCTCCCGGGCGGTCATCTTGCCCTTGGCGTGGTGCTTCTCGATGCGCTCCTTGCCGCCCGCCTCCAACGCCCTCTGACGCAGCAGGATCAGCTCGTCTATGCGCTCCTTGGTGCTCATGGGTCTCCTCCTCCCTCTCACGATCACAGATCCCGGGGATCCTAGACGAGGCGTCGGAGAGGTGCAACCACCTGGTTCCTCTGGTACACTCCGGCGGTTGAACCTGGAGGCAGGATCCATGGCGTCGCTGCCACTCCTCGAGCATGAGCTGATCGTCGTCACCGGCAAGGGTGGCGTGGGGAAAACCGTCGTGGCAGCGGCCCTCGCGTCCATGGCCGCTGCGAAAGGCCGGGAGACCCTGCTCATCGAGATGGTCAACCACCCCAAGGCAGCGACCCTCTTCGGCGTCGACCCCCAGGGCTACGAGCCGGTGGAGGTCCAGGAGCACCTGCACCTGAGCCGTCTCACCCCCGCGGAGTGCCTTGAGGAGATCGCGGTGATGCGCCTCAAGCTCCGGGCCCTGTACAAGCTGGTCTTCCAGAACAAGGCGGTGTCGGCGGTCATGGGCTTCATGCCCGGCATGAACGAGCTCCTGGTCCTGGGCAAGGTGGTCTACATGGTCAACAAGGGCCTCCACCGCGCCGGGCGGCACGCGTTCGACCTCGTGATCGTGGACGGCCCTCCCACCGGTGAAGGCCTCGCAATGCTGCAGTTCCCCCGGACGATCCGCCAGGCGGTGAAGGCCGGTCCCCTGGTCCGGGACGTGGGGATCATGGAGGACCTGCTCACGGACCCCGGCCGCACCGCGATGGCGGTGATCACGGCGCCGGAGGAGCTGCCCGTCAATGAGGCCCTGGAGCTCACCGCGGGCCTCGACGAGCTGGACATGCTCCAGGGCGGGACCCTCTTCGTGAACCGGGTGACGCCGTCGTTCTTCGATCCCCGGACCCGAGACGCGCTGCAGCGGTTCCGTCGTGCGGTTCGCACCACGGGCCGCAAGCAGGATCCCGGGGTCCTGGCCCAGCTCAGCGTCCACCGACACCTCATCGAACGTCGGGACCGGGAGCAGGCCGAGATCCAGCGCTTGCGCAGAGGTGCGCCCGTGCCCATCGTGGAGCTTCCGGAGATCCCTTCCACGAAGTTCGGGCCCGTGGAGTTGGCTCACCTTGTCAGACACCTCACCCGAGGACTCGAGATGACCCGGGCGACCCGGGTTGAAGGGAGCGCATGAGGAACCCCGATTCGTGGACTTTGCTGGACGAGCATCCCTTCGGGCGTGCCGGGATGGTGCAGCATCTGCAGCTCGCCAACGGGCTGCAGCTCCTCCTCCTGCAGGACGACTCCGCGCCCGTCGTGGCCTACCACACCTGGTTCGGGGTCGGCAGCCGCCACGAGCAGGTGGGGAGCACTGGGATCGCGCATCTCTTCGAGCACTTGATGTTCAAGGGGACCCGGGACGTGCCAGGGACCGAGTTCGACCGGCGCCTCGAGGAGGCCGGGGTGTCCACCAACGCCTCCACTTGGTTGGACTGGACCTGCTTCACCCATGATCTGCCGCGGGATCAGCTCGACCTCGTGGCCCGCCTCGAGGCTGACCGCATGGCCAACCTCGTGCTGACGCCCGAGCAGGTCGAGTCCGAGCGCGAGGTGGTCCGCAACGAGCGGCTCCTCCGGGTGGACAACGATCCGGAGGGGCTCCTGTACGAGCGCCTCTACGCGACCCTCTTCCCGGGTCACCCCTACGGCCACCCCACCATCGGCTGGATGCCCGACATCGAGGGGATCACCCTGAAGCAATGCATCGAGTTCTATCGCCGCTACTACGCGCCGGACAACGCGACGGTGGTGATCGTCGGCGACCTCGATCCGACGGAGGCCCTGAAGTGCCTCGCGGCCCGCTACGGAACCCTCGAGCCCCAGGGGCGACCACCGGGCGCGGGGAGGCTACCGGCGGCCCTGAAAGGCGAGCTCCGTCAGGATCTCCCCCTGGAGATCACCAACGACAAGGTCATCGCCGCCTGGCACATGCCCCGGGCGGCCTCCGCAGACATCCCCGCTGCCCGCGCCCTGGTGGATCTGCTCTTCGGCAACGACAGCGCCCGGGTTCACAGGGTCCTCGTGGAGGAGCGGGAGCTGGCCACCTCCGTGGACGCCTGGATCGGCGCGTTCAAGCTCTCCGGGGTCCTGGAGGTGCAGATGGATCTCCACCCGGGCAGCGAACCTGAGGAGGCCCTCCGGATCCTGGACGACGAGCTCAACCGCATCGCCACGGAGCCTCCATCGGACCGGGAGATGCAGGGGGTGCGGAATCGGCTCATCCAGTCCCGCACCCGCTCGGACATCCCGGTGGGCTCCCGGGCCCACCGTCTGGGACATTTCCACACCACCGTGGGCGACTACCGCGCCCTCTTCGAGCTGCGAAGCGCGCAGGACCGAATCACCGCCGAGGATGTCCGCAGGGTGGCCGAGGTGCACCTGGCGTCCGGGAACCGGCGGCTCCTGTTCGCGACGCCGGACGGCGGGTCGAAGGAGGTGACCCCATGAAGATCGTGCACGTGGAGAACCACCGCCACGATCACCTGGTGGTCAAGCTGACCTTCCGACGCGGCGGGACCACGGACCCGCCGGCGCTCTCCGGTCGCGCCTGGGTCGCCGGGAAGATGCTCCTGCGAGGGACCCGACATCTCTCCGAGGAGTACTTCCAGGAGGAGCTGGACTTCCTCGGCAGCAACCTCGACGTCGGCATCGGTGCGGAGTCATTCCACCTGATCGGCGACTGCCGACGGGAGACATGGGGACCCTTCATGGACCTCATGTCGGAGGCCCTCCTGCACCCGTCTTTACTGAAACCTGAGCTTAAGAAATTCAAGCGCAACCACTTAGAATCTATCCGCAACAGTCGCGACTCTGACAGCAGTATCCTGATGCAGATGGTCCCACGCCTCCTCTTCGAGAGGCATCCCTACGGGCGGCCGGTCCGGGGCGAAGAGGCGGAGCTCCCGGCCCTCACCGTCGGGGACCTGAAGACGTTCCACCGGGGCCATCTCGCTCGTGACGTCCTCATCGTTGGGGTCGCCGGGGATGCCACCGCCGAGGAGGTCGAGGCCCGCTTTGCGCCCCTCGCCGCGCAGCTCCCCGCCGCCGCCCCACCCCACGCCCTCGCCCCGCCCGACGACCCTGGACATGGTCTGGAGGTCCTCCTCGTGGAGCGCCCCGGGCGCACCCAGGCGCAGGTCGGCATTGCGCGCCGGGCCGCACCCGGGAGCGCCGCGGACCTGGTCCCCCTCGTGGTCTTCAACACCGCGTTCGGCGACACCTTCACCGCACCCCTGGTCCGGGAGATTCGCGAGATCCGAGGATGGAGCTATGGCGTCGAGTCGAGCCTCCTTCCCGGTCGGCTCACCGGGGTTCACTTCATGCACTATGCTCCCTCCAACGAGTACGCGACCGACGCGATCGCCCTGGGCCTCCAGCTCCTCAGCCGCACCCTCGAGGACGGCCCGACCGCGGAGGACGTGGAGTTTGCGAAGAGCTGGCTGATCAACCACTTCCCGTTCAACTTCGACACGGCGTCGAAGCGCCTCGACCTGCAGATCCAGATGGCCCTCACGGGACGCGACTCCACCTACCTCGACCGCTTCGTGGAGCGGGTGCGGGCGGTGTGCCCCGAGGACGCCCGTCTCGCCGCGCAGCACCACCTGGAGAACCGGCGGGTCGTGGTCGTGGTCGTCGGCGACCCCTCCCTGGCCGACTCCCTGTCCCGTCTCGACGGGCTCACGCGCATGCGCCGGGTACGATATGACCACTCGGGGCCTCTGCCTGATTGATCCCGCGCAGTCCGCGCGATACAATGCGGGTGCCTTGCACACCTTGGGGAGGTGTCTCCATGAATCGCGCCCTCCAGAACGCGTCGCTCAGTTGTATCATCTCGCTGCTCCTCATCGCAGGATGTGGGCCCAACGACGCCGGTTCCACCGTCGAGGTGGTGAACCCGGAGGACACCGGCGGAGGCGGACCCGACGGGACCGGCGGTGACAGCGTGGTGGATCCCGGTGACGGCGTCGAGCCCGGAGACGGGATCACGCCGCCCAAGGACGGGCTGGAGCCCGGTGACGGCGTCGAGCCTGGAGACGGCATCGGGCCCGGGGACGGCGTCGAGCCCGGGGACGGCGTCGAACCCGGAGACGGCGGCGACCCCCCCGAGGACACCGGAGACCCCACGGTCAAGGTCAGCACCTACGCGAACAGCGGCAGCACCCTCGCCGGCGGCTCCCTGGACTTCTTCTGCAAGATCGAGGGCCTGGGCGAGGGCGTCGCCCACGAGTTCTCCCTGGACCTGGACGGGCCGGCCAACGCGAACATCGACGCGCTGGGGATCACCTTCACCAAGGCGGGCGTCTACGCGGTCGCCTGCCGTGCGGACTGGGACGGCGGCTGGGCCAAGGATGTCACCCCCCTGTACATCGAGGTCTTCCCCGCCGAGGTCGCCTCAGCGGACACCTTCCTCTCCGCGAACACCGTCGAGGCCGGGACCACGGTCTGGGTCACCTGCACCTTCGCTGACTCCTGGGGCAATCCGATGGTGGCCAGCCCGAAGGTCATCGTGGACCCGCAGATCGGGCTGCAGCTCACGGGGATGAAGATCCTGGCCAAGAAATCCGGCAACTACCAGGTGGCCTGTATGGAGCCGGTGAGCGGCACCGTGGATCAGACCCCGGCCAGCCTCACGGTCACCGCGGGGCTGCCGAAGAAGATCATCACCACCCTGACCGAGAACACCATCCAGGCGGGGCAGTACACCACCGTGGCCTGCTCGGCCGAGGACGCCCTGGGCAACGCCATCCCCGCAGGCGAGTTCAAGATCGCAGTCTTCATCAGTCCGGGGCTGACAATCCAGGGCTTCAACATCACCGGCCAGAAGGTCGGCATCTACCAGGTGATCTGTGTCCCCCAGGAGGAGTCCTGGGACTTCTTCGTCCTCACCCCCCAGCACCTCACGATCAACCACGGCGCCGCCACGGGCGTTGATCTCGTGCCCATCCCGGACAAGCCTGTCTACAAGATGTTCGAGATGATCTCGTTCAACGTCACCGCGGTGGACGACTACGGCAACCCCGTGGACGGGGTCCCCCTCACGGACATCGCCGTCGTTCCGTGGGATCCGGGCATCGAAGAGGTCGCGGACATGACCTGGATGCTCGGTATGGAGGGGATCTGGGAGTTCACGGTCTGTCTCCAGGACAACCAGATCGTCTGCGACACCGAGGCGATCCCCGTAGACGGCTACGGCCCGGTGATCAACATCAAGTACCCGGCGCGCGGCGCCACCCTCATGGGCAAACCTTCGGTGGTGGTGACGGGCTCGGTCCTCGATCCGGTGAGCGGCATCGAGGAGTTCCGGATCAACGGGGACGTGGTCTACACCGACGAGCAGGGCAACTTCAGCTTCCCGATCCTCTCGAAGCAGGGGATGAACCTCATCGTCGCCGTCGCGGAGGACCCCAACGGCTTCAAGACCCTCCTGGTCCAGTCGTACTACTACTCGCCGATCTGGTACCCCATGGACATCAACAACCCGGACGCCTCCCGGGTCCAGGACTCGGTGATGTTCTTCATCTGGGACCAGTTCTTCGAGGACTATGACCACAGCCCGCCCCCCAACGACCTCTCGAGCCTCATCGAGCTCACGGTGCAGGATCTCGACCTGGGCTCGTTCATCCCCAACCCCGTGGCCGAGAGCGGACCCTACAAGGTCTACCTGGGCAACGTCACGTACAACCAGCCCGAGGTCTCCGTGACCATCGGCGACGACTCCGTGGCCGCGCAGGTCTACATCTGGGGAACCCACATCCCCATCGAGGCCGTCGGCTCGTGCAAGATCCTCTTCATCGACCTCTGCCCGGACATCTCCGGCGAGGTCGAGATCGACACCCTCGGGTTCCTCTTCGGCATGAACCTGTCCATCGTGAACAACGAGATCGCCGCACAGGTCACCGAGAGCCAGGTGGTGATCCAGGGGATCAACGTCAACATCGACGGCATCATCGGATGGCTGGTGGGCTGGATCGTGGACTGGGCCGTGACCAAGTACTCGGACATGCTCGCCGACACGGTGCAGGCGATGGTGGACGAGCAGATCCAGAGCCTGGTCCTCGGCTTCCTCGGTCAGCTCGACCTCTCTCAGCAGCTCGACATCCCGAACCCGCTGAACCCGACGGCGCCGCCCATCTCCATCTACCTGGACACGGTGATCCAGGACCTGACCCTCGCCATGACCGGGGTCTACGTCCAGCTCGCCGGCACGGTCCTCGCGGGCAAGAACATCAACAAGAACCCCCTGGGGTCCATCGGCCGCGCCTCCTGCCTCAACTGGGTGGCGGAGACCTTCCAGTGGGACACGGAGCAGTTCGCCCAGATCGGGATCCACGACGACCTGATCAACCAGATCCTGTTCTCCGTCTGGTGGGGGGGCCTCCTGGACATGGTGATCCCCCTGGAGAGCTTCATGGACCCGGACACCCTCCAGCTGGAGGGCATCGGAACCCTCGAGGATCTGGGCATCACGAACATCGTGGCCACCACGGAGTTCTTCCTGCCGCCGATCATCACGTCCTGCAACGACACCGAATCCCTCCGACTCGAGGTGGGTGATATCTACGTCGAGCTGAACATGAACATGCTCAACGAGCCGGTGACCATCGGCGTCTTCGCCAGCCTCTCCGCCGAGGCCGCGATCAACATCGCCCAGACCCCGGGCGGTGGCCAGGAGTTCAGCCTCGGCATCGGCGAGATCGATCCCCTGGTGGTGCAGGTCACGTACATCTCGGACAACCTCGCGGGGGCCGAGGGCTTCATGACGATGATCGTCCAGGGGATCCTGCTGCCCACGCTCCTCGACGGCCTCATGGCGGGCACCCTGGCCTCCTTCGAGCTCCCTCAGTTCGACATCTCAGGCATGTCCCCGCTCCTGCCGCCGGGCTGGGTGATGAAGTTCGTCATCGAGGAGTTCTACCGGGTCGACGGCTACACCACCATCGAAGCCAACATCACCCCTGCACAGTAATTGCCGAAGAAGCGCAAGGTCTCCGACGCCACCTTCTTCGTCACCCGCCGGGTCGGCCGGGTCGTGGGGGATCACCGGGTCTTCCGCGGCGGCGGACGGGTCGGCGTCGGGGTCTCCGGCGGCGTCGTCTCATCGACCCTGTTGTACGTCCTCCATGCCCGTCAACGCTGGATCCCCGTACGGACGGAGCTGGTTCCGCTGTACGTCGGCGCGGGGCCCGTCCCTGACGCCCTGGCCGCGGTCTGCTCGAAGATCGGCCTGCCCTGCCAGGTGGTGTCCCCCGTGGAAGGGATGAATGTCCCGGATCGGCTGCTCCAGGCCGCCGGGGACCTGGGCCTCCAAGCGATCGCGCTGGGTGATGTCATCGAGGACCGGGCCGCCGCGGTCCTGGGGGGCCTGGTGTTCGACGGCGTGCTCGCGCCGCTGCCGACGGTGGACGAGACGCAAGGCCGCCTCCCCTTCATCCGTCCCTTCGCCATGATCGCCGAGGACGCGATCCTGAGGGCCGCCGCTGACAACGGGATCTCCGGACCTCCGCCCCCCCTGGGCGGTCGCCGGGAGTGGCTGGAGCGGCTCCTCGTCGCCACGGCCGGCGATCGCCACGACCTCCTCACCAACCTGGTGACCGCGCCGGACCGCATCCGAAAGGACTACCTCGTCTGATCCACCTCTCCTGCGCCCCAGATGGGAACTGTTTGCCTATGTCAAGAGGCGGGGTCAGACCCCCAAATGTCCCCTACACGAACAACCCGGCGCAGTACCCCGACGACCAGGCCCACTGCAGGTTGTAACCGCCCAACTGGCCGGTGACGTCGACGGCCTCGCCGATGGCGTAGAGGCCGGGGACGTCCCGGGCCTCCATGGTCCTGGAGGAGAGGCCCGCGGTGTCGATGCCCCCCAGGGTCACCTCAGCCTTGCGGTAGCCCTCCGTGCCCGACGGGATGAGCCGCCAGCGGATGAAGTGCCCGGCGATCTCCTCCAGGGCCGTGTTGCCGAAGCTCCCCATCCGGTCTTCGAATCCCCAGAGCTGACAGAGCGCGTGGGACACCCGCTTCGTCAGTGAGGGTGCCAGCACCGTCGCGAGCGCGGCCTTCGGGCGGCGGTCACGTGCATCGGTCAACAGCGCCGGGAGATCGTGTTCCGGGAAGAGGTTGACGATGATCGGCTGGCCGGGTTTCCAGTAGCTGGAGGCCTGCAGAACCACGGGGCCGCTCAGCCCCCGGTGGGTGAAGAGCAGGTTCTCCCGAAAGGTGCGGCCCTGGGTGGTGACCTCGGCCCGGAGGGCGATACCGGAGAGCTGCTCCACGACGCGCAGGTCTTTGGGGTGGAGGGTGAGGGGCACGAGCCCCGGGCCGGGCTCGATGACGTCGAGGCCGAACTGCCGTGCCAGGTCATGGCCGAAGGCGGTAGAGCCCATGTCCGGCAGCGACAGCCCCCCGGTGGCGATGACCAGGGAATTCGCCTCCAACCTGCCGCCGCTGGTCCCGAGGAGGAAGCCGCCGTTGCCTCCCGTGCGTCGCCTGACCCCCTCGACCCGGGTGTTCAGTTTCATCGTCACCCCGGCCCACGTGCACTCGGCGAGGAGCATGTCCAGGATCTCGCGGCTGGAGCCGGCGCAGAAGAGCTGCCCCAGCTCCCGCTCCTCGGTCTCGATCCCGTGGCGCTCCACCATCTCGAGGAAGTGGCCCTGGTGAAAGCGCTTCAGCGCCGAGATGGTGAAGCTGGGGTTCTGCGAGAGGTAGTTCTCATGGGTGACGGTGCGGTTGGTGAAGTTGCAGCGTCCGCCGCCTGCGGCCAGGATCTTCCGGCCCGGCCTGGGGTCGTGGTCCACCACCACCACCCTGCGCCCACGGGACCCTGCGGTGGCAGCGCACATCAGCCCCGCCGCGCCCGCTCCGATGATGACGACTTCGATGACCAACTCAGCCCCTTGCAACGCCACGCCGCCGGGCGCGCTCCATTATGTCGCAGGGCAGGAGTTGGTGAAACCCGAAAAGAGATGTCCCCGGCGACGTCGCAGACCTAGCCGCAATTTCTCGCCAGACATCGTAGCGACGCAACCGAAAAACGCACTTGATACGCGGGCGAGACCCTGCTGTGTCGGACCGATCGGACCGACACAGCCGGAGTCGATGCAGGAGTATCGTCGAGGACTGTGACGGGAGAAACGGCCCGAGACAGCAGGAGGATCGGCGGATGCAGCAGATGGGTGGTGAGAAATTGTGGCTAGAATCCCCGGCCGGGAGGTTCGGTCCATGGGATTCCTGGTTCTCGTCGGCGCGGGAATGCAATACGGTCCTCGACAACCTATGACGAGGTGTCGACATGAAGTCCGTGGGTTCGTGCGTGGCGTTGGTGGTGCTGCTCGTCAGCGTTTCTGCGTGCGACCGCGGCGGGAGCGGGGGGGGACCCGGGAAGGACGTGGCGGGCGGTGACATCCCCGCGACGGACATCGTCCCGTCCGGGGACTGGACCCCTGCGGGGGATCCGGGGCACATGGTGTTTCGGTCCGGGGAGGACGGGCACCTGTACCGCATCGCGGCGGTCCCCGGTGCGGTCCCCGAGGACCTCTCCACACCGATCCAGTGGCATGCACTTCCAGTTTCCATTTCATGAGACATGACTTCCATCGTGTGAAGGTGAAGGTGCGAGAACGTACTACCGAATGGACTTGAACAGGATCAGAATGGGATTCGCCTCCGCCGTCCCTAAGGCGTTCGCTGTCCCCTTGGGATGCGACGCCGGATGACTTCCACCGTGTGCTGAATCTGCCTCCCGGCAAGCGCCCATGCGCCGAATCGAATCCTCCGTCCCCATGGCCGCGTCCCCATGGCCGCGTCACCGCTACGAGTGGCGCGACGCTGCCTGATCGACGGAACTCGAACTCCACGCCCGGTCCACTCGCTCCATTGAGCGCAGGGCGAGGTACGCGATATCCGGGCTTTGATTCCGAAAACAGCGTCTGTCCGCGCCCTTCGAATTCATCTCAAGTTGTCACAGAGCAGGTCGATCCGCCTCAATGGCCACCTCGTTCACCTCACCAGGAGGCTCGGATGGGGATAAAGAGTAGGGACACCCGGTTCTCTGTGCGATCCCGGTCGTTGAGGGGTTCTCCCAGGGAGAAGACTCCGCAGATGCCGCACATGACGCTTCGCTCCTTCCTTAGCGCAGAGATCGCTGCACTCCGTCACTTGCATTGATGGGTTTGCTCAGAGCTGGAAACTGAAGAGGCTGAGTGTCCATGGCCACCCAAGGCCAGTGACAACGTAGACCGTGCCGTTGGTTTCTATCGCTAGCTGTGAGCCTCCCAGCCCGTCATCGACCAGGGGCACAGAGATCTCGTTCCAGGTCGTTCCATCGAAGGAGTGAAGGGTCAAGCCGGAATTGTTGAACATCGAGTGGAGCTTGGATTCGAAGGGCACCGTCGCTGTGCCGCTGTAGCTGCTGACAGTCGAGCAGATCTGCCACCCCGTCGCTGCGGTATGGCAGTAGGCGGGTGAGTGCTGTAAGGTCGCGACGATCGTCTCTCCTTGAATCGAAACGTGGTTGTTTGACGAGGTCTGAGCATTTGTAGGGAGGTCGCCGGGGTCTCCCACGACCGACCATGTGTCGTCGGAGAACCGCATAATGATGTTGTGTACCGAATCGGCCCACTCAGGATCCGACGCGCCAATTCCAACCTCGCTCGGCTGCTGCGTGAAGAAGACATAGGGCGTCCCGCCGGTCACTGCGAGGTCAAAGAAGCCCTGCCCGCCATAGGACCACACACCGAGGCCCTCGGGGCCCGAGTAGCCGACCGGCTCCCAGGTGTTCGTGTCGGTGTCGAGCTTCTTGACGCTCAGCCGCCAGTTGTAACCCGAGCTTCCGTCCTCATTGTGTATGTAGGCGACGTAGAGGTCACCGTTGTCGTCGAAGTCGATCACGCTGCCGCCTGTCGTGCCGGGTGCGTGATTCGGTAACGCCTCCCAGGTGCTGTCTGAGTACACCCGGATAGCGCCAGAGAAACCGGAGACGTACAGCTTGTTGTCATTGACCTTGGCAGAGATTACGTAGCTGAGCGGCATCTCCAAGCCGTCGCTGGCTGACACCCAGGCTTCCCCGTCCCAGCGGCGCACAGAGACCTCTCCCAAGGCTTCCTGTCCCGCCCACGCCGCCACGGTGACCAGGTACGGCTCGTCATCAAGGAGAGCCAGCTTGAATTTGTACGTGTTCGCCAGGAAATCTGTCGCCAGCTCCGTCCATTCGGGGATGATGACGTTGACGCAACCGCTCTCAGGATCGCAGGAGTCGGCGGTGCCTGGGTTGCCGTCGTCGCAGCCGCCCTCGGCGACAGGAACCGTTGCCGAGGGTGTGTGGTTACAGATGGCGCTTTCACCCGATGTGCAACTGTCCAGGGTGCAGGGGTCGTCGTCGTCACAACCGTCGGGCTCCAGGATCTCCACGGAAGGCGTGCCCGCGCAGGCGCCCTGGTCGTCGCAGACGTCGAGCAAGGTGCAGACATCCAGATCGTCACATGAGGTCTCCCCGGGCATGTCGCAGGCCTCGCTCTCCTCCAACATTGGGCATTCGACGCCACCGCAGGCAGGCTCCAGAGTGATCGCACGGCTATGAAGCCGGGTCCCCTGGCAGGTCCCGTCGTCGGTCTCGCATGACGCCCAGTCACCCCAGTCGGAGACCATGCAGTCGATGGGCACGTTGGTGTGGACGCAGCCGGTGGCTTCTTCGCAGGTGTCCGCGGAGCAAGGATCCTCATCCGTGCAGTCCACCGCGTCACCGGGCACGCACTGGCCCTCTGCGCAGATGTCGATGCCGGTGCAGGCGTTCTCATCGTCGCAGAGCTCTTGATTGGGCGTAAAGACGCAGCCCTCCGCGGGGTCGCAGGAGTCATCGGTGCATGGGTTCTCGTCGTCGCAGACCTCGACGCCGGTGGTCATGCACTGCGAGTCTGCGCAGTGGTCACCGAGGGTGCAGGCGTCGTCGTCGGTGCACTCTGCCGCGTTCGCTGTGAAGACGCACTCGCCCTCCACGCAGACGTCGTCGGTGCAGACGTTCTCGTCATCGCAGACCTTGGCCATGCCCGACTGGCACGCACCCTCGACGCAGACGTCGCCCAGGGTGCAGGCGTCGGCGTCGGTGCACTCCAGGACGTTGTTGGCATTGACACACCCCGTCGCTGGATCGCAGGAGTCATCGGTGCAGACGTTCCCGTCGTCGCAGTCCGGGATCCCCGTGGTCACGCAGCTCCCCTCCTCGCAGTGGTCCCCCGTGGTGCAGGCGTCCGCGTCGGTGCAGGACTCCAGGTTGTTCGCGAAGACGCAGCCCGACGCGGGGTCGCAGGACTCGGTGGTGCAGACGTTGCCGTCGTCACAGTTCACGAGGGGCGCCAGCGTGAAGCAGCTCCCGCCGCTGCACATCTCGTCCACGGTGCACGCGTCCCCGTCGTCGCAGGGCAGGGTGTTGAAGTCGTGGACGCAGCCCACCGCGGGGGCGCAGGAGTCGTCGGTGCAGAGGTTCCCGTCGTCGCAGGGCAGCGCGCCCGTGGCCGCACAGACTTCGTCCTCGCAGTGATCCCCGACGGTGCAGAGGTTCACGTCGGTGCAAGGGTTGTCGTTGGGGGCGTAGACGCAGCCGGACATGGGATCGCAGGTGTCCGTGGTGCAGACGTTCTCGTCATGGCAGTTGGTCGGCAGGCCATCTTCGCACACCCCGGCGACGCAGATCGTGGCCATGGTGCAGAGATCCCCGTCATCACAGGCTGCCCCATCGTTGGCCGGCACGAAGGAGCACTCCCCCGTCCCTGGATCGCAGAAGCTCTCCAGGCACTCGGCCCCCAGCCCCTGGGGCTTCACGCACAGGGTCCAGGTGTAGGGGGTCACCGCGCACTTGGGCGGCAGGGCGATGAGGTCGCATTGGAGGGCTCCAGCGCAGAGGTCCAGGGCCGCGATCTCGTCACAGTCCCCATCGACCGTGCAGCCGCACGGGACCTCGAAGCCGACGCAGACCCCGTCGGTGCAGTTGTCGCTGACCGTGCACGGGTCCATGTCGTTGCAGGGCACGTGGTTGTCCGGGTGGATGCAGCCGTCCACGGGATCGCAGACGTCGTCGGTGCAGAGGTCGCCGTCGTCGCAGTCGATCGCGTCCCCGGTGCACACGCCGGCGATGCAGGTGTCGTTCTCCGTGCAGATCGACGCGTCGTCGCATTCGGTCTCCCACACCAGCGCGTGGTCACAGTCACCGTCGGCCCCGCAAGAGTCGATGGTGCACACGTTGTCGTCGTCGCAGTCCACTGCCGATCCAGCGCAGATCCCGGCCCCGTCGCAGAGGTCGTCCTCGGTGCAGGGATCCCCGTCGTCGCAGGCCCCGCCATCGAGGAGTTCGCTGACACAGCCCTCGGTGCCCGCGCAGCTGTCCACGGTGCAGGGGTCCCCGTCGTCGCACTCGCCCGAGACCATGTCCAGGTTGTCCACCTCGCCGTCACAGTCGTTGTCGAGGCCGTCGCAGATCTCGTCCTCGGGGACGCAGGGCGGGGCCTCTGGTGGCAGATCCTCCGGCGCCACGTCGAGATCGTCCGTCAGGACGTCCGACGCGTCCGGCATCATCGCGTCGGGTTCCACCTGGTCACCGGACACCAGCTCCGACACGTCCGGCTCGACCGCCGTGTCGGTGTCCTGGGTGGGTCCCGTGCATCCGAAGACCAGGACACAGGCCAGGAGGACGGCCGGGCGGACGAAAATCAACCCTGGTTTCATCATTCTCTCGTTCATCATAAGGACCTCGCACAGCGGAAGCCGATGTCACCGGTCTCGTCGTCGTCCTCGGGCACCCCCGCCCGGGTCGACACCGAGCAGGCCGCCGCAGCGTCGAGATAGCTGCCGCCGCGGACCACTCTCACGCCGTCACAACCCGTCTCCCAGGGTGGGTACCCCAGGGACGGCGCCCCGATGTAGCTCGGGTGGTAGCAATCAGACACCCACTCGGAGACGTTGCCGCTCATGTCGAAGAGGCCGGCGGCGTTCGCCAGCTTGCCACCGACCTCGTGCTTCGTCCCGTCGGAGTTGCCTGCGGTCCAGGCCACGTCGCCCAGACAGGCGCTGGCGCTCCCGCAGACGAACGCCGTGGCGCTGCTCCCGCGCAGGGCGAGCTCCCACTCGGCCTCCGTGGGCAGGCGCGCCCCGATCCGCTGGCAGAACTCCGCCGCCTGGGTCCAGGCCACGCACTCCACGGGGAACGCAGCGCCGGACGGGTCGCAGGAGGGCGTCAGACCCATGGAGAACTCGAAGTCCTCCTCCGTGACCTCCATCGCGAGGATCTCGAAGGGCTGCACCGCCACCGGGTGACTGGGGTACTCGTCGGGATCGGGACAGATGCCTGTGGGGCAGCCCATCCAGAACTGGCCCCCGGGGATCGAGATCCACTCCAGGTCCGGCACGTTCTGCCCGCAGACGCCCACGTAGCAGCCGAAGCCGGGATCGCAGTCCCCGCAGGTACCGCCGCACCAGTCGTCGCCGCACTCCTTGCCGCCGCAGATCGGCGTGCAGCAGGCGCCCTGGAAGCACTTCCCCGTGGCGCAGGGCTCGCCGTCGGTGACGGGCTCGTTGACGCAGCCCGAGGACGGGTCGCAGGAGTCCACGGTGCAGGTGGTGCCGTCGTCGCAGGCCGCGGACGCGTCCACGTAGTAGCACCCCTCCGTGGGGTCGCAGAGGTTCGTGGTGCACGCGTCGCCGTCGTCGCAGGGCAGGGGATCCACGCCGCTGCCGCAGCCACCAAGCGCGCAGGTGTCGCCCACGGTGCAGACGTCGCCGTCGTCGCAGGGCACGGTGTTCGGCGCGTGGACACAGCCCGTCGCCGGCGCGCAGGAGTCGTCGGTGCAGAGGTTCAGGTCGTCACAGTCCGGCGGCGGGCCGCCGACGCAGACGCCGGTGTCACAGACATCGTCCAGGGTGCAGGCGTTGCCGTCCACGCACTCCGCGCCGCTGGCCGGTGTGTAGAGGCAGCCGGGCCCCGGGTCGCAGAGGTCCGTCGAGCAGGGGTCACCGTCGTCACAGTCCACGGCCTCCGGGCCGACGCAGATCCCCTCCGAGCAGATGTCCGCGGTGGTGCAGGCGTCCCCGTCGCTGCACGGCGCCGTGTTGAAGACGTGCTGGCAACCGACGCCGGGCTGGCAGGAGTCCGTGGTGCAGAGGTTGTCGTCCTTGCAGTTCGTCGTGCCGCCGTTGACGCAGATCCCCGCCATGCAGGTCCCCGTCTTCGTGCAGATCTCCCCGTCCTCGCAGACGCCGCCCTCGTTGATGGCGACCACGCCGCAGTTCCCCGTGGAGCCGTCGCAGTGCGCAGCGACGCAGTCGGCGTTCGGCCCCTCCGGCGGCTCCGGACAGGACGGCACGGTGAGGGGATTCACCGCGCAGGTAAAGGGGAAGGTCGCGTAGTCACAGAAGAGGATCCCGTTGCAGAGGTCGCCGTCCTCCAGGACCAGGCAGTCGACGTCGTTCTCGCAGTCGCAGGGGAGCACGAAGCCGACGCATTCCCCCAGCGCGCACTCGTCGTCCACGGTGCAGGGGCTCCCGTCGTCGCAGGGCTCGAAGTTCGCGGTGAAGGTGCAGCCCGTCGCCGGCTCGCAGGAGTCGTCGGTGCAGAGGTTGCCGTCGTCGCAGGTCAGGGGCGTCCCTACGCACAGACCTTCGACGCAGAGCTTTGCGACGGTGCAGAGGTCCCCGTCCCAGCAGGGCACCGCGTCCAGGTCCTCGAAGGCACAGCCGCTCACCTTGTCGCAGCTGTCCTGGGTGCAGGGGTTCCCGTCGTCACAGTCGGTGAAGGTCCCCTGGCAGACGCCGTCCCCGCAGGTGTCCCCTGCGGTGCAGGCGTTGTCGTCGTCGCAGGCCACGTCGGTGAGGGACGCGAACTGGCATCCCTTCCCGGGCTCACAGGTCCCTACGATGCAGGGGTTTGGGTTGGCGCAGAGGGACTGATCCGGGTCCTCGGGCGGGTTGTCCACCACGCCGTCGCAGTCGTTGTCCTGGCCGTCGCAGATCTCCGGCTCGGGGACGCAGACGATCTCCTCGACCACCTCGACGACGTCGGGCTCGACCACCTCCATGACCAGATCGGGTTCCTCGGTGTCCTGGCCCGGGAGGACCTCCAGCACCACCGCGTTGGGGTCCTGGATGCAGACCCCATCGGCACCGCAGACCTCTCCCGCGGGGCACTGCGAGTCGTTCAGGCAGGCGGTCCCGTCCCCGGTCAGCACCAGGGTCCCCCCGTCGCAGGCGCCCAGGAGGATCACCAGGGCGAGGACCAGGCCCCGCACCGCACCAGTGGCTGTCCTATTCATTGCCGATCTCCTTCTCCGACACCTTGAACTCGACCCGGCGGTTGGCCTTGCGGCCCTCGGGGGTCGTGTTGTCCCCGATGGGGCGCTGGGCACCGAAGCCCTTCGCGTCGAGGCGTGCCGCGGGGACGCCCTTGCTGACCAGGTAGGTCACCACGGACTTCGCCCGGTCCGACGACAGCGCGAGGTTGCGGTCCGCGTCTCCCACGTTGTCCGTGTGCCCCTCGACCCGGATCTGATGCACCGCGGGGTGCGCCAGGATCCAGCGGGCGACCTCGTCCAGCTCCTTCATCGATGCGGGCAGGAGCACGTCTCGATTGGTCTCGAACTGCACCCGCTGCGCGATCTCCAGGAGCTCCTTCGGGGTCTCCACCGGCGGCGGAGGAGGAGGCGGAGGAGGCGGAGGAGGTGGAGGCGGCGGAGGCGGAGGCGGAGGCGGCGGAGGCGGAGGTGGCGGAGGTGGCGCCGGGGGCTCAAAGGTGCAGCGCTCGAAGCGGAACCCGGAGGTGACACGGAAGGCCGCCTCACCCATGCCGCCCACGAGGCCGCCGCCCCCCGCGACGTAGACCCGGGCCCAGTCGCCGACGCAGGCGTCGAGGCCCACCTGGCCCTCCATCGCGGTGCCATCCGTCGAGAGCCCTCCGACCCAGGAGGAGAACACCGTCATCTCGCCGAGGAGCCCGAGCTTGTCCTCCAGGAACCCCTGACGGAGCCCCAGGCCCATGGCCAGCCCGCTGCCGGCGTCGAAGCCGACGATGGTCTGCGTCTCCAGGAGCCGGACCCCCGCGTTCAGAGCGATCAACGTCGCGGTGGGGAACCGGTAGTCCAGAACCACCCGGGCCGCCCCCGAGAACCCGCCGGACCCGGAGTAGGTCCCCGCCGTCGCGGTGGGGAAGCCGATGTCCGCGTCCACGCCGAGGCCGAAGCCCGTCCTCACCCGCGGGAACGCCAGGAATCGGAGGCCGAGGCGCAGATCACCCAGGCCCCAGGCGTCCGCGGTGGGCGCGCCGGTGATCCCAGAGCTCCCCGCGGCGAAGAGCGTCACCGGGAGGTTCACCCCCACGGAGAGGCGGCGCCATCGGCTGAACGCGGCGAAGAGATCCCCGGTCAGGAGCTGCTCCACGGGGTGGAAGGTGGCGTCCCTCCCGGTCCTCTGATCATCGATGACCAGGGGATCCCGGGCGTAGGTGACGAAGAAGCCCCCGGAGAACCCGCCACCCAGCCAGGCGGCGGTCCGGATCATCATCAGATCCCCCGCGTGGGGGGAGGCCTCGAAGTGCTGCACGTTGAGCTTCGGCTCCCCACCCCGGGCGGGACCGCCGATGACGGCCGCCAGCAGGAGGACGCCGGCCGCTGCTCCGATTCGAATCCTGTTCATGGACATGCTCCTGGGTCCCTTCCCATGGTCAAGGTCGCGCGGCGATCACCGGGTCGGGTCAACATCTCAATTCGCTGGACCACAGTAGCCCCCATAGCCGTCCGGGTCCCCGGGCCAGCAGTACCAGGTCCCGGAGTGCCCGCAGTCCTGGCAGGTCCCGGCCTTCGCACCGCAGTACCCGTTCGACTGCTCGTGCCGGTAGTGGCAGCCCGTCATCCAGCCCTGGTAGGTCAGGTTCTGGAAGTTCGGGGCACAGCAGCCGGGGCAGCCCTTGCCCCCGGGGTACACGTACCCGCAGTCCTGCGGGCAGTTGCACATGGTCTCTTTGAACTGGCTCTCGCAGTTCTGGTTTCCGCATGCCAGGTAACACTTGCCGTCGTAGCCGCAGTATTGCTTGTTCTGGTCGGGGCAGACGCCGCAGTACACGCCGCAGACCGGATCGTTGCCGCAGACCCTCCCCGCGCAGGGCTGGCCGCAGTCCTGGGGGCAGGTGCATTTGGTCTCCCCAGCCTGACACTGCCCATTCCCACAGATCGGGTAGCAGTTGTTGCCGGAGCAGGTGTATCCGTTGGAGCAGGTGCCGCAGAACTCGCCGCAGACCGGCTCGGTCCCGCAGGTCTTGTTCGCGCAGGGTTGTCCGCAGTCCTCGGGGCAGTTGCACTTGGTCTCCCCGGGCTGGCACTGCCCGTTGCCGCAGACCGTCACACAGGTCCCCCCGTCGCAGGTCAGGTACTGGGGACACGCGGGGCACTCGACACCGCAGACCGGATCGACGCCGCACTCCACATCGACGCAAGGGTCGCCGCAGTCCAGCGGGCAGGTACAGAGGGTCTCGCTCGGGTCGCAGAGGCCGTTGCCGCAGAGCAACAGGCAGGCGCCCGCGTCGCAGTACTCATCGACCGCACAGGTGCCGCAGCCGAAGCCGCAGACCGGATCCGCGTCGCACTCGATGCCCGCGCAGGGGTCGCCGCAGTCCTCGGCGCAGGAGCACAGGGTCTCGCCCTTGTCCACCTCGCAGCCGAACTCGCCGCAGGTCGGCGGGCAGTAGCCGCAGGTGTCGCAGGAGTCGGGGCAGCAGGTCCCGGCCAGGATGCACGCCTCGCTGCAGTCGCAGACCCCGCCGGAGCCGTCGCACTCGCAGGGGGAGCATGCATACGGGTCGTCGGGGCAGTCCAGGGGGCAATCGCACGAGGTCTCGTCGCCGTTGCACACCCCGTCCCCGCACGTGGGGGGGCAGACGCCGCAGAGGAGGCACGCGTTCACACAGCAGTTCCCGGCGTCCACGCAGTCCGGTCCGCAGCCGCAGGTCCCCCCGGACCCGCCGCACTCGCACAGGGAGCAGGTCGACGGATCGTCGGGGCAGTCCGCGGGGCAGGAGCAGGAGTTCTCCTTGCCGTTGCACTGGCCATCGCCGCACTCCGGGACGCAGACCCCGCAGGCGTCGCAGGAGTCCGCGCAGCAGTTCCCGGTGGCCACGCAGCTCGGGGCGCAGGAGCAGGAGCCCCCGGAGCCGCCGCAGTTGCAGGGGGAGCAGCTGAGGGGGTCGTCTGGGCACTCCACGGGGCAGGAGCAGGAGTCCTCGCCGTACCCCGGCTCACAGAGGCCGTTTCCGCAGCAGTCACCGCAGTCCTGGGGGCAGGCCTGGCAGGTCTCGTCCCCGTTGCACTGGCCGTCCCCGCAGGCCGGGGCGCAGTTGCCGCAGAGCTGGCAGTCGTTCGCACAGCAGGTCCCCGTCGCGATGCAGGCCGCGTCGCAGGCGCAGTTGCCGCCGGTCCCGCCGCACTCGCAGGCTGAGCAGGTCTCCGGATCGTCGGGGCAGTCCGCAAGGCAGGAGCAGCTGTCCTCCTGGTGCTGGACCTCGCAGAGGCCGTTGCCGCAGCACGGACCGCAGTCGATGGGGCAGCCGCTGCAGGTCTCGCCGTACTCGCAGCTGCCGTTGCCGCAGACCGCGGGGCAGGCCCCGCAGAGGCCACAGGCGTTGGCGCAGCAGGTCCCCAGCTGGACACAGTCCGGGCTGCAATCGCAGCTCCCCCCGGTGTCGCCGCACTGGCAGGCCGAGCAGGAGTTGGGGTTGTCGGGGCAGTCCGCGGGGCAGGAGCAGGAGTTCTCCTGGTACTTCGCCTCGCAGGCGCCGTTGCCACAGCACGATCCGCAGTCACCGGGGCAGGAGGTGCAGGTCTCGCCCTCCTCGCAGGCCCCGTCGCCGCACTCCGGCGGGCAGGCGCCGCAGGTGTCACAAGCGTCGGCACAGCAGCTGTTCGTCACGTGGCAGAGGTCGTCACACCAGCAGCTCCCGCCGTTGCCGCCGCACTGGCAGGCAGAGCAGGAATCGAGATCATCTGGGCAGTCCGTGGGGCAGGAACAGGAGTCCTCTCCGAGGGCCGCCTGGCAGATGCCGTTCCCGCAGCAGCTCCCGCAGTCCGCCGGGCAGGTCCCGCAGCCTTCGGTGGCTGCGCAGGCTCCGCCCCCGCAGACCGCGGGGCAGGAGCCGCAGGCCGTGCACGCATTGGCGCAGCAGTCCCCGGTGAGCACGCAGGAGGGGCCGCACTTGCAGGCGTCGCCGCTACCCCCGCACTGACAGGGAGAGCATGTGTCGAGATCATCCGGGCAGTCCGCGGGACAGGAGCAGGAGGTCTCGTTCTGCTGGGGCTGGCACACCCCGTTGCCGCAACACGGGCCGCAGTCCGCCGGGCAGCTCTTGCAGCTCTCGGCGCCGGTGCACTGCCCGTCCCCGCAGACCACGCAGAGGCCGCAGGACGAGCAGATGTTGGCGCAGCAGTTGCCGGTCAGGCCGCAGTCCGGGGCGCAGCTGCAGCTCCCGCCGCTGGTGCCGCACTGACAGGAGGAGCAGGTGTTCGGGTTGTCAATGCAGTCGGCCTCGCAGGAGCAGGAGGACTCGTTGAAGTTGGCCTCGCACTGCTGGTTTCCGCAGCAGAGCCCACAGTCCTGAGGACAGGTCCCGCACTTCTCGCCGTTGTCGCACTGGCCGTTGCCGCAGCACTGGCCGCAGTCCGGCACGCAGGTGAGGCAGGTCTCCCCCTGAGCGGCCTTGCACTGGCCGTCCCCGCAGCAGTCGCCGCAGTCCTGCTTGCACGTGCTGCAGCTCTCCCCCTTCCCGGGCTCGCACTTGCCGTCGCCGCAGCAGATCCCGCAGTCCTGGGGGCAGGTGCCACAGTTCTCGTTGGCCGCGCAGACGCCGTTGGGGCAACAGGGGCCGCAGTCCTGGGGACAGGTGATGCAGTCCTCGGTCAGGTCGCAGGTGTAGTTGCCGCAAGCCAGGCCGCAGTCCTCGGGGCAGTTGACCTGGTTCTCCATGCCGTTGCATTCCCCGTTGACGCAGCAATGGCCGCAGTCCTCGGTGCAGTTGCAGGGCGACTCGCCGCTGGCTTCGTCACACTTGCCGTTGCCGCAGAGGGTCGAGCAGTCCTGGGGGCAGCTCTCGAGCTCGCCCGGGGTGCAGACCCCGTCGCCGCAGTGGACGCCGCAGTCCGCGGGGCAGGTGAGCGCGTTCTCTCCCTTGGCCGAATCGCAGAACAAATCACCGCAGTAGGGAAGGCACTTGCGATCCTGGCAGAAGTGGGTGGACTCGCAGGTGCCGCAGCTCTTGAAGCAGATGGGATCGTAGCTGCACTCGCAGCCGGTGAAGTTCGGGACGCAGGTGGTGTCCAGGGTCGGGTCCTTCTCGTCCCCTGCGATGAACTTGGGGAAGGGGTTGTCATCGCCCAGGATCCACCCGAGGAGCTCCGGCGACGCGTAGTCGAAGAGCGTCATCCCCATGATCTCCCCGGCGACCCCCACGTAGGCCTCGACGCCCCACTCCAGGACCCACCAGGGCAGGGCCTTGTTCAGCAGGTCCTTGATGCCGGCCCGGAGCTGGATGTACACGTCGGCCTGCACGTAGGGGCCGGCCACGCCGAAGATCTTGGCCGCCAGCTTGAGCCCGGAGTAGACCTTGACCAGGGCCTCGATCCCGAACTCGGGCTCGGTGTAGTCGAAGGATCCGTCGAAGTTGGAGTAGGGGTTGAACCCGTCCCCGCTGTCCCCGTAGTCCCGGTAGTCGATGCCGACCTCGACGCTGATGCTCGACGTCACCGTGGTCTCGAGGGTGAAGAAGACGCCGACCTCCCAGGCGAGGAACAGCTCGAGGCTGATGTTCAGCGGGACCGGCCCGATCATGAGCGTTCCGAGGTTCAACGTGGCGAGGGTCTGGCTCCCCTCCATCTTCAAGACGGGCGCCTTGATGAGGAAGTCGAGCTCACTCTCCGCCTCGACGAGGGTGCCGACCCGCAGGTGGTAGAGCTGCAGGAGGATGCCGATGTCGATGTCGAACTGGAGGGTCATCCCGAAGTCGATGGTCCCGCCGACGGTGATCTGGTCCGTCGTCGTGGCCGAGTTGGCGTCCGCGTCGAAGATCACGATGGGCGGGAAGGTGATTGAGAACAGGTCGCCGCCGAGCTCGCTGTACCCGGCGTACAGGGACAACACCGGGGAGCGCTTGACCTCCAGGCCGTCGATCTTGGTCTCGTAGTTGTCCATGTCCTCGTAGCGGGCGTTGCGCACCAGCTCGATGTGGAGCTCGTCGAAGGCCTCCTCGAGGGTCGCCGGCTCGGTCTCCACGCTGACGGTGCCGTCGGGGTTCACGGTCTTGGACTTGACCTTGAACAGCCCGCCCTGGGGCGTCTTGGACGAGGGCCCGAACATCAGGACGTTCCCCTCCACCGCGTCGGCCACCAGGGGGGAGTCCGCGGCGAGGACCATGGCCCCCGCCGTCCCGGACACGGGGATCGAGAGGACCGTGGCCTCGACCTCATCGGGCAGCATCGTGCGGGTGGTCGCCGGCAGCTCGTACTCGACCTTCATCACCTCGTCGAGGCCCTTGGGCTTCTTCTTGAGCTGGACCGCTCCGTGCTCCTCGTCGGAGCACGCTGCGACGCCGAGGAGCAGGGCCAGACCAAGGATCCCGGAAAGCAGATGAATCGTGCGTCGCATGGTGTTCTCCATCATGTCAGTTCTCCACCCGCTGCCGGGGCTCCCAGGCTACGTGCAGCATCGCTTCCCAGGCCGCGGAGCCCGCCAGATCACCGAACCCGGCGCCGCCGGCGACGCCGATCATCAAGTCTGAACCCGCACGCACCTGCAGGCCGCCGCGGATCGCGGTGGCGAGGGACCGCTCGCCGGTGAACGCAGAGTCCACCAGGGTGCGGGTCTGGCTGCTCAGAAGGAGCTCCAGGCGATCCCGCAGGATGGGGATCCGAAGGCCGATCCCCAGGAGCAGCTCGTCGCTCACGGGCGGGGTGAACTCCCGCGCTGCCTTGCGGGCCAGGTAGCCCACGTTGAGGGCCACGATGAAGCCCTTGATCTGGTAGTCCAGGATCAGCCGCGTGACCGACGTCGGCGCGTCCGCGCCGAAGAGCTTGTCCCCCACGGAGGTCGGCAGGGTCAGGTCCTGGGCCACCCCGAGGCCGAAGCCCTTGTTGTGGTTGTCCCAGAACTTCGCCTTGAAGGAGAGCCTGAGATCGCCCAGGCCTGCCCCGGCGACCTGCGTCCACGCTGGATTGACCAGCGCGGGATCCCCGCCCGCTGAGTGGAGCAGCACCGGCAGATCGATGCCGACGCTGGCCAGGCCGAAGAGAGGCAGCGCGACCTGGAGGTCACCGACGAGCTGGTCGCCCACCAGGGCCACCTCACCCTCGCCCTCGAAGCCCACCGCGACCAGGGGGTCCTTGCGGTAGGTAAACCACACACCCCCGGAGACCCCAAGGTGGGGCCCGACCCGGGTCGTCACCGTGTCGAGGATGTCCCCGGCGTGAGGAGAGGGCTGGAAGTCATCGACGTTGATCTTCGGGTTGCCTGCATGGGCGAGCGGGCCCGCACAGACACAGAAGATCGTGACAAGAGCCAAGAGGGTACAGTTCGCAGGTCGCACCATGGGGTCCACCGCCTTCGTGTCAGACTCAGCGCAGAACGCGAGGCGAATTTATCCTGCCTGCTCAATGAAAAGACAATAGACGCCGTAGAATGTCCGAAACGGCTGGCAGAACGTCCGAAACGCCACAGCGCTGCGCCCACCGTGGCCGATCAAGTCACGTGACCCGGTCCCCCGATGGCGGGTGGCCGTACCAGGCAGAGTAGACCTGTGAGAAGTAGCTGGCGCTCATCCCCACCCTTGCGGCCACCTCTGCCGACGTGTCGAATTCCCCGGATCTCAGCATGGAGCGCGCCTCCTCCAGGCGCAGCTGGCGGACGAGCTGGACCGGCCCGAAGCCTGTGGCCTCCCGACACCGCCGCTGGAGCTGCCGGGGACTCAGGGCCATCTCCCGCGCCAGGGCCGGCACGGAGAACTCAGGATCGGCCAGGTGGACCAGCACGATGGAGCGGAACTTCTCCCAGAAGACCCGGCCCGCCGGCGTCACCTTTATCCCCTCCGGTGACTCTGCCCCGGCCGCAGTCACAGCGGACGTGCCTGCAGCAACGTCGACCCCCGAACGAACGATCTGGTTGCGTACCCGCGAGAGGAGATCCTTGATCCCGAAGGGCTTCGCCAGGTAGTCATCGGCGACGGCCAGCCCCTCGGCGCTCGCACCGGGGCCGGACCGCGCCGAGATCAGCACGACCCGCACCTCCGCCAGCTGGGGATTCGACCGGATCGCCGCCGCAAGCTCCAGGCCGTCCATCCGAGGCATCATGATATCCGACACCACCACCCGGGGCCGCTCCCTGCGAACGAACTCGAGGGCCTCCCGACCGTCCCTGGCCTGGGCCACCCGACCGAGGCCGGTGAGGTGTGAGGCGAGGTAGGACCGCATGTCCTCGTTGTCCTCCACCACCAGCACGAGGGGCTCGTCTTCGCCCCGGTCTTCCCCGTCACCCTGGATTTCAGCCGACGGGACAGCCCCACCCGAGGCCTCCGCCTCGAGCTGATCCAGGGTGAGGTGCTGCACCCCCATGGGCAGGCGGACCAGGAAGCGGCACCCCGTCCCCTCGGCGTCATCGAATCCGATCTGCCCGCCGTGGAGCTCGACCAGCTCCCGGCAGAGGGAGAGCCCGATGCCCATTCCCTGGGGTCTCCATCCCTGTCTGGGCACCTGGCAGAAGCGCTCGAAGATCCGCTCCCTCGCGGCGACGGGGATTCCGGGCCCGGTGTTGAGGACGGTCAGCGTCACGTACGCTGTGCCCCACCCGTCCTCCTCCTGGCCGGGAGCCGGTCCATGGGTCGAGACCAGGACGCGTCCTCCCCGGGGGGTGTGCTGCAGGGCATTGGTCACGAGATTGGACAGCACCGTTTCCATGAGATCCGCGTCGAAGTACAGCGACAACTCCCCCGGTCCCGTGTCCGCAGCGAAGTCCAGGCCCCGGTCAGCCGCGTCGACCTCGAAGCGCTCGACGGTTCGCCGCACGAAGGCGGCGAAGTCCTGCCTGCGGGTTCTGAGCCTCATCGCGCTGCCGTCCAGGAGGGCGACCTTCACGAGCTGTCCGATCAGCTCGTGAAGGCGTGTCGCGTTTCTCCGGATCACGTCCAGGGTTCGAAGCTCCTCGCCGCCCGTGCCCCCCAGACAGGCCGCCAGATCCTCCAGGGGCCCCAACACCAGGGCGATGGGGGTCTTGAGCTCGTGGGACACGTTCGCGAGGAACCGGGTCTTCATCCGGTCGGTCTCTTCCAGCCGCCGGGCCTGGTCTTCCAGGGTCCCTTCCCGTGCCTTCAGCAGGGCGGTTGCCTCCCTGACCTGGACCTCGAGCTCCCGCTTCCGACGGCGCAGCCGCCGCGTCCGCTGCCACGCCAGGGCGCCGACCAACACCAGGCCGGCGAAGACCAGCAACGCAATGAACATCCAGGTCTCGTTGAACGCGGGCCTGCGGTGGACGTCCAGCCGCACCGGCTCCCCCCAATCCAGGAGCCCGGCCTGGACCTCGAAGGTGTATCCACCCGGGGGCAGGTTCGTCCAGGAGGCGACGCGCCCGGCCCCGGGTGCGCTCCAGGCATCGTCGAAGCCCGCCAGCCGGTAGCGGAACCTCACGTCCTCGGGCCAGACCAGCTCCGGGCAGTGCCAGCGCACGGAGAAGCCCCTCTCCTCGGGCTCGAGGACGATCCGCTCCGGGATGTCGGACGGATCGACGGTCCGATCACCGTACGTGATGGTCTCGATGGCCGCCCGGGGAGGGGGCGGCGTCGGGAAGCTCTCCGGGCGCACGCCGGAGAGCCCCACCTGCGTCGGATACCAGAGGAGGCCGTCGGGGGATCCCGCCAGGGCGGGCTGCATGTATCCGTTGGCTTCGCCGGACGCCATGCCGTCACTCTGGTCCAGGGTCAGCGCGAGGACGTGGTCCCGGTCTGAGGAGAAGTACGCCTCCAGCACCGCCCGCTCGAGGATCGAGATGCCCCGGTTGCTGCTCAACCAGATCCGTCCGAGCCGATCTTCGGCTACGGAGTGGATGGTGTCGTCGGGCAGGCCGGCCGCCCGGCTCACGCACACCCTGGGCCCCGCGGTCATCCCATCCTGCCCCAGACCCACCCTGCAGAGGCCGGAGTCGTCGG
This sequence comes from Pseudomonadota bacterium, assembly GCA_043815665.1. Taxonomy (GTDB): domain Bacteria; phylum Myxococcota_A; class UBA9042; order CAIXZC01; family CAIXZC01; genus CAZNWW01. The sequence continues at coordinate 196,882 of JBDRIT010000025.1, forward strand.
TGCCCAGCCAGGCAACACCGCCGCGGTCGACGGTGACGAAGCGGATGCCGACGCTCCCGAGGCCCGGGTCCGGGCTGAAGGACTCCCGCTCCCCCGACCGATACCGCACGAGCCCGCGATCCCGGGTCGCGATCAGCACCGACCCGTCAGGGGCCTCGGCGAACATCCGCACGGTGTCGGAGCCCAGGTCACCGCCCCCCGCCACCCGCCTCGACGTCCAGGAGCCCCCCTGCTCCTCGATGTTCCAGAGACCGCCCGTGATGTTCGAGTACCAGATCTTCCCGGTCGCGTCCTGGTAGCCAGGCCCCCGCTGCCAGTTCATGTCACCGAGGGGCGGCAGGGGCACGCACCGGTCCCCGTCCACCTGGCAGATCCCGCCGTTCGAAGGAATCCACACGCGCCCGTCCCGCAGCAGGATGGGTGGATACGCCGTGATCTTCGCTCCCGCGTCGGGCACGCTGGTTCCGGTCACCGCGATGCGCGTGGCCCCTCCGGCCCCGATCCGCACCACCCCGGCGTCTCCTTCAGAGACCCAGAAGTCGCCCGACCCGTCGATGGAGACGGCGCGGACGTTGCCATCCCCGAGGCCGTCAGAATGACCGAGGGACAACACCGGTGACGGGCGGAGGCGCAGCAGTCCCTGTCCCTCCGCGGCCACCCACAGATGCCCCATGTCGTCGACGAAGAGCCGGTTGACCCGGTCGATCCCCCCGGCCAGGCGCACCCCGTCTCTCCAGATCGCCTGGTCCGAGTGCTCCCACAGATGCCCATCAGCAAAGAGCGCGGGGAGCCGCCGGCTGTTGATGGGGCCCGGCGGTGCAGTGGGCGCCACTGGAGGGACCAGCCGCCCGCCGGACACCCCCCACCAGCGGGTGGACGACCGGGCCAGGACCTCGCCCGAGGGGCCCTCCAGCACCTGCAGGAAGGGGTCGTCCTCCGCACCCCTCGGCCCGGGCAGCCGCACGACCTCGTCACCGTCCACCCGCAGCAGGCCGTGCGCGCTGGTGATGTACACGGCGCCGTCGTCCATCACGAAGGGCCTTCCATGGGGTTCCCGGGCGTACAGCCCCAGGAGGGAAAGCCCCTGCGGCGCTCCCGTCACGGGCAGATGATGGAGGATGTCGCTGTTTCCGTTGACCCACAGGTCCCCCGACCGCGTCCCGTCGAGGACCCGCAGCGGGCCGGGGCTGAGCCCCCGCCCGAGCACCTCCGGCGCGCCGTCGCCGAGCAGGTACACCTCGTCGTACAGGGCGAGCACCCTCCCGCGGCCCTTCCACAGCCAGAGGGTCCGCCCCTCCTGGGGCCGGGGAAGGCTCCAGGAGGAGAAGCCGTCCGCGGTCATGCGGATGAGCTTGCCGGTCTCGCCCGCGATCCACAGGGCGCCGTCGTCGCCGACCTCGAGGTTGTACAAGCGGTTGGTCAGCAGCTCCGGGGTGTCCGCCCGGCGGTGGATCCGGACCTCGAGGCCGTCGAACCGCACCAGGCCGTCGAAGGTGGCCAGCCAGACGTTGCCGTCAGGCGTCTGGGCCACATCCTCCACGTGGGACAGGGGCAGGCCGTCGTCCAGGGTCCACCGATCGACCAGCCACCCCGATGCTGGAGATCGTGAGGTCGTCCTTGCTGCCGTCGGGAGCGCTGGGAAGAGCAAGGACAGGGCCATGGCGAAGAGCGCGATTCCCCACCGATGGCCCATCCTGCTCCTTGCGTGCATGTGTGTGGGCCAAAGTGCCCCATCCGATGTGGGGGTGGCCCTGCACTCCGCGGTTCCTCCGAATCATCCCATGCCCTCCGACAAATTCAAGCCCTATCAACTCTTCCACTGGCACTCCCTCTTGCATGGCGCGCCGGAGGAGCGTATAGAATGCGCACGTCCATCCCGGACTGCGGCGAAGGAAAGACGCCACGACACCCAGGCAACAACAGGCGACGGCAGCGCTCCGCATCGAAGCCTTCGAGCTCTCCTCCCTCGTGGATACCACCCCGTGAGCGTGGAGATCCAGCCCCTCCATGATCTCGACTCGATCCGCCAGCTGATCCGCATCCACGACGCGGCCTGGAAGGGCTCCACGGGGATCCTGGACCTCCTGAGGAACTCCACCACCTGTCTGCTCGCTCGGGGTCCCCGGGGCCGCATCGTGGCGTACCTCTTCCTCGAGGAGGACCGGTCCCGGGGCTTCTTCGAGATCCAGGACGTGGTGGTGCACCGCCGCCACCGCCGCAAGGGCTACGGGCGCCTCATCGTGGAGGCGGCCATGGCCCGCTGCTGCGCGCTCAAGCTCCTGGCCAGCGCCAACAAGCCCGGCCTGCTGCATTTCTACAGCGGCCTCGGGTTCGAGGTAGAGCACCGCATCGAGAACTACTACGACGTGGGGGACGACGCGGTCCGCATGAGCTGGCGAGGTGCGTCGCCCTCCGGCGGAGGCGCGGCCAATCAGTAGAGCGACGGGATGCGGCTGATCGACATGGCCTGATAGGAGTTCATCATCTCCCCGGGTGGCGCCTTCAGGGTCGCCCGGAGTACCTCCTCCGAGGGCGCCGTGGAGGTGACCTCCACGATGCGAACCGACAGGGTGTCGCCCGGATTCCCCGGATCCAGAGCCAGCGCGCCTTCGCAGATGAGGACGTTCCCGTTGTCCAGCTTGCGGACCTCTCCCATCATGCTCGTGACCGCAGGAGGTTCCACCAGGTGCTCCCAGGTCTGGGTGGCGACCCAGGTGGCGGTGTCGACCTCGTACTCCACCGCGCGGGAGTACATGGAGTTGTCCCCGGGGGCGTTGTCAAACAGCAGGATCCGGTTCCCCGGGAGCGGCACGGCGCTGTGATGGAACATGGACCAGCGTCCACCGTGGGCCAGCATGAAGTCGCCCTCGACACCGAGGCGCCAGAGGAGCGCCCCGGTGTTGCGGTCGACCTTCACCACCCAGCTCTGGTTGGCCACGGACATGACGTAGTCGCCGGTGTCCGGATCCGTGGCGATCGAGTTGCTGTGGGACCAGTCCTTGGTCCCCCCCGGGGCTCCCGGGAAGTCCATGTCCCAGAAGCCGTCGTTGTAGTTCCCCAGCAGGCGGCGGGGATCCAGAAGATCGAGGAGCCTGATCTCCCGGATGAGGTCGCCGGAGGGATCGATCTCATAGAACACGTCACCGACGATGTTGTAGGTGAGGGTGCCGCCGCCCAGGCCGGGGAAGCCGCCGATGGTCCGCATCTCGACGCCGATGGCGAGGTAGTTTCCGTCGCCGGTGACGCCGGGCCAGTGGTGGAAGGCGGGGGTCCCGAAGTCCCCGGGCTCGAGGGAGCCCTGGGTGACGAGCCCGAGGAGATCCGAGATGATGATCGGCCCCCCGTGCTCGGTGTCCACGAGGTAGGTTCCCGAGTGCGTCGGCACATAGGAGGTGCCACCGCCCTGGTGATGGTAGAACGCGACCTCACCGGCCCCGTCCAGGGCCACGGTGTACTGGTACCTGTAGACCGGCCCGTCTTCGTACATCCCGGAGAACAACGTGTACCCGGGCTGCATCCTGTCGGCGTCGATGACCTCCACCTCGAGATCCCCGAGGAAGGCCGGCAGGGGGGGCGTCGTGACGTCGACGTGCCCGATCGCGGCCACATCGGCGGCGCTGATCGCCTGTATGTGGATTCGATAGGCGGACTCCGCCCTGAGGTCCATGACCACCAGCTTGTGCACCGCCTTCAGCGCGTCTCCGTAGGGCACCGGCACGGACTTGCCCGTGGCCAGGTTCTCCAGGCCGACGACGAGCCGCGTCGGGAGGTCCGTGCGGACCTCGAGCCACAGGACCAACCCGATCCGATCGCTGTCCTCCACGGTGATCTTCTGGATGATCGGCGCCTGGTCGCCGGGCAGGTGATCATGGGCGATGGTGTCGGTATGGACGGTGTCGGGGTCGACGGTGTCAGGGTCCAAGGAATCCGGTTCGAAGACGTCCGGAACGGCGACCTCCTCGGCGACGGCGTCCGGGCTGACGACATCGGGGACGTCGGATGATCGGGTGGAACCGCAGCCCATGGTCCAGGCAGCGAGCGCGAGGGCGATCCAGAGCACCGAGGTTCTGAACATCAGAAGCTCCCCACCCCGTCAATCGAGCACGCTCCGGGAGCGGGCTGGCGATGAAACATCTTCGGCCCGTTCATCTCCCACAACGCGAGGGTATGGAGCGCCAAGCAGTTGTCAAGGGCCCCAATGGTGCAGATTCCCGGGATGTCGAACCACGGCAGGTTCTCTACAGGCACTTCGCGGTCTGGGGGTCGCAGGTCTGGTCCTCGGGGCAGGTCCCGCAGTCGCAGGACTGGCCGAGGTAGAAGGCCCCGACGACGCCGCACTCGCGGTCCTCGCAGAAGGGGGCGCAGAGGGCGGCTTCGTCCATGCAGGCCCCGGCCTCGTCGCAGAGGAACCCCTGGGGACAGGCGCCGCAATCGCAGGACAGGTCCAGCAGTCCGCAGACCCGATCCTGGGACGCGCAGGTCTCGTCGCAGTCCACGCACTGCCCCTCCAGACAGATCAAGCCCGGGAAGCAGATGCCGCAGATGCAACCACTGATCCAGCCGCACTCCGCGCCCGCGCAGACCTCCTCGCAGGAGGGCGGCGGCGGGGGCTCCCGGGGGTGCACCACCCAGCCAGGAGGATAGAGCCCCGTGAGCCGCTCCGCAGCGAAGGACGTGATCTTCTTCACCTTCGGGTCCAGAGGCCCCCCGATGTCCAGGCCGAAGACGCGCTCCCCGACGGGCTCCCTGCGGACGATCTCCAGCCGGATCCACAGCCGGTTGTCGGACCCGAAGGGCGACGCCTCGGGGTGCTCGACCAGGGAGCCGTGGAGGATCAGGACCATGTCGTCGGGCAGGACGTCCACGTCCGCGGGCCCCATGCAGTAAAACGGGACACCCCCGCCGTCCCAGGACCAGATCTCCTCGGCCTCCCAGGGGCCGCCGCCCTGGGGGGCGCTCATTGCGTACTCGACCACCCTGCTGCGCCGCTCGGCCTTGAAGACGCCGTCGTCGTAGAGCAGGACCCGCCCCTCGGCGCTCCACTCCGCGCCGTGGGGGACCGAGAACCACCCGCCCCCGTCGGCCAGCGCGACGTCCCCCCCCTCGCCCAGGGACCAGACCGGCTTGCCGGTCCCCCGGTCCAGCTTGACGATCATGTCCTGGTTCGCCAGGGAGACCACGTAGCTGTCGTCGTCGGGGTCGTACTGGACCGCGTTGCCATGGGACCAGTCCTTGGCGCCCCCGGCTGCGTCGGGATAGAGGAGGAACCAGAAGGGGGTCAGGAACCCGGGGTTGTAGTGGTAGGGGTCGAGGACGTCCAGGAGGCTCCAGGCGCGGACCGGCAGGCCCTCCCGGGGCAGCTCTACCACGACGTCGCCCACCACGGAGTAGCCCGTGGTGGAGCCGTCCCCCCGCGTATAACCGTCGACCCACCGCAGCTCCGGGGCCAGGGAGAGGAGGCTGCCATCGGGGCCCGGCGCCACAGCGTGGTGCAGGCCGTCGAGGCCGAGGTCCGCCGGGCGCCACTCGTGGAGCACGTTGCCGAGCATGTCGATCTCGCGGATCCCGTCGGACTCCCCGAAGGCGACCACGAGGGTGCCCGCCGCGGTCCGCCGGGCCTCCACGAGGGTCTCCGTGGCCCGGTGGTACCACACCACCTCCCCCTCATCGTCCACGACCACCAGGATCCCCTGGTCCAGCACCCCGGAGCCCCAGAGGATCAGGTTGAGGAGCGTCATCCCCTGGGCCATGTCCTCCGGCGGGGACTCGAGGAGCGTGAACCGGGGGAAGTCATCGGGGAGGGGACCGGTGTCCCAGGTGAGGGATTCGTCCACCGTGGCGTTGGCCGCCCCGTCGACAACTTCCAACGTAAAGTGGTAGCTCCGGTCGGCCCGCAGCCTGAGAACCGGCACCAGATGCGTCGTGGCGGGTGCGAGGTCCGCGGTGAGATCCCAGCTCCGCCCGGTGCCGACCTCGTCCACGACGAGGGTCCAGGTCACCGGCTCGTCGGTGCCGAAGGTCAGGGCCACGGCCAGGGGGTTCCCGCCCACTGGGACCAAGGCGAGATCCAAGATGACCGGAGGATCGAGGTCCAGGGGCGCGGCGTCGGTCTCCGTGCTCGTCTCCGTATCTGCAGACACCTCCGAAGACGCGTCCGCAGGCACCTCGGCGTCCGCCGCGGAGCACGCGCCGGCGCAAGGCTCCGCACCGCAACCCGGAAGGGCGATGATGATCATCAACAGCAGATTGCCCGACAGCCGGGACAAGAACATACGTCCACCTCGACGTCCACTCGTCGCGCAGGATACAGAGTGACTGCGCCCCCCGCAACGGGCTGTTTCAATTCGTTTTGATTTGACCCACCGCTCCTGTTGTCAAGCACCTCCCGAAACCCTACTGTATAGCTCGCAAGCTGGGGGGGGAGGAGTTCCAATGACCAGAATGTCCGTGCTCTGGATTGCATTTTTCTTCGTGGCCTCGGCCCACGGCTGCGGCCCGGACCGCCCCGCCGACTCCACTGATGTGGACGCTTCGATCCGGGCAGACCTCGGCCCGGAGGTCGGCGCGGCCGACAGTGATGGCCCGGAGTTGACAGGGTCGGACACGGTCACGGACACGGCCCCTGGCTCCGCACCGGTCTTCGAGGTCCTCACCGTGGCCCAGAGCGCCAAGATCGGCCTGGTCGCCTGGCTCAACATCGCCACGGACGTCCCCACGCAGCTCACCGTGACCCTCGAGGATCTGGCCACAGGCCTCACCACCCCGATTCCCACCACCGGCGCCCTGGCAAAGAAACACGCGCCGGTGGTCATGGACCTGCGCGCGGAGAGGGCGTACCGGATCCACATCGACGCGTTCGACACGGACGGGATGACCGTGTCCGGCGCCCTGGACTTCGAGACGGCCCCCCTCCCCGCCTTCTTCGCCGGGCTCGACGTGAGCATCTCCGACGGGGAGAGGATGCAGCCCGGCTACACCCTGGTCTCCGCAAAGGACGACAGCGGCCTGGTCACCTTCGCGCTGAACGCGGCGCGGGAGGTCGTGTTCTACAACACCGTCTCCACCTCCTTCGTCGTCCCGACCCCCGCCGGCAACTACCTCGCCGCCATGGAACACGGCGGCCCCATCTACACGTCGACGCTCCTGGGGAAGTCCGGGGCCACGATCGACCCCATGGCATACGGGACCCTGCTCTTCCACCACCTGCCGGGGATCAGCCCGGAAGGAAACTACCTCACCCTCGGCGTCGAACTGCGGAGCATCGAGGGCTATCCCGTCGAGGGCGGCGGCACCGCGACGTACCAGGTCGTCGGGGACATCTTCTACGAGCTGACCCCGGCGGGCGAGCTCGTCAACAAGGTGCAGCTCTTCGATGTCCTGGATCCGTACCGGGTCGGCTGGTGCTTCGATTGCCCCTTCTGGGCCATGGACTTCCCCGGCCTCCCGGGCGGGCCCAAGGACTGGTCCCACTCCAACTCCCTCACCATCGATCCCGACGACGGGAACTACGTCGCATCGGTGCTGAACCAGAACTGGGTGGTGAAGCTCCGCCGGGACACGGGCGCGCTCATCTGGCGCCTCGGCCCGGAGGGCGACTTCCAGCTCGCCCCCGGCGGGCGATGGTCTGGGAGGCACCACGGGGTGTCGCCGCAGCAGGGGGATCGGATCCTGCTCTACGACAACGATCCGGCCAGCCCACCCTTGTTCTCCCGCGCCGTGGAGTACTCCCTCGACACCGCCGACTGGGTCGCCACCCAGACCTGGGAGTACCAGGTGGACCCACCGGGAATGACGGACCCCCTCGGCGAAGTCCATCGCCTGGACAACGGGAACGTCCTGATCTGCGAGGCGGCCCTCTGGGAAGTCCTGGAGGACCAGGGCAGCCCCACCTGGGGCCGCGTCGTGGAGGTCACCTATCCGGCGCCGTCGGAGGAGGTGTTCCGCATGACCCTCAAGCGGCCGGACGGCGAGACGAACTTCTACGAGATCTTCTCGGCCCGCCGGATCCCGAGCCTGTACTAGGATTCAACCCTACCGCAACCAGGGTCGCACGAACCGACTCATAGCCGGGGAGCCTGCGACCCGGATTCCCGCGGGCGATCCAAGCTGAGAGGAAGAATCCGGGTCGCAGGCTCCCCGGCTGTGACCGTCCGATGCTTGACACATCGCCGAACGACGGACCATCGGACGCCGTCGCCGCACCTTTCCGTGGGACCGGGTTCAGACGGCGGGAGAAGAACGCCCCACGGCCTCGCAGCGATGCGCTCAACCGGCGACGGAAGCTCTTGGAGGGCCGCTTATAGCGCGTCGAAGTCCGAGCAGAAGAGGTAGCCCCCCCCGTCCCGCCAACAGAAGCAGGTCAACCAGGTGTTGTAGAGCTCCTTGAGGAGATCGGGATCCGTGGAGAGGGCCACGTTCCCCGCGAACCGGAGGAGCTCACCCCCGGAGAAGGTCTGGTTGTCGTCGTGACAGATCCAGAACGCGTTGACCGGCTCCGACGGATCGGCCGCGGCCAGGGGACACACGCGGTAGTTGTTGTGGGAATCGTCGGAGCCCGGTTCGCCTGTCTGCTTGACCTCGACGTCCGCGATGGTGAACTTCACCACGCCGAGCTCCGAGTTCGCGGGCAGCAGGTGCTCCCCCGAGTCCTTGAGGTCCTTGAGCATGGTCTTCGGGAAGGTGACCCACACGGAGATGTACCGGAAGTGACTGGAGGAGTAATACTCGAAGTTCCCCTCCTTGTGCACCTTGACATACTCCTGCCCGTAGAAGGAGCTGGCGGCCACGCTCAACGTGCCGTCGTCGAGGAAGAAGTCCTGGCCCCCCACGACGATGTGGAACTCCGCGTCAGAGACGCTGAGCCCTTCGATCCCCCCGATCTCGCCGATGACCTCCATCACCGCGTGGTCGTCCGCGAAGGGGGCGAGGAAGTCATCCGGCTGCCCGCAGTTGATCACCTCGGGCTCGTCCTCCCACAGCTCCTCGGTCTGCATGGTCTCGGCCAGGAACTCCTCGTCCCCGGCGAAGTCCACCGGCAGGATGACGTCCACGCAGGACGTGTCCGGCGCGGCGCTCGGGTCCTTGAGCCAGGCCATCGCGATCTCGAAGCCGCAGTCGGTCTCGAAGGTCTCGTCCATGGGTGACTCGAACATGGCGCTGTCCCGCACCCCCGGCAGGACCACGAAGTGCTGGTGCGGCCCGGTGAGGCGCTCCTCCGCGTCCGCGACGCTGGCCAGGGGCGTCCTGTAGTTGAGGTCTCCGTGGAGGATCAGGATCGGCACCTCCGGCGGCGCCCACTTGCCATAGGCCTCGTCCAGCGGGTACCGGGGCCAGTACGCGAGCTGGACCGTGTTGAAGTAGCTCAGATACCGGGTGGAGATCAGGTCGGCCTCGTAGGCGAGGATCTCCTCGAGGGTCATCGCCCCCCCGGCGGGCTCGTAGACCATCTCCGAGAGCATCAGGAATCGGCCGATGATCGTTGACATCTCCTGGCGCCAATAGACCTCTTCGGCGGTGTAGAACGCGATGGCGTTGTAGATCGCGACCGCGTCCTCGTCGGTGCAGCGGTCGAGGCGGTAGAAGATCGCCGGGATCAAGGACCGCCCGTGCCAGTCGTACAGGCCGAGGTTGATGATGAACTGCTGGAGGGCCGAGGGGGTGACGTTCAAGCTCTGCAGCTTGTCGCAGATCAGCCCGTCCTTGTAGTCCTGGAAGACGTCGGCGGCGAAGCCCGCAGGATCCTCCCCCAACTTGGCCGAGCAGAGGTCGTCCTCCGCGCAGCGCTCGAAGATCGCCTTGGTGACCTCGTTCTCCTCCAGATCCTGGATGTCCACCTGGTAGCCCGCCGGCGGGACCAGGGAGTCCAGGACCACCGCGTCGGGCTGACGGGGGAAGAGGACCGCGTAGCGATGGGCCCAGTAGGTGCCGTAGGACTGGCCGTAGACCAGCCGCGCCTTCCCGGGCTCGCTGACCAGGGACACCAGGAGGGCCACGTCCGCTGCGGCCGCCGAGACGGTGAAGCCGTCGAGGGGACCCCACTCCGCCTCGAGATACGCGGCACAGTCCTCCCACTCGCTGCCCTGGATCTTCCTCCCGCCGGGGCTGTCGGGGCTCCCCTGCTCGGGACAGGTCATCGCGTGGCTGAGGCCGGTGCCCCTGTGATCGAGGGCATACACGTCCATCTTGGGGTCCGCCTGAAAGACCCGCTCCATCTCCTGACTCAGGGTGTCGGTTCCGGGAAACCCCGGCCCGCCCTCGAGCATGAAGAGCTGCCGCTCCGAGCCCTCTTGCACCAGACGCTTCACGTGGACCGTGAACACGTCGCTCTTCGGGTCCTCCCAGAAGAACGGGACCGTGATGTCCGCGCACTCCGCAACGCCGCTCTTGTTGCCGTCGTGGAGCGGGCAGGGCGCCCACGTCACCTCCTGCTCCAGGAACTCCTGGGGAAGGATGATGGGATCCGGCGGACCGTCCTCCGCGACATCGCCGACGACATCGACCACGGTGGTGTCTGCGTCCGGACCAGGGCCGGCGATGTCCTCGCCCCGAGGCAGGTCACCATTCTGTGACAGGATGGCGGGTCTCTCGCCGGGGGAGCAACTGCCGAGAGCCACCACAACGGCAAGGACCTGCAAACGCAGGGCGAAGGATGTCATGGCTCACCTCAGAGCAGAATATATCTCCGATGGCCTGAGCATATCCAGTCGTCGCCGAGGACACAAGCACAATCACGCGCCGGCCGGATCGCACCGGTACGTCCTCTCCGGAGTGGTACGCAGAGTGGTTACTTCTCGATATCCTTCTGGAGGGCCTCGGCCCGGGCCTGGAGCTTCTCCTGGCGGGCCTTGAACTGCTCGTCGATCTCAGCCCTCCGGCGGGCGGTCTCCTGCTCGATCTTCTCGAACTTGGCGGCCTGATCCGTCTCGAGGTCGTTGGCGTTCTTCTCGTTGTTCTGGCGGGCCTTGGTGACGCGCTTCTCCCATTGCTGACGCTCCTCTTCGACCTCCCGCTCGATCTCGGCCTTGAGGGCCTCCTCGAGCCAGGCCTTCGCCTCGGGCTGCGTCTTGAGCAGGTACTCCAGGTCCTTGCGCACGAACCCGTTCTTCTCACAGACCGCGTCCACCAGGCCCGTCTTCGCTGCGTCCGTCGCGTCGGACCGCTTGACGAGATCTGCGGCGATCTCTGTGAAGATCGCGCGGGCCTTCTCCTCCGGGATCTCCTTCCTGCATCCGGTGACGGCCACTGCGAGGAGCAGCGTCACGAGCAGAAAGACCCGGGCGGCGAGGCGACCTGACCCCTGTCGAATCCTCTCCACGGTGTCCTCTCCCTTCCGATGCAGATTCGGCGCTGGCGAACATCTCGAAGTCCAGCGAATTCGGAGTCTATTCCATCTTTCGGCCCCTTGTCCACAGGAATTGACCCCGCACCTCGGGAGTGGTATCGAGAAGGGCGGGATCAACCTCGGAGGACCCGATGCTGCGACGTCTCACGCCCATGGCGACCGTGCTGACGATGCTCCTGTCCCTGGCTGCGCACGCGGCAGCGGGGCCCCCGAAGGAGAAACCCGATCCGGACCGGCGCGTCCTGGATGTGACCAAGGACGGGGAGAAGATCGGCGAGCTCAGCTACAAGTGGGTCCGCACTCCGTCGGGGAACGAATTCGCCTCGTCCAAGGCCGAGCTCAAGAACGGCGGCTCGAAGTACGTCATCCGCACGCACCTGAAGCGCCGCCCGGACGGCGTCGTGGACAAGTACAAGAAGTGGATCGGTCTCGAGGGCGCGAAGCCCGACGTGATCGCCTTCTGGAAGGGGGACAAGGTCCGCACGGTCTCCCGTCTCCCCGACCGGAAGTTCACACGCACCTTCGACCCGCCGGAGTCCTTCTCCATCGTCGACGAGCTGGGCTTCCACCTGTACCGCGACTTCGTCCGCGCCTGGCGGACGAAGGGCGACGGTCCTCGGGATGTCCTGGGGATCACGGACGGCAAGTTCGCGCAGGTCGCGGTCACCGGCGCAGGCACCGCGCAGATCACCCGCAAGGACAAGGCCCGGACCGTGGACGTGGTCGCGGTCGAGCTGGACGGCCAGCGGACCCTGATCTATGCGGACGAGGAGGACGAGCTCTGGGGCATCATCGCGCCGGGGCTGACCCTCACCCGGGGCGGCTGGACCCTCGGCGCGGTCCAGGCGCCCGTCGCGGCCCCGTCGGATCCCGAAGGAGTCGGGGCTGCACCCGAAGGGCATCAGTCTCGTACGAGCGGAGCTCCGTCCGCTCAACTCGACGACAGAGCCCCTCCCACAGTGGAGGAGACCCCCGAACCCGCCCGGCGCCCAAGCCCCTCCCCATCGATTAGCCCGCGTTCTCCACCAGCTCGACCTGGATCTCCGGCGGATGCTCGAGGGTTTTATGCACGGTGCAGGCCTTGACGATCCGCGACAGGGACGCGCGCTGACGGTCCGTGAGACCGCCGGGGAGGCGGACCTTGACGTCGAACCCTCCGATGCGCTTGGGGTTCACCGCGCCGGTCCACTCGATGTCCACCCGGAAGCCGTCGGTGGCCAGCTCGTTCCGCCGCAGGTAGTCCACGGCGTAGAAGGCGACACAGCCGCCCAGGGCCGCGCCCAGGAACTCGACGGGCTCCAGGCCCTCACCGGCGCCCTCGGACGAGCGCTGGTCGGTGATCACCTCGAGCCCCCGGTTTTCGATTGCGAACTTGAAGCCGTCGATGTACGAGATCTTCATGTCGATCCTCCTGTGCCATGAACGAGCCACGTTCCCGCAAAAGGTTTCCGTCCTGGCAGCGGTCGTTGCGCTGCTCCTCGTCGGCTGTGACCGTCCGACGCCCCCGGGCGCGGCGCCGGGCGGACGCGCCGAGCCCGTGCGTACGCCGCGGACCCGCTCCACCGCCGGGGTCCAGCCGCCCCCGACCGTCGACGAGGCCCGGCGCGGGGACGGCGCGGTCACCCTTTCCCTGGCTGCGGACGGCCACATCCTGGATTGCCGGACCCGAGCATACCATCCGGCGATGCAGACGGCATTGGCGGCGAAGGGTGCCGCGCTGCGCTGCGCGGCCGATGACGACGGCCTGGTCCTGCAGGCGCGCTCCGAGACACCGGGCGCGCCACCCCTGGCCGTCGCGACCCTTCGAGAGATCGGCGGCTCGGTGGAGCTGCGGTGGACCGAGGGGGTCGACGGAATGGAGTGCGCACCGGCGAAGGCCCTCAGCGCGATGCAGGAAGCGGCGTGCGGCTCGGGCGACGTCGCCATCGAGGGGATGACGATCCGCAGGATCTGGCCCTGACTCCCCACAGCACCACTCCGCGCAGCCCCTATTGAAGGTTGAAAGTGCGCGCACCGGGGTGGTGCACGACGATCGCGGAGACCGACTGCTCCGGCACCATCTGCCAGCCCTCCGTGAGAGTCACCCCCACCCGCGCCGGGTCCAGGAGCGCGAAGAGCGGCCCCTGGGACTCCAGGTCGGGGCAGGCCGGATACCCGAAGCTGTACCGCGCTCCGCGGTCGCCCTGGCGCACCATGGCCTGCCCTCCCTCCCGGTCTCCCTCGAGGAGTCCCAGCTCCGCCCGCATGCGCCGATGGAGCCACTCCGCGGTGGCCTCGGCGGTCTCCACGGCCAGGCCGTGCCAGTGCAGATAGTCCCGGTAGGCGTCCGCGGAGAACAGGCCCCGGATCCACTCCTGCGCGGCGGCCCCGACGGTGACCACGAACATGCCCACGACGTCCTCCCGGATCGGATCGAAGGAGTCCGCGATACATGCGTGGGGGGCCGTACGCTTGCGGGGAAAGGTGAGCCGAAGGGCCTCGACCCGGGTCCCGGGGTCGAGGATCACGAGGTCACGGCCCTCGCTGCGGCAGGGCCAGTACCCGTAGACCCCCGCCGGCCGAAGAATCCCGGCGTCACGGGCCTCGGCCTTCAGGGCCTCCAGGGCCGGCCGCACACGACCATCGATGAGATCTCCGAACTCCTCGCGGGTCAGGGTCCCCCGCCGGTACCGCCACTGGCCCCGGAAGAGGGTCGTCTCATTGAGGAGGTCAAAGACCTCGTCCAGGGGGATCGACTCGAGGATCCGTGACCCGAGGAACGGCGGCGTCGGGATCGCGACGGTCCGGTCGATCACCGGCGCGGGGAGCTCGTCCCGCCGCCCTCCTCCGAAGCGGAGACCCGGGGTCGACTCGACGGACGCGGATTGAGGTCGGACGGGGTCGCCACCGCCCGCTCTCCGCCCAGCGTGCGCAGCACCTCCAGACCCGCGAACGCGTCTTCGCAGTAGTGCACGCCGGGCCCGTACACCCCGCGTAGGTCCTCCTCCACGAAGGGCCGGTTCAGCGCCGCCCCGCCGAGGAGCACCGGGAGTCCGATCCCGCGGCGCCGCAGCTCCTGGAGGTTCTCCTTCATCACCACCGTCGACTTCACCAGGAGGCCCGACATGCCCAGGGCGATCGCGCCGTGCTCCCGGGCCGCCGCGATCATCTCCTCCACGGGGATCTTGATCCCCAGGTTCACCACCCGGTAGCCGTTGTTGGAGACGATGATGTCCACCAGGTTCTTGCCGATGTCGTGGACGTCGCCCTTCACCGTCGCCAGGACCAGGGTGCCCAGATCCCGGCGCTCGGACTGCTCCATGAAGCCCTCGAGGTGGGAGACAGCGGCCTTCATCACCTCCGCGGACCGGAGCACGAAGGGGAGCTGCATCTGCCCGGAGCCGAAGAGCTCACCCACCTCCCTCATCGCGCCGATGAGCACCTCGTTGATCACCGTCACCGGCGCGGCGCCCTCGGCCAGGAGCGCGTCCAGGTGCTCCTGCAGCCCCTTCCGCTCCCCGTCCACCACCATGCGGTGGACCCGGGCCTCGGCGGTGAGCTCCTCCTCCTGGTCATCGGTCGCTGCCACCCTGAGGCTGCCCTCGAACATCCCCAGGTAGGCGTCCAGGGGATCGCCCCCCGTGCGGTCGTCCAGCAGGAGCCGGCGGGCGCCGTCGCGGAGACCTTCGTCGATGCGGTACAGAGGCAGGATGCCCCGGGCGTTGACGATGGCCTGGTCCAGGCCCCGGGCCACGGCCATGTGGAGGAACACCGAGTTGAGCACGCGCCGCAGGGCCGGGCGCAGCCCGAAGGAGACGTTGCTCACGCCGAGGATCGTCAGGGTGTCCGGGTGCCGTGTCTTCCACTCCCGGATCGCATCCAGGGTGTCCACCGCCGCCCGACGGGAGGCCTCGTCCCCGGAGGCCACGGTGAAGGTCAACATGTCGAAGATCAGGTCCTGGGGGAGGAGGCCGTGCTCCCGGGTGCAGAGGTCGAAGATCCGCTCCGCCACGGCGAGCTTCCGCTCCCGGGTGGTGGCCATGCCGTCCTCGTCGATGACCAGGGCCACCACCGCGGCGCCGTAACGTCTTGCGAGGCCCGCCACGCGGTCCAACCGAGCCCGCCCGTCCTCGAGGTTGATGGAGTTCACCACGCACCGGCCGCCGTGCCGGCGGAGCGCGCCCTCGATCACATCGGCGTCGGTGGAGTCGATCATCAGCGGCAGGCGCACGTCACGGGCCAGCTCCGGGATCAGGCCCTCCATGTCGGCACCCTCGTCCCGTCCCACATGGGCAACGCACACGTCCAGGAGGTGCGCGCCGGCCTTCTCCTGCTCCCTCCCCACGGCCACCATGCCCGGAAGATCGTCCGCGAGGAGCCGCTCCCGGAACTCCCTGCTGCCGTTGGCGTTGGTCCGCTCTCCGACCAGGAGGGGCGGCGGATCCTGGGTCAGGGACATGACCTGGTAGAGGCTCGCAGCCTCGGCCCGGCGCGTGGGCTCGCGCCGCGGCGCAGGCAGGCCCCCCACCCTGTCGACCACCGCCCGGAGATGATCCGGGGTGGTGCCGCAGCAGCCGCCGACCACGCCGAAGCCCAGGTCCCGGACGAAGCCTTCGATCCAGTCAGCGAGCTCCGCAGGCGTCATCCTGTAGACCAGCTCTCCATGGACGTTCTCGGGGAGCCCGGCGTTGGGCATGGCCATGATCTTCGGCGGACCCCAGCGGGACAGGTGCTCCGCATGGCGCCGCATCTCCCCCGGGCCCGTCGCGCAGTTCATCCCGAGGACATCGGGGGCCATGGGCCAGAGCGCCGCCACCGCGGCCTGGACGTCCGCGCCCACGAGCATGGTGCCCGTGGACTCGATGGTCACCGAGACGATCACCGGGACAACCCGGCCGGCGAACCGGAACGCGTCCCTGGCGGCGAGGAGCACGGCCTTCACCTGGAGGAGATCCTGGCAGGTCTCGATGCAGATCGCGTCCACGCCTCCGGCCAGGAGACCCCGCACCTGGGGCTCGAAGGCCGCCTTCAGGTCCATGAAGTCGATCTGCCCCAGGGAGGGCAGCCGGGTCCCGGGGCCGATGGACCCGAGGACGTAGCGCGGCCGGTCGGACGTCGAGAAGTCACCGGCCACCTGGTGTGCGAGGGCCGCGGCCTGCCGGTTGAGATCCTCGGTGCGCTCGGGGATGCCGTACTCGACGAGGACCACCCCGTTCGCGCCGAAGGTGTTCGTCTCAACGACATCGCAGCCCGCAGCGAGGTATGCGGCGTGGATGTCCCGGATCAGGTCCGGACGGGACTCGACCAGGATCTCGTTGCAGCCGTCGAGACCACGGAAATCGTCTTCGGCGGGCGCGGCGCGCTGGATCATCGTCCCCATGGCCCCGTCGAGGACCACCACCTTCTCCGCCGCCAGCTCCATGATTCCCGGCCGTCTGGTCATGCTGCACCTCCCGCTGGGACGTGACCCGCCGGGCATGTTATCGTCCGGTCGTGGATTTGCAAACCGAGGAGCGCGCGTTGACCGTAGAGCCCACGCGTTGAAGCTCCTTCACCTCTCCCCCATTAAGTGACATAATCGGCGCAACTGATCGCAACGTCCATTGGAGGACCCATGACCGACGAGACCAAGGTCCCGAGCACCGGCGGAGAGAATGTCGGGGCTGAGGCCCCTCCCACAGGGGAAGAGGGGAATCGGGGCGTGGACGCCCCTCCCACAGGGGAAGAGGGGAATCGGGGCGTGAACGCCCCTCCCCCGGGGGCGGCTCCGCTGCGGCCCAGCCCCGACGCTCCTCCGCCGCCACCGCCAACCCCTCAGCCCAAGGTGAAGATCCCCAAGGGGATGGGGCCGCCGGGATGGATGGCGCCGGTGGCGATCCTCCTCATCATCATCGGCCTCGCTGCCTTCTCCTACTCCGCCTGGTCCTACGCCTCCGGGGTGGCAGCGGGCCTCCACGCAGGCGAGCAGGCCCTCCTCGCGGTCAAGACCATGGAGGACGCCCGCGCATCCACCTTGGAGACCCAGGAGAAGGCCCTCACGACGCGGGGCATCGAGCTCAAACGTGCAGCCATCACCGCGTCGGATCAGTCCGAGACCCTGCGCAGCGATGCCCGCTTCTGGGGCTTCGTCGGCATCGGCCCGCTCCTCATCGGACTCATCCTGATGATCGTCTACCGCAAGAAGAAGGAGCGGGCCCGCGCTCGGGCGCGCTGACGCGGGACACATGACCGACGCACGCAAACCATCCAGGACCGACCGGGGCCGCGCCGGCCGTCCAGGCTTCTTTCGTCGTTACTGGGTCATCCTCCTGACCCTCGTCCTGTTGCTGGCCGCGCTGTCGGCCGCCGTGGTGTTCTGGTGGGTGCCGACCCGCGTCGAGCGGGTCATCACCGCCATGGAGCACCGCGCCGGGGAGCTCCTCGCCCTGGACATCTCCCACAGATCCGCCCACCTCGAGGGGACCACGCGCCTCGTCATCGAGGACCTCTCGGCGACCGCCACTGCGGCCCCGGACGATGGCCCCATGGTCACGGCCCGCCGGATCCTCGTGGACTTCGATCCCTACACCTTCAAGGACGGTGTCCCCGTCCTGATCGGGGTCCGGATCGAGGGTGTGCAGGTGCAGGTCTGGGCCGCCGCAGACGGTCGCGACAACTTCAGCGAGACGACGCAGGGCATCCTGGACCTCCTGCGCCGGAGCAGCGACGGTGACGGCGGAAAGAAGCCGAGCCGCCTCGTTCGGCTCCTCAAGCAGCTCCCCCCCGTGGAGATCCGTGACGTCACGGTGCGGGGACACTTCGAGCGGGGGACGACCGCAGACGGCACCCGCACCGTGGTGCACCTCCGGTGGGAGAACGGCACCATCGAGGCGGCCAACCCATCGGAGACCGGCCTGGAGAAGCGCCTGAGGTTCCGGGCACTCTTCGATGACGCGTTGAACCGGAACGGCCGGGTCCGGCTGGAAGGGGAGCTCAACCGAAGCGCGGACACCGCGAGCCTGAGCGCCCGCTTCGAGCGCGGCCTGCCCGTGGAGGCGGGCCCGGCGACCCTGCGTCTGGATGGGGTCACCTGGGTCAAGGGGCAGCTCCTCGAGGTGAACATCGGAGACCTGCAGACAGACATCCCCGCCATGGACGACCTGGTCCGTCTCGGGGGCGCGCTCATGGGCGTGGACGGGGAGACCCGGGCCGCCGCCCTCGCCGGGCGGATCATCCAGGCCCGGGACCAGGCCCTCGCCAGACTCCTCGGCCTGGCGAAGCGGGCCGAGCAGGCGCGGGACGCGCTGGTCTCCATGGGATACGGCGCCGCCTCGGTGGACCGCACCGTGGCCGGCTGGTCCGACGGCGTCGGTGATCTCCTGACCGCGCTGACCGAGCCGACGCGCCGCACCTCGGTGACCTTCGACAAGGTCCGCCTGACCCGGGTGAAGGACCACGACGCAGGCGCGGAGATCTGGGTCCTCCACCTCCTGCAGGCCGGGGAGGCCGAGGTGTGGGGGCACATCCGTCGGGACGTGGACACCCGGGATCTCTCGATCAAGTGGCGCCTGGGGTACACCCCCCTCGGCCTGAGCCTGGAGGGCCGCACTGCGGTCGTGGCAGGCGAGGTGGACACGGACTTCGAGGGGCGCCTCGCGCTGGAGGTCCCTCACATGGTGCTCGAGGGCAGCGGTGCCTGGAGCGAGGGTCGGCTCACCCTGGAAGGAGATGTCGAGGCCCGCATCGACGAGCCGCCGCTGGCGGTGACCGCGAGCGGCCTCCTCCGAGGGGACGTCCCCGAGGGCACCGCGGAGCTCCGCGCCGACGTCGACGGGCTCGTGCGGGACCTCCGGATCCAGGGGCTCGCGAAGGACGGACGCTGGTCCGTCGAGATCGGTGGGGACGTGGAGGCCCCGGGGCACGGGCAGCAGGCCCGCCTCGCCGCCGCTCTGGACAGCACCGCTGGCCTGAAGAAGCTGTCCCTGCACGCAAAGGAGCCCGTCGGCTTCGACATCGGTGACCACCGGTTCCACCTCCACGGCCTGTCCCTCGGGCTCGACCAGGAGCTGCGCCTCGAGGACATCACGGTCACACGGGCAGGCGCGGACATCAGCCGCAAGCTCCTCTCCCTCAAGAGCCTCCGCGTGCGCCTGTCCGAGCCCCTGAGCAAGGGCACCATCGACGCGTTCGTCGCTGCGCGCAGCGAGGGGACCCTGGAGCAGGAGATCCTGGCCCGGGTCGCCGAGGTGGAGCTCATGGAGCCCCACGTCTTCCTGCGCCAGCCCAACCCGCTTCCCATGGACGAGGTCGAGGAGCTGGAGCACTCGCCCAAGGACTTCGACGCGGATCTCGACCGCAAGCTGGCCGGGGACGCCCGTCCGGGGAAGCGTTCGGAGATGCACGCCCCGCTTCGCCAGGGGTTGAGCCGCACGGTGCTCGGGCTCGAGGGGCGGGCGGGACGCCTCCTGGGGCTCCTGCACAAGCTCGGAGACCGCTTCCCTCTGGAGAAGGTCACCATCGTTGCGGGCCGCCTCGAGTACGCGGACGCGGTCGCGGAGGAGGACCGCCTGGTGACGGACCTCTCCCACTTCAACGGCACCTTCGAGAAGATGCCTGGCGGCGGGACCTTCCGCATGGAGGTCGGGTTCCTCACGCCGAGCGCCAACGGAGAGGTCTCCAACCGCTTCGAGGCGGAGATCAATCTGGTGACCGGCGACATCTCCGGGACCCTGGATCTGCCGGGCTTCCCGCTCTACCCCTACCGCTTCCTCGCGCCCCGGGCCCTGGTGATCTCGCCGAGCTCCCGCCTTGCGGATACCCGGCTGAAGTTCGCATACCAGGTCGAACGGAACATCGTGCAGGTCTGGGGCATCGGCCGGCTGGACGGGCTGACCGTGTCATCGAACCGCATCGCGTCCGAGCCCCTCCGCAACCTCGAGCTGGCCTTCGACCTCGGGCGGAGCGCCGATCAGGCCGTGACCCTGGATCTGGGAGCCCATGTCCTCGACACAGGGGAGCACGCTGGGCTCCGCCTCGGGTCCGGGCCGATGATCCGGACCCGGCTGCGCCTGGACTGCGCGACTCCGGAGTTCCCCAAGTTCATCTTCGGCCTGGGCATGGACATCACCCCCTTCCAGCAGGTGCTGGACTCGATCCCGTCGCCCCTGATCCAGAACCTGGCGGGCATGCGGGCCCAGGGGTACATCGCCCTGGAGACGTCCATCACCGGCGACAGCGCCGACCTGGGCAACCTGGAGTTCGACTTCCGCTTCCAGGAGCGGGAGGTGTCCGTCGACACGTACGGGCAGCAGGTGGACATGCAGAAGCTCCTGGGCCCCTTCACCTTCCGGATCCGGGGCGGCGGCAAAGAGGCCAAGACCATCCGCGTCGGTGAGGGCCCCCTCTGGACATCGATCTCCGACATCCCTCCATGGATGATCCTGGCGGTGACGACCACCGAGGACGGCAGCTTCTTCCGGCACGAGGGCTTCAACCGCTTCCAGTGGAAGATGTCGATCATCGACAACCTGGAGGCCGGACGGTATGTCCGCGGCGCGTCCACAATCTCCATGCAGCTGGTCAAGAACCTCTTCCTGGGGCACCAGAAGACCGCGGCGAGGAAGTTCCAGGAGCTGCTCCTCACCTGGCTCATGGAGAAGGAGGTCCCGAAGGAGCGGATCATCGAGCTCTACCTCAACATCATCGAGTGGGGACGCGGGGTGTACGGCCTCGCGGACGCAGCCCAGCACTACTTCAGGCGACCCGCCAGGCAGGTGACCCAGGCCCAGGCGGCCCTCCTCGCGACCTTCATCCCCTACCCCCGCCCCTTCGACGATCGGTTCCAGAAGGGCCTGGACGTGGGCGCCCGGACCAAGAGCTGGAACCAGTGGTGGGCTCGGCGACTCAAGCTGGTGAAGCAGGTCACACGGGCCATGGTGAACAACTGCGACCGGGTGGACGCCAAGTGCCCGACCTCCACGGGGAACACCTGCCGGGCCCTGCACCGGATGTGCGGGAGCGGACGGTCGGTCTTCTATGAGGCGGAGAACCTCCAGTCCCTGGACAAACTCATTGAACCCCCGGAGGTCGACGTGGATACTGCCGTGGACATCGGCGTCGACGACGCCGTCATCGAGCTTTAAGGGGGCCTCAGGGGATGCCGCGTTTCACGCTCCCCCCCAACCAGGATCGCCAGAAACTGCGCCTCGGCGTACGGCGAAGATACGCCTGGCTGACCTTCGTCCTGATCTTCCTCGGCATCCTGGCGGCGCTCTGGCTCATCCGTGCTGTCCTGCTGCCCTTCATCCTCGCCGCGGTCATCGCCTACGTCTTCGAGCCCATGGTCACCCGCTTCGAGTCTGCGGGGATCCGCCGGTTCGGCGGGGTCATCATCATCTACACGGTCCTCGTGCTGGCCATCGGCGGCTTCGTCCAGTTCCTGGTCCCGGTCCTGGAGACCGAGTCCACCAAGGTCCTCTCGGAGCTCAACCGCTTCGTCCGGAACGCCCCCAACTACTACGAGCGGTTGGAGGCCGGCGTCGGAGACTTCGTGGACTCGGTGACCTCCGGGCAGGACGACGCGACGCCGGTGCAGATCGCGACGCCGATCTCCGAGGACGCGTGGGGCTTCGGTCCTCCCCTCGATCGGTTCCGCGAGGCGAGCGCGCCAGCGGTGCCCCTGCTGCGGGAGGTGGGCCTGGCGGGGACCCCCGAGGAGCTCTCGGCTGCAGGCCTGGACCGCGCCCCCCTGGAGACCTTCGAGGAGGCGCAGGATCTGACCCCGCGACACAGCCTCACCGTTGAGCCCACCCCGGACGGGGCCTTCGGAATCCGCTTCAACCAGGCCACCTTCCAGATCAAGCGCTCAGGCGACGACACCCTGAGCATCGTCGCATCCACCAAGGTCAACGAGGCCTCCCGCTTCGACAACCTGCGTCCGCAGATCACAAAGGCCATGCGGGAGGGCCTGGAGCAGCTGGGCGGGTCGATCCTCAAGGGGTTCTTCTCGTTCTTCCAGGGCCTCGTCACCGGGATCCTCGGCGGGCTGCTGGCCTTCCTCGTGGTCTTCATGGTCGCCGCGTTCCTCCTCGTCGACGCGCCGAACCTGAAGCGCACGAGCCGCCGGCTCATCCCGCCCCGATTCCGGCCGGACTACGACGAGCTGCTCTCCCGCATGGACCAGGGGCTCTCCGGGGTGGTGCGCGGCCAGCTCCTGATCTGCCTCATCAACGGGATCCTGTCGGGGATCGGCTACGCGATCTTCATCCCCGAGTACGCGATCGTCCTGGCGATCGTCTCCGGTGTCCTGAGCCTGATCCCGATCTTCGGGACCATCATCAGCTCGATCCCCGCCGTGATCATCGGGCTCACCGTGAGCTTCTCCACGGGGCTCGGCGTCCTGGCGTGGATCCTCGGGATCCACTTCATCGAGGCGAACATCCTCAACCCGAAGGTCATCGGCAGCCAGGCCCATCTCCACCCGGCCCTGGTGATCCTCGTGCTGGTCGCCGGCGAGTCCCTCTTCGGCATCAAGGGGGCCCTCCTCGCGGTCCCGGTCACCTCCGTCGCCCAGAACCTCATCATGTTCACCCACAGCCGCATCAAGGGGTACCTGATCTGACGGGTCGGGGCGATCGACGACGCAGCTTCGCTCCTAGGAGCAGCCGGAGGTCTCGCCGCAGGTGGGGCAGCGATAGCAGGATCCGTTGCGGACCATGATGTCGCCGCAGTTGTGGCAGGCGGGGGCGTCCTCCTGGAAGAGGTAGACCATCTTCGACGCGGCGCCGACCTGCTCGAACTCGCTGGTCGTCTCGGTCCTTGCGTTGCTGAAGGCCCGGTCCTCGGCCCGGGCCTCCTCGGCGCTCCTGGCCATGTCCCCGGGATCATGGGCCGCGGCGGCGATGCGGGCCGCGTTGGCCTTGCCATCGATGAACTTCGCGGACAGCCACCGGAAGATGTAGTCCACGATGGACTTCGCGATGGGGATGTCGGGGTTCGTGGTGAAGCCCGAGGGCTCAAAGCGCTGATGGGTGAACTTGTCCACGAGGACGTGGAGGGGCACCCCGTACTGGAGGGCCAGGCTGATGCTCGTCGCGTAGGCGTCCATGAGCCCCGAGACCGTGGAGCCCTGCTTCGCCATCACGATGAAGATCTCGCCGGGGGTCCCATCCACGTACATGCCGACGGTGATGTACCCTTCGTGTCCCGAGATGCTGAACTTGTGGGTCACGGCGACCCGCTCGTCCGGCAGCTTGGTCCGCGCGGGCCGTTTCCCCACCTCGCCGCCGCTGACCGCGGTCGCCTTGGCCGAGGTGTCGTCCTTCGAGGTGGAGAGGACCTGGACCCCCTTGCTCCCGTCCCGGTAGACGGCGACGGCCTTGAGGCCCAGCTTCCAGGACTCGAGGTAGGTGTTCTGGATCTCCTCCACCGAGGTGTTCCGGGGGACGTTCACGGTCTTCGAGATCGCGCCGGAGATGAACCGCTGCACCGCGGCCAGCATCTTGATGTGACCCATGTAATGGATGAAGCGGTCCCCGTTCGCGGGGGCAAAGGCGCAATCGAAGATGGGGAGGTGATCCTCCTCGAGGTACGGGGCGCCCTCGATGGTGCCGGTGTTCTCGATGTAGTCCAGGATCTCCTGGACCTGCTCGGCGTTGTAGCCCAGGCGGCCGAGGGACTTGGGGACCGTGCCGTTGACGATCTTCATCAGCCCGCCGCCGACGAGCTTCTTGAACTTCACCAGCGCGATGTCGGGCTCCACGCCGGTGGTGTCGCAGTCCATCATGAACCCGATGGTCCCCGTGGGCGCCAGCACCGTCGCCTGCGCGTTCCGGTAGCCGTAGCGTCCGCCCAGGCGCACCGCGTGGTCCCAGGCGGTCCGAGCCGCCTCGAGGATCTCGGGCTCGGGGAAGGGCCCGATGCGTTCGAGCGCGTCCTGGTGCATCCGCATGACGTGGAGCATGGGCTCCCGGTTCTCCGGGTACCGATCGAAGGAACCCATGTGCTTTGCGATCTCCGCAGAGGTGCGATAGGCCGCGCCGGTCATGAGCGCGGCGATCGCGCCGGCCATGGAGCGACCGCCCTCGCTGTCGTAGGGTAGCCCGAAGGACATGAGCAGCGCCCCCAGGTTCGCGAAGCCGAGGCCCAGGGGCCGGTACAGGTGGCTCATCTCCTGGATCTGCGTCGTCGGATAGCTTGAACGGTCCACCAGGATCTCCTGGGCCAGGATCGTCACCCGCGCCGCGACCTCGAACTTCTCGGTGTTGAACTTCCCGTCCTCGACGAACCGCATGAGGTTGAGGCTGGCCAGGTTGCACGCAGTGTCGTTGAGGAACATGAACTCCGAGCACGGGTTGGACGCCGTGATCGGGCCGGAGTTCGGGCAGGTATGCCACTTGTTGATGATGTCGTGGAACTGGAGGCCCGGGTCTCCACAGTAATGGGTGGCCTCGCAGAGGGCCCGCAGGACGTCCCGGGCCCGCATGGTGTCAGCGACCTCCCCGGTCGACACGAAGCGGGTGACCCAGTCGCCGTCCTCGATCACCTTCCGCATGAAGGCGTCGGTGACCCGCACCGAGTTGTTGGCGTTCTGGAAGAACACCGACTTGTAGGCCTCCCCATCCAGGCCGCCGCTGTAGCCGACGTCGATGAGCTTCCGGGCCTTCTCCTCTTCAGTGGCCTTGCACCGGATGAACTCCATGATGTCGGGATGACCGACGTCCAGGACCACCATCTTGGCGGCCCGTCGATTCGTCCCGCCGGACTTGATCACGCCGGCGAACGCATCGAGGCCGCGCATGAAGCTCACGGGACCGGAGGCGTTGCCGCCGCCGCTCAGGTTCTCGCGCCGCGACCGCAGGGGGGAGAGGTTCACGCCGGAGCCGGAGCCGTACTTGAACAGCATCCCCTCGGTCTTCGCCAGGTCGAGGATCGAGCCCATGCGATCCTCCACAGAGTTGATGAAGCACGCAGAGCACTGCGGCTTCTCCTCGATGCCCACGTTGAACCACACCGGGCTATTGAAGGAGAGGTGCTGGTTCACCACCAGCCACTTCAGCTCGTCAGAGAAGACCTTGCCCTCGTCCATGTTCGCGAGGTACCCGTCCTCGAGTCCCCAGCGGGTCACCGTGTCCACCACGCGGTCCACGAGCTGACGCAGATCGCTCTCCTTCACGCCCGTGGTCGCGAGGACCCGGAAGTACTTGGAGGCCACCACGGTGCAGGCCATCTGGGTCCACGCAGTCGGGAACCCGGCGTCCGCCTGGTGGAAGACTGCTTCACCGCTCTCGTTCTGGATGAGGATGTCCCGGTCCTCCCACTCGTGCTCGTCGTAGGGATGCGTCCCGTCCGTCGCGAAGACGCGCTCACGCAGGAAGTTGAACGTGGAGCTCGACTGGCTCTTCTTGCGGGTCTTCCGATCCGATGGAGCGGACGCCGCCGTGTCGGCGGCGAAGAGATCCGCAAAGATCGACGGGGACGCCTTGTGGCCATTGCCGCCGTTCGAGTTGAAGCTTCCGTCCACGTCCAATCCCTCCACGTACAGATCCACTCAGACCCCGGGGCCCGAAGGTTCGACTCATCCATGCTGAGCAGGAGAAGGTGACTTCCCACCAACCTGTCTCCCATCATAGATTCGGCCCCGGACCTGTCAAGGAAAAGGACCGCACATTTTGTACCCCCCCGCCGGACATCCACTACATATGCTACCAAGCTCCCGTTAACCCTCTGTTTTTTTGCCTGGCGGCCCCCGGAGTGTTCTCATGCAGGATTCACCCTGGCGGGCCACGTTCGGCCTCCTGTTTCCTGAAGATCCCGACCCGCCCGGCCCCTCGACGGAGGCCGGGCGCAACCCGATCATCCTGCCCGCGCGCGTCCATCCGGAGACCACCCGGATGTCGCCGCGACACCTGTCGATCCAGCTGAATTATCAGGGTGTTCCCGCCCCACAGGGGGGGGAGGGAAGAAACAGGAGTCGATCTGCTGGGTGGATCTCGACCGCGATGCGACCGTCCCAACCCAGCAGGATGCGTGTCCTGAGGTCTCCATCGACGACGATCCGGAAGGAACCGGCCCCCAGGGATCCGGAGGGATCCTCCCTGGGTGCGGCAGCCCCGGAGCGTCGACGCAGCGCATCCCGCCACGCGACGGCCGAGGCCGTGAGATCGCCGCCGCACCCGGTATGCGAGAGGAGGCGCAGCACCAGGGCAGCCTCGAGGTAGCGGCCGTCGTACCAGCGATCCAGGGCGGTGAGGAGGAGGGTGAGGGGTCTCCCGGGTTTCTCCCGCCAGAGACCGGCGAGGGCCTGCCGACGACGGCTGGGGGCCGTGGTCCCGGTCAGGCTGAAGAGGTTGGCCCGCAGCACCCCGCGATCCGACGAGGTGAGCGCCTCCCCGGCCTCCTCGTCCAGATCCTGGAGCCGCCTGGCGAGGTCCTCCAGGACCGCCGGGGTCGCGCCGCCCAGGGTGCCGAGGTAGACCTCTGCCGCCAGGGCGAGGTGTCGGGCCTCGGCCAGGCCGTCCCGGGAGGACGGTCCGCCGGTCTGGAGCCGATGGCGCAGGAGCGATTGAGCCTGCTGTACACGATCTGCGTCCCGCAGTCGCGCCCCCACCAGGAGGAGGACCCGGGCCGCGGCGACAGCGACAGCGGCGTTGTCTCCGGCCGGATGAACCCGGAGGGAATGGTCCAGGAAGCGATCCAGCGCCGGCCAGGCCTCGAGGGCATACAGCTGCGCGGTGACGACCCCGAGATCCAGGACCGGGTCTTCCGACTGGTTCAGCAGCGCCATTCCTGCATCGGACAGTCGCGCTGTCTCCTCCTCCACCCCCTTCGGTGATGCATACGCGGCGGTGAGCCTCGCCACCGCATCATAGATGAACCGCACCCTCCGTGCGGCGCCTGGGTTCGTGTCGGTGAGCGCCGCCAGGGCCTGGTCCATTGCCCCACGGTCCGGCTCCCTCTGACCCAGGGCCTCCTGGAGCGACGTGAAGACGTGGAGATGGGCGCGGAGGGTGGCGTCGTCGCCGACGGGGATCCTGCCCGCCTCATCCGCCAGGCCGACCCGGGCGAGGGCCACCACAGCGAGGGTCCGCCCCACCCCACCCGCACCTGCCGCCTCCTCCGCCAAGCGCCGCACGGCGTCCCGATCCCGCCGACCGACGGCTTCACGGAGGAGGGCGAGGCCCGCGTCCATGTCCCGGGCGTCCGCCCACCGTGCGGCGAGGGCCCGCCTCTCCATCCTGGACTCGTGGTGGTGAACCGCAGCGGCCAGGAGGGGTCCAGCCTCGAGGTCCGCTGTGAGCATGAGCGCGCGGACCCGCTCGAAGTCCTTGTCGCTCCCGGCCAGCGCGTGCACCACCAGGGAGAGCTGCGAGGTCTCGCGGCTCCCGCAATGCCGGCGGATGTCGTCGAGAGCCGACGCGCCGCCAGACCCCGAGAGGTCGGCGAAGGGCCGCGTGACCAGGCGGATCCTGGCGGCGCGGCACGGATCCTCCGGGGCGTCTTCGGCCGCCCGGGCGGCGCACCACGTGCGCAGATCCCGGCGCGCCGTGACCGCAGCGTCCCGCAAGCGCGTGGGAACGATTTCGGGATCGGCCCAGAGATGCCCGGGCGGATCCGGGACCAGCTCCGCCGGGGCCAGGCGAGGGAGCATCCCTTCGCAGAGATCGAGCCCCACCTTCCGATGAAGCGCCGGATCCTCCTCGGGTGCCCCGGTGTCCACCAGCCCGGTCATGAGAACACCGACGAGGTCCACCACCGGACACCGCAGGAGATCCGGCCCGACCCCGTGGCGCAGCGCGACCCATGTCCGCACCGTTGCGAGCCGGTCCGGACCGGGGAGATCCCGATATCCGAAGGAGTCCACGATGCCCACGCCGGGACCGTCGAGGTGGCCCGGCGCCTGGATGAGCGCAAAGAGGAGCCAGAAAGTCCATACACCCACGTCGCCCTCCTCGTTGTGAGCTTCGGCTTCCATGGTACATTAATGGACCTGGAGGTCCCATGGAAGCGCTCCGGTCCATCGACGAGGTCCGGCTGATCCGTCTCCTCCGACGGGATCACCGGGAGCGCCTCTTCGTCGGCACCCCGGCGGTCGCCTCGAGCCCGTCCGGCGCGGCGCTGGTGCACCTCTTCGCGCTCCCCGGAGTTGGAACCACCCTGGCCCATGTCGAGGGACACCTCGAGCCGGTGCGGAGGTACGCGGACCTCACGGGATCCGGACTTCCCGGACTCCTCGGCATGGGACGAGAGGAGCCGGCGAGTCTGTTCCTGGCGCTCGAGGATCCCGGGGGGCTCCTCCTGAACCGGGTCCTCTCCGAATCCCCGGACTGGGCCAGGAAGGAAGGCCGCGCCTGGCTGGTGTCCCTGTGCCAGCTCCTCGCCCGACTCCACTCCCGGGATCTTGCCTGCGGCCGCGTCCTCCCCCGGCACCTCCTGGTCGATCCCGGTGGCCGTGCGATCCTCGCCGAGCCCCTCACGATCACGGTGCTCCACCGGATCCACGGCGGGATTCCTTTCCAGGATCCGGGCTTCCTCCGGGTGCATCCGGACCCGGGCTCCACCCCGCCGGAGCTCGTCCGGGGCGACCCACCGGCACCGGCGGGCGACGTGTTCCAGGCAGGCGTCCTCCTCCACCGGCTCATGACCGGACGCCCCCCCTACGGTGAAGGGAGCACCCTCGAGATCTTCAACCGCGTGCGATCGGGCCGACGACGGCATCCCATCCCGGCGGAGGAGGGCCGGCTGGCTGAGGTCGCAGCGGCCTGTCTGGCGCCGTCCCCGGATGACCGCCCCACCGCGGGAGAGCTGGCCGAGCTCCTGGGCGCCGACGTGCCCCGGGCCCGGCCTCCCGACGCCCACGAGAGCGCGAGATACTCCGACACCTTCCCGCCCCTCCTGCAGCTCCACGAAGGAGAAGGGACCGGCGACGCCGCGCCGACGGAGGCGGTCGCCCCGGAACCGACCGAGGCGGACCGGGATCGGGCCATCGCGCAGCTCGACCTCCTCCTCCGGCGGACCCCATCGCCCCGGACCCCCAGCCGGCGCACCCTGCCCTGGTTGCTGGGGCTCCTCGCGGTGCTCGGGGTCGCGATGCTCCTGCAGCTTCCCTTCTGCGGGCGCGATCCGGCGCCGTCGAGCCGGGTCGACCCGGCGCGCGGGGGCGGAACCCACTCCCCCTCGAGTCACAGGCCGGCACCGCCTCGTCCCGAATGAGCCACAGCCGGGGAGCCCGCGACTCGGATTTAGAACTTGGCTTCCAACGAGAGGCTGTAGATGTCGAAGGAGGTCTCGTACTTCCCCGCGTTGACCTTGTCCTCGTCGAGGGGATCCTCGGAGAGCATCGGGAACTGGGTGTAGACCCTGGCGGTGTCGTGGGAGACGATCCGGTCCATCTGGAAGATGTGGGAGTAGGCGAAGCTCAGATCGAACCATCGCCAATGAAACGTCAGCCCCGCCGCCGCGCCGATGCGATCGAAGCTGGCGAAGTCAACGTTCGTGTAGGCATTCGGGACCGCGCCCGTCTCGTAGTAGCCACCCATGCGGGCCTGGAGCCACTCCTGGATCCGCACATCGCCGCCGAGACGCACGGACCAGGTGTCGCGGAATTTCTTGGGCACGATGACGGGACGGAAGTGCTGCTCGTTCGCCTCGCCCTGCACCCCCTTGCCCGTGAGCTTCATGTACCCGTCCATGTCGACCCGGTACTGTTCGAGCACCGACCACCCCTCCCAGACCACGTCCAGCTCGATGTCGAAGAGCTGCTCGTCCTCGGTCAGGGGGTGGATGTACTGGATCCCGAGGCGGGCGACCATCGGCAGCTTCATGTTGAAGGTGACCGGAATCCTGGCGACCGCCTTGTCATCGTGGTAGGCGACCAGTCCCTCCGCGCCGTTGGTGTCCAGCCCCTGCTGATAGAGGGCCTGGGTCATGTCGCCGGTGAACCGGAGCGACGCGTCGCCCGTCGCCTCGATGTTGTTGGCGAAGCCCTCGTCGAAGGGGAACCGGAGGGACGCGCCGATACGGAGTCGCTGGATGGGACGCACCCAGGTCCCGAGGGTCGCGGCGAAGTTGAAGTGATCGGAGACCTTCAGCCTGGAGTGGACATCGTAGGACGAGTTGTTCGGGGCATACTTGATGTCGTCGGGCGCATCGGTATCCAGCCAGCCGCTCACCGTCATCCCCATGGTCGCGGCCATCATGTCGATCCAATGCAGCGAGAGCCCGAGCCCCCACTGCTTGAACGGCTGCCACGCGACCGCGGCCGTGTAGTAGACAATCGTGATGTCGGTCTCCGTGAGCATGTAGCGCTGGGGACCGTCGGGATTGAAAGTTGATCGGCCGTAGGCGCTCGGGCCGTAGACACCGAGGGCCACCCGCACGTCCGGATGCAGGATGTCCGTCGAGACGCCGAAGACCGGCGCCAGGAGGAAGGGACCCGCCGAGTTCTTCACCGACGGGAGCTGCGTCGGCGCCCCGTCGTCATCCAACGCCGTCTGGGTGAACTTCAGCTTGAAGTCCGTGATGTTGTTGGACAGCATGAGGTGCCATCCCTTGTTGTGGAGCAGCCCCGCCGGGTTGTAGTCCAAGGCCGTGAGATCGTTGGCCATCGCAGTGAACGCGCCGCCCCGCCCCAGGGCCCGCGTCCCGTTGGTCGGGTGCTCGAAGCCCCCGGCGTACGCGGTCGCTGCGGCCCCCACCCACAGGGTCAAGGTCGCCAACGCGACCGTCCATCTCCGCACGTTCCTGCTCACATTCCACCCCCACCGGAAGGCTCGGTTTCCGCAGTTGATTACCACAGCACGGGCATCCCCGGCAACCCGCTGCGTACTTTCCTGATCACTTCTCGGCCGCGCAGGTGTCCATCCTATTCGGGCAGGTTGGGTTTTCTATTTGACGTGCCCTGGCCTTGATCAGTATGATTTGGCGACTCTGAATCTGGCAGGGGCGAGCCCTGCGCACACGGGGGATTAAATGATCATGAAGCGGAACGGACTGTCCTGGAAGATCCTGCTCATCGCCGGCCTCGTGCTGACCCTCGCCGGGCTCTCCGCCTGTGGCGGCGGCGGCGGTGGCGAAAGCGGAGGCGAGGGCGGCACGAAGTTGAAGAAGTACCCGGTCATCGAGCTCGAGCCCGGCAACCTCTGCGACCGCGACGGCGAGAAGCTCGTCAACTGCGAGCACGTCTTCGACCAGGGCGCAGTGACCCTCGGTGGACAGGCCTTCCTGGACATCAAGATCGAGAACACCGGTGAGTTCAAGCTGGAGATCCGGGAGGTCCTCCTGGACTACGTGGCCCCCGTGGAGGCCGTGGAGGGCAGCCCCGCCTTCGAGCTGTTGCTGCCGGAGGAACTCGCCGCGGCCCTGGCCAGCGGCGCCACGTACGACATCGCCCCCCTGTCCGATCCCTCGGACGTCCTCCCGGAGGAGGTCACCATCCGCGCGACCTTCACCCGGTACGACGACCTCCCGCGGGAGGCGGCCCTGGTCCTCAAGTCCAGCGCGTCCAACTCCCCCAACATCACCATCCACCTGAAGCTCTCCGAGGGCATGCCCGCGATCCAGGTGACCCCCGAGGTGGTGGACTTCGGCCAGGTCTTCGCCGACGACGAGGCGGAGAAGAACGTCAACATCCTCAACCTCGGCGGCGCCAACCTGGAGATCACCGGCTTCCAGTTCTCCGGGAGCCAGTTCTTCACCCTCGCGGTGGCCGGCGTGGAGTACCCGGTCTCCCAGGAGACCACCGAGGGCATCACCTTCGACTCGATCATCGAGCTGGACCCCAACGCCAGCTTCTTCTTCAAGGTCAAGTTCGCGCCGGTGGACGATCAGAAGGCCGACGGCACCCTGGTCATCTTCAGCAACGACCAGAAGAGCCCCGAGACCACCGTCCTGATCAAGGGCAACCAGACGGGGCCCTGTATCGCGGTCAACCCGCAGCAGGTGAAGTTCGGCGGCAAGAAGATCGGAGATCTGGCGACCCTGCCGCTGGTGATCTCCTCCTGCGGCGACGCGCCCCTCGAGCTGTACAACATCGCCTTCGCCGACGGATCCTCCGCGGACTTCACCGTGGAGCTGAGCCCCCTCGAGCACGAGCCCGCCCCTGGCGACCCCATCATCGTGCCCATCGGCGCGGACGTGACCGTCAACATCGAGTTCGTGCCCGACATGGAGAACCCCCCGGACATCAACGGCAACCCGATCCCCGATGAGGGCATCCTCGTCATCGAGAACAACTCCTTCTACCAGACCAAGGAGGTCGAGGTGAGCGGCTTCGGCGCGCTGGTCCTCTGCCCCACTGCGGTCATCCAGTGCGCCGAGGGCAACGAGGTGATTCCGCAGACCGTGCTGCACCTCTACGGCGACCAGAGCTACGCGGCCACCGGCACCATCGCCAAGTGGGACTGGTCCGTGGAGCAG
The DNA here is from genome assembly GCA_043815665.1 of Pseudomonadota bacterium. GTDB lineage: Bacteria > Myxococcota_A > UBA9042 > CAIXZC01 > CAIXZC01 > CAZNWW01. Next base: position 229,595 of record JBDRIT010000025.1, read on the forward strand.
CCCCTGGGCTCCCAGTCGGTGTTCATCCCGTCCAACACCTTCCCCAACCCCACCTTCGAGGTGAACGTGGCGGGGAAGTACACCTACAACCTCACGGTCTATGACGAGCAGAACGTCCCCTCGTGTGCGCCCGACACCTTCGAAGTGGTGGTCATCCCCGACGAGGCCATCCACATCGAGTTGCTCTGGCACACCCCTGAAGATCCGGACGAGACCGACGAGGGCCCCGAGGCCGGCTCCGATCTCGACCTCCACTTCACCCACCCCTGGGCCGGCGGCCCGGACCTGGATGGTGACGGACAGCCCGACGGCTGGTTCGATCAGCCCTACGACTGCTTCTGGTTCAACGCACACCCCGAGTGGGGCAGCTTCGACCCGAGCATCGACGACAACCCCGGCCTCGACCGTGACGACACCGACGGCGCGGGCCCGGAGAACATCAACCTGAACATCCCCGAGGACGACAAGAGCTACAAGGTCGGAGTCCACTACTGGAACGACCACGGCTACGGTGCGTCCTACGCGACGGTGCGGGTCTACATCTACTCCCAGCTGGTCTTCGAGGTTCCCGACGTGAAGCTGGTGGACAGCGACATGTGGGAGGTCTGCACCGTGGCGTGGCCCTCGGGCAAGGTCCAGGTGGTCACCGATGCCAACGGATCCTACAAGATCACCCCGAACTACCAGAATCCCTTCTTCTTCCAGGACTGATCCCTCTACTCCTCCCTGGAGGCCCCCGATGAAGAGACTGGTCACCCTCTCCCTGATCGCCTGCCTCGTGATGGTCTTCGACGCCTGCGGGGGAGACTCCCAGGGGGGCGGGGGGGGGGGACTCTCATCGGAGACGCTCCCCGAGATCGAGGCGCATCCGTCGTCCCTGACCTTCAACCCCATCCCTCCCGGGACGACCCAGACCATCGACGTGGAGATCCAGAACGTCGGCAGCGGCGACGACCTGGTGATCTATGACCGGTACATCCAGGACTCGGGCGCGCCCTTCACCATCACGGGCCCGGAGATCAACCCCCTCGCCCTGGGCACCAGCGACACCATCAGGATCACCTACACGCCGACGTCCCTCGTCACGGAGGCCACCGCCCTCGTCGTGTCGAGCAACGCGGCCGGCAAGCCGCTGCTCACGATCCCCATCACCGTGGGGGCGAGCAATGAGGACATCGTCGTCGCGCCGAACCCGGTGAACTTCGGGGATGTCCTCGGGGGCCAGAGCCGCATCGAGACCGTGACCATCACGAACCTCTCCAAGGACATCGAGATCGCGAACATCTTCGTCAAGATCGGCTCGAGCCTCGACTTCGCGCTGACCTACAAGCCCGACCTCCCCGTCGTCCTCGGCGCGACCCAGGAGGTCACCACGGACGTGGCGTACACGCCCACGGGCTTCGACGGCGACGACGGGTTCCTGGTGATCGCGATCAAGGAGGAGGGCACCCAGTTCCTCATCGAGATCCCCATGCACGGCCAGGAGGTCGGCCCGGAGATCAACGTCTCCCCGGCCAAGATCGAGTTCGGCTGGGTGGTCAAGGGTGACACCGAGGCCGTGGACGTGATGCTCCACAACATGGGGCAGCACGACCTCAACATCAGCGACCTGTACTTCTCCCAGCCCGGAAACGCGGACCTCGCCATCGCCGACGGGCCCTCCCCGCCCTTCAGCGTCCCGGCGGGGGGGAATCAGAAGGTCACGGTCTCCTGGAATCCGCAGACCTTCTTCGAGCCCACGTCGGACCCCATCGGGGGCTTCGTCATCAAGAGCAACGACGCGGACGAGGCCCTGGTGAACATCCCCATCTACGGGAACATCGACGCGCCCTCCATCAGGCTGATCCCCGCGGACCAGGTGAACTTCGGCATCGTCGCGCAGAACTACGAGGCGCCGCGGACCCTCACCATCGAGAACGTCGGCCACGCGCCCCTCACGGTCTTCTCCATGGAGATCGTCGAGAACAGCCCCCTGAACGAGTTCACCATCACCGCGGATCCGGACTTCGGGCCCACGGACGGCACCGGCGACGGGATGATCTTCATGAACACCGAGGAGGAGACCCACGCGGTGGACGTGGAGCTGATCTTCACCAACAGCGGCCCCGCCATGGGCCAGGAGGCGGGGGTGCTGAAGATCGTCTCGGACGATCCCATCACCCCGGAGCTCTTCGTGGACCTCGTCGCACAGCGCACCGACGTGCCGGAGTGCGAGATCGCCTTTGCCCCCAACAAGCTCAACTTCGGCGTGGTGGCCCACGGCGCCGAGAAGGTCATGGCGATCAACGTGATCAACGCCGGATCGGGCCCGTGCTCCTGGAAGTCGGGCAAGATCACCAAGTGCGACAGCTTCCTGGGCATGATGAACATCTGCATGGCCGACGCAGGGCCCTCACAGAACTTCTTCCCCCTGGGTCTCCCGATCCCCATGCAGGACGGCATGCCGGCGGGCACCGCGCAGCCCATCCAGATCAAGTACGTCCCCCCGACGTCGATCCCGTGGATCCCGATCTTCGAGACCTACATCGCCGCGCTCCAGGTGACCTACACCGAGCCCTTCGAGGTCCCAGGGGTCTACACCGAGCACAAGTTCCCAATGCCCGACCTGTCGGGCCAGATCCAGTGGAACGTCTACGGCGAGTCCGGCATTGCGGACATCGCGGTGCTCCCGGGCGAGGTGGAGTTCGGCCTGGTGACCATCGGCTGCCTCTCCCAGACCTTCATCCTCAAGGTCTACAACGCGGGCACCGCGCCCCTCCAGGTGACGGACATCTACCCGGACCCGGCCTGCGGGCCCGAGTTCATCGTCCTCGACTACCCGGCCCTGCCCACGGACGTCCAGCCCAGCGCCTTCATCGAGGTCGAGGTCGCCTACCTGCCCCAGCTGGAGGGGGTCAAGCAGTGCAGCCTCATCGTCGAGAGCAGCGACCTGGACACCCCCGTCTACCACGTCCCCATGAAGGGCGAGGGGACCTACGAGACGGAGCAGACCGATTTCTTCACCCAGATCGACGGGAAGAAGGTCGACCTCCTCTTCATCATCGACGAGTCCGCGTCCATGTGCGGCGAGCAGGACAACCTCGCGGACAACTTCGGCTACCTCATGGAGAAGGCGGCGCTGTGGTCCAACGACTACCAGCTCGGCATCGTGACCACGAACATCACCGACGAGGAGTACGTGGGCAAGCTCGTCGGCCAGCCCCGGATCATCAACAAGCAGACCGTGAGCGCCTTCGCCGGGAACGTCACCGACGTGGGCTGCGGCGGCTCCGGGACCCAGGAGTCCGGCCTCGAGGGAGCCCGCAGGGCCATCACGCCGCCCCTGGCCTACGATGAAGAGATCGCCTGCGCCTGCGGCCAGGACGATCCCTGCGCCCAGAGCTGCTCCGCGGGCTTCGCCTGCGTGGGCGGCGGCTGCGGCGGTCACAACCGCGGCTTCATCCGCCCCGATGCGGCCCTGGAGATCATCTTCGTCTCCGACGAGGAGGACCAGTCCCCGGGCTCGGTGCCCTTCTACATCGACTTCTTCAAGTCCATCAAGGGCGTGATGAACGAGGGCCTCTTCCACGCCCACGCGATCGTCGGCGACAAGAGCGGGGGCTGCAACGGCGGCGCCACCGAGGACGGCGCGGACGCGGGCAAGCGCTACATCGACGTCCAGGAGGCCACCGGCGGCATCTGGCACTCCATCTGCGACGACAGCTTCGCCGCGGCCCTCGAGAACATCGGCGACGTCGCGTTCGGCGCGCAGGTCCAGTTCTTCCTCTCCGCCCAGGCGGATCCGAACAACGTCAAGGTCTGGGTCGACTCCGGCGGCGGCTTCCAGGAGTGCCTGAGCGGCTGGTACTACGATCCCGCCTCCAACGCCGTGATCTTCGACGAGACCGGCCCCTGCATGCCGCAAGCCAACGACCAAATAAAAATCTGGTACCAGATGATTTGCAATTCCCTCTGATCGTCTGGTATTCAATATCGACATATCGTGCATCTCACTGGAGGTTCCAATGAAGCTCTCCCGCCTCTTCAGCCTGACCCTCGGCGTGGCCGCGCTCCTCGCGGCGACGGCCTGCACGGACCTGTCCAAGACCGAGGAGCCCCAGCTCACGATCATGCTCAACGGCCAGCCCGATCTCCTGGTGCACGTGTTCCCCAAGATCGACCCCAACGCCTCCCCGAAGAAGGTGAAGGTCGAGGTCCGGAACGGCGGCGGCGAGGCCCTGGTGATCTACGACGTCTACCTCGTGGACGGCGGGAACCGGTACATCACCATCTCCTGGGACGGCGTCTACACGCCGACGGACTTCCCCATCGTCATCGAGCCCGGGTACGTGGGCACCAAGTTCGACTTCCACGTCCAGTACAACCCGGAGCAGGACCCCGTGGACATCTCCGACGCGGTGCTCGTGCTCGAGACCAACGACGGCAAGGTCGGCGCCGAGGAGAACGGCGAGCTGATCCCCTGCCCGGACTGGCCCGAGGCGCCCTACAACGGCGGCCCGGACCTGGGCTTCAAGGTGGCCGAGCCCAACAACTGCTCGGCACACCGGACGACCTTCGAGGTGGAGAAGGTCGGCCCGAACATCCTGCTCAACGCCGCCAACCTGATGTTCTCCTGCGTGGTGGGCTCCAAGACCCAGACCATCGAGATCGACAACGACGGGACCGCGACGCTCACCATCGACAGCATCGGCTTCGACTTCCCCACCACGGAGTTCAAGATCGCGAACCCGCCGGCGCTCCCGGTATCAATCCCGCCCATGGGCGACCCGGACTACTTCACCCTGGCCTTCGACATCTTCTACGAGCCCCTGGACGACGACTACGACGACTCGAACCTGCTGCGGATCAACTCCAACGCCACGAACAGCAACGCAGGGGACACCTTCATCCAGATCGAGATCGTCCAGAAGCCCGCGGTGCTCCAGGTGACCACCACGAGCCCCTTCGGCTACCTGGACTTCTCGGAGACCGTGGACCACACCATGAACATGTACAACAAGAAGCCGAATGAGTGTGACGAGATCTGCCCGGACAAGGGCGAGTGCTGCGGCTGCCCCGTGCTGATCCAGAACGTCAAGATCACGCCCACCGAGGCCGCGGACTGGTACACGGTCACCATCTGGGATCCTGACAAGGACCAGGAGGTCGTCATCGGCGGCGGAAAGTCCCTCGCTGCGGGCAAGGCCTTCGACTTCAAGATCCACTATGCGAAGCCTGTGGGCCAGCCGGCGGACATGAACGGCACCTTCTGCATCGAGTACGTCGCCCCGGGCATCGGCGCCAACTCCCAGTGCGTGAGCATGCTGGCCTCGAGCCAGTGCGATCTCGAGCTCGGACCGAAGAACGCGCAGCTCAACTTCAACTCGATCTCCCCCCAGGACGAGAAGTCCAAGCCCGTCACCCTGATCAACAAGGGCAACGCGCCGTGCACGGTGAACTCCGTGATCGTCACGGACAAGTGGAATGGTCTCTCCGAGGACTTCGCCCTGGCCGAGGACTGGGTCCCGGGCAGCGCGGTGGAGGGCTTCTCCATTGAGACCGTGGAGGTTCGCTTCTCCCCCCACAGCACGAACCTCCAGGGCTTCCTGAAGGTGTCCTACGAGCACCCCCTCATCGGCCAGACCGAGGAGGTCTTCCAGCTCAACGGCAACTCCGAGCAGGAGTGCTTCGTCCCCATCGCAGACCTGGGCACCTCCGCCGAGTACACAGGTTCCACCGCGGGGAGCACCATCGTGGTCAACGCCTGCAGCAGCGGCGAGGGCGCCTGCGGCAATCCGATCTACGAGAGCGGCTACATCTGGATGCTCCTGGACAAACCCGAAGGCTCCGCGGCCTACCTGAACACCGAGGCGTCCTGCACCGTCGCGTTCTTCGCCGATCTGGCCGGCACCTACACCGTGGGCCTCGTGGTCTACGAGGCCAGCTCCGCCATGTTCCTGCAGTCCGATCCCGTCAGCGTAGACATCGAGGTCGCACCCGCCCCCGAGGAGTAGCCTCCGTCGTCCCGAGGTCCCCCGAGGGACCTCAAGTGTCTCTCTCGGGCACTCCCCTCCCCATCGTCCCGAGCGCCGCGAGGGACCTCAAGTGCCTCCTCTCGGGCAC
>JBDRIT010000026.1:0-20116 GCA_043815665.1 Pseudomonadota bacterium
ACGGACCCGGCGCGTTGTTCATCACCGCAGGGCTCCTTCGAGCGATCCTCACTGAGGCCCACCAGCAATGGGTCAAGGTGGCCCTGGCCCTCTCGACGCTCCTCTTCCTGGCCTTCACCATCCTGGGCGGCATGGTCTAGCAGCCTACCAGGGCTTCTGCCCGATGTAGTTGCCGGGTGGGTTGTAGTTGCAGACCCAGACATCGGACTGCGTGCCGTCGCCGCCGTCGCAGAACGCCACTCCGCAGCCCAGATGGGTGCTGCCCTTCCACATGAGCTGCGTGTAGTGGCCACAGACCCCGGTGCAGCTGTTGGAGGCGTAGTCGTAGTCGGAGACCTCGCTCCACCAGGCGGCGACGACCTCCTGTGGTGTGGTGTTGAGCCGCATCCCCCAAGCCGAGGCGCCGTAGAGATTCTCCCCGTAGCCTTTCTCCGCCATCCCGAGCCAGGCCCTGTGTTGCAGGTTGCAGTCGTGGTTGTCCCGCAGGTACTCGGCCCACTCCTGAGCGTACGCAGCGATCTCGTCGTTCCAGACGAGCGTCACGTCGTGCTCCTCCTGGCGGTACTCGTTGTGCGCCTCCGTCATCCCCGCCATGTTCCCGCTCTCCGATCCATTGCCCCCACCGCTGCCGGTGTCACCGCCGCCGTCCGCGTCGGCTCCCGGGTCATGCTCGTCGGATCCGTGGCCGGACAGGAGATCGCAGGCAGGAAGGAACAGAACGATCGCGATCAACACCGTTGCCGTCTTCATGAGCCTCCTCGTTCCCTCACGCCGTGCAGGGTCCTTCTCCATGCAGAGTATCGGAGGCCCGGCCCGGGAGTGTCAACACAATGGTCCCCACGTTCCCTACGCTCCCCACGTTCGCCATCCCCCATGATTTCCCGCCCGGGTCGTCGCCTTCCGGACTCCGCCGGTCGACTCCACGCGGAGCATGGTCTATAGTGCTGAGGGCAAGCCGAACTTCGGGATGCCCACAACCAGGTCGGGGCTGTGTTCGTCCCGGTGGCCTGAACCATGCGCCGCACCACGGGGCCGAGGGTCGCGTTTCCGCTCCATGAGAGCCGCCCGCCGCCGGCCCACGGGTACGGATTCACTTCGCAGACGAAGAGGTGCCCCTTGAAGAACGTGCTGGTGCTCGGATCGGGTCAGAGCACCACCTACCTCGTCGCGAAGCTGCTCGAAGACGCCGTGTCCGAGGACCTCTTCGTGACCGTGGGGGATCGGGACCTGGCGGCCGCCCGCGCCAGCATCGGCGACCACCCGCGGGGAACCGCGGTGCAGCTGGACATCAACGACGCCGGGCTGCGATCCGCCGAGATCGAGCGCAGCGCCCTCGTCGTCAACATGCTGCCCTCCACGTTCCATCACCTGGTGGCCTGGGACTGCGTCTCCCACGGGCGGGACATGCTGTCGGTCTCCTACCGCGAACAAACGACCCGCGACCTGGACCTGGACGCCAAGCGCCAGGGCATCCTGCTGCTCAGCGAGATGGGACTGGACCCCGGCATCGACCACATGTCGGCGATGGCGCTGATCCGCCGCGTCCAGGCTGCGGGGGGACGCATCGACGCCTTCCGCTCCTACGGCAGCGGCATCCCGGCCCCGAACCAACCCCACAATCCCCTGCGCTACGTGCTGACCTGGGATCCGCGCAACGTGGTCATGGCGGGCCAGGCCGGGGCCCAGTACCTGGACGACGGTGACATCAAGATCGTGCCCTTCCACCACGTCTTCCTGCACACCTGGCCCTGCGAGGTGCAGGGCGTCGGGACCCTCGAGGCCTACGCCAACCGCGACGCGCTGTCCTATATGCAGTCTTTCGGCCTGGAGCACGTGCAGACGATGATTCGCGGCACGCTGCGCTACCCGGGCTGGAGCGAGACCTGGAACCAGATCGTGCATCTTGGCCTCCCCAACGAGACCCTGTGCATCCCCGAGCTGGCCCGGCGCTCCTACGCCGAGGTCGTGGAGATGTTCCTCCCCACGGACATGCGTGGCGGCTCCATCGAGCAGCGCACCGCCCACTACCTGCAGATCAGCCCCACCGGCCGGATCATGGAGAACCTCCGCTGGCTCGGCCTGTTCTCCGAGGAGCCCATCGGCTGCCGGGGCGACACCTCCTGCGCCATGATGATCCACCTGCTCAAGGAGAAGCTCTCCCTGGCCCCCGATCAGCGAGATCTCGTGCTGCTGGTGCACGAGCTGGAGGTGTCTTACCCCGACCGGCCCGGCGAGCGCATCACCTCGACCTTCGCCGTCGAGGGGGAGCCGGGCGGGTTCACCGCCATGTCCCGTACTGTGGGGCTGCCTGTGGCCATCGCCGCCAAGCTGAAGCTGCGCGGCGAGCTCTCCCTCACAGGGAGCCTGATCCCCACCCACCCCGCCATCTACGAGCCCATCCTCGCCGAGATCGAAGCGGCGGGCCTGCGCTTCACAGAGCGGCGGGATCCCCTCACCATGAGGTCATGACATGCTCTCCCTCGGCGTACTCCATCAGTCGCGAAAAGAGAACGAGCAGCGCCTGGCGCTCCACCCCAAGCTGCTGGACAGCGTACCCGGGATCCTGCGGCCAAAGCTGCGCTTCGAAGCCGGGTACGGCTCGCTCTTCGGGCTCGCCGACGGGCAGCTCGGGGCGGACTTCGGCCCCTCCGGGAGCCGCGAGGAGCTGCTCGCTGACTGCGACGTGGTGTTGCTCCCCAAGCCCGTCCCCGACGACCTGCGCCAGCTGCGCCGAGGCGGCGTCCTGTGGGGCTGGCCCCACTGCGTGCAGAACCGGGAGATGACCCAGGTCGCCATCGACCGCCGCCTCACCCTGATCGCCTGGGAGGCCATGTTCGCCTGGCGTGACGGCGTACAGGGACTGCACGTGTTCGATCGGAACAACGAGATGGCCGGCTACTGCGGCGTCATCCACGCCCTGGGCGAGGCCGGTATGGATGGGCTGTACGGGGCCGCCAGCAAGGCCTGCGTGCTGAGCCACGGCTCGGTGAGCCGCGGGGCCATCTCGGCCCTGCTCGGCCGCGGCTACGACATCACCGTCTACACCCAGCGCCCCCCCTGGACCGTGCACGACAAGATCGTCGGCTGCCGCTACTGCCAGATGGAGCAGGGAGAGGATGACGCAGCAACGAGCGTCATCGAGGAGGACGGTTCGCAGCGCCCCCTGGCTGAGGCCCTGGCCGAGGCGGACGTGATCGTCAACGGGATCCTGCAGGACACGGACAACCCGATGATGTTCATCGAGCGGGGCCAGCACACAGCGCTGAAACCGGGCGCCCTGATCGTGGACGTGAGCTGCGACAACGGCATGGGTTTCTCCTTCGCGCGCCCGACCTCCTTCGATGAGCCCACCTTCCAGGTCGGCACGCTCACCTACTACGCCGTGGACCACACCCCCTCCTACCTGTGGCAGAGCGCCTCGTGGGAGCTCAGCCGGGTCGTGCTGCCCTTCCTGGAGATCGTCATGGGGGGGGCCGCTGCCTGGGACGCGAACGAGACCATCCGCAGGGCCATCGAGATTCGGGAGGGCGTGGTGCAGAATCCGAAGATCCTGAGCTTCCAGGAGCGCGCCGAGGCCTATCCTCACCTGTAGCGCCTGCCGTTCATGTCGCAACCGGCAATCCCAGCGAGAGCACCTCCGTCCCCAACCTGTTTCCAGCAGCCGGTCCTACAGGAACTTGTAGCTGAACCGCAGCAGGGCCTGGTGATCATGCTGGAGCGATTCGTTGAGCTCGGGCTCGTATTTCATCCTGTAGAGATAGGAGATGCTCACGTAGGACGTGATGCGCAGGGCAAGGTTGTTGTCCCAGCGGAAGGTGGGCTGCAGGAAGTCGTCGAAGGGCGCGAAGATCTCGAACTCGGTGTTCAGGAGGACCCACCGGGTCAAGGTCGCCCGGGCGACGATGGTGGACTCCGCACCGACATCCCCGAAGGATCGGACCCGCTTCACCTCGTAGGCGGAGGTGGTCGAGTCGTCCGCCGAGGTGAACATGTCCCGGGTGATCGTGAAGCGCCCCCCCACCCCGAGGAGGGCCCAGAAGTTGAGCCACGACAGGGGCGGGGTGTTGAACCGCAGGCCGGTCCCCCCCTTGAGGACCATGGGGAACACCGGCTGCGTTACCTGGAACTGGTGCCGGTCCGACCAGATCCGGCGGGTCTCGCCGCCGTCCATCCATGCGACGTCCCGCTTCCCGTCGAAGTAGACGAAGCCGGGAAAGAACGTGGACTCCAGGCCGAGGCGCACGTAGGGACCCAGGACCGGGACGAGCTTGAACGCGTACAGCGCGTCCAGGCGCCAGAAGTCGGTGTTCTTCTCGAAGCGGCCCCAGTCCTCCTGGGTGAAGGCCACCTCGGTGTTGAACCGGGAGTAGACGTAGTGGCGCAGCTTCGTGTACCGGAGGAGGGCGTCGAAGTAGGCGGAGGGGCCCAGGGTGGTCTCGTCGGTGACCCCCGTGACGTTCTGCCGGCTGGTCAGGGTCAGGCCACCACCGATCACCATGGCCATGATCAGGTCCTGCTGCAGCGCAGAGCCCACGCCGAAGGCCCGCTGCTCCCCGGCACCCTTGAAGTCGCCGGTGCTCGGATCCGCCACCAGGGTGAGCTGCTCCAGGACCCCGGGGCGCACCCGGAAGGTGAAGAAGTTCTGCCGGGCCTGGTAGGACTCACCGACCTTGAGGAGCATGTAGAGCCCCGGCTCCATGAGCCAGGTGTGGATCCGCTCGCCCTGCTCGAGCTGGGCGCCGCGGCCCACGCCGTAGTTCTGCATCCCCGGCATCGTCACCAGCTCGTACTCCCCCCGGAAGGGGATCGTGTTCTCGTCCACCACCTGGATCCGGAGGCCGGCCCAGTCCGGGGGGACCATGGTGGTCTTGCCCTCGATGATCTCCACCGGACGCACCACTCGCTCCCCCACGGGCCCGGACCCGATGATCACCCGGTAGCTCCCGGGCCGGGCGACGATGCGGGTCCCGGTGGGCGCGGTGTCGACCTGTCCCTCCTCGTCGTAGAGCATGTACGGCGGCTCGAGCTCGGGATCGCTCATGCAGGGCACGAAGACCGCGCCCTTGCCCATGGGGACCAGGGTCGGGTCCTGATCCCGCTGGATCAGCGGTGCGCCGCGGAACCACTGGTGGACGCTGGGATCGAAGTCCTCCGTCGCGGGGGGCTCCGGGGCACCGAGGACGCCGGCAAGGACCAGCGCCAGGATGGCGCTAGCGCTGCCCACCCGCACCACCTCCCAGGTTCTCCTCCGCCATGGCCGCGTCGATGGCCTTGACGATGATCTCCATCTGCTCCTCGATCTGCTCGCTCATGGCCCGAACCACGTAGACCGGCTGCTTGGTGAAGACCTCCTTCTTCAGGTCGAACTTGTGGCTCCAGATCACCTCACGATCTGCGTACCGCACGAGGCGCAGGCTCATGGCCAGGTGGGAGTACCAGACGTCGCCGCTGTCGTACTCCTCAATCGCGTCGATCATCCCCTCGAGGACGTAGTCGGGGACCTGGCGCTGGAAGACGAGGGTCACCTCGTCGAAGAGGTTCACGTGCTTGACGTGACGGTAGATCAGCTCCCGGATCATCTGCTGAGGCTTGGCCAGCCAGAACTTGTAGGCGTAGTACTTGAACCGGAACGGATCGTAGCGATAGACGATCTGGGCCCGGTCGTAGGCCAGGAGGATGTCCGGCTCCCGGATCATCAGGGTCGCCCGGTACTTCGGCGCGGCCGGCGCCGGCACGTCCGCCAGGCTGTAGCTGAGCCCGTAGTACTGGCGCTGGGGGGTGGCGGGACACCCGATGAACACCAGCGCGCCGAGGAGGAGACCGGCGACGAGCGCTGCGTGCCTCATAGCTTTCGCTCCTTCTGCTGGTTCCCGCGGAGGAGCACCGACGGATTCTCCAGCAGCATCTGGGTGAAGTCGTTGAGGTTCCGGACCACGTCCTTGAGCTCGTCCAAGGTGACGAAGATGTCCAGGCGGCTCTGCCGGGCGGTCAGGTCCAGGGTCTGTACCAGCTCGTCCGCGTTCTGGGACAGGCGCGAGACGTGATCCATGACGCCGTCGATCCGGGGATCCCCGATGCGGCCGTCCAGGGTCCCGGCGACCTTGACGATCTGGTCCCTGATGGCCCCGACGTGCCCGTCCGCGTGGGTCAGCAGGTCCCGGGCGGCGACCACGGCCTGGTCGATGCGCCTGGGCAGGCGGGCGATCTCCGCGGAGCCGATGACCACCTGGGCCGAGAGCACCGCATCGTCCACGTTGGCCAGGAGGAGGCTCAGGTTTGCGTTCTGCTCCTGGAGCACCGCGGTGAGCTCGTCCGTGAGGACCAGGATCCCGTCCCCCATGGACTCGACGCTGGTGTCGATGATCGCCAGGCTCTCCCGACCGTCGGTGGTGAGGATCCGGAGGTTCTCCGCGGTGACCGACAGGTCCTTGACCGCCTGGCTGACCCCGACCTCGTTCTCCGCGATGATCCGGCGCACGGAGGCCATGGTCTCCTGCACGTCCGCGAGGACCTTCTTCAGCTGCTCGCGCTCCGTCTCGCCGGTGACGTCCACCAGGTTGTTCACCAGCAACTCGATCTTCTCGGCGATCACGTCCGCCTTGCCCGAGAGGCGGGAGATGAGGGAGGTGTCCGAGGGGATCTCGTCTCCGGGTTTCAGGAAGCCGCTGTCGTCCGTGCCCCCCATGATCTCCAGGAACTTGAGCCCCGTGATGCCCATGGTGTTGAGCACCACCTGGGAGTCCGTCTTGATGGGCGTCCCGTGGCCGAGGCTCAGGCTCACGATCACCTCAGAGACGTCGTCCGGGTTGATCTTGATCCCGTCCACCGTGCCGACGCGCACGCCGTGGTACTTCACCGGCGCGCCGATCTCGAGGCCGCTCACCGACTCCTCGAACCGGGTGGTGTAGATGTCCGTCTGCTTGCCGAGGGAGGACCCCAGCAGGACCACCACCCCCCCGGCCAGGAGGGCCGAGGCCACCACCACGAAGACCCCCAGTCGGATCTTCTGGGACCGGGTCACCATGTGTTCCCCTCCTGGAGGGCGGTCAGGAGCGGCGGCGCCGGATCCTGTTCCCCTCCCTTGCGTCCAAAGAAGGCCTGGAGATCCGGGTGGCCGCTCTCCTGCGCCGCTGCGAGGCTGCCCTGGAACAGCAGGCGCTGTCCGCCGAGCATGATGATCTCGTCCGCGATGCGGCGGATGCTGTACAGCTCGTGGGTCACCACCACCACGGTGATGTCCAGGACCTCCCGGATGCTCAGGATCAGGTCGTCGAGGCGGGCCCCGGTCACGGGATCCAGCCCCGCCGACGGCTCGTCGCAGAAGAGGAGCGGCGGATCCAGCACCAGGGCCCGGGCCAGCGCGGCCCGCTTCCGCATGCCGCCGGAGAGCTCCGCGGGGAGCAGCTCCGCGGCGTGCTCCAGGCCCACCTGGCGCAGGCGCAGCCGCGCGGTGGCCCGCATCACCGCCTCGGGGAGACGGGCATGCTCCCGCAGGGGGATCATCACGTTCTCCTCGACGCTCATGCTCCCCAGGAGCGCGCCGTTCTGGAAGAGGAGGCCGACGTTGCTCAGGACCCGGTCCCGGGCCCGCTCGTCCAGGGTGTAGAGGTCCTCACCGAGGAGCCGCACCGTCCCCGCCTTGGGCGGCAGGAGACCGATGAAGCTCTTCATGAGGGTGCTCTTTCCGCAGCCGCTGGTGCCGATGATGCAGGTGATGGTCCCGCGGTTCACGTGGACGTCCACCCCCGAGAGGATCACCTTCTCCCCGTACCCGAGCTTCAAGCCGGTGGTCTGCACCAGGGTGTCCGTCACGTCCGCGCCTCCATCAGCCGAAGTAGAAGATCAGGGAGTAGATCGCATCGAAGACGATGACCAGGAAGATCGACGCGACCACCGACGCCGTGGTGGCCTGTCCGACGCCCGTCGCCCCACCCCGCGCCCGGAACCCCGTGTGCCCCGCGGCGAGGCCGATGAGGATCGCGAAGGTGACGGACTTGAGCATCGCCACGAGGAGATCCTTGAGGGCCACGGCGCCGATCATCTCGTTCCAGAAAGCCTGGAGGCTCAGGTCCAGGTAGAAGACACCAACGAGGACGCCGCCGAGGATCCCCACGGCGATGGAGACCATCGTGAGCAGCGGCATGGTGAAGACCAGCGCGACCATCTTGGGCACCAGGACGTAGCGCACGGGGTTGATCCCCATGGTCTTCAGCGCGTCCACCTCCTCGGAGATCACCATGGTGGAGATCTCCGCGGCCACGGAGGAGCCGCTGCGCCCGGCCATGACGATCGCGGTCATGAGGGGACCGAGCTCTGCGACCATGGCCACGCCGACCATGTCCGCGATGTAGATGTTCGCGCCGAACTGCAGGAGCTGGGCCGCGGCCTGGAGTGCGGTGGTAAGGCCCACCAGGAACGAGATCAGGGCGATGATCGGCAGGGAGTCCGAGCCCAGCCGGATCGACTGCGCGACGAAGGTCCGCCAGGGGATCCGGCCCTGAACGAGGGAGGTGAGCGTCAGAAAGAGGGTGTCCGCGGTGAGCACCAGGAAGTGGAACCCATGGTCCGCGCCGCTGACCACCTGGGCCCCGACGCGCTCGAAGAACCCCGGGATCCGGAGCCCTGGCACGCCCCCGGCCGGGGGCGCCCGATGGATCCCGAGGAGCTGGGCCGCCTGGGCGCTCACGTGGACGATGCGCAGCCGCCGCCCCCGCTCCGCCGCGTCCTTGGAGAGCTGCTCGAGGAAGCCAACGCCCACGTTGTCCATGCGGACGTCGTCACCGAGGTGGAGGCTGACCTCCTTGTCCCGGCCCCGCAGGATCTTCTTCCGCAGGTCCCTGTACAGGGGACCGACGGTGTCTCGGGTCAGATCCTGGTCGATGCGGATGTCCAAGCACGTCTCCCGTGGCCCCGGTGGACACACCAGTGCCTTTGGGATCCATGGTAACGCACGCACGCCGGGGACAAAGAATGTGGACAATGGACAATGGACAATGGACCCGGCACCCTTCCCATCCCGTGCGTGTCTCGATAGACTCCCTGGACTGGAGGTGGAGATGCGGCCGTTCTCCCGTCGGACATTCGGATCTTTCTGGGCGTTCCTGGTGGAGCTCTGGTACCAGGTGGTCCATCTCCCTGCGCTGGTGCAGGCCGGGCGGGACGCGGCGATCCCGGCGGACTTCCGGGAACGGCTGCTCCTCGCCGTCACCGCGGTCAACCAATGCCGCTACTGCTCCTGGGCCCACTCCAGGGCTGCGCTGGCCGTCGGGGTGTCCCACCGGGAGACCGAGCAGCTCCTCCAGGGCGTGGTGGACCTGGGGCAGCCCCACGAGGTCCCCGCACTCTACTATGCGCAGCACTGGGCGGAGTCCGACGGAGCTCCGGAGCCCGAGGCCACGGCGAAGCTCGAGGCCGTCTACGGCGAGGAGACGAGCCACCACATCAAGGTCTTTCTGAGGGCGATCCGCTTCGGCAACCTCCTGGGGAACAGCGTGGACAAGGTGCTCCATGTGCTCAGCCGCGGACAGCTGGGCCACGGGTGACTTGAACCGCCCCGCACAGACGGCTACACTCGCAAACAACGGACGGAGGCAAGCATGCACAAGACCATGATCATCGGTGTCGTCGCGGCCCTGGCCGCCCTCTCGCTCATCGCCGGCTGCAGCCAGGCCATCCCCAAGCCCTTCCTCACGGTCTATGGGGCCAAGGTGAAGATCGTGAAGGAGAAGGACGTCGCGATGTGCGACCTGGTGACCCCGGTCCAGTGCCGGTACGTCTGGGAGGACGTCACTGTGAAGAACCAGGAGTACACCTGCACCGTGGATCTCCAGAACCAGGCAGCAGAGAACGGTGCGACCCACGTCGTCATCGATCCGCCCCTGATCAAGCCGGACGTGATCCTCAACGGGAACGCGTACCGGTGTCCGTAGTTTCGTAAAGAACCTGCACACTCGTCGGCCCTTTCGCTACACACGGTCCCGATTCCTTTCTGTGGGAGGGGTATCCACGCCCCGATATCGGCCCGTGGACGGGCCTCCCACATTTCTGGCATACTCGTTGCAACCCACTCTCTCGCCTGATGGGATCCTTCACGGAGGTCCGGACATGAACACCCCGATACGCGCCCTGCTGATTTCGCTCCTGGTCGCGGCCCTCGCTGGGGGCTGCAACAACGCCAAGGACCCGATGCTGGTCTCCAACGACACGACCCCGGCCCCCGACGGCATCGCCGCGGAGGACACGGTCACACCGGGAGAAGACACGATCCCGGGGGAGGACGCCCTCCTCCCCGAGGACACCCTCCTCCCCGAGGACACGGCGCCGCCGCCGGACACCGTCCCGGATCTTCCGCCCCTGCCGGAGTGGTGCTGCTGGGACGATGGCGACTGTGACGCGGGCTTCGTCTGCCAGGGCAACCAAGAGGCGGGGGAGCCCGGGGGCTGCGAGCCTGCGCCGGGGCCCGGAGAGTGCTACGACGACAGCCACTGCGGGCTCTACGAGCACTGCGAGGGGGCGGGGACCTGCCCCTGCATGTACGACTGCTACTGGGTTGGCCCCGGCAAGTGCGTCCCGGACATCGGCCCCTGCTGCAAGGACGACTCGGACTGTCCTGATCTGGACGGCGGTCCAGAGATGATCTGCGTCGGCGGCGGCCTCGGCGCGGGCGGCATCTGCTTCCCGCAGCCTCCCCTCGGCAACTGCTACGACGACGCGGACTGCCCCGGCTCCTCGGAATGCGGCGGGGAGACGATCTGCTCCTGCGACATGAACTGCATCAGCGAACCGGGCTGGTGTACCTCCGCCGCCTACATCTGCTGCGACGCCAACTCTCCCTGTCCGCCCAGCATGAAGTGCGTGGACATCCCCGGGGAGAACCAGGGCACCTGCCTGGAGGTCCTGGCCGAGCCGGGCTGCTGGGACAACAGCGACTGTCCACCCACCGCATACTGCTTCGGTCAGAACCCCTGCCCGTGTGACACGCCGCCGGACCTCGATGGCTGCGGCTGGCCCGGAGAGTGTCTCCCCCTGCAGCAGGGCTGCTGCCAGTCCGATGATCAGTGCCCGCCGGGCCTCGTCTGCTCCCCGGGGAGCACCTGCGAGCCCGCGCCGGGGCCGGGCAAGTGCTTCACCGACGACGACTGCTACGAGACGCAGAGTTGCACCGGCGGCTCCATCTGCCCCTGCGGGATGCTGTGCTTCGTCGGGACTTTCCCCGGCTCCTGCACGCCCCTCCCCGTCGGGTGCTGCAACACCGACGCGGACTGCGGCCCCGGCGCCGTCTGCCGCGGCGAGCAGCCCTGGGACAACATGCCCGGCTCCTGTGTCCCCGATCCCAACGGCCCCGCGTGCCTCGGCGACGTGGGCTGCTGCTGGAACGACGACGACTGCCCCGGCAGCGACACCTGCGTCGGCGCCGCGGTCTGCGGCTGCAACGCCCTCTGCTACAACTGCGGCGACTGCATGCCCGACGTCATGGGCTTCTGTATGTGGTATTGAGGGGCCGCCAGGGCCCTCCCGGTCAACCGAGGAACATGAACTGGGCGATGATGCACCAGACGCCGACGCCGATGCCGATGAGGCCGAAGGGGATCTGCACGGCGACCAGCTTCTGGTAGAACTGCTCGGCCTTCGCCCTGGCCTCCGCAGGGGCCTTGGCCAGGGCATAGGTCTGGAGCAGGCCGTAGCCAAGGATGAAGCCGAGGCCCGCCTGGACCACGCCGGACGCGAGGTAGGTGATCCACCAGATGGGGAACTCCTTCAACCAGCCCAGGTTCAGGACGGAGTTGATGATGGTCCACACCCCCCAGATGCAGCAGACGAAGCCGATCCAACCCTGGTAGGTGGCCAGCTTCGCGATCAGTTCTTTGGCTTCGGGCCTCTTCTTGATGATGAACCCCGACGCCGCCAGAATTCCCAGAACGATCAACAACGCACCTGTCGCCAGACCCATGGCATGCCTCCCTCGAAAACGGTTGATGTGGTGGTTACGACCGCGGCGAGCATTTCACGGGGGATTGCACACTGTCAAGGGGAAGTTTGCCCGGAAAATCTCGCCGTGCGCCGGGACGCCCTACGCGGAGGTCTCGACGACCCCGCCATGCATGCCAACCTATGGTGGGGAATGGACGAGAGCTTCCTGATCACCGGGTCCTGGGCGAAGGTGAGGAGCCGCCTCGACAACGCCGCCCGCTGACCGGAAACCCGGGAGCACTCCCGGATCGGCCCGAGGCGGGAGCTTGACAACCCGCCTCTCGAGGCAGGCCTCTGGAAGTGTTTGATGATCCCGTTTCTGTGCGGTGGGCGGCGAAACCCTCTCTGGATCGCGAGGCTCAGGTCAAGGTGCAGTCCGGTTCGCAGCCATCTCCTGGCGTGAGGTTGCCGTCATCGCATTGTTCATCGGTGTACTTGGTGGCATAGGTGTCAACGAACTGTGTCGGTGCGAGCACCATGATAGCCGGGACGGCATCATGCGAGGCCCATAGGGGCCGGAGGGGGCATGACCCCGAGACATCCGCTTGTGGTGCCGAAGCAAGGCCGATACTCTGGCAGGGAAGGTCCGTTCCGTCACGGAGGACTCATGAAGCGGTCTCTCGAGTTGCTCCTGGGCGCCGCCCTCGCGGTCGGTCTCTTGAACCAAGGGGCCTGCGGCGGGTCGACGGACTCCCCGGTCGACGCGGCCTCGGGGGACTCGAGTCAGGACGGATCCCTCGTGGACACCACGTCCACGGACGTCACGTCTGTGGACACCGCGCTCCCGGACACCCCGCTCGCAGATGCCCCGCTCGTGCCGCTCGAGGACCTCCTCGCGCAGGACCTCGACTTTCTGGACACCGCGACGGACAGCTCCGACGAGACCGACCCACCCGACATCGTCGAAGGCCCCGTGATTCGGATCAGCGAGCTGATGGCGGACAACGACGGTGTCCTCCTGGACGGTGACGGTGACGCATCGGACTGGCTGGAGCTTTACAACCCCGGGCCCGCAACCGTGGCCCTCGGCGGCTGGGGCCTGAGCGACGACGCGGCGGAGCCATGGCTCTGGACCCTGCCCGGAGAGACCCTGGTCCCCGGCGGGTGCCTGTTGATCTTCGCGTCGGGCAAGGCCGAGTCTCCCGCGGGAGAGCTGCACGCTGCGTTCAAGCTCAGCAGTGCCGGCGAAGGCGTGTGGCTCACGCGACCCGATGGCTCCACCGCCGACGCCCTGACCTTCCCGGGGCAGCACGAGGGCGTCTCCTATGGCCTGGCCCAGGACGTCGACCGATCGGTCCTTGTCACCGACGGAGACTCCGCCCGCCTGTCCCTCTCCGAGGCCGCAGGCTGGACGGAACCCGACTTCGACGACGCCGGCTGGGACGAGGTCGTCATGGGCGTGGGCTACGACGGCGGGATCTCCGACGAGGCTCCCGAGAACCGTGCCCTGTTCCAGCCCACCGGCCAGTCGTCGGACGGCTACGGCTTCACCGGGATGCAGGCCACCGACGGGGAGCTCAGCAGCTTCAGCCACACCGGCGACGGGGACCTGGAGCCCTGGTGGTCCGTGGAATTGCCCGAGAACACCTGGATCACCGTAGTGCGACTGCACAATCGGGTGGGATGCTGCCCGGAGCGTCTCTACAACCTGACCGTCGAGGTGCTCGACGGCGACGGCGCAGTGACCTGGACCTCCGAGGTCCTCAACCCCGTGGCCGAGGGCGAGACCCCGACCGACCCCGGCACGATGCTGGAGGTCGTCCTCGAGGTCGTCGGGCGCTCGGTGCGCGTCTCCAAGGTCGCAGTGAATGGCCCGGGCAGCAGCGAATGGCTCTCCTTCGCCGAGGTCGAGGTGATGGGCACCCCCGCCTCCCCCTACCATGGGGAGATCGCCACGGACCTCGAGGAGACCATGAAGGGCGTCTCGGCCTCGGCGTGGCTGCGGATCCCCTTCCCCACGGAGCCTGCGGATCGGCTGATCCTCTCGGCCCGCTATGACGACGGTCTGGTCGTGTGGCTGGGCGGCGCGGTGGTGGCCCAGGACAACGCGGGGGAGGGCGTCGCTCTCGAGGCCGCCCAGGGCGACGCGGTCTTCACCCTCGACCCGGCGCTGCTTCAGGGGACGGGCCTGCTGGCGATCCAGGGCCTCAACGTGAAAGCGGACGACGACGACTTCCTGGTCCGGGTGACCCTGGAGGCGTCGACCATCGAGACCGGGGACATCGCCTGGTTCCCGGAGCCGACCCCCGGGGCCCCGAACAACCTGGGTGTCTCGGGATTCCTGGATCCACCCGAGGTCGACATCCCCAGGGGATTCTTCGATGATCCTCTCCAGGTGACCCTGTCGTCGGCGGTCCCCGGCGCACGCATCGTCTATACCCTCGACGGGACGCGCCCCACGGAGGATGTCGGCGTGGTGTTCGAGGGCATCGACGGAGGGCCGCCCTTCGGGCTCGTGGCCATCGACACCACCACCACCCTGCGGGCAGCGGCCTTTCAGACCGGCTGGGAGCCCAGCCCGGTCGTCACCCACACCTACCTGTTCCTGGACGACGTGATCCATCAACCCGCGTCGCCCGATGGCCTGCCCGCTGTCTGGGACGGCGCCAGCCAGGGCCCGATCGCCGCGGACTACGAGATGGACCCCGAGGTCGTGGACGACCCGGCCTATGCCGAGGACCTGCTCTCGGGCCTCCGGGACATCCCGACCCTGTCCCTGGTCCTCGACCCCGAGGACTTGTTCGGTGCGGAGGACGGGCTGTACGTCCACTCCTTGCAGCGGGGGGATGAGTGGGAGCGTCCGGTCTCGGCGGAGTTGATCCTGCCGGACGGCTCTACGGGCTTCCAGGAGAACTGCGGGGTGCGGATCCACGGCTACGGCTGGCGTCATCACAGCAACACCCTGAAGCACTCGCTGCGACTGGAGTTCCGGTCGAAGTACGGCGTCAAGAAGCTGGAGTACCCCCTGTTCCCCGACGCGCCTGCGGGGGTGGAGCGCTTCGACAGCATCGTGCTGCGTTCCCAGGGCAGCAGGGGCTGGCAGGACTTCCGGGATCCGGAGCAGGCCCAGTACATCCGCGACGCCTTCGCCCGGGACACGGCCCGGGACATGGGCAAGATCGACGGCCACGCCATCTACGTCCACCTGTACCTGAACGGCCTCTACTGGGGGGCTCTACAACCCGGTGGAGCGCCCGGACGGGGGCTTCGCCGAGGAGGTCTTCGGCGGCGACGACGGTGACTACGACGTCATCAACCGGCGGACCTCGACCAACGAGGCCATCAACGGCGACCTCGTGGCCTACGAGGAGATGCTGGCGCTGGCGGACACGGATCTCTCTACGGCCGCCGGCTACGCTGCCATCCAGGGCTACCTGGACCTCGAGGACCTGGTGGACTACATGCTGATCCACCAGTACACGGTCAACAAGGACGGACCGGAGGTCTTCCAGTCCAACAACATGCGGGGGATCCGCAAGCGCGAGGTGGGCGCGCAGTTCCGGTTCTTCCTCTGGGACATGGAGTACAGCATCTGGGAGCCCACCGATGATTACAACGTCGACGTGGACGTCCCGGGCAGCATCTCCCATGTCTACACGGCGCTGCGGGAGAACCCGGACTTCCGGGCGCTCTATGCGGCGCGAGCCGCCATGCACCTGACCGACGGCGGAGCCCTGACCCCCGCCGCGGCCACGGCCCGCTGGGAGGCCCGCGCGACGGAGATCGAACGGGCCATCGTGGCGGAGAGCGCGCGCTGGGGGGACACGGATCGGGAGCCGCCTTACACCCGGGACCTGGAGTGGGAGGCGGAGCGCCAGCGGTTGCTCACGCAGTTCTTCCCCTACCGCACGGAGATCCTGATCCAGCAGCTCATCGACGCCGACCTCTACTGAGAGGCAAGGGAGGCCTCGGTCGTCGTTTCGCCCACGGTCGCAAAATGATCGACACGGCCCGTCGCGTGTTTGGGGGGAACGATGCTCAAGGCCCGCATCACCGACCGGGGACAGCGGTACACGGGCTCCACGCTGGAAGCCATCGCGTCGAGCCTGGACTGCACCTCCCCGGGGCCGTCCAGGCCGTCGAGAAGCCGTCCTTCCTCCGGGGTCCAGCAGGGTCTCATGGGGGCTCCTCCCCGTCGTTGCGGCGCCCACGATCTGCCCGCCGGAGAAATCGTGTCAGAGACCGTTTTTTTTGTGTTGACAATCTGCGTAGTGAGACTAGTTTTCGCTTCAGGAACCCAGGGGAATCGGGATGTACGTTGGGCTCGTATACAACGCCAAGCCGTTCCAGCGCGCCGACCTGCGGCGGGGCCGGCCTCCCGAGATCCTCCTGGAGGAGGACGAAGAGCCTCCCTCGCTGGCGGGCGTCGGCTCCGAGGAGGATCTCTGGGCTGAATGGGACGACGCCGAAACCATCCTTGCCGTGGCCCGCGCGCTGGCTCAGAAACACCGTGTCACCCTGTTCGAGGCGGTCGGGGACTTCGCCGGACGTCTGCGGAAACACCCTCCGGACATGGTCTTCAACATCGCGGAAGGGAGCGCCGGCGTCCACCGCGAGGCCCAGGTGCCCGCGGTGCTCGAGATGCTCGGCATCCCCTACACGGGGTCGGACCCCCTGACCCTGGCGCTGTGCCTCGACAAGGCGTGGACCAAGATGATCCTGGGCCACGCGGGCGTCCCGACGGCGCCCTTCCGCATCGTCACCGAGCCCGGGGCCCTCGCCCTCGCCGACGAGGTCCCCCTGCCTGCGATGGTGAAGCCGCTCTACGAGGGGTCCAGCAAGGGGATCCGGGATGATCACCTGGCCCGGGACCGGGGCCACCTCCGGGAGGTCGTCCTGCGGACCCTCGCGGAGTACCGGCAGCCGGTGCTCGTGGAGGCGTTCCTCCCCGGCCGGGAGTTCACCGTGGGCTTCATCGGCAACGGCCCGGATCTCCGCCTCCTCCCGCCGGTGGAGATCCGCTTCGACCAGTTCCCCGCGGGCAGCGCGCCGATCTACTCCTGGGAGGCCAAGTGGGTCTGGGACCGGCCGGAGGCCCCGCTGCGGGTGTTCGAATGCCCGGCCCGCCTCACCCCCGCCGAGCGGGCCCGCATCGAGGACGTCTGCCGCGGGACCATCGCGGCCCTGCGCCTGCGCGACTGGTCCCGGATCGACCTCCGGGAGGACGCGGACGGCGTGGTCAACGTCATCGAGGTCAACCCTCTGCCCGGGGTGCTGCCCGACCCGGACATGAACTCGTGCTTCCCCAAGGCCGCCCGGTCCGCGGGCCTCTCCTACGAGGCCATGATCCTGGAGGTCCTCGACGCGGGCCTCCGCCGCCGCGGGGGGACCGCATGAAGCCCCGGGTCCTGGTCCTCTACAACGAGCCGTTCCACCTGGACGAGCCCTCCGAGACCGACGTGGTCAACGAGGTCGGCGACGTGCAGGCGGCCCTCGAGGCCGTCGGCTGGGCGGTGGAGCCGGTCCCCGTGTCCGGCGCCCGGCTGGCGGGGGTCTTCGATCGCCTGGTGTCCCTGCGGGACCGGGTGGTGGTGTTCAACCTCACCGAGGGCCTGGACGGGGAGGCGCGGCACGAGCCCGTGGTCTCCGGCCTCCTGGAGCTGTACGGGATCCGCTACACCGGGAGCGGCCCGATGGCCATGGCCTGGGCCCTGGACAAGAGCGTGGCCCAGGCCATCCTCGCCCAGGCCGGCGTGCCCACGGCCCCTTCGGCGCTCTTCCGGGGGGTCCCGGACGATGCGACGTGCGCAGCGCTGGACTACCCGCGGGTGCTCAAGCCCGCGCGGGAGGACGGCAGCCTGGGGATCACGGCGGACTCCTTCGTCGACTCCCCCGCCCGGCTGCGGGCCCGGGTCGCAGCCCTCCTCGAGGAGTTCCGGCAGCCGGTGCTGGCCGAGGCCTACCTCCCCGGCCGGGAGTTCAACGTGGCCGTCATCGGCGAGGGGCCCGGCGCGACCGCGCTGCCCGTCGCCGAGATGGAGTTCGTCGGCTACGCGGACGGCGAGCCGCGCATGGTCACCCACGGCGCGAAGTGGGCGTCCGGCAGCGAGGACGACCTGCGCACGGTGCCGCGGTGCCCCGCGCGGCTGACCCCCGACCTGGCCGCCCGGATCGCCGCGCTGGTGGTCACCGGCTACCGGGCCTTCGGCTGCCGGGACTACGCCCGCCTGGACCTCCGGCTCGACGCGGCGGGGGAGCCCCGGGTCATCGACGTGAACCCCAACCCCGACATCTCCCGGTCGGCCGGGCTCGCCCGCGCGGTCGCGGCGTCCGGCCGGAGCTACGAGGAGTTCATCGGGTCCCTCGTGGAGGCAGCGTGGACCCGGAGCCACTGATCCGCGGGCTGCTGCCCGCCGACGTGGAGACCCTCGTCCGTCTGGTGGAGGCGACCGAGGTCTTCCGGGAGTCGGAGGTGGCCATCGCCCGGGAGCTCGCAGAGGCCGCAGCGTCACAGGGAGAGGAGCCCTCGGGGTACCACTTCCGCGTCCTCGACGAGGGCGGCGGCGTCCGCGGCTACGCATGCTTCGGCCCCACCCCGGGGACCGAGGGGACCTGGGACCTCTACTGGATCGTGACGGACCCCGCGTGGCAGGGCCGCGGCCTGGCCTCCCGGCTCCTCCGGGCAGTGGAGGAGGCCGTGGCGGCGCAGGGGGCCAGGCTGCTCGTCGCGGAGACGTCGGACACCGACCTGTACGATCAAGCAAGGGCCTTCTACCTCGCCCGGGGCTTCCGGGCCGAGGCGCACATCCCGGACTTCTACAAACCCGGTGACGGAAAACTGTTCTTCGTGAAGAGGATGGAAAGATGAACAGACGCCCAGCGCTTCGCTTGTCCGTCGTGAATGGGGAGAGAGCGCACGACAACTGGCGGCAGCTGCTCCGCTCGACGGTCCGGTCGGGGTGGGAGCTGGCGCTCAACGTGCCCGGGGTTGACCCGGACGTGATCGCGGAGGTGGCCCGGACCTATCCCGTGGCCGTGAACCCCTACTACCTCGGCCTGGTGCGGCACGCGGACGATCCCATCGCCCGGCAGTGCATCCCCTCCGCAGCCGAGCTTACCCCGGACACCTGCACAGACCCCGACCCCCTGGCCGAGGAGCAGATGAAGCCGGTCCCCTGTCTGGTGCACCGCTACCCCGACCGGGTCCTCTTCGAGGTGACCAGCGAGTGCGCGATGTACTGCCGCTTCTGCACCCGGAAGCGCAAGGTGGGCCGGACGCTGGCCATCACCGACGCCCTGCGCCGCCAGGCCATCGAGTACATCGCGGACCACCCGGAGATCCGGGACGTCATCGTCTCCGGCGGGGACCCGCTCATGCTCCCGGACGAGGCCCTGGACGGCATCCTCGGCGCGCTCCGCGCCATCCCGCACGTGGAGATCATCCGGATCGGCACGCGCATGCCGTGCGTCCTGCCCCAGCGGATCACGGAGCGCCTGGTCCGGATCCTGCGCAAGCACCACCCCCTGTTCCTCAACACCCACTTCGAGCACCCGGCGGAGGTCACGCCCGTGGCGTGCCGGGCCCTGGCCCGCCTGGCCGACGCCGGGATCCCCCTGGGGAACCAGTCGGTTCTGCTCAAGGGGGTCAACGACGCCCCGGGGGTCTTCCTCGAGCTGAACCGCAAGCTCCTGGCCAACCGCGTCCGGCCCTACTACATGTACCAGGCGGACCTGGTCGAGGGGACCAACCACTTCCGCACCCCGATCGAGACCGGCCTGCGGGTGCTCCGGGAGCTGCGGGGGCACACCTCCGGGCTGGCGGTGCCGCAGTACGTCATCGACGCGCCCGGAGGCGGCGGGAAGATCCCCCTGCTGCCGCCGGAGACCTCCTGCTACGACGGGCACGAGGCCACGCTACGGAACTACCAGGGGCGGACGTACTCCTACCAGGATTCGGAGGCCACCCATGATGCGCAATAACCAGATGACCTCGGCGCAAATGATGATGCGGCCTGGGCGAGGAACCGGCGTCGAGGCCTAGGCGCTTCTAGAAGACGTGGTAGAGCCTGGTAGGGTCGAGGACTGGCGTAGTGCCGGTAGGTTTGGCCCATCTGTTTTCTCCCCGTTTCCTCTGGGAGTGCCTCAATCTCCAAACCTTGAGCCTATCTCCAGCCCCCTCCTCATCGCACGCAGCGTGCGGATTTCC
>JBDRIT010000027.1:0-40865 GCA_043815665.1 Pseudomonadota bacterium
GTCGGGGCTGCAGCCCCGACCCCCGCGCCGGAGGAGATGAAGTACTCCGAGACCAAGGTGAAGGACACCGCCATGGCCTCCCCGGAGCTCTGCACCGCGAAGCTCCGCTGGAAGAAGCCCGATGGGGACAAGAGCACCCTGGAGACCTTCCCCGTCCTCGACCGGGTCCGATCGATCGCGGACGCCTCCGGGGACCTGCGCTGGGCTGCGTCCGTGGCCCTCTTCGGCATGGCCCTGCGCGGCTCGGAGCTCGCCGCTGGTGCCGGCTACCCCCTGGCCATCGAGAGGGCCGAGGGCGCCGTGGGGTGGGACCCGGGCGGGTACCGTACGGAGTTCCTGGCCCTGGCGAAGACCGCGAAGAAGCTGGCCTCCGCGCGATAATCTGACCGGGAGCGTGTCGACCGGCCTCCGGCGACGTGCAAGAACCCCGAAACTCCGTATACTCCTCCAATGATCCGGATCACCCACCTCCTCGCCCTCCTCCTCCTCCTCGGCGCATGCTCCGGCGAGTCCGCCCGTGCACCCGCGGACATCGCGTCGGAGGTGCCCGAGGATCTGCTCGTGACTGAGGTCGAGGCCGACCTCGCCCCGGACCTCGCCCCGGACCTCCCGGAGGACCTCGCCGGGAACGCGGACGACACGGCGAGCATCCCGGACACCCCCGCCGACGTCCCTCCCCCACCCTGTCCGACCTGGGGCGCCGCGGAGACCGTCGGCCACCTCGCGAACGCCGACCTGTTCGAACTCTCGGGCCTGGTGGCCAGCCGCACCGTTCCAGGAGTCTTCTGGGCCCACAACGACTCCGGGGACGGGCCCCGGCTCTTCGCACTGGATGCCACGGGCGCGGACCTGGGGGTGGTGGACATCGACGGCGCGCAGGCCAAGGACTGGGAGGACATCGGCATCGGGCCATGCCCCGGCGCGGCGGGCGATTGCCTGTACATCGGTGACATCGGGGACAACCCGCGGACCCGCAGCAAGATCACGGTCTATGTGGTCCCCGAGCCGTCGCTCGGGGAGGATGGGCAGTGGACCACGGACGATGGACGGCGGGTCTCCGCAGCGATGGTGGTGCACCTGACCTACCCGGACGGGGCCCGGGATGCGGAGGCGCTGCTGGTGGATCCCGGGACCGGGGACGTCTATGTGATCGAGAAGACCACCGAAGGCTCCTCCACGGTGTACCGGGCCGCGGCGCCCCTCACCGCAGGAGGGCCCACGGTGATGGAGACCCTCGGCGACGTGGGCATGGGCATCGTCACCGGGGCGGACATCACCGCGGACGGCGCGCTGATCCTGGTGAGGAACTACTTCGCTGCGGCCGCGCTCCGGCGTCCCCCGGGGACGGACCTCGCAGACGCCTTCGTCGGCCTGCCCTGCGACGCCCTCCTGGGCATGGAGTTCCAGGGGGAGTCCGTCGCGTTCACCGGGCTCGGGGTCGACTACGTCACCATCGCGGAGGGCGCGGGGGCGACGGTGTTCCACATCACTGCGGAGTGAGGCGCGCCCCGCCGTCAGTCGCGGCAGCGATGGCGGTGGCGGCGGGGCGGCTCGCAGCAACGGTCATCGTAGGTGTGGTGGCGGCGGGGCGGGGCGCATCCGCAGTCCTCCCGGTGGTGCTCCTGGGCAGGTCCTCCGTCCCTCGCCAGTTCCCGGTGCGCAGCCTCCGGTCGCGGCCGGCCGGGGAAGTCCCCGTCTTCCTCCAGCTCCGGGTCGACCTCCTCGAGGACCTTCCCGATGGACTGCGCGACGCCCTCGACCCGCTCGGAGAGGTCCTCGGCCAGGTCCTCGGCCAGGAACTGGAGGCGCTTCGCCAGCTCGACGCAGGTCTCCAGCTCGGCGATGGGGCCCATGACCTCGATCACGTGCTCGGTGGACTCCAGCGCGAAGGCCTCGGAGATCGCCGCAGGGATGGTGATCGCGGCGTCCCGCATCCGCGAACCGAGCTCGTCGCCCTCCTCGGGGAAGGCCGCGGTCGCGCCGTGCACCCGCTCGGCCAGGTCCATGCCCAGCTGCCACGGCTCCAGATCCCGGAAGCTCAATTTCTTCTCGTCACACATATGATCCTCCTCCTCTGATTTCGTCTGAACGATACACCTGGGGGGAGCGCGGGGCAACAGCCCGTCGTGCCCGGTCGCCACGATGTTCGGAGGAGACGTTACGAACCGTAACGCGCCCACGATTGACCGGCGTAGCCGGGTGATGGTAGAAACTCCCGGAACGCAGAAGACCGAATGGGAGGAAGACGTGGGACTGCCCACCGGCTCCGAGACCCTTGCAGGGACCGACACCGCCCTGATGTCTCCGGACGCATCCAACCCGACCCTCTGCGTCCGGGTGCTGGCGTCCCCGGATCGGGACGCAGCGGGGCGCACCGTCGCCGTTACCGAGCGCGGGTTGGTGCTGGGC
Source organism: Pseudomonadota bacterium (assembly GCA_043815665.1). GTDB lineage: Bacteria > Myxococcota_A > UBA9042 > CAIXZC01 > CAIXZC01 > CAZNWW01. The sequence goes on from JBDRIT010000027.1 coordinate 2,410, forward strand.
CGGGCGGGCGCCGGTCCCGAGCGCGAAGATATGCTCCACCTGGCAGATGGCCGGATGTCCCGTCGTCATGCCCAACTCGTACGCGCTGCGTCGGACGCACCCCTCTTCCTGAATGATCTCGGGAGCAAGAACGGGACGACGGTGAACGGCTGGCCCGCCGGTGCTGCCCAGCTCTCCGTCGGCGACGTGATACGCACCGGTGACTCCCTCCTCGTGATCTGCCCCCCGGTGCTGGCCACCGTAGACGCCACCGTGGACGACACCGGCCTGGTCGGGGTATCAGCGGCGATACGGGAGATCCGGGCGTGTATCCGCCGCATCGCGGGCTCGGAGATGGCCGTCCTGGTCCTGGGCGAGACGGGCACAGGAAAAGAAGTGGTGGCCAGCGCCCTCCACCGCTTGAGCGGGCGGGACGGTCCCTTCGTCCCGCTCAACGCGACGGCGATCCCCAAGGACCTCGTCGAGAGCGATCTCTTCGGTGCTCGGGCGGGGGCCTACTCCGGCGCGAAGCATGCCCGCAAGGGCTACTTCCTGGAGGCGCACCGGGGCTCTCTCTTCCTGGACGAGATCGGGGACATGCCGGCGGGCGCTCAGGGGAAGCTCCTGCGTACCCTGGAGACCGGCGAGGTGACGCCCCTGGGGGCGACCCGGGCGACGCCCGTGGATGTCCGCGTGCTCTCCGCCACCAACGCGGACATCGACGCGGGCGCAACCAGCGGCCGGTTCCGCCTGGATCTCCTGTTCCGCCTGGCCCAGCTCCGCATCGAGCTGCCCCCCCTCCGGGCGCGGCGGGAGGACATCCCGATCCTCTGGGATCACTTCAGCGACCGCACCTTCGCCCACCTGGACAGCGCCGCGCTGCAGGAGGCCCTCCTCTGCCATGGATGGCCGGGGAACGTCCGCGAGCTTCGGAACGTTGCGAAGGCCCTGACCGTGGAGACCGGGGGCGCGGCGTTCAATCTCCATCAGCTCCCGGACGCGATCCGCATCCCCTACCTCGAGGCCCGAAAACGACCTCCGTCAGCCCCGGGTCAAGGGCCACCGGCCACCAGCCACCAGCCGACGGGCGCGATCGCCGCGGGCCCCCTCCCCTCCGGAGGCCGCCCGACCCGTGAGCAGCTGGTCGCCACGATCCGCGCCCACGGGGGCAACCTCGCCGCAGTCGGCCGCCACTTCGGCCGTCAGCGTCCCCAGGTCTATCGGTGGTTGAAGCGCTACGACATCGACGTGGACAAGCTCCTCGGCTCCTGACCGTCCCCGCCTTTGTGGGAGGGGCGTCCACGCCCCGATTCCCCATCCCCTGTGGGACTGGGCGCAGCCCGCGTCCACGTTCCCAACAAGCCGCCCTACTTCCCGACTCCGGGCTCCTGGACCGGAGGCAGCGGCCCGTACAGGATCTCCTGCACGAACTTCACGCCTCGGATCGCCGGCTCCCACTTCGTCTTCATCTTCGGCACGACGATGTGGACCCCGGGCTTGGGCGTTCGGACCGAGATCTCCCGAACCTCCAGAGTAACGATGTCAGGCTCCGGTCCGGGCTCTCCCTGGCTCCCGGCCCGGGCCTCGACGCACCCCACCACCAAGAACGCCAACGCCACGACAACGACCGTCCTCATCCCACACCTCCAAGGCCCGGATCTCAGTTACTGCGGGAAGTCGCAGCATGCTACGGGATGAATCTCTTCACATGAACCGTGTGTTGAGTGGATGGTCGGTGACCATACCATCCCGGCCTGGATATTTCCCGACGAATCAAAATACCCCCCAGCGCTCCACCCCTGGCAATCTCGAACGATCGTCAACTTGTCCTGGTCATTGAGAAAAAAGTCGCTGTTGCCGCCGGACACCCAGGACGGTGTGTCGAGCGTAATGCCCATCTGTGCGCTCCGCTGCATCTCCTCCTGGGAGCACATGTGCGCGGTCGGGGAACTCACCGCTATCTCACATGCGGCCTTCGCCGACGAGTATCCCACCGGATATCCGTTGGTCCCGATCGCTCCTGTGGTCTTGCCGTCATCGGTCCAACTCCCATCCGCCGAGGTCAGCTTTCCGGCGGTCGATGTCCGAAAGACCGCGTTCACCGACCACCGGCGGCCATTCGCCACGATCTCGGTCCGATCAGCCCGGATGGCAAGGGGGACACGCCCGACCGGCTGTCTCGGTGCCGTCTCGACCCCACCGACCTCCACTCCGACCCACATCTGTTCGGGGAGATCTGCCGGGAACATCGCCTCGTCCGGGTTCACGGTGCATGCCGACCCGTCCGCGTTGCACATCCCCAGGTTCACCGTGAAGTACCCGTCCACCACGGCCACGACCGGGTGGGTCGTGGTCCAGAACGGATCCTGCGCGTCGGCGGAGTCGTAGAGGTTGAAGACCAGCGACGCCTCGGTGCTCTCCCCCCAGCCGGACCCGTCGGTCAACCTTCCGGAGTATGTCACGAAGGAGGGCACGCCTGCGGAGGCGGAGGCTCCCAGGAGCAGACCGAGGATGCCAACAAATCCGATGAGCTTGGAGCGCATGAGAACCTCCTTCGTCCCTAGAGCGAACAGACGCCGATCTCGCAGGACTCGTCGTCCGCACAGACCTCGGGGCCGTCACACTCGAAGCATTGCCCGTTGACGCAGACCGGCGCGGCGGGGGCGCAGTCCGCGTCGGACTTGCACCCCTCGACGCAGCTCCCGTAGAGGCAGTAGCCGCCGCAGTCGCTGTCGGCGCCGCAGGTGCAGCGACACCCCACGCAGGCGAGGGTGCCGTCGCAGTCCCCGTCGTCCACGCAGTCACAGCCCGGGTTGCCGACCTCGTTGACCAGCGTCGGGACGCCGGCGCCGAAGCCGCCGCCGAAGCTGCCCACCAGCGCAAAGCCCGCGCCGGTGTCCGCGGTGGTGTAGACCCCGCCCGCGCCGGCCATGCCCAGGGGGAGCCAGGGCTGCCAGGCCATGCCGCGACACCGGGTCTGCCAGCAGCGCCCGGTGGTGCTCCCCGAGTAGGGGTAATCCCCCTGCCCCTCGGGGATCGGGTTGTCGAAGGTGCCATAGTACCTGGGCTGGGAGCACAGAGTCCGCTCCTCGAGGGCCCCGGGGCTCTCCGGCTCGTCCACCGGCGGACGCCAGCGGAACATGTCCTCGCGTCCGAGCGCGCTGACTTCCGGCACGCAGGCCTTGCACTCCCAGGACGGGACGGTGGGCTTCGCCACCTCGTCCTCCAGGGCAGGTCCCAACGGACGGCAGTAGCTGTAACCCTCCCCCGACGGCCCGTCATCGGGATCGTCGATGTAGCAGTGGGTCGCCTGGAAGGTGAAGGCGTCGTTCATGGTCCCCGGGGTCCAGGCCATCTTGTGCCCCCCCTGCGCGGTGTAGGGGTTGCAGAGGAGGCAGCCTTCCTTCGGATTCTCGTTGGGATTGAGGGACTTGTGCTCCGCCGCGTCGTAGCACTTGTAGACCATGCCCTCGCCGCTGACGAAGGGGATCGCGCACTTCCCGGCCTCGATGTCCGACGGCTGCGGCGCGCGGCAAGCCCCGCCGATGCAGAAGTTCAGGGTGTCCATCTTGGTCGGGTCGAGGCAACCATCGAGCTGAAGGCCGTTCCAGCAGTCCGTGTCCTCGTCGCAACCGCAGACGTAGCCGTCGCAGGGCATGTTTTCCGAACAGTTGATGGTCTCCAGGCAACCATCCCCGTCGCAACAGGTCCCCAGGTTGCAGGTCCCGCTGTCGCAGAGATAGGCATAGCCGCTCCCGGATGGATCCACGTAGGTCGGACACGGGAGCTGCGCGCTGCAGAAGGAGCAGAAGTGCGTCACGGGATCACAGACCTTGCCCCCGTCCACGCACTCGTAGACCCCGGCTGGGACCGAGTCATCACCGTGACAGTTGGCCACAGTACAAGCCCCTCCGATACAGAGTCGGTTCGACGCGTACTGGTTATCGCAGAGCGCATCGTCCACCCAGTCCTGGCACGCAACGCATTCCTGGATCTGTGGGTCACAGATCTTGCCGTCGGAGCAGGCTCCGGGCTCGCAAGGATCCTTGCAGAGGTGCATCTGGGCGTCCTCGTCGAAAACGCAGAGCTTGGTCACCGGCGCGTATGCATCAAGGCAGTCCTCGTTGCCCGCGTCCGGATCGCACTGCTCGCACCCATGGTCGTTGCTGCAGATCATCCCGTTCACGCAGTGGGTGGCGATCGCACACTCCCAGGGCTGGCACTTGTCGTTCCAGCAAAGCCAATGGTCTCCACCCTCGTAAGGGTGGTAGGTGTCGAAGCAGGCCTGACTCGGCTGCGGAGAGAGCTCGCAGGACAGGCAGAGGTTGTCGTCGCTGCAGATCTCCTTCGCCGCGGAGCACTCGTTGGGATCCTGGATGGCGAGCGGGTGGCAGACCCCCGGCGTGCACGCTCCCGCCGCGCAGATGTGGTCGTTCCCGTACTGCGCCTCGCAGTAGGGATCGTCCGTCGGCTCGACGCAAGGGACGCACTTGTGCTGGTTGTTGCAGATCTGTCCGTTCAGGCAGTCGTCCACGACCTCGCACTGCCAGGGCTTGCACTTCCCCTGGGAGGAGCAGAGCCAGTCCGGCTCCTCCGGGTTGGCCGCGCCGTAGCTCTCTTCGCACGCGAGATCCGCCAGCGGGAAGGTGTCGCAGGTGGCGCAGACGTGGTCCTCGGTGCAGATCGTCTCCCCGACGCTGCACTCGTTGGGGTCCTTCACCGAGAGGTCATGGCATGCGCCGACGATGCAGGCACCTGCGATGCAAAGGAAGCTCTCGCCAAACTGGGTCTTGCACTTCTGGTCGTCAGCGGGCTCTGTACAGCCGGCACAGAAGTGGTCGGTGCCGCAGAGCTGCCCCTGGGGGCAGTAGAGGTCGGTGACCCCCTGGCCGCCGACGCATTGCCAGGGCTGGCAGACACCGTCCGCGCAGAGCCAGTCATCGCCCCCGTCGACCAGACCCCATGCCTCCAGGCAGGCCTGATCCGGCTCACCCCAGGTCGAACAGACCTGGCAGAGATGTTCGTCGTCGCAGATCTTCTTGTCCGGGCAGTCCGACGTCTCGTGGCAGTCGGCGACGACGCAGTCCCCATCGACGCACAGGAAGTCGTCCCCGTACTGCTGGATGCACAGGGAGTCGTCGTCGGGATCCGCGCAGAGAACGCAGACATACGCACCCGCATCCTCGACGCAGACCTGGCCTGCGACACAGTAGTCCGAGGTCTTGTCCGGGTCACAGACCCAGGGCTGGCAGATGTCGTCCACGCAGATCCATTCCTCGCCGGCCTCCTGGGCGTAGGTATCCACGCAGACCTGGTCCGGATCCTGGTAGGTCGTGCACGGAACACATTCGTGGCCTTCATCGCAGATCGCCTTGCCGCCCGCGCACTGGTTCGGATCGTCGATGCCCAGGGCGTGGCACTCCGCGTCGACGCACTCGCCCTCGATGCAGAGCTTGTTGTCGCCGTACTGCTGGATGCAGTCCTCGTCGTCGTCAGGCTCGACGCAGGGTTCGCAGACATGTGCGACACAGAGTCCCTTGTTCCCGTCCAGGCACGAGAGGGTTTTCTCGACATCGTAGCAGTTCCCTGGGACGCACTGGCCGGTCGGCGTGCAGAGGGCCTGCTGCCCGGCGGGGAGGTCTCCCGCATCAACGAAGTCGCCGCACTCGGCGTTCTTGTTGCATTCCCGGCAGAGGCCGTCATCACCGCAGACCGGCTTGTCGTCGAAGCACTGCTCCGCGGTGAGGCACTCCGCGACGCAGTAGCCCTCGACGCACTGCGCCTCGGGGCCGAAGACGTCGGGATCGCAGTTCTGCGCGTCCGGGTCGCACGCGTCGCAGACGCCCTCGACACAGGCGAGATGGAGGGGATAACAGTCCTCGCTCGTGTCGCAGGTCACCACGCCGCAGGTTCCGTCCTCGAGACAGGCATATCCGGGCTTGGCGTATTCCTCTGCGCAGAGCGCGTCGTCGTCCCCCGGCGTGCAGTCCACGCACGCGCCCTCGACGCAGAGGCCGCCGAAGCACTGGGTGCTGAAGTCGCAGGCCTGGCAGACGGTCTCGACGCAGGCCTGGCCCTCGGGGCAGTGCTTGGTGAGGCTGCAGGGCCCGCACTCCCCGTCGCCGTTGCAGCCGTCACCGTCCAGGCAGTCCTCCCCGGAGGTGCACGCACCGCAGGCACCGTCCACGGAGCAGCCCTCCCCCTGGCCGCAGTCCCCCGCGGTCTCGCAGGGACCGCAGAGGCCCGTATCGAGGCAGGCCATCCCGTCGGGGCAGTCCCCCTGAACCTCGCAGGGGATCGGGGGCGCATCAACGAGGATCTCCGTCGCATCCGTGTCCTCGAAGACACCATCCTCCGGGAGTGCATCCGACCCATCGCCGAGGCAGCACCCGTCGACCTGGATCTCTCCGTCCACGACCTCCGCGTCCCCCGGGAGCACTTCCGGGGTCGACACCGTGGTGCCGCTGCCGCCGCATCCCCAGACAAGAACGGCCGTCAGGACCAGTGTCGCCGTCAGCCTCTGCATCTCATCCCTCCCCTATTCACCCGCTCGCCGTAGGTGTTCTGACCCAACCCAAACCTACCGGCCCGGGTTCCAGGCGCAACGGAAACCAATGTCTTTCTTCTTCTTGCCAGCGTCTTCGGACTCACGGAACCAGCCCGTGATCTGCGTGCTGCCCTGCTGGAACCAGGAGCCGCCCCGCACGGGACGGAGCCCGCCCTGATCCGGCGGGAGGTACGGATCCGTACATCCGAGCACGCCGTCGGTCTCACAGCCCTCGTGGTTCTCCGTCCAGGCATCGGCCACCCACTCTGCGACGTTTCCCGACATGTGTCGCAACCCCCATGCCAGGTTGCCGACCTGGGGGAGGGGTGCGCCGCCCCCGTCCATGACCGGCGCCGTCGCCTCGCAGCGGTCCTGTCCCACGGTCCCGCCGCCGTTGCAGACGGGCACCGAGGCATAGATGTCCTTGCACATCAAAGACCAGTCAGGATTCGACGCGTCCCAGTCCCGGTAGCACTGCGCCTTCTCCTGGTGGAAGTCGTCGCCCCAGGGGTATACCCGCCCGGTCTGACCCCGGGCGCCGAGCTCCCACTGGGCCTCGGTGGGCAGGGCTTTGCCGGCCCACGCGCAGAACGCAGCGGCGTCCGCGGCGCTCACGCAAGCGACGGGGTGCTGCCAGGCCCAATCCGGGACCACGGGGTCCTGGGGGTTGCTGTCGTCCCAGAGGTCGTAGCCATTGCAGGTCGGTTTGCTGGCGGTGATCCCCTCGGCGTTCAGGTACTCCCGATAGCGGGCATTGGTCACCTCGAAGCGATCCAGGGAATACGGCGACGTCAGGTGGACCGAGACCCGTGGTCGGGACGCCGGCGCACACTCTGGCTCGGTCCCCTCATCGCAGCCCATCCAGAACTCTCCGCCCGGGATCCGCACCATCTCGGCGCCGGAGTCCGGGCCGGGACGGAACCAGCCCCCGAAACCCTCGGCGTCGAGCTCCCGGCACCAGCCGTCCAGGCACTCCTGCCCCTCGGGACACTCGGGTTCGCAGACCATCACCATGTCCGCGCCGGCTGTCTCATCTGACGTGTCCTCCCCAACAGAGTCCGTGACGATGCGCGCACACGCAGCCAGCCCGATGATCAGGGCCAGTACCGGAAGGATGCGGTTCGATGCGTTACGTTTCAGTACGATGATCATGCTCTCTCGCTCTTCATTCACTTGCGCCGACAGACGACATGGGGCTGCAGGATCGAAATCCGACTCCAAGGCGCATCAAGAGAACCTCCCGAAAATGTCAAGTGTCAATGCCTGACCCCGCTTCCTGACGTGGCCCGCTCGTAGCCGAGTGGTCCCTCCCGCTTGAGGATCTTCGAGAGGTCGATCCCCTCGACCAGCTCCATGGTGAAGTAGAGCAGCCCCGCCGCGGTGACGCCGAAGTCGTAGAGGGTGATGGTGTGTTGGTTCGAGAGGGCAGCGATGGCCCTGGCCTCGATGAGGAAACGCTTGACGATGGACTCGTCCTTGACGACTGCTTTGAGCAGGACCTTGAGCGCGACGCGTCGGCCGATGAGGGACTGCTCCGCCACGTAGACCGCACCCATCCCGCCCTGGCCGAGCTTCTTCAGGACCTTGTACCGCTCATCGATCTCCTGTCCGACGAGATCCTCCTCGCCCAGCGCGATCAGGCGCACATCGTCCTGCTAACACCGAGAGGATGTGGACGGGAATCTCCGGAAACACTTCGGGCAGTACTTGTCCATTGCGACCGATCTAACAAACATACCGGGTTCGTTGCAAGGTCTTCACATGCGCGGGCGCAAGCTACGGCAGGAAGGGAGCGAGGGTCTTCAGGTTCTCTTCTCGCACCGCGGGGCGGTCAATCAGGTCGACGGCGCCGAGGAGAGCGTCCATGGACACAACCCCGGTCTCCCGTACGAACCAGCCCATGAGGGCCAGGGCGGTGTTGGTGCGGGTCAGGCGGAGGCCCAAGGCGTCCGGGTCCAGCACCGAGACCCAGGCCGAGGTGTCGAGGTCGGCAAGCTCGGGGATCGTGAAGATTCGCGTGGAAGCGGGGAGGTCGGCCAGGCCGCCGGCCAGCTGGGCCCTGCCCTCGGCAGCCGAGATCAGGACGAAGTCCGGGACCTCCACCACGAAGGTGTGGATCTCCCGGTCCTCCAGGACGATGTCCGCGACAGAGTGCCCGGTCATCACGGTCACCGGGTAGTCGTCCCGCTGCATCGCATGGAGGCCCGAGAGCATCGCCGCCTTCCCCAGGAGGACCCCGGTGGAGATCACCTTCTGCCCGGCCCGGCCGGCCATGACCAGGGTGCGCCGCCCCTGGAACGGGGGCGCGAACCGGGGCGTGATCAGCTGGGGCGCCGCGCCCCCCGCCTCCACGAGGCGGTCAGCGACGGCCGCGCAGGCGCGCAGATAGCCCGGCTTCTCCAGGCGATGCACCACGCCGGTCTCAAAGCCCTGGGCGGTCATCATCTCCTGGAGGACCGTGCGGTTCACCTTGTTGACCTTGCCGAAGTAGGCCACGCAGATCTCCCACGCGTCCACCGCGGCAAACCCCTCCGCGCGGATCCCCTCCGCGATGAGGTCCTCGAAGGCCGCGTCGAAGGCGAAGCAGCGGGCCGCGAAGTTGCCCCCGGCGACCTTCACCAGGCCGCAGATGTCGATGGAGGACTCCATGTTCCCCGCCGCGGTGGTCGCGGTGATCCCCCCCGAAGGGGTCGTCACCGAGTGCTGCCCGCCGGTCATGCCGAAGTTGTGGTTGTTGGCCACCACCACGGTGATGTCCACGTTCCGCCGGGCCGCGTTGAGGAAGTGGTGCCCGCCGATCCCCAGCGCGCCGTCCCCGAGGAGGACCACCACCGTGAGATCGGGGTTGGCCATCTTGAGGCCCGTCGCGTAGGTGACCGACCGACCGTGGAGCCCGTGGAAGGTGTGGGTGTTGAAGTGCTTGTCCGAGATCCCGATGCACCCGATGTCGGTGACAATCACCGCCTTCTCGGGAGGCACCCCCACCTTGGCCAGGGCGCCGGCGACCCGATCCAGGACCTGGGTGTGGGAGCAGCCCGGGCAGAAGGGATAGGGCCGGGTCTCGGGATCGATGTAGGTCTCGGGTGTGTAGACATCGGCGCTCATGCCAGCCCCGCCTCCCGGAGGATCATCTCCGGCGTGATGGGCGCACCGTCCACGCGATTCACGCCCAGGACCTCCTTCCCGGGCAGGACGCGCTCCACCTCCCGACGGTAGAGGCCCAGGTTCATCTCGGGCACGATGATCCGCTGCTTGTCCGCGGCCGCCCTCCGGATCGCCTCCTCGGGCACCGGCCACTGGGTGTAGAGCACCAGGAGGGCCAGGCGCTGCCCCCGGTCCCGGGCGTCCCGGACCGCGGCCATGGCGATCCGCGCCGACACCCCCGAGGCCACGATGAGGATGTCCGCGGCTGGATCGTCCCGGAGGTCGTAGAGGGCCAGCTCCTCGGCCCGGGCGTCGATCTTCGCGGCCAGGTGCCGGAAGGTCTCGTCCACCACCGGGAGCTTCTTGGAGAGGATGCCCTCCTCCCCGTGCATGGACGTGGTGAACCGCACCTGGTGGTCCGGGTCCCCGATGGGGAGGAAGGCCGGGACGTCCTGCGGCGCGACGATGGCGTAGGGCTTGAACGTCCCCTCGCCCTCCCAGCGCCGCCGGGGGGCCACTGCGGCCTTGCGGAACCCCGTCGGATCCACGCTCTCCATGGTGAGGACCAGGTCCTTGGACGTGTTGAGGATCACTGGCACCCGCAGGGACTCCGCGATGCGGAAGGCCTCGGTGGTGAGCCAGTACGACGTGGGCACGTCCACGGGGCTCAGGACCACCATGGGGATCCCCCCCGAGGTCACCCACTGCACGAACTGGATGTCGCCCTCGGCGCCGGTGGTTGCGCCGCCCGTCGCCGGGCCCAGCCGCTGGACGTTGATCACCACCAGGGGGACCTCCCCCATGACCGCCAGGCCGAGGCTCTCGGAGTAGAGGCTCAGGCCCGGGCCGCTGGTCGCGGTGAGGACCCGCCGCCCCGCCATGGCCGCGGCGATGCAGAAGCCCATGGACGCGATCTCGTCCTCGCCCTGGAGGGCCACCCCGCCCCGGGCGGGGAGCTCACGCATCATCTGCACGAGGACCCCGCTGGAGGGCGTGATCGGGTAGCCGGCGAAGAAGTCGCACCCCGCGTCCAGCGCGCCGCGCACGATGGCCGTGGTGCCGTTCAGATACTCCATCGGTGTCGTCGCCATCCCACCTCACTCCCTGCCCCTGAGTGGCGCAGCGCCCGGAGTCTATCCAGGCCGGCCCCGGGATTCAATTCGAAACCTGATGTCGCTCCGGGAATCGCCCTCCCCCACCTCCTCCGCCGACACCCCCAGACCGTGGGGGCCTTCCCCGTGAAGGAGAGACGTGAATCGTCGGAGTCAGACGCCTGTTCTCTGGTCTCTGGCCGAAAATGAGACCTGGCAGTGCCCTGCTCTCTCGCAGGGGTCCCGCCTACTCATCAAACAACACCGGTTCGCCCTCGAAGTGTTGAGCGCTGCAGACCATCATCGTGGTGGGCAGCGCCTCGAGAAACGCGTCCATCCGGTCGAAGAAGGGGGAGTCCTCCTCCGAACCCACCGGGAGCTTGAGGCCCAGGAGCGCGAGATCCGTGTCTCCGCTCTCCGCCTGCATCACCTCTGCGATGGAGCGACCGGCCCGCTCCACCACGTGGGCCCGGGCCTCGAGGCGGGCCTGATCCAGGAGCTCCTGGAGACTCGTGCGGACCGGATCCGCCTCGTCCGCGCTCTGGACGATGGTGATCACCCGGGCCTTCGCACCCTCCCAGGCCGCCGCGTTCCGCAGGAGGTAGGTCAACAGGAGCATGAGGCCGCCGTTGCCCTTGATGCCGCCCCACCAGACATCGATCCGGGCCCGTCGTCCAAGACCACGCACAGGCTTGCGGCGCACCAGCAGCACGGAACAGTCCAGGGCCACCAGCTCCCGGAGGGTCCGCACGTAGTTCCCGCGCCGCTCGGGCTTGGAGAGCCACCCGAGCATGACCGTGTTGGTCTGGAAGCCGCCGATGCCGTAGGTCTGGGCAGCCGCCACGATGCCCCTGTAGATGTCGTCTGTGAGCTCCACCCGGGGGAGGACGTTCGGGTAGGCCTCCCGGAGGCGGCTCTCCATGTCCGCACGCAGCGCGGGCCGCTGCTTGGCCAGGTCGAGGATGGCCCCCTGGCGCAGGTAGAAGTACGACACCAGCCCCCGCCCCCCGACCAGCGCAGTCCCCAGCTCGAGGAGATGGGTGCGCTTGTCTGGGTCGCCGCCGAAGATCACGAGGTTGGGACGCCAGTTGCGCGGATGGTAGGTCGCGTCCCGGAGACGCAGAAGCGCAACCCGCACCAACGCGGCCCAGAGGCCGTGGCGCGCGTCCCCGAAGGACTCCCCGTAGGTGCGCCCCTGGGCATAGACGAAGAGGCCCAGGCAGAACAGCACCGCCGCAATCATCGCGGGCAGGTTGATGATGCTCATCACGTAGAAGCAGCCGAAGGCACCGGCGAGGCTCACCCAGGCCGGGATCTTGAACGACGGCCGGAAGCTCGGCGTCGCGGCCCAGCGCTCCAGGCCGCAGGCAAGATTCGTCGCTCCATAGGTGGCCAGGAAGAACATGGTGAGCACCGGCGCGATGAGGTCCAGGCTACCCACGAGGATCCCCACCTCCGCGAGGGCGAAGGTGAACAGGGTCGCGACCCGGGGCTCGTCCGTGGGGCCCGAGGTCCTGGCGAAGAGCCGCGGCGCCAGGCCGTCCTTCGCGAGGGCCTGGAGGGTCCGGGGCGCGCCGAGGATGCTCCCCACCGCGCTGGACAGGGTCGCACCCCAGACGCCGACATAGATCAGCGCCGGCGCTGCGGCCATGGACCACATCGCGTAGGGATTCGACTCCAGGGTCTCCATGTCCGCGTTCATCGCCATCCAGATGGGGATCGCCGCGTAGACGACGAAGCCCACGAGGATCGCCAGGAGCGTCCCCAGGGGGAGAGCCTTGCGCGGATCCTTCAAATCCCCGGACATGCTGACCCCGGCCATGATCCCCGTGACCGCAGGGAAGAACACCGCGAAGACCATTGCGAAGGATGCCTCCCCCTCGTGGAACCAGGTCACGTCAGCGACCCCGCCGCCGGACCAGCCGCTGAAGAAGGAGACCAGAGAGAGGCCGATCCCGGCCATGATCACGTACTGGATCCGGATGGCCATGTCCGCGCTCTTCATCGTGAGGAACGTCAGAACGACCAGCACCCCGGAGCCCACCAGGCGGGGGTCGAGCCCCGGGACCAGGAGGTTCAGGGCCTCGGTGAAGCCGACCACATAGAAGGTCGTGCTCAGGGCCTGCCCGAGATAGAGGGGGATCCCCACCGCCGCCCCGACCGGTGCGCCGATGGACCGGCTGATCATGTAGTACGCGCCGCCGGCCCGGACGATGCGGTTGGTCGCGATGCTGGCCACGGAGAGCCCCGTGGCGAGGCTGATCAGGTGGGAGACGCCGATGATGATCAGCGCACCCCCGAGGCCGACGCTCCCCACGACCCAGCCGAGGCGCAGGTACATGATGACGCCGAGGATCGTGAGCACGCTCGGCGTGAACACGCCGCCGAAGAAGCCGAAACGCCGCGCGGGCCGGGGGCTCGTCGCGGGGGTGGGGCCAAGGCCCTCGGGCATGGAATCCTCCTGGCGCCTGAACGCACCCGCTCCCCGAGTCTACCCCGGTTCCGCTACCAGACAACCGGAATTCACAGGGAAGTCCTGTGGGGGGAAGTCCCGTTGGGACGGGGGACGCGCGGGTCAGGATTCACGGGGCGGTGCGGAGGCCCCGGACGCGATAGAGGACATAGGTGAAGTCGTCGTCGTACTTCGGGGGGCGTCGCTCCCGGGACTGGGTGACCAGGCGATGGTTCCGGTAGGGGACGGGCCAGGACTCGACGGGCTCCAACTCCAGGAGGTCCTTCAAGGCGCGGCAGCCGCCCGGATCCCGGGCGGCCTCGGGATCGAAGCCCTGGGAGATCCGGCACTCTCCGGTCTGGAAGTAGTACCAGCGCGTCTCTCCGTGGCTTGCGCTACCGAAGGCCTGGCTGGAACCCGAGGACGCCCAGGACGTGGCCCGCGGCGACGGTGCCCAGCGCGAACCCGCCGTACCGTGCGGCCTGGAACCAGGAGAGCCGTCGGGCGGTGTGCACGCCGTCGTCCCGCTTGAGCACGTGGATGTCCAGGCTCAGGCGGAAGGCGCCGTTGGCCAGGTTCCACAGGAGGAACACCCCGGCGAAGGGGAGGAAGGCTCCGATCCCGGTCATGAGCGCGAAGCCGGCGGCCTGCACGAGGAGGCTCAGGGCCACCAGGTGCCGGGTGAGGACGCGGTCGCTGCAGAAGCCCGCGGGCAAGGACACCAGGACCCCCGCGGCGGCCTGGAGCGCGTAGAGGATCCCGATCTGCGCGCCGGAGAATCCGAGCTCCTCCCGAAAGAACACGGTCAGGAAGAAGTTCCCGGTGCCGGAGACCAGGGTGAAGGTGCCTGCGATGAGCGCGGGCAGGAGCACGTCACTGCGGGGGATCGGGGCTGTCGGGCGGCTGTCCATGGCGGGCGCGCCAGCGCTGTGGTTGGACCGGCGGGCAGTATAGCGTCGGCGCAGGGAAAAACAACGGGTGCCCGGAGGTCGAGGCGAGGAAGGCCTCTGAGCTTCAGGGCCTGGAGCGCGGGTCTACTTCAACTTGACGCCCTTCATGAGCTTGAGCTTGAGGTTCGCCACGCAGGACGTCCCGGCCTGGAGACCGCCGGGGATGGCGTTGTTGACCGAGAAGCCGCTCTTGGGAGCCAGATCGCTGGTCAGGGTGTGGGTGCCGGACTTGTTCGCGACCTTCCAGGCGATCTTCGTGCCCTTGGGCTGGGTGTAGTTGCCGGTGTTGGTGATGTAGAGGTCGTCGGGGAACTCCGACGGGCTGCCCTGGACCACGCACGAGAACTTCGTAATCTTCGCCGGCTTCTTGGCGGGCGTGGGCGTGGGGTTCGCCGCCATCACGGAGAGCGAGAAGAGCAGGCAGGCCAGAAACGCAACGATCCATGTCCCATTTTTCATCGAAGTCCTCCATTTGTGTAAAAACAGGCGCGGCGATTTTCAGACACCACACCCAACCTGCGACGGTATTCCACCTCGACGTCGGAAGTCAAACAGTTGTTGGGACAGGGAGGCGTCGAAGTGTGTCTGACCGCGCCCCCGGCGGGGCTCAGAGATCGAGGCGGAGGGTGTCCTGGATCATCCGGGCCCGGTCCGGGGCGACACCGGCCTCCTCCGCGTAGCGGCGCCAGGCGCCGACGGTCTCTCGGACCTCGCCGAGGATCCTGCGGGCCCGGCCCCGCTTGAGGGATGCGGCGCGCCCAGCGGCCTCGAGGTCGCGCTGCGTGAAGTCTCCGCGCTTGCCGTTCACCGTCATCTGGTGGCTGGAGGTCCACCGTCCGTCGGGCTGGTAGGCCCAGGTCATGTCGTAGGCCGGAGCGAGGGACCAGGCGCCCCGTCGATCCATGAGGAAGGCGATGTTCTTCACGTGATCGTCCTGGTTGCGGGCGACGACGTTGAACACCATGCGGCGGTACAGCTCCTCGCCGGCCTCCGTGGGGATGCCCAGGCGCCGGGTGACCTCAAAGGCCTGCTCGTAGCTGTTGGCGCCGGCCTCGCTGAAGTCCAGATGGGCCAGGGCGGCGAGGGACTGCATGTGGAGCTTCCCGCCATCGGGCGTCCGGTCGAAGCGGCGGGTCATGAAGTGGCGACGGGGGCCCTCTGCGAGGAGCCGGCACGGGCTCATGGTGATGCCACAGTCCGTCGCCATCCGGTAGTACGCGTACTCGATGGCGCCGTAGCCCAGCGGGTCGACCAGCTCCCTGTCCCGGTTGCTGGTGACCCCGTCGAACTTGAGCAGCCAGTGCTGGAAGCCCCCGCCGACGTCCACCTGGCCGGAGCGCACCTCGTTGGTCTCCGGGTGCCAGGCGATCAGGGCCTTGGCCCGAGCGCCGCCGGCGGAGGTGCCCACCCGCAGGATGACCTGCAGCGCGTCGGCGCCGGCCTCGGGGGTCAGGTCCCCGTGGAGCTCCCCCCGGCGGCTCAGGATGTCCGAGGCGAGCGCCACGAGGCGCTCCACGTCGAGGCGCGTGGAGGGGCCGGGCTTCGGCCCCGTGGCGGGGAGGAACTCCAGGGCCCCCATGCCCCGGGTCCCCGTGTAGCACAGCCGCTCCACCGCGTTGAAGGACTGCGGGGTTCGCCCCTGGCGTGCGAGCCACGCGTCGATCAGCGCGTTCCCGAAGCGATCCGGCAGGGAATCGGCCAGCAGCCCCGGCAGGCCGTGGAAGCTCCCCGGGGACAGGGCCGGGAACAAGTGGATCCGCTCCGAGAGGGGCATCATGAGGGGGGCGACCTGGATGTCGCTGCGGAGGAACGCCCGATCGTACTGGAACGCTGCGGTGACCGCGTCGTCCTCCAGCGCGACGGCGCCGATGGTCGTTCCCCAGAGCGTCACCGCGGCGAGGGTGCTCACTCCTCATCCCCCCAGCGCCACGCGCTCTCCGCCCGGGGTGCGTCCCCCCGGGGCGCGCGTCGGCGCTCCTTCCCCTTCAGCTTCAGGAGGTCCATCGGGCTGATGCCGACGGACGGGACCAGCGCCTCCACGCCGTCCGTGAGGTCGAGGACCCGCAGGAGCCGCAGCAGGGTCGACAGCTGGCTGTCCGCGCCGGCCTCGAGGCGCTCCACGGTCCGCTTCCCCAGCCCCGCTGCCCGGGCCGTGTCGGCCTGGGAGAGGCCGAGATCGATCCGGCGCTGCGCGATCCGGCGCCCCAGCTCCTCGAGCACCGCCTCCGTCGCCAGGTGTCCGTCGATCTTCATGGTCGGCCCCTCTCTGTGCCGGCGTCGCTGATGCCTCTCTCTAATTCGCAATATATGACGACATAAAACAAATTTCAATGGCTAAGTCGTCAAGAAAGTCGATTAGTTCGTCTTCTCCACGCGGATGGAGAAGGGGGAATGGGGTCAGGATCAGCCCAATGACCATTTCACAGGGATGACTCAAAGCTGCCTCCGGTTCGGGCCCCAAGGTCAGGGACCGCTGGGCGAAAAAGTCATTGGGCTGATCCTGACCCCATTTCCCCCCTGACCCCATTTCCCCCCCCGGCGCGGTGCGGAGGCCTCGGACGCGATAGAGGACATAGGTGAAGTCATCATCGTACTTCGGGGGGCGTCGCTCCCGGGACTGGGTGACCAGGCGATGGTTCCGGTAGGGGACGGGCCAGGACTCGACGGGCTCCAACTCCAGGAGGTCCTCCAGGGCGCGGCAGCCGCCCGGATCCCGGGCGGCCTCGGGATCGAAGCCCTGGGAGATCCGGCACTCTCCGGTCTGGAAGTAGTACCAGCGCGTCTCTCTGTGGCTTGCGCTGCCGAAGGCCAGCTCCAGCTCGTCCAGCCGGGGCAGGCGCCCCTCCGCGCGGGTGAACTCCAGCAGGGTGGACGCGGAGAGGACCCGGTTTCCTGGGAGGGAATCCGGGTGGGAGGCGAACTCCTCCCACGCGACGTAGCGGTACCGCGTCGAGGGGTCGAGGCCGTCCCCCCGGACCTCCCCGGGCACGATGACGGAGGCCTCGTCCGGGAGGGCTGCGAGGACCTCCCGGAACACCTCATCGGACACCCGCGGCGCGTAGATCGTCCCGAGATAGCCCGCGTGGAGCAGCGGCGTCGCGAGGAGGCCGACGCAGATCACACCGGCCACCACCCGGCGGGCGCGCACCCCCGGGACCCGGGAGACCAGGGCGGCGAGGCCCAGGCCGACGACCAGGGAGAGCCAGGCCATCCCAGGCGCAAGGTAGCGGAAGAACTCGAGGAGATCCGGGGGGGTTCCACCCACCTTGAGGGAGAGATACCCGGCCAGGCCGCCCGCAGCCACGAGGCCGGCAACCCGGTGGCGGCTCCAGAGGGCCGGGACGCCCGCAGGGATCCCGATCCAAAGCCACCAGGGGAGCGCGGCGTGGCCTGCGAGGAGGAACCCCTCGGCGTTGAGCTCCAGGATGTTCCCGCCGCCCTCGGGCACGATCCCGGGGCTCTGGGTATAGGAAAGGAGGCGGCACCCGAGGGCCAGCGCACCGAAGCCCACCGCCGCCCAGAGGGCGCCGTTGGAGCGCCAGCGCCAGGCCAGGGGGGCGGTGACAGCCCCGTACGGCAGCACCCACACCATCGCGTCGGGGCGCATCCAGATGAGGCCCCCGAACACCGCGGCTCCCGCCAGCAGACCCGCCGGTCGCCCGACCCGACCCGCGCGCGCCACGAACCAGAGGCCGACCACACCCATGGTCAGGATCGGCCCCTGGAGGAAGTCGCTGGTGTACAGCGCTGCGTGGAGGGGCCAGCACAGGAGCGCCAGGGCCGCTGCGACCGCGGCGCCGCGGCGGAAGTCGAGCTCCCGGGCCAGGGCGTAGAGGGCAGCGGGGGCCAGGGCCGCCAGGGTGGACGTGAACGCGACGGCCGGCCAGACCAATCCCTGGAAGGCGGCGGGAAGGAGCCAGGACACGAGGAGGCTCGTGCCGCCGTATCCGAAGCCATACTTGAGGATGCGCTCGAAACCCGTGCCGCCGTCGGTGAGGAGATCCATCCCCCCCAGCCCGAAGCGGACCAGGAGGCTCGCAGCGACCAGCACGGCGAAAATTCCCGCCTCCGCGCGGAGGGCTGCGCGGCGCCCCGGATCCCGGAGCGCCGGCACCGCGCTCCCGACGATCCCGGCCACCACGGCGAAGAGGGCCGCGCCCATGAAGACCGCAGCGACGCCCAGATCCCGATTCATCAGGACCCGATATCCCAGCTCCTCCCGGGGGATGGTCTCCATCCCGGCGGCGGACACCTCCGCGGTCAACCACCAGGCTGCCGCCGCGCCCAGGGGCAGCAGGAGCCCCCACGCCGCCTCCCAGCCCCGCCCACCGCGCCGCCGCCCGAGGAGCCCCACCCCCCCGAAGACCAGCGCCGTGGCGACGAGGAGCGCAAACCACCACGGGGCGGGCATCTCGGGGGCGGTCTCGACGATGTCCCTCCAGGGGACCTGGCGGATCCCCAGGGCCGTCGCATCGGTGTCCTCGGTGAGGGCCTTCAGGGACACCGCAGCCAGGGCCCTGGTGAGGCGGGTCTCGATGAGGCCCTGCAGGAGCCGGACCGACCGTGCGAGGTTCTCTGGGGTGCCCTCCTCCAGGCCCAGGACGGAGATTTTCAGCTCCGGGGCCGCGGCCGCGCTGGGCGTGGTCTCGCTCCAACGCACCTGGATCGTCACCGGGCCCGCGGGGGGATCCCGCCCCTCGACGACGAAGTCCATCCCCGTCGCGGTCAGCGAGATCCCCTCGAACCAGGTCCCCGGCTCCACGGGAGCCAGGGTCCGGTACGGCGACACGACGCCGAGGATCACGTCCTCCTGACCCGCCGGCAGGATCCACCGGACGCCCTCGTCGTCCCCCTGCCCCGTTCGCGCCCCCGCGAGGACGAGGACAGCCGCCAGGAGCCCTGTCGCTACGCCCCTACGGTGCATCGTCGACCCCCTTCAGGCCGCGCAGCCTCAGGAGCCGCACCTCGAAGTCCGGCGAGTGGAGCGGCGGCGTCCTGACCCCCGGCACCGCCACCAGGCGGTGATAGCGGAACCCCCTCGCCAGGGTCTCCAAGGGCTCGAGGTCCAGCGCCGCCTCCAGCTCCTTGCAGGTCCCCGGATCGAAGAACCGTGTGGGATCGCTGTCCATCCCCTGGGTCGCCAGGCATTCCCCGGAGAGGAATACGTACCAGCAGCTGTCGTCCCCGGGGCCCTCGCTGGATTCGTCGAAGTCCGTGACCCTGGGGATGGAGCCCCCCTCCTTGATCGTATCGAGGAACCGCCCCGCGCCGACCACGTGCTGCGCCGCGGGCAACGACGGATCGATCTTCCACTCCTCGGCCGCGATGTACACGAAGCGCCACGCGGGGTCGAGCCCGTCCTCCCGCCGCTCGCCGGGGACAATCACGCCACAGCGCCCGGGGATCTGCCGGAGCGCGCGCCGGAAGGCGAAGTCCGAGACCCGGGTCCCGTAGGCCGTCCCCAGGTAGTCCAGGTGCAGCAAGGGCGTGACGCACACCGCGGCGATGACCAGCCCCAGCGCGCCGGCGCGTCGCCGGCCCGGCGGAATCCGGGTCACCAGCCAGTGCAACCCGGCCCCGGAGAGCAGCGCCAGCCACGGGGCCACCAGGGTCCCGTACCGGAACCCCTCGAGGAGGTCCTCGGGCATGCCGCCGATGAAGGCGGGCGCCCAGCCGGCGACGAGGCCGGCGAGGATCAGGAGCGACACCCACAGGGCCCGCGGCGCCAGGGCAGCGCCGAAGGGGATGCCCAGGGGGAGCCACCACGGGAGGGCGGTGAAGCCAGCCAGGGTCACGGCTTCCCAGGACACCTCGGCGAAGCCCGCGATCTGGCGGGTCGGCCGGTAGAACTCCGGGCGCAGGGTCATGGAGAGGAGCAACCCCGCCAGGGCGACGGCCACCCAGGCGATCGACACCCAGACCTCGGCCCGATGTCCCCACCGACGGACCGCGAGCAGGCCGGGCACCACCGCGGGCAGGAGGTGGACGGGCGCCTCCGGCCGGCACCAGATTGCGAAGCCCAGGATCGCCGCCCCCGGGAGGAGGAGCCACGGCCGGTCCAGGCGCAGCGCGCCGACGCCGAAGGCCAGGGCGGTCAGGGTGAGGGTCAGGATGCCGCCGTTGAGGAAGTCGCTGGCGTACAGGGCCGCGTGGAGGGGCCAGCAGGCCAGGGCCAGAGCGGACAGGAGCGCGACGCCGCGGCCCAGCCCGGCGCCGAGGGCCAGGAGGAGGAGGGAGACCGGCGCCAGGCCGGACAGGATCGTGAGGATCCGGATCCCGGGCCAGACCCGCCCCGCCAGGTTTCCCGGGAGGAGCCACGAGACCAGGACGCTCAGGCCGCCGTAGTTCGGGCCATACAGGAGGACCCGCTCGTGCCCGGAGCCCCCGTCCGTGAGGATGTTTGGCACGGTGAATCCCAGCCGGATCACCAGGGAGACCACGAGGACGAGGACCGCGAGCCCCAAGGTCTCCAACCCTGCGCGCCGCGGTCCCGGGCGGAGGATCCGCTGGATCCCGACGACCGTGGCCGCGCCGACCCCCACCACCGCAGCGCCGAGGAGCGTCGCCACCACGGCGAACTCCCGCACCACGAAGACCGCGTTGGGGTCCCCGTAGAGCTGCACGAGGAAGCGATCCCACGTGGCCTCGGGGAGGCCGCTGCCCAGCCACCACCAGAGGAACGCCGTGGCCGCCCCCGCCAGGAGGACGATGGCTGGCGCAAAGAGGCGCGGCGTGGCGAGGAGCCCGCCCGATGGGGATCGCCGCCCCCGCCAGGCGGCGAGGAAGGTGACCCCCAGGGCCAGCTGGATCAGGAGGACCAGCCAGAGCGGCCACGGGCCGGGGCCGTAGAACCGGACCTGCCACCAGCCCGTCTGCTGGAGCTCCTCGTAGCCCGGCTGCATCTCCGACATGGAGATGACCTCGGGCAGGGCCCAGCTCGGGAGGGGCGCTGCGCCGCTGGGCGCCACGCCGTCGCAGGGCAGATCCCACGTGCCCGGATGCGGCGGCTCCTCCCCGTCGTCGACGAGGCGCACCCAGGAGAGCATGCAGTCGTCGCAGTACTTCGCCAGGGGGACGTTCTCCAGGCCTGCCGGGGCCGCCGGGTCTCCCTGGGTGAACGCGAACCAGCACCCCTGCCCCGCGGTCGCCCACGCGGTGGCCGTCGGCGCCGCAGGGAGGGAGGTCCCGTCCCTGACCCGCGCCCGGAACTCCGACGCAGCGACCACCCGGTAGCCCAGGGGGGTCTCGGGGACATGCCGGCTCTCCTCCCAGGCGATCTGCTGATAACGGGCGGCGGTCTCGTGTCCCTTCGGGTCCACCTCCCCCGGGACCACCACGCCGCAGTCGGGGTGCATGTCCCGATGGGCCCGGCGGAACGCGAGATCCGAGGTGGCAGGGCTGTACCGTGTCCCGAGCCACTCCCGATGAACCGTTGGGACCACCAGGATCCCCGCTGCCAGGAGGACGAAGAGGGTGTCCGCAAGGCGAGGCTTCGGGATCCGATCCAGGAGGGCCGCGAAGCCGGCCCCGGACAGGAGCACCAGCCACGGCATCCCCATCACCCCGGAGCGGGGCGCGAACCAGGGATCGCCGCTGGTCCCCTGGAGAACCACGGAGAGCGCGGCAGCTGCGAGGCCCACGCCCACGACCCCGGCGAGGTTCCGCCGTCGCCACAGCCCCAACAGTCCGAGGGGGACGCCGAGCCACAGCCACCAGGGGGCCATCGGGTGTCCGCCGAGGGCCTCCGCAGCCACGCGGAGTTCGATCCCTCCGGTACCCCACGGACCGGCGGGGATCGGGCCCGAGACCAGGAACCCCACCGCCCGGCAGAACAACGCCAGCCCCAGCCATGCCGCTGCAGCCCGGACCTCGATCCGGTGGGACCACCGCCGGGCAGCGAGGACGCCTGGGACCACGGCGGGGAGGATCACCAGTGCCCCGTCGGGCCTGCACCACACCACCCAGGCCAGGATCGCCGCCGCCGCCAGGGCCAGCGGAGGCCGATCCTCGCGGAGGGCGACGAAGGCCAGGGTGAGCCCCCCCATGGTGATCGCCATGGTGGGCCCGGCGAACATCTCGCTCGCGCTGATCGCAGCGTGGAGAGGCCACGTGGCCATGGCGAAGCCGGCGAGGAGGCCGGCGCGGCGGGGGAGCCCCGCTGCGCGTGCCAGGGCAACCAGGAGGGGCGGCCCGCTCGCGGACAGCACCGTCACGATCTGGATCACGGGCCAGGTCGCGCCCCCGGCTCCTCCGGGCAGGACCCACCGGATGAAGAGGCTGAGTCCGCTCCATCCCCCGCCGTACCTCAGAATCCGCGCCGTCCCTTCGGCCTCCGCTGTGAGGAGATTTGGCGTGGTCATCAGGACCCTCACCCCCAGGGAGATCAGGGCGATCGCTGCCGCCTCCAGGAGGAAGCGGTGTGCCTCGGGAGCGCGGCGCAGGGCCAGGAGGTCACGCAGGGCGTACGCGGCGAAGCCCAGCGCCGCGATCATGAAGATCCCGGCGAGGAAGGTTTCCCAGGGAACGTCGGTGAAGGGCTGCGCAAGGGTCGCCCGCCAGCTCGCCCGATCCCGGTACCATCGGAGCCGCCCGGTCCAGGTCGTCAGGACCTCCGTGGCGCCCGGCTCCTCCCCCGTACGACGGTAGACGATCCCTGCATGGATCTCCGGGGTGAGGCGTCCCTCGATGCGTCCCCGGAGAAGGCTCACCGCCTCCCCGACCACCTCAGTCGCCGGATCCCCGGCGATCTTCAGCAGCCAGGGCGGCGCGCTCGCCGCCTCCAGGGTCGGAGACTCCCAGGTGAGGACCAGGGCCACCTCGGACCCGTCGGGGTCGTGTCCGGACACCACGAAGAGGATGGCCTCCTCGCGGATCTCGATGCGATCGAGCCAGGCCCCGGGGAGGATCGCCGCCTCGGTCACCGTGGGCGCCACAAGGGACAGGATCCGCTCCTCCTGCCCCGCCCGGGTGACCCAATGCTGCCAGGCCTCCTCCGCCTGTCCGTCCTCTGCTGCAGCCATGATGAGGACCAGGACGAGGCCCGCAACAATGCTCGAGTATCTCTTCATCTACAAAGGCTTTTGTCGCTGATTTTATTGAACCTGTACTCGCCGTCGTCGGCCTCGTTGAACGCAAACCAGCAGGGGAGCTTTCGGAACCGCTCGGCGGGGGTCAACACCCGGGCAGGTGCCTCCGAGCAGCCCGGAGCGCGATAGGTCGCGCCGGAAATCACCTGGTCTCCCCGGGGCCGCTGCGGGTCGCGCTCGAACTCCTCCCAGGCGATCCACCGGTACCGGCGCGCCGGATCCTCGAGCGCGGCCTCCGTCACGTCGTCCACGACGATCCCGCACCTCGACTCCATGCGCCCCAGGGCCTCCCGGAATGCCCGGTCGGACGCGGCGGGCCCGTGGCGGATCTCCAGCTCTCCGGCGTGCAGGATCGGCAACACAAGGATGCCGGCGAGGACCGACGCAACGAGGGCCCGTCCCGCCATCGCACCCGGGAGACGTCCGGCGATCTCCTGGACCCCCACCCCGACGATCAGGGCCGCCCAGGGCATGATCATGGCGCCCCCCTCGACCCACGCGACGTCCGCGATCAGGGTCCGCAGGGCCAGGACGGAGACCGCCGCGGCGACCAGCCCCGACACCACCGGGAGGACCAGGGCCCGCCGACGACGCAACGCGACCCCGCCCGGGATCAGGAGCACGAGCCACCAGGGGAACGCCACGGGCCCCGGGACGAGGAGCGCCGCCACGGCGGGCGCGCCGGCCCAGGGCTCCGGTCCGGAGGCGACCGGCCAGGCCAGGAGCCGGCAGACCACGGCGAGGCCCACCCAGGCCGCGGCCCCCCAGAGCTCCGTCCTCCGCAGCCATCCCCGCGCGGCGGGCGCGATCATGGCGACCGCCGGCAACAGGACCAGGATCCCGTCCAGGCGGCACCAGACGGCCCACGCCAGGAGCCCGGCCGCGGGCAGGAGGAGGGCCGGACGGTCCGTCGCCGCCGCCCGGGCGCTGAAGGCCCAGGCGGCGAGGCCGACGGTCAGCACGGGCGCGGCGAGGAGATCACTGGCGGAGATCATCGCATGGAGGGGCCAGCAGGCGAGGGCGAACCCGGCCACGAGGCTCGCAGTCGCAGACAGGCGAAGGGAGCGCCCCAGGAGGTAGAGCAGCGGCGGTCCCAGGGAAGAGAAGATCGCCACCGCGATCACGGCGCTCCAGATGAAGCCGAGCTCTCCCCGGGGGAGGACCCACGCGGCCACGAGGCCGATCCCGCCCTCGCCCGGGACGTACCGGAGGAGCCGCTCGCCCCCCCCTCCGCCCCGAGAGTAGAGGTTCGGTGCGACGAGCACGAGGCGAACCAGGAGGGAGACCACAGCGACCGCGCCGGCCTCCAGAAGAACGCGGCCGAGGCCGGGCCCCCGTCCCCGCCGGACCAGCGCCGCGATACCCAGGATGGAGGAGACGATGGCCGTGAGGAGGAAGACCTGCGCGACCGCGAACTCCCGGTGGGCGGGCACCAGCCAGGCCAGCACTGGGAGCGGTTGATCCACCACGATGGTCCCGGCCTCGGACAGGGGGGCATGGACCCACCAGGCGGCCAGGGCCGCCAGCCCCGCCGCGGCCACGGCCAGGACCGGCGTCGAGATCCGCCGCCGGCGCACCATGAAGCCGATCCCCGCGAGGACCAGGGCCAGGAGCGGCGCAAGGATCCAGGGCGAGGGCAGGGCCGGGGCCGTGGCGTCCACGTCCCGGAGGGCGTACTGCACCAGCCCCCGATTCCATCGCTCCCGCCAGACCAGGCCGAAGGTGCCGGCCACCCGCTCGATCCAGTCCGGGGCGACCTCGGTGAGGTCTCCGCCGGAGTCCGCGACGTACTGGAGCAGGCCATCGTAGACCTCAGGGGTCAGGCGCGCCTCGATGCGTCCCCGGAGCAGCGCGACGGACTCGGTCAGGGCGCCGGCCTCCGCCGCGCCCTTGACCTCGAGACGCCAGGGGGGCGGGGTCGCCCCGGACGGGGCCGTCGCATCCCACCCGAGATGGATCGACAGAGGTCCCGCGGGGGGTTCCCTCCCGGAGACCACGAAGATGATGGCCTCGTCTGTGATCTCGATGCGATCGAACCAGGTCCCTGGGAGCACCGGAGCCAGGGTCCGGTTGGGGGCGACGAGGGCCAGGATCTGCTCCTCCTGTCCACCAGGGACCACCCAGTTCGGGGCCCCAGTGCCCCCTCCCAGGACCTCGGCGGGGGGAAGGAGGGCGAGGAGCGCGAGCCCGACCGTGGCCCGAGCCCTGCTCATCCCGCGTCCTGCTCCCGACCGGGGACCGCCGCCAGGAAGCCCAGGCCCCAGATGACGAACGCGGCGCCGACGAAGATGGCCCCGGCGATCCAGTCGGCCCCCGGGGGGGCGGCGAGCCAGACGAGGGGTGCGAGGAGGAAGGGGAGGAGCCCGAGGAGGAGGAAGAGCTTGAGGGGATTGAACCGCAGGATCACCTCGGCCAGGGTCTGGGCCATGCGCAGGGTGTCACGAACCGGGCGGATCTTCCGCCGCCCGAGGCGGGCCCGATAGTCCACCGGGTGGAAGTGGATGAAGCGCCCCTGGAGGGTCATCAGCAGGGTCATGGTCGTGGTGAAGGAGAAGGCCCGTGGCAGGGCATGGAGGAGGGCCAGTGCGGTGCTCCGGCGAAAGACCCTCAGGCCGGAGTTGGGGTCTGGGATCCAGGTGCCCACCACAAAGTTCGTGAGCAGCAGGAACACGTTCCGCATGGGAGAGAGGAACGCGCGTCGTCGGTACCGGGGCCCGGTGCGGGCGCCGACCACCAGGTCGAAGCGCTCGAGCTCCTCGAACATCGCCGGCAGCGCCGTGACCGGGTAGGTCCCGTCCGCGTCGGTGATCGCGATGCGCTCGTAGGACGCTGCGCGGATGCCGGTCTTCAGGGACGCGCCGTAGCCAGCGTTGGCCGGGTGCCGGATCACCCGGCACCCGTGCTCCGCGGCGATCTCGGCGGTGCGGTCCCGGGAGCCGTCGTCCACGATGATGACCTCCACGGGCTGCGGGAGGTCCGGGGCGACCGCGGCCAGCTCCTCGAGGGTCGCACCGAGCCCCTCCTCTTCGTTGAGGGCGGGGATGACGACGGTGGTGCCGTCGGGGCGTGTGGATTCCATCAGCGTTCAGCCTCCATGAGCAGGCGGAGCACCCCCGTTCCCTGCCGCAGCAGCGTCGACCAGGGGGTGCTCCGGACCAGGCGCAGGACCTGGGATGGTCTGAAATAGAAGGAGAGCACTCCGCGCCGGAAGAGGGCGCGCAGGGCCGAGGCGTCGACGTCCCCGAAGGACTCCGCCCGGAGGGACACGTCCTGGGAGCCCGGGTCGTCGGGATCCACGCGGCCGCGATCGACCAGGTCCTGCCAGAGGGCCGAGCCGGGGCGGGGCGCGTAGAGGTTGAACGACGCGTAGTCCAGGGGCAGCTCCCGGGCCAGTCGGAGGGTCGCCTCCACGTCCTCGCGGCCCTCGGAGGGCACCCCGATGACGAAGTGGGCGCAGGTGCGGATCCCGAGGCGACGGGCCGTCGAGAGCACGGGCAGGGCGCGGTGCCCGACGGGCTTGCCCAGGCGCCGCGCCACCGCCTCGGATCCCGTCTCGACCCCCACGAGGATCACCTCGCACCCCGCGGCGGCCATGGCCTCGAGGACCTCGTCGTCCAGGACCTCGGCGCGGCACTCGGCAGACCAGCGCAGCCCGAGATCGGCGTCCGCGATGACGCGGGACAGGGCCAACGCCCGGGCCCGGTTCGGCCCGAAGGTCAGGTCACGGATGTACACCTCGCGGATCCCGAGCTGACGGATGGCGGTGAGCTCGTCCACCACGTCGGGGATGGGACGAAGATGGTGGGGCAGCCCGTGGGATGCGCAGAAGGTGCACCGGAAGGGACATCCCGTCGCGGTGAGGACCGTGGCGCACCCGCGCCATGCGGTGAAGGGCATCCGATAGCGCATCAGGGGGAAGAGATCGTGGCGTGGTCGGGGGATCCGAAGGGGGGACGCCGCGGTCCCCGGGACCCAGCCTGACGCCCCGGCAGCCAATTCAACCAGGGCCGGATCGGAGAAATCACGGATCAGCTCGTCCGCTGCGTCCAGGCGTCGTCTGGCCAGTTCCGGGAGAAACGAAGGCACGTCGCCGAGGACGTGGATCGGGGCCCCGACGGCGTCCCGCAGGGCCCTCAGGAACGCCGCGTCCTCGTCCAGGGTCACCGCTGCGGTCAGGGAGAAGACGACGTCGGGCGCGTGGCTCCGCGCCACGTCGAGGGCCCGGCGCGGGTCGAGGCCCTCCACCGCTGCGTCCAGGACGCGCACCTCGTGGTCCCGGTCCAGGAGTCCGGAGAGCATCACCAGGTCCGCGGGGGCCCAGTAGTAGTCCGCCTTCGTGGACTCCCCGCAGGCCATGTCGCGGAGCTTGGGTCGCCCCCTGCACGGGGGGTTGAGGAGGAGGACGCGGGCCATGTTCCCTCGTGGTTCTCGTACCGCTCGATGGTAGTGCCTGACAGGCGCCGACGCAATGGTCCTACGGCCCTCCCGCCTCCCCGAGACGTGTGGCGAACTCCGCCTCGAACAAACCGGCGACGCCGGGATCCCTCAGGACCACGAGGTTCTCGTCGTTCTCCGTGGCGCCTGCGTTGGACCAGTTCATGGACCCGAAGGCCACCGCGGCCTTCGGGGTTGCGCCGTCGACGATGAGGAGCTTGTGGTGGAGCTTGTTGTATCCCACGGACCCCTTGAGCTTCGCCGGGAGGATCACCGCCTCGGGGCACCAGGAGCCCGACGCAACGGACGCGCCGGTGTCCTGGCTCTCGTCGTAGAGGCCCACCAGCTCCACCTCGCCGCAGCGGGCGTCGAGGGCAGCCCGAACGCTGTCCAGGGTGAAGGCGAAGATCTCGAAGTGGATCGACTCCTCCGCCCCCTCGATGAGCGCCACGAGGCGGTCCACCGCGTCCCAGTTCGGCGTGAACCAGACCTCCACCGGGACGCCGTCGACCACCGCGGTGGCGGGGTTGTCCTCCTGCCACTGGTGGGCGTCGCCGGACCCGAAGACCGTCCCGTCTCCCCAGATCCGGGAGAAGCGGTCCCCGTAGATCTTCGCGAGGGCCGGGCTGTCGAAGAGGACCGTGGCGTTGGCATTGGAGACCGCGCCGTAGTAGGTGAAGTTCGCGGAGCCGGTCCAGACCCAGCGCTGGTCCACCACCAGGAACTTGTTGTGCATCAGGCTGGTCCCCGGGCCATCGTGAAACAACAGGACCCCGGCCTCGGCGAGACGCTCCAGGCCGTCGAACTCCTCGGGCTTGTAGTACCCGTCGTCCAGGAAGACACGGGTCTGCACCCCCGCCTCCGCCGCAGCAGCGAGGGCATCGATGACGTTGTCGTCCTGCACGGACATGCCGGCGAGATCCACCGAGCTCCCGGCCGCGCGGACGAGCTCACCCACCCGCAGACCGAGGTTCTGGCCGGCGCAGAGGGTCTCATCGCCGTCATACCCCAGCACGTTGCGGGAGAAGTACACCCGGACGGGCTCCTCCGTCGGCGCCGTGCAGGGCGTGACGGGCGGCGGCGCGGCGTCCGCGCCCGCGTCCTCCGTCGTAGTGGCGTCCGGGAGCCCTTGGACGCGATCCTCGGCGCCTCCCCAGGGTTCCAGGTCCAGGGGATCCAGGGAACCGCCCCCTTCACCACCACCGTCACAGGACGACGCTGCGAGGAGCAGGACCACGAGGAGGGGAATCAATCGAAGAGGATTCTGTCGTAAGCCCACGCGCGCCACCGGTATGTGCTGAGGTCACTCCAATCGAACCCGTCGATGTCGAAGTCGTCTTTGTGGATGCTGTAAACGCGGAGCTGCTTGGGGCCCGGCTTGACGGGGTCCCAGCCCGACGCCGCGTCGAAGTCGGGCAGGCGCACGTCCCGGGCCGGGCCGTTCACCGTGAGCCGCCAGAAGGTCCGCCCCGTCGCCTCGGCGAGGGAGAGGGTGTGGAACTTCGGCACCGGCCCGCTGCCGTTGTTCCAGGTGAGCCTGAGGCTCTTCCACGGCCCGTCCTCGGTGGGCCGGGCGAAGACGGGGAAGTGCTGGAAGGGCGAGAAGAGGAGCGCCGGGGCCCCCACCGCGATCACGGCCCCTGCCTCCGCCACCACATCGGTGAACTCCAGCGCCTCGGAGGGCCGAACGACCTCCCAGTCGTCGTTGATCCGGTGCACCAGCGCGCCGCCCTCGGCCACGAGCCAGAAGTCGTTGGGGGCGGGGCCGTCTGCGGCCACGTATCGCAGGTCATCCGGCGCGCCGAGGTCGGTCCATCCAACCGGCGTGCGGAGCAGGACCACGCCGTCCCCCATCGCGACTACGTGGCCATCACCGAGGCCGGCCGCAGCGAGGAGGTCACGATCGTCAGGGGCGGGCTCCAGGATCCAGTTCAGCCCCTCGCTGCGCAGGATGGTCCCCTGGGTCCCGACGACCCACGCCACGGCGCCCCCGGAGGCCGCGCCGCGGAGGTCGAAGGTCAGCTTCGTCTCGTGCCATCCGTCCTCGTCGAACCGGACGGCGCGCTGGGGGCCCGCGCCGACGATGACGCCTGCGTCGGTCCAGGCGACTGCGCGCAGATCCCGGTCCGTCACGGTCCCCTCGAGGCGCCACTGGCCTCCTTCACGCAGGAGCACCGCGCCCCCATCGCCTACGACGACCAGATCGCCGTTCGGCCCGGTGGCACAGGCCCGCAGATCCAGGTTCACGAGCTTCGGCTGTGAACCCCACCCGGCCTCGCCGAGGCGCGCCGCCATGCCGTCCTGGCCCACCGCGATCATTCCGTCCGCTGTGTCACAGAGCGCCAGGAGCGGGTCCACCGGGGCACCAGGGGATTCACTCCAGAGCGCGCCGTCCCGGATCCAGGCAGCGGCGGCGTCCAGCGCGGAGATCCCGTAGTAGAGGACCACGGAATACGGGGTCTCCTCCGTGGTATTCGAGTAGGCCCCCGCGATGAAGATGTACTCCGCATCGTAGATGTCCCCGGCGAGCTCCTCCGGGAGGTGCTCGAACCGGATGTCCTCGGGGAGATAGGAGTCGAGCCCCTGCCGGAGATCCGCGATGCCGTCCGAGCCGAAGTCCAGGTAGGCCCGGACCCGGTAGTACCCGCCGCCGGGCTCGAAGATCGGCGGGTGGTCCATGCGCAGGCGGAGCTCCCGGGACAGGGGAATGCCCAGGTAGATGTTCTGATCCTCGATGGTCTCCCCCGGGGCGACCATGACGTGGCGGCGGACACCCATCGCGAGGGGGACGAACTCCCCGCTCCCCGCCTCGACGTACCCGCCGAAGCACACCACTGCGACCTCGCCGAGGCGGGTGCCCTCGAAGTCGAACTTCGGATCCGTCGGGTTCAACCAGTTCGGCCCGTCGTCCATGTTCCAGCCGGTGTAGATGCTGGTCCCGCTGACCTCGCAGTTGACCGCACGCGCTCCAGCGGGGGGGACACACCAGCTCCAGGTCGAGGCGACGCCGCCAGCGCAGAGGAAGCCCTCGGGACAGTCGTCGGCGTCCAGGCACGGGTTGGTGCAGAAGCTCCCCTGGCCGCCGATCTCCCTGCAGTCGCCGTCCAGGCAGTCCCCGTCGTCCACGCATGGGGCGCAGGGCCCGCCGGGAACCCAGTCCTGGTGGAGGCAGCTCCCCGGGGGCACCACCACGTACTTGCTGAGCCCCAGGACCTTCCCTTTCACCCGCCCGGGTGGCGGCGGGTCCGGCGGCGGATCCGTCGGACCGTCCGTTGGAGGCGGGTCCTCCGGGACCAGGTAGACGGTGACGTTCTCCGCGTCGAAGTCCACCACGGAAGCCGCGTCGTGGTGGACCTTGGTGGCGTGCATTGACACGGGCCCGAAGAAGCCGGGTCCCGAGAAGGTGATCTGGCCCCGGTCATCGGTCCATCCCTGCCAGGGGGAGGTCGCGCTGTCGCCAATGATCACATACGCATCGGGGAGAGCATCCATCGTATAGCTGTCCAGGATCGTGACGTTGACCGCGCCGTCGATGGGGTCGCCCCAAGTCCCCCCACCCCAATAGGCGCCGGGGTCGAAGTAGCTGTAGGCCTCGGGGAGGACCGCGTCCCCCTGGAGGGTCCCGACGGTGACGTCCACCGTGCCCACGGATCCCTGGGGCGTCCAGGCCCAGAGCTCCGTGGGGCTGTGGAAGATCACCTCGTCCGCGTCGATTCCTCCGAAACGGACCGCGCAGCCTGCGTGGAAGCCCGCGCCGATCACCGTGACCATCGTGCCCCCCGCCTGGGCACCGTAGACGGGCCCGATCAAGGCCACCAGGGGGCCGTCTGCGAGATACTCGAAGCCCCCGGGGCGCTTCACGGTCACGCCATCGGAGCGAACCATGATCACGTCCACGAGCCCCGGCACGCCGGGTGGCGTCGTCACCTCGAGGGTTCCGTCATCGGGCACCGCGAGATCTGCGCCCCAGAGGGAGCCGAACCGGACTGCGTAGACCCCCTCGAAGCCGACGCCCTTGATGGTGACCCGGGTGCCCCCGTCCACGGGCCCGGCCCCGGGGGGCGAGGCTCTCGATGGTGAAGGCCCGCATGTACTCGAATGCGCCGGGGAGGGTGCTCGCCTCGCCGCCCTGCTGGACCCGCACGTCCACCGCACCGGGATCGCCGGCGGGGGTCTTCACCACGAGCCGGCAGATCGCTGCGTCGGTCTCGGTGGTCTGGGCCGCCTCGCCGCCGAAGGTCGCAGAGGGGGTCTGACCGGCCCCCTGACCACAGACGGCCAGCTCCACGACGTCACCACCGGCTGCATCCCCGCGCGCCGGGTGGACCCCGAGGAGGGTCAACGTCTCATGGGCCCCGGGGTCGACGAAGGTATAGCCGGAGGGCAGCACCGCCGCGCCCCAGTTCCCGTCGACTCGAACGTCCACCGAGCCCTCGCCGTCTGCGAGGGGAGTGCGCACGTCGATGATCCAGTTGTCCTTGAACACCATCTCCGCGGCCCGGTTGCCGAACCAGACGTGGTTCACCGACGCGAGCCAGCGCCCCTCGAGGCGGACCGTCGCGCCGCCGGCCACCGGGCCCATGGCCGGGACGACCCGCTGGAGCTCCGGGGCCACGGTGTATACGAAGCCACCCTCGCGGATCGCGCTGCCACCGATGTTCCCCGCGAAGACCGTCACCGCGCCGCCCACGTCCCCGGGGGGCGTGATCCCGACGATGGTGTCGTCCCCCAGGATCTCCGGCTGCATGAGCATGCGATGTCCCATGAGGACCACAGTGTCGTCCAGGAATCCGCTGCCCTTGATGGTCACCGGGGTCCCACCCTCGATGGGTCCCCGGTCCGGGGACACGGAGACCACCTCGAGCGCGACGGCGTACAGGAACCCGTCCGCAAAGACGGCGTTGTGCCCGCCGGGGTTCTCGACCACCACGTCGGCGAGGCCCGACGGATTGGCCGGCGTGACGACCATCAGCGTCTTGGTGTTGACGTAGTAGAGCTCCCGCGCCGGGACCCCGGCGAAGGTGACCTGGCATCCCTGGGTGTATCCGCCGCCCTCGATGGTGATGGTGTCCCCCCCGGCGGGACTGCCCCGGGGCGGGTCCAGCGCGTCGATATGGATCCCTGGATCATCGTCCCCGTCGCCCCCGTCCGGCGACACGTCGCCACCATTCGGCCCCCCGATGAGCCCCGTGTGCACCTGTCCACCCTGGGGCGCCGTGCGCCCGGCGAAGGGGTCGAGGCTGCACCCGGCGACAAGGAATGCGAGGACTGCGATGAGCGGTACGACACGCACGGGACCTCCTTCGATCCCTGACAGTCTATTAACTCCATGGGGGATTACAACGACGGGATGGACTCCGTCGACTTCGGTTGCCCCCGTTTCAGCCGGAGAGCCGCCCCCGGACCTTGCAATGCTCATGGGAATTCCTGTGTGGACGATCCGGACCATCGACGCGGCGGGCCACCTCGAGTGGCGGGCCGGCCTGATGTTGATCCAAGCTGGTCTACGCCCTCCCGGGCGGCGATGACGGGGTGATCACCGGCCCGATCGCCGCGGACGACATCCACGCGTCCATCTCCCTCCCCCCGCGGCGCGGCGCCAATGGTAGCGACCTCCCCAAATGTGGCGTAACATCGAAGCGTTCCCAACGAGGGAGGAGAGCCATGATTCGGAAGATCTCCGCGCTCCTGATACTCATCCTCGCCGCCTGCACCAGCACCGGGGAGGGCCCCGTGCCCGACGTGCATGCCCCCGGACTCGACCTCCCGGGAATCGACGCGACGCCGACAGCAGACCTTCCGGTCCCTGACGGCCTCTCCCCGGACGAATCAGCGCCCGACGACACCGGAACGCCGCCGGACGATGGCGGTGGTTGCGACGGCGAAGCGCTGCAGATCGTGCGGTTCGGTGTGGATGGGGACTCGGATGAGGCCGCAGTCGGCGCAGGCGAGGACATTCCAGTCCTCCTGGAGTGGGCGCTCTCCGCCGGGGCGGATTGTCCTGACTGTTCCCAGTGCGTGGTCCTCGGAGTGGGCGGCGCGGCGGCGCTCTGCTGGGAGGCGGGGACCCCGCCGGCCTGCCCGGACGGCGTCCACGGGGTCGGCGCGGACCTGCTCACGGCGCCCGGGAGCAGCGGCGTGTACGACCTCGAGGTCGCGGCGATCCCCGTCGCATCCTGCGCCGCAGCGGCGGCGGCCTTCGAGGACGCCACGCGACAGGTCGTCGGCAGCCTCACCGTCTCGGGGAGCTGCGCGGATCCCGCATGTAGCTCCTGGGCCCCCGGGTGCGGGACCTGGGAGAACGGCTGCGGGGGAACCTGCGCACCGGGCTCCTGCGCCGTCGACCAGGTGTGCACCGGTGACGGCGCCTGCGAGTCCTCTGAAGACTGCGCCGCGGGCGTGTTCGAGATCGCGAACGTGTTCCTGAACGGAAAGGCCGGGGCTGCGGACGCGGCCCCCGGGGCGAAGGTCTCGCTGACCCTGGCCTGGACCCTGGGCAACGGGTCGACCTGTCCGGGCTGCGAGCGCCAGGTGGTCTTCGGCCTGGAGGGGACCCCCTTCGGATGCGAGGACCTCGGCGTCCCGGAGGTCTGCCCTTCCTTCGACGCCGGGATCTGGGCAACCCTCCTGGATGCGCCCGTGACGCCCGGGACCTGGTCGGTCCTGGCCCAGGCCTACTCCACCTACGACTGCTCCGATGCGGAGGAGCGGTTCGTCCGGGGAGGGCCCGTGCGCCCCGTGGGAGTGCTCCAGGTGGGCCCCCCCTGCACCCCGCTGAGCTGCGAAACTCTCGGGCGCACTTGCGGCCGCCTTGAGGACGGCTGCGGCGGGCTCCTGGACTGCGGCAGCTGCTCCGAGACGAAGCGCTGCAACACAGAGGGCGTGTGCAAGCCCCTCTCCACCTGCACGGGAAACCTCTTCGAAGTACAGGAGCTCGCCCTGAACGGGGCGGGTCCTTTGCTGGGCGTGGAGGCCGGCCCCGTGGTGGCCCTGCTCCGCTGGCGCGGCGGCCTCGAGGGCGGGGGCGACCCCGCGCAGATCGTCGTCAGCCTCGGCGACCAGGCGGCCTTCTGTCGAGACGTCGGCCCCCAGCCCCCCTGCAATGCGCCGACGGAGGGCTCCGTCGGGGGCTTCCTGCACCCGCCCGGCGCCCCCGGAGTCTACCCGGTCCGGGTGGCCCTCCTCCGGGTGGCGGATTGCGCAGCGGCCCTGGCCGCCTTCGGGGACGCGACCACCGCGGGGGTGCTGGGTGTCGGCGAGGACTGCGTCCCGTGGAGCTGCTCCGCCCTGGGCATCGAGTGCGGAGGCTGGGGCGACGGGTGCGGGCATCCCCTGTCCTGCGGCGCCTGCCCGGAGGGGCAGTCCTGCGCAACCGACGGCCGCTGCGGGACGGCCTGCGCGGCGGGCAGCTTCGACGTCGACGACGTGGAGATCAACCTGAGCGGTCCCGCGGGCTCCGCCGCGCCGGGGCAGCAGGTCCCGGTCGCCCTGCACTGGACCATCGGGAACCCCGACGGCTGTGCGGGGTGCAGTCGTCAGCTCGTCATCGGCGTCGACGACACCCCGGGCGCCTGCCACAACCTGGGTGTGCTCCCGACCTGCCCCGAGACCGCCGACGGCGTGGCGGGCACCATCATCACCGCGCCCATGGCCCCGGGGAACCACCAAATCTACGGGTTCGTCCCTGCGGGGGATATCGGGTGCGCCCAGGCGCAGGCGACCTTCGGGGCGAGCCCGGCGAAGCTCCCCGTGGGCACCCTCCACGTCACTGACGGCTGCGCGCCGAAGAGCTGCGCCACCCTGGGAGCGGGCTGCGGTGCCAAGAGCGACGGCTGCGGCTTCACCCTGGACTGCGGCGACTGCGCTCCCGGCGACCTCTGTCTCGACGGCACCTGCGCCTGCTTCGCGCAGGACGACTACGAGCCCAACGACGTCCCTGTCCAGGCCTCCGACCTGGGCACCTTCCCGGACTCGGATTCGGCGTCCGCGGTGGAGATCACGGCGATGGTCGACGGCGAGACCGACTGGTTCCAGATGGGGGCGACGGACGAGATGTGGGCCTACGTGAACCCCGCCGCCCACGTGGAGTTCGGGACGGGGCAGCCGTACACCTTCCAGGCGGTCTACCTCTGCTCCGACGGCTCAACGCCCAAGCCCGTCCTCACAGCGACGGGAGCCTGCGCCTGGACCACCCTGAACTTCAGCGGTGTCCAGGGCGTCACCGGCCCCGTCAGCGGCTGGCGCTGCGAGAGCGGTGGCGCCAACCTCGATCTCGAGCTCGGCCCGGACTGCCCCGGCGTGGACGACTCCGGCCGCTTCTTCGTCAGCATCGGCAACACCGCTGGCTGCTCGTCCTACGGCCTCTGGCTGCACCTGTAGGGAGGCCGCCGGAGGCGCAGCACCCAACAACAACCCTGGGGCACAGAGGTGGACACAACAGAACCGGGAGCTTGCGACCGGCTCTCCGTTCCCAGCAAGATGCAGTGACTCGGGGGTCGTCCAATCCCGTTCGTCTTTCCAGGGGGGCCTGCTCACCTTCCGGGGCTCCCTGGCGGGGGCGGCCTGGATACAAGCTGGCAACCAGCTTCCAATTCGTACCGGGTCAGTTTCCGTGGATTCTCGACAGACACAATCCGGGACATCGGCCCTTGATATCACACGCCTGTCGGATCCTCCGTCCCTGATGGCTCTTTCTTCTTCATTCGTTACACCTCGATCTCTTCAGGGGACCGGTTGGTCATTCCGTCTCGTTGTAGGTGTAGAGCGCGGCTCCCTGGGACACCCGGCATTCACCGCCAATGGACCCACCATAGCCCATGTCTACGGCTTCGCCCTTTCCATAGCGCTGGAAGGTCGAGAAGTTCCCGTCGCAGTCGAGGTCTGCCTGTGCGTGGACGGTGAACTGGGCGCTATCGTCCTTGCCGGAGCTGTCGAAGGAGTACGCGAAGTAGTGGGAGTCGGAGATCTCGAACCTGAGAGCCGACCAGGAGGGGTGGTCCCAAGCGGAGGGGTTCGCAGGCCACCGTTCGTCGGGACTGTCGCACGCGCCGTAGAGCCCCGGGGTCAAAGGTGCGTCCTCCGGAAACCGGCAAGGGGCGAAGGTCTGTCCGGCCGAATCGGGTTCGACCCGTGGGGTGGTGAAATAGTCCACGGATCCCTTGTACAGCTTGTCCAACATGTCGACTGCTTCGGCAGTCTTGGCCTTGCGCATGTACTTGATGAAGGCGGGGACCGCAACCACGGACATGACCGCGCTGGCAGCCATGATTCCTCCGCCTCCCCCGCCAATATCGAGGCGCAGCGAGTCACCCGTGTCTTCCGGCGTGAACATCTCGAAGAGGTGGTCCATGTGATTGTCCGCCAGGATGACCCCGGCCCCCTGCAGGACCTCCATGTCATCCACATGGTCCCGGGCCTCAGCGACTCCGTCCCGAGCCTGATCCTTCAGGTCCTCGAGCTTCCTAAGGAGCATCTTGCGCGTCGCTGCGTCGGCGACGAGGACCACGCTCCCCCCGCCCTTCGCGTCCATCCGCAGCCCCACCCCGTCGACAGAGGCG
This sequence comes from Pseudomonadota bacterium, assembly GCA_043815665.1. GTDB lineage: Bacteria > Myxococcota_A > UBA9042 > CAIXZC01 > CAIXZC01 > CAZNWW01. Next base: position 39,650 of record JBDRIT010000027.1, read on the forward strand.
TCCCCCAGTTCCCGGGAGAGTTCTTTCTTCATGTCCTCGTTGAGGACGACGGTACCCACCAGGACGCCGCCTCCGACCTTGTCCAGGAGGTCTTCGTGGAGATCTCCGCTCTTCGTCCCGTCGAGAGCCTTGAGCTCCCCGCGCTCGACGTCGATGAGCTTCCCGAGAATGTCCCGCTCACCGAGGGCCAGCGCGCCGCCGACGGCGGCGGCCCAGATGTCTCCTCCCATTCCGGCATCGATCTGGAACAGGGTGTGGCCCTCGTACTCCCTCTCCTGACCGACGGAGGGGTCGAACTCGAAGTCGCCGCGCACGAGGAGCCCCGTGTCGTTTCCAACAACGAAGACCGTCACCGTCGAGATCTTGAGGGGATCGAGGCCCAGGCGCTCCTCGAAGAGGGTCCCGACCTCCTTTCGGGATTCTTCGTCGTCGATCCGCACGCCCACGGCCTTCTCCAGCTCCTTGAAGGCCTGCTCGGCCAGGACACCGGCGTCCACGGTGAAGATCGCTGCGGTCCCCTCGGGCAGGATCTTGAAGGCCTTCCGGTGCTGCTTGGCAGCGGCCCCAGAGCTTCCGGAAAAGAGCCACCAGGAAAGGGCAGCCCCTGCGACGATGACGGCCAGGACAACGATGATGGAGAGGGTTCGTTTGTTGAACGTTTTCATCGGCGGAACTCCAATAATGCTGAACATGAGGGGCACTTTATCGTGTGATATTCAGATTCACAATGGCATTGACGCCACGATGACGTCCGAGAGCTTCGAATTTTCACGAGCCGGCGAGGCGAATGATGGGGCGCGCAGTGAGGACAATTCTCCTCGGGATTCTGCTCTTCCCTCACGCAGCCTCGGGGCAGCAGAATATCGGAGGGGGCTCCGGTGCCGCCGCTCCTGCGGGGGCCTACGGGGCAAGTGGCGAGAGGTCTCGTGATGTCGAGTTCGACGCCGAAGACTTGACGAAGAGGACCACCCGGCTCTCGTCGAGGATTCGAAGGCTCGAGGACGACCTCTGCGCTCTGGAGGATCGGATCGGAGCCCTCTGGATCGCTATCGGCGCGCTTGGACTGGGTTTCGCAAATGATGATGCGGCCTGGGCGAGGAACCGGCGTCGAGGTCAAGGCGCTTCTACGAAGACGTGGTAGAGCCACTTCGAGGAGGAGCAACGCCGAGATCGGCGTCGGGGACCGGCCAGGGGGTATCATCACTTCAGCCGAGTT
>JBDRIT010000028.1:0-46845 GCA_043815665.1 Pseudomonadota bacterium
CGCTTCGACGGCGAGGCGCGAGGGTCGAGATCGCCGGAATCGTAGCCAGCGCCTACGTTGAGGACGGTCTTGGCCCGATGAACGAAGCTGGCGAAGATGGAGCCGGTTTCGCAGCAGAAGGGGGTTTGTGGACGGAGACTAGAACGCGACGCAGTACCCCTGCGGGTGGCAGTAGCTGCCCCAGGGGCAGTCGTTGTCGTCCCAGCAGGTGTAGATGTCCGCGCAGGACCCGTCGAGGCAGATCTGGTTGAGGCCGCAGTCCGCGTCCGCGTAGCACTCGAGGTCGTCGTAGCAGAACCCGTCGATGCCGCAGTACGTGCTCCCGGGGCAGTCGGAATCCGAGGCGCAGCCGGTGCTGTAGCAGTACCCGTCCATGCCGCAGAAGGTCCCCCCGGGGCAGTCGTAGTCGTCGTAGCAACCCATGGGGTAGCAGATGTTGTCCCCGCCGCAGACGAAGTCGTCCGGGCAGTCCCAGTCGGAGAGGCACTCCGCCACCGGGTAGCACTCACCGTCCATGGCGCAGTAGTCGCCCCAGGCGCAGTCATAGTCGGACTGGCACTTGTTCGCCAGGGCGTAGCAGTTCCCGTCGCTTGCGCACTGGAAGCCCATGGGGCAGCCGGTCTCGAAGCAGGTCACCTCCGAGCAGTACCCGTCCGGAGCGCAGGCGAAGCTGTAGGGGCAGTCGAAGTCGCTGCCGCACTCACCGCCGAAGTGGCAGGTCCGGTCCGCGCCGCAGTAGTAGGCCTCGGAGTTCGAGCAGAGACCGTTTGCCATGCAGATGGAGGTGTTCCCGGGGCAGTCCATGTCCGAGTAGCAGGCGATCGCGCAGTCCTCGTCGTACCAGCAGCTGTCTTCAATGATGTTCTTGTAGCAGTAGCCTGCCGCGTCGCAGTAGGCGCCAACCGGGCAGTCGTAGTCCGAGAAGCACTCCGCGGTCTTCACGCAGATCCCGGCGTCACATCCGAAGCCGAAGCCGTACTGGTCCCTGCACTCGCTGTCGAAGGAGCACTCCTGGTAGAGCACGCAGGAGCCGTCCGCCGCACAGTAGTAGCCCCCCATGCAGTCATAGTCCGAGAAGCAGCCATTCGCGTACCGGCAGAATCCCCCGTCGGTGCAGTACATGTCATAGGGGCAGTCCCAGTCGCTCCAGCACTCGAGGACCGAGGGGTAGTAGGGGTCCTCGATGGGGGGACAACCGACGAAGAACACCGAAGCTGCGAGAAGAACGCTGGCCAGTGTGAGTTTTCTTCGTTTCATGGTTGTCTCCATTCTGCTGCTTCGCAACAGGCTAAGTGAAGCACATCAGGCTGTCAAACAAACTTGCTGGTCCGACGGAGGCGCGGCGGGGGTGTTCAAAGATTGTCGTACGTTCGAGATCAGGCTTTGGAGATCGCCTCGTTCCAGCGCGCGATGAGCGCGTCCCCTGGGGCCCGCCTGGGGTTCGGGGAGAAGGTGCAGTCTTCCATCCAGCGGGCCCTGATCTCGTCGGGAGAGCTCCAGAGGCCGACCCCGAGGCCCGCCAGGTAGGCAGAGCCCATGCCCGTGGTCTCGATCTGCCGGGGGCGGATCACGGTGCGGCCCAGGAGGTCAGCCTGGATCTGCATGAGGAGATCATTCGCGCACGCGCCACCGTCCACCTTGAGGTTCTTGAGAGCCGCGCCCAGATCCTGCTCCATGGCCTTGAGGATGTCCACGTTCTGGAGGGCGATGCCCTCGAGGGTGGCCCGGGCGAAGTGCCCGGCGGTGGTCCCCCGGCTGATCCCGAGGATCGAGCCCCGGGCCTCCGGGCGCCAGTGGGGAGCCCCGAGGCCGGTGAGCGCCGGTACGAAGACCACGCCGCCGGAGTCCGGGACCGAGGCCGCCAGGGCCTCGATCTCGGAGGCCTTCGAGATCAGGCCGAGGCCGTCCCGCAGCCACTGCACAGCGGCGCCTGCGATGAAGGCGCTGCCCTCCAGGGCATAGGTGGTGCGTCCGTCGAGGCGCCAGCCCACCGTCGTGAGAAGACCGTGGGACGACACGATGGGCTGCTCACCGGTGTTCACCAGGAGGAACGCGCCGGTGCCGTAGGTGCACTTGGCCTCGCCCGCTTCGAAACAGGCCTGGCCGAAGAGCGCCGCCTGCTGGTCACCCGCCATGCCCGCGACTGGGATGCCGTCGGGGAGGAAGCCCAGGCCTCTGGTCTCCCCGCAGATGCCGGAGTTGTCCACGATCTTCGGGAGCACCGCCATGGGCACGCCCAGGATTCCGGCGAGCTCCTCGTCCCAGGACAGGGTATGGAGGTTGAAGAGGAGGGTTCGGGAGGCGTTGCTCGGGTCGGTGCCATGGACCGCGCCCCCGGTGAGACGGGAGAGCAGGAACGTGTCCACGGTCCCGAAGGCCAGCTCACCGGCCTCTGCGGCCTCTCGGGCCCCGGTGACATTGTCCAGGAGCCAGCGGATCTTTGTCCCCGAGAAGTAGGGATCGAGCACGAGCCCGGTGCGCTCCCGAAAGAGGGCCTCGTGGCCATCCTTCTTTAAGGAGGTGCAGAGGTCCGTGGTGCGGCGGCACTGCCAGACGATGGCGTTGTGTACCGGCCGTCCGTCCTCCCGGCGCCAGAGCACCGTGGTCTCCCGCTGGTTGGTGATGCCGATGGCTGCGATGTCCGCGCCGGCGATGCCGGCGTCCGCCAGCGCCGCAGGGACCGTGCCTTCGACGGTTCCCCAGATCTCCTCAGGGTCGTGCTCGACCCAACCGATGTTCGGGAAGCGCTGCGGGAACTCGCTGTACCCCCGGCCGACGATCTGTCCGTCGTGATCCACCACCAGGACCGTGGTGCCGGTGGTCCCCTGGTCGATGGCAAGAACGTGCCGCCTGGTCATGAATTGCCTCCCTCGTTGATTCCGCCGGGTAGGATGCTACACTCCTGTGGCGTTCGCAAGCGGAGCAAGGAGGCCCCATGGACGACGGGAAACCAACGGATGAAAAGGGCGTAAAGGCCGGAAAGGGCGTCACCGGGGTGCGGCTCCGGGTGGACGACGCCGAAGCCACCGGCCACTACGTCAACTTCGCCATGCTCAACCACAACCAGACCGAGTTCGTCGTGGATCTGGTGTTCCTGATGCCGGGGCGTCCCCAGGGGAAGGTCGTGTCCCGCGCGATCATGGCCCCGGCCACGGCCAAGCGCCTCGCCGCCGCCATGGCCGAGAACATCAAGCGCTACGAGGCCCGCTTCGGACCCATCGAGACCCCCCCGGTGCCGAAGGTGGAGACTGAACTGCATTGAGGAGCTGTTGCTCAGTCCTGGTGCTGCTCTTCGGGCTTCTCCTGGCGTCGCAGGGCCGCGCCTGGGATCGCCCGACGGAGGTGGTCCAGGGGACGGCCAGGGTTCTGGAGAAGGGGGAGATGACCATCGGGATCCTGACTCCCCTGGGTTACGGGCTCCACGAGCGGGTCACCATCTTCACCCACCCGATCCTGGACCTCCTCCTCACGCCCAACATTTGGCTCCGAGTTGATCTGTGGTCCGACGAGCAGTGGGCCGTCGCCCTCGAGACGGGCTATCAGCAGAGCTTCCTGAGCGTGGCAGCGGAGGACGGTTCCAGCGCGGATGCGAGGTACCCCGGCTACCTCCAGGCGGGCTTCGCCGCGTCCTTCGCAGTGCGCCTCCTCCAGGTCACCCTGGCCACGGGGTACGAGGGGTGGTTCTCCAGCGACAATGACCTCTCGGATGTGTTCCTGTACTACCGCGTGGGCCTGGATCTCCTTGCGAGCGAACGGAACCTCGTGATGGTGCGGGTCATCGGGGACGTGGGCCTCAACCCCGTCGGCTTCGAGATCCCTACGGTGACCCTGATCTACGCGCGGGAGTTCGGGCGGATGCGTCTCGGCGCGGGGATCTCCGCGGGCTCCTTCCCCATGAAGGGTCTCCCGGCCAGGTTCGATGTCTGGCCCGTGTACCCCTGGATCGACCTCTGGTGGAGATTCTGATGTTCCACGTGGTGCTGGTGGAGCCGGAGATTCCTCAGAACACGGGCAGCGTGATCCGCATGTGTGCGGCCACCGGCGCCGGTCTGCACCTCGTGGGGCGGCTCGGGTTCACCCTGGACGACACCCGGCTCCGCCGCGCGGGGCTCGACTACTGGCGCAGCGTTGTCGTGGGAATCTACCCGGACATGGAGGCCCTCGCGGAGCGGATCGATCCCTCCCGATGGTACCTGTTTTCCAAGCGCGGGGACCTCCGCTACGACCAGGTCGAGTACCAGGATGGAGACGCGTTGATCTTCGGCTCAGAGAGCACCGGCCTCTCGGCCAGTCTTCGTGAGGGTTACGCCGACCGCTCAGTATTTTTGCCAATACTTGGAAATGTGCGTTCGCTCAATCTCTCGGCCGCAGTTCATATCGCGATCTACGAGGCTCACCGACAGAAAAACTTCAAGAATTTCACTTGACACGCTGATCCACGGCTCATACCTTCGAGACGTGAGCCGGAAGGTCACAGAAAAACCGCTTTTTTTTATTACCGCAAGGATGGAGGATCACCATGACCAAGGCTGAGTTCATCGAGGCAGTCCAGGGTGCCGAGGGCGTGCCGGAGCTGACCAAGAAGGAGACCACTGCGCTCGTCGAGGCCGTGTTTGCGCAGGTCGCAGGCGCGATCGGCGACGGCGGCCGCTTCTCGTTCCCCGGCTTCGGGACCTTCACGGTCCGGAAGCGGGCCGCGCGCAAGGGCCGGAACCCCCGGACCGGCGCGGTCATCACCATCAAGGCAAGCTCCACCGTCGCCTTCAAGCCGGCCCCGTCCTTCAAGGACAGTCTCTAGCCGCTGAATCGGGTGGCGCGTGGATCGCCCTGTCGAACACGGCCACCCGGTTCCTGCCCGCCTGCTTCGCTCCCAGCAATGCGTAGTCCGCCATGTCCAGCAGCGCTGTGTGTGACGGCGACTCCTGGGTGCTGCAGGCGACCCCCGCGCTCAGGGTGATCCGCAGGGGTTCTCCGTCGTCCCCAGGGCGCGGGTGGAGCTGGTCTGCGACCCGTTGACGCAGCTTCTCTGCGACGGCCTGGGCCTGGTCCAATCCGGTTCGGGGCAGCACTGCGAGGAACTCCTCGCCGCCGAAGCGTCCGAGGGTGTCCACCTTGCGGAGCTCGTCGGACAGACCGTCCGCAGTGGCCTTGAGCACGAGATCGCCCACGGAGTGGCCGTGCTCGTCGTTGAACTTCTTGAAGTGGTCCACATCGATCATGATGACCGACAGGGGGAAGTCGAAGCGGCGGGATCGTTCCCACTCGCTCTCCAGCTGCTGGATCAAGGACCGTCGGTTGTGGAGGCCCGTGAGCGGGTCCTGGACGGCCAGCTCCTCGGTGATCTCGTACAGGGATGCGTTCCGGATGGCGATCGCGGCGATGTTGGAGATCACCTGCAGGAGACTGAGCTCATCGATGTGGAACGCGTCCACGGTCGGGCGGTTGAAGTACATGACGCCGATGACCTCCTGCGCAGCGACCACGGGGATGGCCAGGAGGGAGCCTTCGAGGCTGAAGCGCTCGTGGAGGAACTGGCTGCGCGGGTCCTGCGTCAGATCCCGGATGTAGATGGCCCGACGCTCCCGGAAGACGGTCCTGAGGATCTCGTTCTCCTCCAGGGTCGCCTGCGCGAGGTCCCCCGTCTCGCCCTCGATGCCGTGGGTGCCCCGGATGGTGAACGCCTCCCCGTCCGGCTCCCGGAGGTAGACCACGAAGCGGTCGATGGACAGGGTCTGGCCGACCATCTTGCAGAGGTTCGTGAGGACCTCGCCGAGACGCAGGCTCGAGCTGAACAGGCGGCTGGCGGAGAAGAGGAGGGACAGCTCCCGGATGCGACTCTCCAGCTGGAGATTCGTCTCCTCGATGATCCGGTTCTTCCGCTCGAGGGTCTCCTTGAGGGCCAGCTCCTCCTGGGTCCACTCCAGCTCGCGGCCTGCGTCGACGACGTCCACCTTGAGCTCGGTGACCCTCCCAGACAAGCGATTGAACGCCCGCACGACATCCGCCAGATCGCCCGCGGCTGCGGGCTCGAGCCGGGGGAGCGGGTCGTCACTGTCCAGGCAGCGCTCTGCGAGGCGCTTGAGGTGGTGCATGGGCCGGAAGATCCGGCGGGAGAGGATGAGCCAGAGCTCTACGAGGGTGATCACTCCGATGGAGGCGGTGACCCAGAGGTTTCCCACAGCTGCGGCGACAGCGAACCCCGCTGCGGTGATGCCCAGGGGGAGGTACAGGGTCGTTCGTGAAGAACTCACGCCAGTTCCTCCACGGCGAGCCGGTCCAGGAGGCGACCGAGCTTGGTCTTCACCGATGGACGCAGCGAGATGCCTGCCCGGCCAGCCAGCTCCTCGACGTCGCCTCGACGGGCGGCCGCGTCAGGGGTCTCCACCTCGAGCTCCCACTCATCGGCGCCGTTCGGGAACGTGACCCGGTCCACCTCCAGGGGGAGATCGCCCACCCGGTAGAGGTGGCGGCGGGTCAGGATGATGCCGACGTACCGGAAGGGGCCCTGAAGCCCGGCTCGGGCTGCCAGGGGCAGCTCGTCCATGGGGCGCTCTCCGGAGATGAACGCGACAGCGGCCCCCGCGTCGAGGAGCTCGGACTGTTCGTCGTGGACGAAGAGTCCGTCCATCGGGGCCCCCCCGGATCGCTTCACCGTGGCTTCGGTTGCGCCTCCGACCTCTCGCAGGCGCAGAGCGACCCCCGCCGGGGCGCTGGGGAGCCAGTAGCGGGTTGCGAGGAAGAGACACGTGACGGGTTCCCCGAGGATCGCCTCGAGGCGGGCAGCGTCCGCCGCCCCCTCCAGCCGGAACTTGAGTTCGGTCTCTGTCATTCGCGTCCCCTGATGATCCCGGAGAGTCTACCGGGTCTACCCCGCGAGTCAATCGTGCTATACTCGATTCCGTTCCGTATCGGTAAGGAGGACGGGGTGCGAGGGACATTCATCTTGGCGACCTTCCTGGGGCTGATCCTGGTGTTCGGTGGTGCGGCCGCTGCGCCGTCCCTGCCGCCGGGATTGAGGGTGGACCGTTCACTTCTTCCGCTGGACGGCGCAGCCGAGGAGAACATCCGTCTCCTCGAGGCGACCCTGGCGTCCTCGGCGAGCCCGCGCTTCGAGGCCCTCCTCGGGATCCAGCACCTGGGATTGCAGGACTCCGAGACCGCGGCGCGCATCTGCCGGCGGGCCATGGAGAGCGCGGTCACCATGGAGCCGCCGTATTGCCTGGCCCTGGTGGCCTATCACGACAGCGACTTCGACGCGGTGGCCCCCTACCTCGCGCAGGCCCGGGCTCGGGATCCCGAGCATCCGGCCACCTATCTCCTGGAGGCCTATGTGGCCGCTGCGCAGGGAGACGCTGCCGCCATGGTCGGCGCCCTCGAGGCCGGCCAGCGCGCGACGCCGGACGAGCAGACCGCGCTCTGGGAGTGGGAGCTCATGCGCCTCCTGGATCGGGTCGGAGATCGGGCGGGCGCGCTGCAGGCAGCGGGGAAGCTGATCCAGCTCACCCCCGACGACGCCCAGGTCTACCACGCGGCGGCGTTGATCCTTGAGAAGGAGGAGCGGCTGCGGGAAGCCATCCAGATGGAACTGGTCTGCCTGTCCAAGGCACCTTGGCACATGGACGCGGCCCGACGGCTCCTGGAGTTCCTGGAGCGGGACGGCCAGGTCGGCGAGGCCTGGGAGTGGTCCAAGCGCCTGCTGGAGTCCCCCCACCTGATGCCGGATCACGAGGAGTTGGAGCGCCGCCGCCAGCGCCTCGCCGGGCGCCTCGCGGAGATCCGGTTCAAGGAGCTGGAGGGGCGGTATCGTCTGCCCATCAGCGAGGACACGATCCGCGACGCAGATCCCGGCATCGCCGCGCGACTCCTCCATGGCGCCGGTCGCGTACACCTGGAGTTGGACACGTCGTCGGACGGGGCCTTGAACCTCCTGCGATGGGCCGAGCGGCTCGCCCCCCTGGACTCCGAGATCCTCGTCTCCCTGGGAGAGGCCCTGGTCCGGGCCCGACGCTTTGACGACGCTGAGGAGGTCCTGAGCCAGGCGGCGATTCATGGAAGCACGCCGCCCCTGCACCGCCTGCTGGGTGAGATTGCGCAGGCGCAGGGGGACGTGGAGCGATGCCTCGCCGAGGTGGACGCGGGTCTCATGCTCGAGCCGCAGGACGTGTCTCTCCAGCGTCTGAGCGCGATCTGCAATTTTTCCGCCCACAACAACGAGGAGGCCCTGCGCGCGCTTCGCGCGGTGCTCCAGGTGGCGCCCAGGGATCGGGACGCACAGCGCCTCCAGGTCGACTGGTACCGGCGCAAGGACACCGGGGTTGCGCTGGGGCTCCTGCACGAGATGCACGCTCAGAACCCTTGGGATTTTCGGAACGCGGCCAAGGCCGCGGAGGTCGCGCGGAGCCGCCGGGACCGGGACGCCGAGGTCCGTTGGCTCGGTGAGCTGGCCCGGACCCTTCCGCCGCACAAGGCAGCGGACCGGGTGGCAGCGTTGGGGCGTCTCAGGGAGCTCCTGCTGGCGGACCGACGCCTGCGCCAGAAGCGGATGGGCACCATCGAGGAGCTCTGCGCCGCTGGCGTCTCGGGGTCCTGTGCCCTCGCCGAGGAGCTTCGAGAGAAGCCCCTCGGCGAGGTGCGATCGGTGGTTCGAGTCGTCTCCACCACGCCGGAGCCCACGGCGGATCGACTCGTGGGTGAGTTGGAGCGCCTGGGTGACGATGGTGCGGACTTCCTGGTGATCGGCCTCGAGGCGGACGGCTTCGCCGTCCTGCCCACGCGGCAGAAGATCCTGCTCTACTACCTGGCCCGTGCGGCGATCGCGGGGGACGAGCTCCTCTACCTGCAGAACCACCGCAAGGCGATCTTCATCAAGCAGCTCCTTGAGCGCCTCCTGAGCGGCCGGGACGTGCTGCCCCGCAGGACTCATGCGGCGGTGCACGACTATCTCAAGTACGTCTGGATCAACCACGGGAACCATGACCACCGCAGCGGCGTGAAGTTCACGCCGCGTTTCCTGACGCCCAAGATGCTGCGGGCGGCCATGGAGCGCCTGGCGCGCAGCGGGGAGACCTTCGACTTCTTGCCGGGGGCGGACATCGCCGCCCGCTTCGCAGGGATCAGGGACGCGATCTTCGACCGCCTTGATGAGCCAAACCTCACGGTAACGGAGGCGGGGAAGGACGTGGTGGCGGAGAGCGCGGTGAATCTCTACGACCCAGGGGTCACCCAGGCCATGATCGACGCGCTGCCCGAGACCTGGCGCAACCGGCTCAACGTCCGCTTCGAGCTGGATCCGGTGAAGGGCGCCGCGGTGCCCCGGGTCCTGGACGTGGCGTGGACCCACGGCGCCCGCCTGGAGCGGATCGTCCACTTCCTCCGCAAGGCGGTCCCCTTCGCTGACGATGGTCCGCAGCGGAAGAGCCTCGAACACCTCGTGGAGTTCTATATCACCGGCGAGGAGGAGCTCTTCCGCCTGCACAGCCTCGAGTGGCTGCGCACCGTGGCGGCCACGGACTATCTCAACGGGTTCATCGAGCAGCTCAAGGATCCCCGCGGGGTGATCGGCCAGTTCGAGGGCATGGCCGGCTTCCTCTCGGATTCGGAGATGGTCGGCCGTCTGGCGCAGAACGCGGCCTACTTCGAGGAGCGCATGCCCTGGCCCGAGGAGTACAAGCGCGTCGACGTGGAGACGCCCATCTCCAACATCATCGACATCGTCATGGGCACCGGTGACATGGGGCCCGTGCCATGGGCGGGATACAACCTGCCGAACGATGCGGACATCCGGGAGACCCACGGTGCGAAGAACGTGATCTTCCGCAACATCATGGCGGCGGGCTCGGAGCGGGACCGCGACGCATTGATCGACACCTTCTACCTGGCGGAGTACCGGGAGCCCGTCCGGGCGTGGGGCAGGCTGGCCAGGGACTGGCTCGTGTACATGCACGAGGTCATCGGGCACGGCTCCGGGCGTCCCTCCGGGGACCTCACCGACGACCCCCGCAACCTCATGGGTCGGGTCTTCTCCCCCTTGGAGGAGATGCGCGCCGATCTTGTGGCCCTCTACTTCATGGCCGACCCGAAGCTCGTCGAGATCGAGGCCCTCCCGGCGCAGCACCACCAGGAGATCCTCACCACCGCCTACGTGTCGTACTTCCAGAGCTTCCTGGCCAGCTATCGTCGCTTCCACGGCGACCAGATCAAGGAGGCGCATTGGAAGGGCCGCCAGGCGATCTTCATGTGGCTCGTCAAGGGCGGGGAGGACGGAAAGGGAGACTACGGCCTCCGGGTGGTGGACGAGGGCGGCTCAGTCTACGTGAAGGTGGACGACGTCTGGAAGCTCCGCAAGGGTCTCGAGATCCTCCTTGAAAAGGTCCAGGTCCTCAAGTCCACGGCAAACGTCAAGGACGCTGAAGCCCTCATCGACGGCTTCGGGACCAGCTACGAACACGGGTGGAAGGAGGACGTGGAGCGCCGGGCCTCCCGCATCGGTCTCGCCACCCAGACAGCCTTCGTCTTTCCCCACCTGGTCCCCGTCACCGACGCCGCAGGCGCCGTGGTGGACATCGAGCTCCGCTACGACGAGGATCTTACCGCGCAGCAGCTGCGCTTCACGCGGCTGCAACGGGGACTCGAGCTGGATTAGCGGCGCCGGGCCGCAGTGATGGCAGCGAGATCCTGCTTCGTCAGCTCCCGGGTCGCCACCAGCACCACCCAGAACGCGCAGAACTGCAGCGATCCCCGCCCCAGCGTCAACACCGTGCCCCCCTCCGGGATCACGAAAGCACCCAACGCCCAGGTGACCGCGGCGGCGAGCCCGATGCGGAGAACGGTGGGTACGGAGACGAAGACGCGGAAGCGATGCCAGGACAGCGTTGCGGCGAGGACGAAGCTGACGGCCATGGCCGTGGCGGCGGCGTAGGCTGCGCCGAGGCCGCCGAGGCGGGGGACCAGGAGGACGTTGAGGAGCGCGGAGACCCCCAGGGTCACCGCGAAGAGCGCGACGGCCAGCGCCGGGCGGCCGCTCGCGATGAGGATGCTCGCGTTGATCACCGCCGCGGCGAGGAGCGCGTAGCCCACCGAGAGGACCGCAAGCATGGGCGCACCGGCCATGTACTCCTCGGGGTACACCAGGCCCAGGAGCCCGCCGGCGTTGCAGGAGAGCGCAGTGGCGAGGGCCCCGAGGAGCAAGAGGCTGTACCGGTTGGTGGTTCGGACATACTCCCGGGTTCGGGCACGATCCGCGGTGAAGGTGGACCGGGAGATCAGGGGGAAGATCACGAAGGCCACGGAGAGGGTCGCGACATAGGGGAGCTGGCCGATCTGGAGCGCGGCTGCGTAGACTCCGGTCTGCAGGGAGGAGTCGCCGAGGCGCTCGGGGGCGAAGGCCTTGAGGATCTGGACGTCGAGCTGGAGCACGCCGTTGAGCAGGAAGGCGTAGACCAGGGTTTGCCCCTCGAAGGCGAGGACCTGCCGCCAGGTGACCCGGGCGTCGCCCCCTTCGCGACCCAGGAGGAGCCAGGAGACCACCAGCATCACCCCGGCGGTGACGACGAACGCGCCCACCGCGCCGGTGATGGCGAGGCCCGCCGCCACCAGGCCGATGGTGAGACCCACCTTCAGGGTGGCGAACGCGATGTCCATGAGGGCCTGGTGCCGGAATCGCTTCAGGCCGTTCATGCAGCCGATGATCGCTGCGTACCATGCGTAGAAGAGCACCACCGGGGCGGCCATGCGCAGGAAGGGGGCCAGCGCCTCGTCGCCGTAGAACCAGCGGGCGATGGGGCTCGCACCCAGGAGGATCAGGACAGTCAGCCCCCCGCCGATCACGGTCTGGATACGCAGGGTCTGCCACTTCACGGAGTCCGTGCGTCCGGGTGCCTCGGAGACGAACTTGGACACCGCCTGGATGGTGCCCCCGATGAGCACCATGTTGCACCAGTTCACCAGGCCGATGACGGTCCGGTAGTCCCCGTAGAGCTCGACGTGGCCGTCGGGATGGAACGTCTTGAAGAAGGCCGGGAGGGCCAGGAGGAGGGCCATTCCCGAGAGCATGAAGTAGAACTTCGCAGCGGTGAGCCAGAGGACCCCGCCCGTGGCGACCCTGGCGTTGGCCCCAGGCTCACTTCCAGGCATCGACCAGGATCTCCTCGGAGAGATGGGTGAGGGGCGAGAGGGGGGACTGAGGACCGACGATCGCGATCTCCCCCAGGAAGTAGTCCGACGAGAACTGCGCTGCAGCCGGTGCGAAGACATCAAACCAGGCTCTGTACGCCTCCAGCTGGCAGAGCTCGTCGGGGACCCGATCGGGGATCGCATCCATTGGCCGGAATGCGCAGCGCGTCGTGGCCGGGTACGCTGGCGCACCGACGAGAACCAGGCGGAGCCCGGTCTCCTGGAACACCGCCTCGAGGGTCTCCAGATGGGGCTCCCACGCTGCGGCGAGCTGCTGTGCACTGGGCAGGGTGGCGTCGGACAGGGAGTAGTCCGGTCGGACCCCGACGCGGTCGCAGCAGCTGCGCCAGAATCCCGCATCGATCTGTTCGAGCTCCACCCGGTCCGCGGTGTAGAACAGGGTGCCGAAGTAGCGCGTGTGGAGATCGAGGAAGAGCTTGACCCAGCGATCCCGGTCCTTCTGGTCCTTCGTGAGCGACGTGAGGCCGCTCCCTGCGGACAGGAGCTCGACCCCCTCCGCCTGGGCGAGCTCTGCGAAGACCCGGGCCACCTCACCGTACGCGGCGAAGAACGCGCCCCGGTCCGCCGGGTCGAGGGACGCCACCGGGCTGTGGTCCGCTGGCTCGACCTCCACGCTCCAGACCACCGTGAGCCCGTGCTCCCGGGCGGCCTTGGTGGCGCGCACGAGGCAGAGGACCCGGGGGGTCCGGGAGCCGGGCCAGATGGTCCGTCCGTCCGTGAGGTGGGGCACCGGCAAGAGGACCTGGCGGGCGCCGATCTCCGCGAGGCGCTTCATCCCTTCGGCGACGCCGGGTTCGCACCATCGGTCCGCGCCACCTGGCGCCACGGCGACCCCGGGAGCCATGCCGGCGCTCTGTGGGGTGGGGCGCTCCTCAACCTCGATGCGGAAGGAGCCGGTGTTGTCCGCGTAGAGGGGGAGCTTGTCGTCGTTGTACTCCTCGGTGTCGCCCTCCGGGAGGTAGAAGACCAGCCGGGTCTCCTCCTCCACGGAGAGGACCATCCCGTCCTGATAGGGGACCAGCTGCTTGCCGAGCTTCAGGTGGAGGGCCCAGGCCTCGTCGTCGGGGACGTCGGAGCCCCGCGGGGGTGCGCAGCGGTCAGCGCCCTGGTAGCACACCCGCCCCCCGACGTGCCGGAACCGATACTCGGTATCGGGCGAGAGGGTCAGCTCCGTCTCCGTATAGGGGCGGTTGCCGGGGATCTCGAAGCTGCGGTCGGTGGGCTGCTCACTCAGTGCCTGGCCGTCGCCACGGCAGGCCGTCGTGAGGACCAGGACCAGGAATAGAACCGCTACCGGACACTGACGTTGCATGCCCACCTCCCTCCGAGCGGCCGCGCCGGATGATAGCACCCGAGGTGAGGTTGTTCAAATCCCGGTCCCTCGGTATACTTCCCCGGACCCGGAGACTTCCATTGGGAGAATGGCATGAAGAGGCGACTGATCTGGCTCGGGCTGTTGGCCCTGCTTGCAGCTTGCGGTGGCGCGCAGGATCCCATCTCCATCGGCCAGGAGGGGGATCTCGTGGAGACCCCCGACGGCGCGGACGATGCCCTCGCTGCCGAAGACTCGGTTTCTGGCGAGGACTCCGTCCCCGGCAAGGACATGATCCCCGGTGAGGACACGATCCCCGGCGTGGACTCCGTCCCCGGCGAGGACACCATCCCCGGTGAGGACACCATCGACGATGTCTGCGTCGCGGCCTGCGGCGACTTCGAGTGCGGGGCCGTAGGGGACTGTGTCTGCGGCGGGTGCGACGACGACATGAAGTGCGAGGGGCACCAGTGCATCCCCATCTGCACACCGAGCTGCAACAACAAGGAATGCGGCCCGGATGGCTGTGGGGGGACCTGTGGCGAGTGCGCCCAGAACGAGACGTGCTGGACCAGCATCTGCGTCGGCGACTGCGTGCCCCAATGCGCAGGGAAGGTCTGTGGCCCCGACACGTGCGGTGACATCTGCGGGACCTGCGCCGCGGGCGAGTTCTGCATGGGCGGGCAGTGCGTCCTCGAGTGCGAGCCCGACTGCACGGGCAAGGCCTGCGGGTGGAACGGCTGCGGGGGCTCCTGCGGCGATTGCCCCGGGGGAAAGTGGTGCGATCCCGACTCCTGGTCCTGCGAGACCGGCGCCTGCCAGCTCCCGACCACCTTCGACCCCGCCCAGCGGACCAACGTGCTCGCCGTGGGTTCCGGGGGACATCCCGGTGAAGCCCTCGACGTGGACCAGGACCCGGCGACCTGCGCGCCCTCCGGGGACTGCGAGTCGGGCCTGGACAACCAGCTCTGGAGCCTCCTCGGGATGCTGGGCGGGCTCACGGGCATCGTGCCCGAGGACCTCCTCCAGGAGATGGTGGATTCCGGGGACCTCAACCTCCTCTTCGAGATGCGACCCCAGCCGGATGGCGGTCTCCACATGGGGCTCTTCTACGGAATCGAGGAGAACCCCTCCTGCAACCCCGCAGGGCAGACCTGCGATTTCTGGGTCGCGAGCGCGTCCTACGATCCCGTGACCTGTATGCCGTTGGTGCTCTTCGACAACGCCATCATCGCAGGCACCGGGCTCACGGCGGGGGGGCCCGGGTACCACTTCTCCCTGCCGGTGCCCATGGGCTTCGGGGATCAGCCCATGGCCCTCACGGTGGACCGCGCGGTGATCGAGGCGACCGTTGCCCTCTCGTCCAGCGGGGCGGTCCAGGCCATGGTGGGGGTCATCGGCGGTGCGATCCCGGAGCAGGCCTTCTACGACGCGATCGACGCGATCCCCCCCGGGGATCTGCCCATCGACAAGAGCCTGCTCATGAGCATGCTCGGGATGTTCCTGAACTCCGACATCGACATGAACGGGGACGGGATCGACGACGCGGTCTCCGTGGGGATCACCTTCACCACCGGCCCCGTGAACATCATCGGGATCACCGAGATTTACACGCCGTATTGATCCCGGTCGACATCTTCGGTCCCGGTTCAGACTGTGGGAGGGCCTTCAGGCCCGACTCTTCAGTCGTCCAGCTCGATGCCCACGAGCTCTACCAGCTTCAGCGCGTTCCGGGTGGTCGCCACTCCCTCCCGCAGGCGGTAGTCGAAGTCCATCCGCGGTCCCTGGGGGGTGTGCTCGAAGGTCTCGGTGAAGTGCACCGGACGCACGGCGTCCTCCAGTCCTTCGAGCCGGGCGAGGGCGAGGTCGTGGGTCGTCACCGCCCCCATGGCCCCCCGCCTGCGGAGATGGACCAGGACGCGCCGGACGGCGATCTCCCGCTCCTGCGCGTTGGTCCCCCGCAGGACCTCGTCCAGGAGATAGAGCAGGGGTCGGGGGTCCTCGGCATCCGAGAGATCCACCACCTCCTTGAGGCGCTTGAGCTCGGCCATGAAGAACGAGACCCCGGCCTCCAGGGAATCCCGGACGTGGATGCTCGTCGCCAGCCGCAGCGGAGGGAGGCGCAGCCTGAGGGCGCAGACGGGCCCGCCGGCCTGGGCGAGGACCACGGCCACGCCCACAGAGCGCAGGAGGGTGCTCTTTCCGGACATATTCGAGCCGGTGACGAGGAGGAACGACCCCGGTGGACCCAGAGAGACGTCGTTGAGCACCCGGGCCTTGCGGGGGATCAGGGGATGCCCCAGGCCCTCGGCCATGATGATCCGGGGGCCCTCCTCCTGCAGCTCGGGAAAGGCCCAGTCCGGGTTGTCATGCCAGAGACCACCCAACGCAGCGAGGGCCTCCAGGTCCCCCAGGGCCTCGAGCCAACGCCGGGCGTGACGCCCTGGACCCGTCTGCCACCGCTCCAGCGCGTAGAGCACGTGGAAGTCCCAGAGGGTCAGGAGCTGCAGCGGCAGGTGGAGCATGGGTGAGAGTCGAAGGTCGGCCAGGGACGTGAGCTCGTCGAGGCGCTCCATCTGGCGCGACGCGATCCCCGCCTGGGCGGTGAGGCAGGCCCGGAGCGCGTCGAGCTGGGGGGACGCGTAGCGGCGGGCCGCGGCGGTTCGGATCAGGTCAGCGTAGCGGCGGAAGTCTCCCTCCTGCGCCGAGACCCTGCTGAACACCCGGTGGATCCGGCCACCGAACCGGAAGCTGAGGCCGAGCTGAACGGCGAGGGGCAGAAGCCACAGCGGGGATGTGAACACGCCGAAGCCCTGGAGGACACCCAGGACCAGGACCAGGGCCGGGAGGATCCGGGCGGCCAGGGTGACAGAACGGCGGCCGAGGAGGACCGGTTGGTCCGACGCCCAGGCCAGGAACTCCTCGCAGGTGTCCACGCGGCTGCGGAGTTGATAGGCTCCGAGGACGAGCTCCTGTCGAAGGTCCAGCAAGGGTGAGAGCTCGCGCACCGCCTGCTGGCGCGCCCTCACCACGTCCGGCTGGGCGCCGTTCAGGAGCCAGGCTGCCAGCGCCCGCCGTCCCCAAAAGGTCCCCGCCGGCATCAGCAGATGGTACAGGGAGGCTCGGCCGAAGAGGTCCAGGTCGTCCGCAACATGGGTTGCGTGATCCTGGGGTGCGTCCCGCAGGGGGATCCGATCCCAGTCGTGATCGAGGCGCGCGAGGCCCTCCTCCTGGATCCGATGGAGGAGGGAGTGACGCTCCAGTCGACGGTGGATCCGCCCATGGATCAGCACCTGCAGGATGAAGCCAAGAAGGAACACTCCCGCCGCAGCGAGGAAGCCCGGGCGGGGCTTGTCGATGATCCACAGGCCCCAGAAAAGGCAGGCGAGGGCCGTGGTGAAGGTCGCCAGGCGCAGGTAGGAGAACAGTCGGGAGCGGCCCTCGAGCCGATCCCGCGCCGTGGCATGTTCGTCCGCGCGGGCCTGGTAGATGTCGAAGATGTTCTGCATCGTGGTCAACCGGGTCGGTAAGGACTGGCCATGGTCGTATTGTGGAGGGTGGGTGGGTGAATCTCAAGCGTCGCTTGTCACCGGATTCCCAAGGTGGCAACATTCCCGCTGGAGGTGTCCATGACTGCCATTCGCTCCGCTTCGCTGCTCCTTGTCGCCGCGACCACGCTGCTGCTCCCTGCTCGCTCCGGTGGGCAGCTCGAAGACCTGGTCCTCGTTCTTTTCGAGTCCGAGCCCGAGGGCGCCCGTCTCCTGATGGACGGCACGCCGCTCTGCGGTACCGAGGGTGGCTGCACCCGGACACTCACCGGGGGCCCTCACAAGGTTCGCATGGAGCTGGACGGCTATCTGGTTCAGGAGGCGGTCCTCGAGCTCCAGGACGGGCAGGTGGTGCGCTGGATCCTCCAGCCGAACTTCGGCTGGCTCTCCGTGGAGACAGACCCGTCGGGTCTTCCGGTGTTCGTCGATGACCGGGAGGTGGGCCTTGGACCCCTGGTGGAGCTGCGCATGGAGGCTGGGACCCACCGGGTCGAGGCCCGGGGGGAGTGCCTCCAGTCAAAGGTGAAGAGCGTCTCCATCCGTCGGGGAAGGCGGACCAGCCTCAAGTTTCACCCACGTCCCCGGACGCGCACGGTCGAGATCCACGCGCTGGACGACGCGGGTCGCTCCGTGATGGCTCGGGTCAGCGTTGATGGCAAGACCGTGGGCCGGGCCCCGGGCCGCTTCGAGCTGGATGCCTGCGCATCCAACATCGAGGTCAAGGGCCCCGGGGGCATCTGGATGGGGCCCCTGTCCTTCGCCGACAAGGGTGTCACGACCCTCGATGTGAATGTCGCGGGGGGCAGCCGGCCGGGCGAGATGGCCTTTGTCCCCGCCGGCTGGTTCATGATGGGGTGCAACGAGGCCGCAGACCAGGGCTGTGACGAGGATGAGAAGCCCTACCATCGCGTGTGGTTGGATTCTTACTACGTGGATGTGGCCGAGGTCACCATCGCAATGTACCGGCGATGCGTGGAGGCCGGCGCCTGCGTTGCGCCCCAGCCCGGGGCCGGGTGCAACTGGGGAGAGGAGGGGCGTGACACCCACCCGGCGAACTGCACCAACTGGTTCCAGGCGGGGGCCTATTGCGCATGGGTCGGGAAGCAACTCCCCACGGAGGCCCAGTGGGAGAAGGCGGCCCGAGGTGTCGATGGCCGCATCTGGCCCTGGGGCAACGAGGCCCCGACCTGCGAGCATTGCGCCATGGGGGAGGGCGG
Source organism: Pseudomonadota bacterium (assembly GCA_043815665.1). Lineage (GTDB taxonomy): Bacteria > Myxococcota_A > UBA9042 > CAIXZC01 > CAIXZC01 > CAZNWW01. Next base: position 18,270 of record JBDRIT010000028.1, read on the forward strand.
CGTGGGCTGCGGCACCGGTGGCACCCTGCCCGTGTGCTCCAAGCCGGCGGGTCGCACCCCATACGGAGCCTGTGACATGGCAGGGAACGTCATGGAGTGGGTCGAAGATCCCCAGGACGCGGACTTCTACCGGGCCTCGCCCGAGCGCAACCCGGTCAACCCCGGGGGCGACAAGAGCCGGCTCCACTGCCTCCGGGGCGGTGAGCGGGCCTACACCATCGTCAACTTTCTGCGCACATCGAACCGGGACGGCCTGCAGCCGGACTTCACCAACTACGGAATCGGCTTCCGGTGCACGAAATGGGCGAAATGAAGTAGGAAGCAGAGGGCGCGGGCTACTCGATCGTCTCAGCCTCGATCTCAGGGATCTCTTCGACCACGGGCGCGGTCTCGACCACCGGGGCCTCGGGCTCCGCCTTGGTCTTCGTCCGATGCGGGACCGCCTCCCCTTCGGGGATCAGCCGGATCAGGCTGACGGGGGCGCCGTCACCCCGGCGCTGCCCGATCTTGTAGATCCGGCTGTACCCGCCGGGTCGGCCCTGGAACCGCGGCGCCAGCTCGTTGAAGAGCTTCTGTACCGCGTCCTTTCCGAAGACCTTCCCCGCAGCCAGGCGCCGCGCGTGGACGGAGTCCTTCCTCCCCAGGGTCACGAGCCTGTCGAACTCGCGTTTCAGGATCTTGCACCGCGTGTCGGTGGTCTGGATCTCCTCGTGCTCGATGAGCGCGGTGAGCATGTTCCGGATCATCGCCTTGCGGTGTGCAGGGCCCATGTTCAGTCTCTTGCCGAATTTGCGGTGCCGCATCGGTCTCTCCTGGCCTCTAGAGCTCGTCCTTGATGTGCTTCGGGATGTTCTCAGGGTCGAACCCCTTGATCTCCAACCCGAGCGAGAGGCCCATCTGACCGAGGACCTCCTTGATTTCCTTCAAAGACTTGCGTCCGAAGTTTTTGGTCTTGAGCATTTCCTGCTCGGTCCTCTGGACCAGCTCCCCGATGAACCGGATGTTCGCGTTCTTCAGGCAGTTGGCGCTGCGCACCGACAGCTCGAGCTCCTCCACCGGTCGGTAGAGGTTCGGGTTGATCGGTTCCTCGCTGCGGTCGCCGAGCTGCACCGCGTCTGGGATGTTTTCATCGAAGCCGATGAAGACCTGGACCTGCTCCTTGAGGATCTTGGCCGCCAGCCCCAGGGCCTCCCGGGGATGGATCGAACCGTCGGTCCAGATCTCCATGGTGAGCTTGTCGAGGTCGGTCATCTGCTCAACGCGGGCGTTGGTCACCTTGAAGTTGACCCGGCGCACCGGTGAGTAGACCGCGTCGATCGCGATGGTGCCGATCGGCGCTTCGGTTTCCTTGTGGATGGTCGCAGGGACGTACCCCACGCCCATGGAGGCGGAGAGCTCCGCCTTCAGATGTCCGCCATCGTTCACCGTCGCCAGGTGCAGGCCCGGGTTCAGGATTTCGACCAGCCCGTCGTGGGTCAGGTCGCCGGCGGTGACGATGCAGGGGCCCTTGGCGTCGATGCTGAGGGTCCGGTCATTGCCCTCGGGCATCCGGAGGCGGATGTCCTTGACGTTGAGGATGATCTCGGAGACATCCTCGATCACGTCGGGGAGTGAGGTGAACTCGTGTTCCGCACCGTCGAAACGAACCGCGGTGACCGCGGCCCCCCGGATCGACGAGATCAGGATGCGTCGGAGCGCGTTCCCCAGGGTGAGGCCGAAGCCCCGCTCCAGTGGCGCACACGAGAACTGACCGAAATCGCCCTCAGCGCTGACCCGGTCGGTCTCCAGCTCCTTTGGCCGCTTGAGCAACACCCAGTGTCTGTACATGTCTGACCCCTTCCGAATCTCTTCGGCTACTTCGAGTAGAGCTCGACGATGAGGGACTCCTGAACCGGGATCTGGATGTCATCGCGGGTCGGCAACGCCTTGACGGTGGCCTTCATCGCGTCACGATCCATCTCCAGCCAGGCCGGCATTTCACCGGCGGCCTTGAGTTCCAGGGAGCCCTCGATCCGCGTCAGCTTCTTGGACCGCTCGCGCACCTCGATGACGTCCCCTTCCTTCACCTGGATCGAGGGGATGTCCACCCGCCGGCCGTTGATCAGCAGGTGGCCGTGGCTCACGAGCTGACGAGCGTCCTTGCGGCTGGTCGCCATATTGAGACGATACACAGCGTTGTCGAGGCGACGCTCGAGGAGCTGCAGCAGGTTCTCACCGGTGACGCCCTTCATCCGGGCGGCGCGCTGGTAGTAGAGCCTGAACTGCTTCTCGAGGACGCCGTACATCCTGCGGACCTTCTGCTTCTCACGAAGCTGAAGGCCGTAGTCGGACCGCTTGGTTCGTCCCTGTCCGTGCTGGCCCGGCGGATAGGCCCTGCGTTCCAGGGCGCACTTGCTGGTCAGGCAGCGCTCGCCTTTGAGGAACAGCTTCATTCCTTCACGCCGACAGAGACGGCATTGTGCCGATGTATACCTGGCCAAGGGTTCCCTCCTCTAGCCTACTCCGGGGTTCGGTTCGGTTCGTTAACTGCCCTACACCCGACGCCGCTTCCGAGGGCGACAGCCGTTGTGTGGGATCGGGGTGAGGTCTCGAATCAACGAGATCTTCAGCCCCGCATTCGTCAGTCCGCGGATCGCCGCCTCGCGGCCGGAGCCCGGTCCGCGAACGTAGACGGCCACGGTGCGCATCCCGTGCTCCTTGGCCTTCTGCGCGGCATCTTCGGCCGCCAGCGAGGCAGCGAAGGGGGTGGACTTCTTGGAGCCCTTGTAACCCTTCACGCCCGGGGTCGACCATGAAATGGCGTTCCCGCTGACGTCCGTGATTGTCACCACGGTGTTGTTGAACGTGGCTTGGATGTGGGCGATGCCCGACTGCACGTTCTTGCGTACTTTCTTCTTGCCTTGCTTCGCCATCGACTCGTCTCCTCCGAAAGTCCTGCGGTACCGCTACTTCTTCTTGATCGCGGTGCGCCGCGGGCCCTTCCGGGTCCGTGCGTTGGTGTGGGTGCGCTGACCCCGAACCGGGAGGCCCCGCCGATGGCGCAGGCCACGGTAGGTCTTCAGGTCCATCAGACGCTTGATGTGAAGGCTGATCTCCCGACGGAGATCCCCCTCCACCTTGTAGTCGCCGTCGATGACTGCCCGCAGCCGTGCCACCTCCTGGTCGGAGAGCTCGTCCGCGTTCCTTCCAGGCTCGACGTTCGCCAGATCGCAGATCTTGGGAGCCGTGCAGCGGCCGATCCCGTAGATTGCGGTCAGGGCGACGTCAATGCGCTTGTTCCTTGGCAGATCGACACCCGCAATGCGTGCCATGGTCTTCCCTCTCTATCCCTGCCGCTGCTTGTGCCGCGGGTTCTCACAGATGACGCGTACTACGCCACGCCGCTTGATGACGCGGCATTTGACACACATCTTCTTGACCGACGCTCGTACCTTCATCATTCCACCTATCGCCTTCCGCTTCGGGGGCCGCTTCCGCGGTAGGTGATTCTCCCCCGAGTCAAGTCATAAGGGCTGAGCTCGACCTTCACCTTGTCGCCGGGGAGGATCCGGATGAAGTGCATCCGCATCTTGCCGGCGACGTGCGCGAGCACCCGGTGCCCGTTCTCAAGCTCCACCCGGAACATCGCGTTCGGGAGCGGCTCGATCACGGTGCCTTCGACCTCGATGCCTTCTTCCTTCGCCATCTCTTCCCTCAGCCCAGCAGCTTGCGCACCTGGCTGTACACCCCTTCGGGGGTCCCGCCGATGCCGTTCACCACTGAGAGCTTTCCACGCTCATCGTAGAAGCGGATGAGTGGCGCTGTCTTCTCCTGATAGACCTCGAGCCGGCTCCGAACCGTGGCCTCGTTGTCGTCTGCTCGCTGCATGAGGGCCGCACCGCACGTGTCGCAGAGGCCCTCCTGCTTCGGCTTCAGGAAGGCCTTGTGGAACATTGCGCCGCAGCCGGAACAGGTCAGTCGTCCGGTGAGGCGCGCAACGAGCTCCTCCGTGGCCACTTCGATGTCCAGGACCATATCGATGGTCACGCCGAGGGCCTCGAGGGCCTCGGCCTGTCCCACGGTCCGGGGGAAGCCGTCAAGGATGAAGCCGTCCTTGAGGTCGTCCTCCAGGAGGCGCTCCTTCACGAGCTCGACCACCAGAGCATCAGGGACAAGGGACCCGGAGTCCATGTACTTTGCAGCTTCGTTGCCCAGGGGCGTGCCGGCCTTCAGGGCGGCGCGGAGGATGTCCCCCGTCGAGATCTGGGGCCACAGGTAGTCCGCCTCGATCCGTTTCGCCTGGGTGCCCTTGCCCGCGCCCGGCGCTCCAAGAAGAATCAGCTTCATGAACGGCTGCTCCTTCCCCGTACCCGGGGCCCGCGGGCTCCCGAGAAGCCCTCGTAGTTCCGCGTGATCAGGTGAGACTCGATCTGCTGAACCGTGTCCATGGCGACGCCCACGACGATGAGGAGGGACGTTCCGCCGAAGTAGAAGGAGACCTCGAAGCCGCGCTGGAAGTAGGTCGGCAGGACGCACACCGTCGCGATGTAGATCGCGCCGCCCACGGTGATGCGGGTGAGGACGCGGTCGATGTAGTCTGCGGTGCGCTTCCCGGCGCGGATGCCAGGGATGAAGCCGCCGTACTTCTTGAGGTTGTCCGCCACGTCCACGGGGTTGAAGGTCACCGCGGTGTAGAAGAAGCAGAAGAAGATGATGAACGCCACATAGAGGACGTTGTACATCATCGTACCGGGCACGAGCTGACCCTGCAGCCACATGGCCCAGTTGGCCGTGGGGAACAGGTTGGTCAGCGTCGACGGGAACATGAGGATCGACGACGCGAAGATGGGGGGGATCACGCCGGCGGAGTTGACCTTGAGGGGCAGGTGGGTGCTCTGGCCCCCATAGACCTTCCGGCCCACCACGCGCTTCGCATACTGCACCGGGATGCGGCGCTGGCCCCGCTCGAAGAACACGATCGTGCCGATCACAATGGTCGCGACGACCACGATGAGGAGGAGGGTTACGGGCTGGAGGTTGCCGCCATACCAGGTGGTCTGGCGGACCGTCTGGACCACGGCGTCGGGGAGGGACGCCACGATGCCGGCGAAGATGATCAACGAGATCCCGTTCCCGATGCCCCGCTCGGTGATCTGCTCGCCGAGCCACATCAGGAAGCAGGTCCCCGTGGTCATGGACATGACCGCCAGGGCCTTGAAGCCCCAACCGGAGAAGACGACGACGTCCTTGGCCGCGCCGGCGGAGAGGCTCTCCAACCAGAAGGAGATGCCCAGGCCCTGGATCAGGGACAGGATGACGGTCCCGTAGCGGGTGTACTGGTTGATCTTCTTGCGCCCTGCGTCGCCCTCCTTCTGGAGGCGCTCCAGGGCGGGGATCACCACGCCGAGGAGCTGCAGGATGATGCTGGCGCTGATGTACGGCATGATCCCAAGGGCGAAGATGGAGAGGTTCTCCATCGCGCCGCCGGAGAACATGTTGAAGAGACCGAGGAAGCCGCTCTGGCCCGAGCGCATGTACTGGGCCATGACGCTGGCGTCCACCCCAGGGACGGTGATGTAGACGCCCGCACGGAACACAGCGAGCATCCCTAGGGTGAACAACAACCGGGAGCGCAGCTCCGGGACCCGGCCGATGTTACCGAGGCTGCTAGCCACTGATCACCTCCGCCGTGCCCGACCTGGCAGCGATCTTCTCGAGCGCTGACTTGGAGAAGCGATCCAGGCGGACGGTGAGCTGCTTCGTGAGCTCGCCCTGGCCGAGGCACTTGATCACGTCGGGCTTGCCCTTGAAGAGACCCACCTGCTGGAGCAGGGCCCGGTCGATGATCGTGCCGTCCTCGAAACGGTTGAGCTGCTCGACGTTGATGATGACCACTTCGCGAGCGAAGATGTTCTTGAAGCCGCGCTTGGGGAGGCGCCGGTTCAAGGGCATCTGTCCACCCTCGAAGGTGACGCGGATGTCATTGCCCGAGCGGGACTTCTGCCCACCGTGGCCGGTGCCGGACTGCTTGCCGAGGCCGGAGCCTTCGCCGCGCCCGACGCGTCGCTTCTTCTTGACCGAGCCCTTCGGGGGCTTCAGGTTCGACAGTTCATTCATGACTGCACCTCCTCGACCTTCACCAGGTGGTTCACCCTGGCGATCATTCCCCGGAACATAAGGGTGTCCTCCACGATCCGGCTCTGGTGCAGCTTACGGAAGCCCAGGGAACGGACGGTCTCGCGCTGGACCCGGGTCCCATGGATGGTGCTCTTCACGAAAGTGATCTTCAGCTGTTTCATCGTTGCTGTCTCCGTCCGGCCTTAGAGGATCTCCTCGACGGTCTTGCCACGTCGCCGCGCCACTTCCTCGGGGGAGAGGAGCTCCTCGAGCCCTTTCAGGGTTGCGCGCACAACGTTATAGGGGTTGGTCGTCCCCACAACCTTGGTGAGGATGTTCTCAACCCCAACGCACTCCATGATGGCACGGACCGCGCCCCCTGCGATGATCCCCGTACCGGGGCCCGCAGGCTTGAGCATCACCCGGGCTGCGCCGAAACGCGCCAGCACCGCGTGGGGGATCGTGCCATCCTTGAGCGAGATGGTCCTGAGGTCCGCGTCGGCCTTCTGAGCGGCCTTGCGGATCGCCTCGGGGACTTCACGGGCCTTGCCCGATCCCACGCCGACCTTGCCATGGGTGTCGCCACGCACGACGAGGGCCGAGAAGCTGAAGCGCCGGCCGCCCTTGACGACCTTCGCTACGCGGTTGATGTGGATCACTTTCTCGGTGAAGCCGTCGTCTTCTTCCTCGAAACGACCCTTCCCAAACCCGCCGCGCCTGTTGTTCTGCGCCATCTGATTCGTCTCCCTAGAAGTCCAGGCCGCCCTCTCGGGCACCAGCTGCGACGGCGTCGATACGGCCGCCCTTACGGTAGATGAACCCGTTGCGATCGAAGACCACCTGCGCGATGCCCTTCTCCTTGCAGAGTCGAGCGATCTCGAGACCGATCTTCTTCGCCCGCGCTTTCAGACCCCCCTCGAGGCCCTCGCGGACCTCCGGCATGAGGGTGCTGGTCGCGGCGAGGGTGTGCCCCTTGAGGTCGTCCACCACCTGCACGTACACGTGGCGGTTGGAGCGGAACACGACCATACGCGGACGAGCGGTGGTTCCGTTCGTCTTGGCCCTGGTCCGCATCTTCCTGCGCAGTCGCTGACGCAGGTTCCTGTTGATGTGCTTGCCGAGCTGCTTCACAGCATCCTCCTGCCAAGGGCTACTTGCCCTTCGCAACCTTCTTCTTTACGTTCTCGGTGGAGTACCGGATTCCCTTGCCCTTGTAGGGCTCCGGAGGCCGGATCCGGCGCAGCTTCGCCGCCGTCTCGCCCACGAGCTGCTTGTCCACGCTTCGCATCTCCACCGTGGTGGCGTTGGGCACGGACAGCACGACCCCCTCCGGCGCCGAGAAGACCACCGGATGCGAGAACCCCACGGTGAGCTTGACGGCCAGGCCTTCCATCTCCACCTTGTAGCCGATCCCGTGGATCTCCAGGCGGCGCATGTAACCCTTGTCGAGCCCCTCGACCATGTTCGAGAAGAGGGATCGATAGAGCCCGTGCCGGGCCTTGGCGTTGATGGACCCGTCCTTGGGGGCCAGGATGAGCATGTCGTCCTCGAACTTGACCTTGACGAAATCGTAGTCCTGCTCGAGGGTGGCCTGCCCGTTGGTCATGACGACTTTGTCGTCGGTCAGGGTGATCTTGATCCCCTTGGGGATCGCGACGGGCTGCTTTCCGATTCGACTAATTCCCACGGTACACCTCCCTACCAGACTCGGCAGAGGATCTCGCCGCCGACGTTGGCCCTGCGGGCGACCCGGTCGGACATGAGGCCCTGAGAAGTGGACACGATGGCGACGCCGAGGCCGTCGAGGACCTTCGGAATCTCCTGCGCGCCGGTGTAGACGCGTCGTCCCGGCCGCGAGACACGCTGGATACCGGTGATCGCGCTGGTTCGACCGTCGTCAAGGAACTTCAGCTCGACGCGGACCAGACCCTGGACCCGGTCATCCAGAACCATGTAGTCCTGGATGTAGCCTTCGTTCTTGAGCATCTCCGCGAGCTCCACCTTGATCTTCGACCTGGGGATCTCGCACGCGGTGTGCCCCGCCTGGATCGCATTGCGAATGCGTGTCAGGAAGTCCGCGATTGGATCTGTAATTCCGCTCATCTCTCGTCCATCCTTCTCTTCGGGCCTCCGGTTCGGTCCCGTGGCAGTTTCCGCTGGGTTACCAGCTGGACTTGGTCACGCCGACCAGATCTCCGTTCAGCGCCAGCATCCGGAAGCAGATGCGACACATGTCGAACTTGCGCATATACGCCCGCGGTCGCCCGCAGAGCGGACAGCGGTTCCCGTTGCGAGACGAGAACTTGGGCTTGCGCGCCTGCCGAATCATCAATGCCTTACGTGCCACAGGCTTTCTCCTATTTCCTAAAGGGCATCCCGAGGTGCTTCAGCAGCGCCCGGGCCTCGTCGTCCTTCTTCGCGGTCGTCACGACGGTGATGTTCATTCCCTTGATCTTCTGGACCTTGTCGTAGTCGATCTCGGGGAAGATGATCTGCTCTTTCACGCCCATGGTGAAGTTGCCGCGACCGTCGAATCCCTTGGGGGAGACGCCGCGGAAGTCGCGGACACGCGGCAGGGCAAGGTTGACCAGGCGGTCCAGGAACTCCCACATGCGATCCCTGCGGAGCGTGACCGTGCAGCCCACGCTCATTCCCTCGCGGAGCTTGAAGCCCGCAATGGAGCGCTTGGCCTTGGTCACGACGGGCTTCTGCCCGGTGATCGCGGCCATTTCACGCTGAGAGGACTCGATGAGGGCCGCGTTCTGGATCGCCTCACCCAGTCCCATGTTCAGCACGATCTTGGTCAACCGCGGGATTGCCATGGGGTTCTCGATCCCGAACTCCTCTTTGAGCTTCGGGACGATCTCGTTCTGATAGATATCCTTGAGCCTCGGCATCTCTTATTCCCCTAATCGAGGGTCGCGTCGTGTTTGTGGGAGTAACGCACCTTGGTGTGCTTCTCCTCAGTCTCATCGACGCGGTAGTTGACGCGCACGGGCCGGCCCAACTTGGAGTCGACCAGCATCACGTTGGAGATGTCCAACGGAGCCTCTTTCTCGATGATGCCACCAGGCCGGTACTCGTCCCGGGCCTTGGTGTGGCGCTTGACCAGGTTGATCTTCTCAACCGTCACCCGCTGTCCGCGTCCGAGGACCCGAAGGATCTTGCCCTTCTTGCCCTTGTCCTTGCCGACCATGACCTGCACCAGGTCGCCTTTGCGAATCTTCATGGCAGCCTCCTAGAGCACTTCAGGTGCGAGGGAGGTGATGCGCTTGAATTCCTTCGAGCGCAGCTCCCGGGCGACCGGGCCAAAGATGCGGGTGCCGATGGGCTCGCCCTGCTTGTTGAGCAGCACCGCGGCGTTGTCATCGAACTTGATGTAGGTCCCGTCGGCCCGGCGGACCTCCTTGGCGGTCCTCACCACGACGGCGCGGTGGACCTCCCCCTTCTTGACCTTGGCCCGGGGGATCGCCTCCTTGACCGACACCACGATGATGTCGCCCAGGGATGCGTAACGGCGCCGGGAGCCGCCCAACACCTTGATGCACTGGAGCTTCTTCGCACCCGAGTTGTCTGCCGCGGAGAGCGTGGTCTGCATCTGTATCATCGGTGACCTCCTACAGCGCCTTCTGCATGACTCGGCGCAACCGCCACCGCTTGTCACGGGAGAGTGGGCGGGACTCAACGATCTCTACGAAGTCACCCACGCCGCACTGGTTCGTGTCGTCGTGGGCCTTGTAGCGCTTGCTGCGGGTGATGTACTTCTTGTAAACCGAGTGCAGGTACCGGCGGGTCACCTCGACGACGATGGTCTTGTCCATTTTGTCGGAGACGACCTTGCCCTGCATGATCTTGCGGTTGCCTCGGATCTCACTCATCGGACGACTCCTTCTTCGCCGCGGCGGCCAGCTCACGCGCATGAACTTCGGTGCGGAGGCGGGCGATGTCCTTCTTCGTCACACGGAGCTGCGACGTGTTGGAGAGCTGTCCGGTGTGCTTCTGGAAGCGCAACCTGAACAGATCCTCCTCCCCGTTGCGAACCTTCATGGCGAGCTCGTCGTCCGAAAGTTGTCTGATCTCTCCGGCCTTCATGCGGTCACCTGTCCTCTCTTCACGACCTTGGTTCGCATGGGCAGCTTGTGCGCCGCGATCCGGAAGGCCTCTCGAACGACGTCCTCGGGGGCGCCGGCCACCTCATAAAGAATCCGGCCGGGCTTGATCACGGAGACCCAATACTCCGGGTTGCCCTTGCCCTTACCCATCCGAACCTCGGCGGGCTTCTGGGTGATGGGCTTGTCAGGGAAGACCCGGATCCACAGCCAACCATAGCGCCGGATGCCACGCATGATCGAGATACGTGCGGCCTCGATCTGGCGGGATGTGAGCCAGCCACAGTCGGTGGCCATGAGGCCCCACTCACCGAAGGCCACGTCGTTGCCCCGCAGGCAGATCCCGCGGCGCTTGCCCTTCATGACCTTCCTGTGCTTTATCCTCGTCGGTGCAAGCATCGTAATTCTCCTACCGGACCCCTAGATGACTTCGCCCTTGTAGATCCAGCACTTCACGCCGATGACGCCGTAAGTCGTACGGGCCTGGGCTTGACCATAGTCGATGTCCGCGCGCAGGGTGTGGAGTGGCACGCGGCCCTCCCTGTACCACTCGCGACGGGCCATCTCGGCACCACCGAGGCGACCGGCGCAACGGATCTTCACGCCCTGGGCGCCCATGCGGAGTGCGGTGCCCACGGCCTTCTTCATCACGCGCCGGAACGAGGCGCGACGCTCGAGCTGTGCGGCCACGTTCTCCGCGACCAGCTGCGCGTCGATCTCGGCCTTCCGGACCTCGTGGATGTTGAGGAAGACCTCGGCGTCGGTCAGCTTCTGAAGCTCAGCCTTGACCTCGTCGGCCCGCTGTCCCTTCTTTCCGATGACGATACCCGGACGTGCGGTGTGCACGTTGATCTTGATCTTCCCGGCGGCGCGCTCGATGAGGATCTTGGAGATCCCTGCGTCGAAGAGCTTCGTCTTGATGGCCTTCCGAATCCGGAGGTCCTCGTGAAGCATCTTCGCGTAGTCCCGCTCGGCGAACCACTTGGAGTTCCAGGTCTTTACGATCCCGAGACGGAACCCGATGGGATTGACTTTCTGGCCCACGGAGTCCTCCTTAGCCCTCAGTGACCTCGACCATAAGGTGCGAGGTAAACTTGTTGATTCGAGTGGCCCGGCCCATCGCCCGCGGCTTGAACCGGCGGAGGTTTGCTGCCTTGTCGGCGCAAATCTGCGAGATGACCAGATTGTCCACGTCCACCTCGGCGCCGCTGTTGACCATGTTGGCCACTGCGCTCTCGAGGACCTTCTTCCACATGCCGCTGGCCTTGCGGGGCACCAGCCGCAGTGTAACGAGCGCGTCGCCGACGTTCTTGCCCTTGATCGTGTTAGCGACCTCACGGGCCTTCCGGGGGGCGATGCGCGCGTACTTCCAAGTGGCACGAGCCTTCATCTTACTTCCCCTTCCGCTGACCGGCGTGACCGTAGAACGTGCGGGTCGGCGCAAACTCGCCAAACTTGTGTCCCACCATGTTCTCGGTGACGAACACCGGGAGGAACTTCTTGCCGTTGTGTACGGCGATGGTCAGGCCCACGAACTCCGGTAGGATCGTCGAGCGCCGGGACCAGGTTTTGATCACACGCTTGTCACCAGACTTCTGCGCGCCGAGCCCCTTCTTGAGGAGGTGATCGTCGATAAACGGGCCTTTCTTGGTGGACCTGCTCATGTCAGCTCCTTTACTTCTTCTTCCGCCGCGACACGATGAAGCGGCTCGAAGGCTTGCGCGGGTTGCGCGTCTTACGACCCTTGGTGGGAATGCCCCACGGGGTGCACGGGTGACGCCCACCAGAGCTCTTGCCCTCGCCGCCGCCCATGGGGTGGTCCACCGGGTTCATCGCAACACCGCGGGTGTGCGGGCGGCGACCAAGCCAACGACTTCGGCCTGCCTTGCCGATGGAGACCATGGAGTGCTCCACGTTCCCGACCTGGCCGACCGTGGCCCGGCACTCGGCGAAGATCCGGCGCAGCTCACCCGAGGGCAACCGCACGAGGACATACTTGCCCTCCTTCGCCATGATCTGCGCCGAGGCGCCTGCAGAGCGCACCATCTGGCCGCCCTTGCCCTTCTTCAGCTCGAGGTTGTGGACCACAGTACCCTGGGGCATGTCCTTCAGGGGCATGCTGTTCCCGGGGCGAATCTCCGCCTTGGGGGAGGAGAGGACCGGGTCCCCGATCTTGAGACCGACGGGGGCCAGGATGTACCGCTTCTCGCCGTCCACATAGTTGAGCAGAGCGATGCGGGCGGACCGGTTCGGGTCGTACTCGATCGTCGCGACCTTCGCGGGCACGCCGATCTTGTCTCGCTTGAAGTCGATGATCCGGAATCGCCGCTTGGCACCGCCCCCCCGGCTCCGCACGGTCAGACGGCCGAGGTTGTTCCGGCCTCCGGTGCGCTTGATGGGCTTGGTCAGCTGCTTCTCGGGCCCGTCCTTGGAGATGTCCTCGGTGTTGACGACGGACATGGTTCGACGGGCGGGTGATGTCGGCCTGAATTTCTTGATCGCCATCTCTTCCCCCTGCCTACACGCCCTCGAACAGATCGATGGTGTGGCCCTCCCGAAGCGTGACACATGCCTTCTTCCAGGAGGGGCGCCGCCCCATCGTCCGTCCGACCCGACGGTTCTTCCCGCGAATGATCTCGGTGTTGACCTTGGCCACCTTGACCTTGAAGATGGACTCCACCGCGAAGCGGACGTCCATCTTGTTGGCGGCCATCTCCACCTCGAAGTAGTACTTGTTGTCCTCGTCCCGCTGGAGGTCGGCCTTCTCGGAGAGCACCGGCCGCTTCAGGACCCTGTAGACTTCCTTCATGACTTCTTCAGCCTCCCTTCCACCGCGGCCACCGCCCGTTGGGTGAGGACCAGGGACTCGTGGCGGAGGATATCCATCACGTTGAGGCCCTCGACGGGGAGGTACTTGACCTTCTGGATGTTTCGGGTGGACATGGACAGGTTCTGGTTGGCCTCGTCCACGATGAGGACGTCCCTCAGGTTCAATCCCTGGAGGACCTCCACTGCCCGGCGGGTCTTGATCTCCGCAAGCTCGAAGGTGTCGAGGACGACGAGCTTCGTCTCCTCGAGGCGGCGGGACAGGGCGCTGCGGAGCGCTGCCTTCTTCACCTTCCCCGGGATCGTGTAGGAGAAGTCACGGGGCTTGGGTCCGAAGACCACGCCGCCGCCCTTGAGCAGGGGGGATGTTGCGGAGCCGCGTCGGGCGCGCCCCGTCCCCTTCTGCCGGAAGAGCTTGCGAGTGCTCCCGACGACATCGCGACGCTCCTTGGTGGATGCGTTACCCCGTCGGCGACAGGCGAGCTGCCAGCGAACCACCTCGTGGAAGAGGTGCTCCTTGACCGGACCACCGAAGATCTCGTCGGAGAGTTCGATCTCCGAAACCTTCTTGCCCGCGATGTTGAGGACGTCTACCTTCGGCATCGTACTCTCCTCAATCAGGTCTTGATCTCGACGTCCACACCGGCGGACAGGTCGAGCTTCATCAGCGCATCGAGAGTCGAGGGGCTCGGCTCAACGATATCGAGCATCCGCTTGTGTGTACGGATCTCGAACTGCTCACGGCTCTTCTTGTCCACATGGGGAGAGCGAAGGACGGTGAATTTGTTGATCCGTGTTGGCAACGGAACCGGGCCGGTCACCTTGGCGCCGGTCCGCTTTGCGATGTCCACGATCTCGGCGACCGACTGGTCCAGGACCTTGTAGTCGTACGCCTTGAGCCGAATGCGAATCTTCTCCATCTTCCCTCTCCCTCATGGGGTGGGTCAACGTTCGCCACCGACGGGGTATTGAAAGGTGAGCCACCTTCGTCGCCTACGGGAGACGACATCAACCCCTGTTCAACTTGTCACCAGACCCCGTGGGGCCCGGACCCTACCACCGATAGTGAGCGAAGGCCTTGTTGGCTTCGGCCATACGGTGTGTATCCTCGCGCTTCTTGACCGTGGTGCCCCGGCTCGCCGCGGCATCCATGAACTCGTTCGCGAGTTTGTCCATCATGGTCTTCTCACCGCGCTTGCGGGAGTAGCTGATCAGCCAACGGATCGCCAGGGACAGGGCCCGCTCCGGTGGCACCTCGATGGGCACCTGGTAGGTCGAACCGCCGACCCGGCGAGACTTGACCTCGACCCGGGGCTTGACATTCTCAAGCGCAGTCTTGAAGACCTTGACCGGATCCTGCTTGGTGAAGTTGGCAACCCGATCCATCGCCCCGTAGAAGATCCGCTCGGCGGTGGTCTTCTTTCCACGCTGCATGAGGTGGTTCACGAACCGAGCCACCAGCACATCGTGGAACTTGGGATCCGGGTTGAGCTTCCTCTTCGGGACTTCTCTACGTCTCGGCATCGTAGTTCCCCTACTTACCCTTCTTGGTGCCGTACTTGGACCGGCGCTGCTTTCGATTGCTGACGCCCTGGGTGTCCAAGGTGCCTCGTACAATGTGGTAGCGCACGCCCGGGAGGTCCTTCACTCGACCGCCACGGATCAGCACGATGCTGTGCTCCTGGAGGTTGTGTCCCTCACCGGGGATGTACGAGGTGACCTCGATCCCGTTGGTGAGGCGAACACGAGCGACCTTCCGAAGGGCCGAGTTCGGCTTCTTGGGTGTCGTGGTGTACACACGGATACAAACGCCACGCCGCTGCGGGCACTCCTGGAGTGCTCGCGCCTTCTTCTTGGCGACTAGCTGTTTGCGGCCTTTGCGGACCAACTGGTTGATCGTCGGCATGCCGTTGATTCCCCTTGAGCAGAGCCACAGTCGTGCATCCCTACTGACGCACAGCGGATTGGGAGTATAGATAAGCCGGTTTTGAAGTCAAGCACTAAATCGGGGACAAGGACGACGTCCGTGCGGACCGTCGTTTTCACCCCGGGATACAGGCAGAGGCACTCCTGCTGGTCATCGTTGGCACCAGAGGCGGAGCGCGGCCATGCTGGCTCCATCGAAGGAACGTCGGGACTGCCATGAATCTGAAGGTGACCTCACGAACCCGGGCCGAGGAGCTGCGGAGGTACCTCCGACGGCCTGCGCCGTCACGATTTCCAGATCGTCTGCGCCACGAACCGGGATCTCAAGGAATCAAGGAGATGGTCAACGCCGGGGGGTCAGGGATCTCTGCGACCGGCTCTTCTCCGTCGAGATCAAGCTCCCGCCCCTCCCACAGAAGATGGGGAGTCGAGGGCGGGGGTCATCGGCGGTGTGGAGGGGGCGCACGCAGCGAGGAGCGCTGCGCAGAGGACAGCAAGTCGTTTAGTCCAACTCAGCCGCATAGGGATCGTCGATCTCGAGCTTGATGTCGCGGTAGAGCGGGAAGCCCGTACCGGCCGGGATGATCCGGCCCATGATGACGTTCTCCTTGAGGCCGGCGAGCAGGTCGACCTTGCCTGAGATGCTCGCCTCGGTGAGGACGCGGGTGGTCTCCTGGAAGGAGGACGCGCTGATGAAGCTGTCCGTGGCCAGGGAGGCCTTGGTGATCCCCAGGAGGATCGGCTCGCCGGTGGCGGGCCGCCCCTTGTTGGTCATCACCTCCTCGTTCTCCTCCTCGAAGCGCCACTTGTCGACCTGCTCCTCCGCGAGGAAGCGGGTGTCGCCGGGATCGATGATCCGGACCCAGCGCAGCATCTGGCGCACGATGGCCTCGATGTGCTTGTCGTGGATCTTCACGCCCTGGAGGCGATAGACCTGCTGGATCTCGTTCACCAGGTACTGGGAGAGGTCCTTCTCGCCCAGGACCCGGAGGATGTCGTGGGGGTTGGAGGGCCCGTCCATGAGGGGATCGCCCGCCCGCACCCGATCGCCGTCGTGGACGATGGCGTGCTTGCCCTTGGGGACCAGGTACTCCATCTTCTTGCCGACGTCGGGGCTGATGACGATCTTGCGCTTTCCCTTGGCGGTGGTCTTTCCGTAGGCGACCACGCCGTCGATCTCGGAGATGATTGCGAACTCCTTGGGTCGCCGGGCCTCGAAGAGCTCTGCGACACGAGGGAGACCACCGGTGATGTCCTTGGTCTTGGTGGTCTCACGAGGGATCTTCGCCAGCTCCTCACCGGCCTCGACCACCTGCCCCTCGGTGACGTTGATGTTCGCGCCCACCGGCAGCTGGTATCGGGCCGGGACATTGGTCTCGGGGTTCCGCAGGGTGGTGGATCCCCTCCCCATGTCCTTCAGGGAGATGCGGGGCTGGGCCATCGGATCCTGGGGCTCGATGATGACCTTCCGGGTGAGACCCGTGACCTCATCGAGCTGCTCGACCATGGTCACGCCCTCGATGATGTCTCCGAACTTCACCTTTCCCGCGACCTCGGCCAGGAAGGGGATCGACCAGGGGTCCCACTCGGCGAGAGTGTCGCCGGGCCTGACCACGCCGCCGATGGGTACGGAGAGCTTGGCGCCGTAAGGCACGCTGTAGCGCTCGCGCTCGCGGCCCTCGCTGTCCACCACCCTGACCTCGCCGTTCCGGTTCATGGCGATGAAGGTCCCGTTGGAGCGCTCCTGGACCTTGAGCTCGTGGTACTTGACGGTTCCATCGAACCGCGCGACGAGGGAGGACTGTTCCCCGCTGCTGGCCGCCGCGCCGCCGATGTGGAAGGTCCGCATGGTGAGCTGCGTGCCGGGCTCGCCGATGGACTGGGCCGCGATGACCCCCACGGCCTCGCCCACGTTGACCAGCTTGCCCCGCGCCAGGTCGCGGCCATAGCACAGCGCGCAGCAGCCGCCGCGGGTTCGGCAGGTAAGCACCGAACGGATCGGAACCCGGGTGATCCCCGAGCGATCGATGAGCTTGGAGGTCTCCTCGTTGATCTCCCTGTCCGCCTCCACCAGGAGCTCCTCGGTGTACGGATCGACGATGTCGTCGAGGGCGACACGGCCGAGGATACGATCCTGCAGGGGCTGGACGATCTCGCCACCCTCGGTGAGGGGCTCGACCTCGATCCCCTCCAGGGTGCCGCAGTCCCAGGTCTTGACCACGAGGTCCTGGGCAACGTCCACCAGGCGGCGGGTGAGGTACCCGGAGGACGCGGTCTTGAGGGCCGTGTCCGCCAGACCCTTCCGGGCGCCGTGGGTGGAGGTGAAGTACTCGAGGACCGAGAGGCCCTCGCGGAAGTTCGCCGTGATGGGCGTCTCGATGATCTCCCCGGAGGGCTTGGCCATGAGGCCGCGCATCCCGGCGAGCTGGCGCATCTGGGTCTGGGACCCACGGGCGCCGGAGTTGGCCATGATGAAGATGCTGTTGAAGGAGGCCATGGACCGGGTCTCGCCCTTGTCGTTGGTCACCTCCACGGTCTCGAGGTTGTTCATCATCTCCTTCGAGATGAGGTCCGTCGTCCGGGACCAGATGTCGACGATCTTGTTGTAGCGCTCACCGTCGGTGATGAGCCCCTCGACATACTGCTCCGTGACCTCGGAGACCTCGCCCTGGGCGGCCTCCACCATCTTGTGCTTGTTCGCGGGGATCTCCATGTCGTCGATGCACACGGAGATGCCGGCCAGGGTGGAGTGCAGGTAACCCCAGGTCCGCAGGTTGTCCGCCAGGAGGACGGTCTCCTTGGACCCGCAGAGGCGGTAGACCCGATCGATGAGTCTCCGCAGGGAGCCCTTGTCCATCAGGTGGTTGTACTCGGAGAAGGGCAGCGCCGGCGGCACGAGCTCGGAGAGGAGGATCCGGCCGACGGTGGTGTCCAGCAGCTCACCGCCCAGGCGGACCTTGATCTTCGCGTGGAGCTCGACCTCTGCCGCGTCGTAGGCCATGCGGACCTCGTCGCGGCTGGAGAACTTCTTGCCCTCGCCCTTGGCGAAGACCTTCTCCCGGGTGAGATAGTACAGGCCGAGCACCACGTCCTGGGTGGGGACGATCATGGGCCCGCCGTTGGCCGGGCTCAGGATGTTGTTGGTGCTCATCACCAGGGCCCGGGTCTCCATCTGGGCTTCGAGGGATAGCGGCACGTGCACCGCCATCTGGTCCCCGTCGAAGTCCGCGTTGTACGCGGTGCAGACCAGGGGGTGGAGCTGGATGGCCTTGCCCTCGATGAGGACCGGCTCGAAGGCCTGGATGCCGAGACGGTGCAGGGTCGGTGCCCGGTTGAGCATCACCGGGTGCTCCCGGGTGACGTTCTCGAGGATGTCCCAGACCTCCGGATCCTGGTTCTCGACCTTCTTCTTCGCGGCCTTGATGGTGTTCGCGTAGCCCCGCTCCTCGAGCTGGTTGTAGATGAAGGGCTTGAACAGCTCCAGGGCCATGGTCTTGGGGATGCCGCACTGGTGCAGCTTGAGCTCGGGACCGACCACGATGACCGAGCGGCCGGAGTAGTCGACGCGCTTGCCGAGGAGGTTCTGGCGGAAGCGGCCCTGCTTGCCCTTGATCATGTCCGAGAGGGACTTGAGGGGGGCGCTTGTTGGGGCCGGTGATCGCCTTGCCGCGGCGCCCGTTGTCGAAGAGCGCGTCCACGGCCTCCTGGAGCATGCGCTTCTCGTTCTTGATGATGATCTCGGGCGCGTTGAGCTCCTTGAGGCGCTTCAGCCGGTTGTTCCGGTTGATCACGCGGCGGTAGAGGTCGTTGAGGTCCGAGGTCGCGAAGCGCCCGCCGTCCAGGGGCACCAGGGGACGGAGATCCGGCGGCAGCACCGGCAGCTGGGTGAGGACCATCCACTCCGGCCGGTTGCCCGAGTCACGGAAGGCCTCCACCACCCGGAGCCGCTTCGCCAGCTTCTTCTTCTTGGCCTCGCTGGTCGTGGTCTTGAGCTCCTCGCGGAGCTTCTCGGCCAGGTCGTCCATCTCCACCAGCTCGAGGAGTTCGCGGATCGCCTCGGCGCCCATGCCGGCCCGGAAGCTCTCTTCCCCGTACTCATCCAGGAGCTTCTCGTACTCCTCCTCGTCGATGATCTGACTCTGCTTGAGGCCGATGGCCGGATCACCGGGTTCGAGGACGATATAGGAGATGCAGTACAGGACGCGCTCCAGGTCCTTGTGTGCCAGGTCCAGGACCGCACCGATGCGGCTGGGAAGGGACTTCAGGAACCAGATGTGCGCCACGGGTGAGGCCAGGGAGATGTGGCCCATGCGCTCCCGGCGCACCTTGGCCTGGATCACTTCGACGCCACACTTCTCGCAGGTGATGCCACGGTGCTTCATGCGCTTGTACTTGCCGCAGTTGCACTCGTAGTCCTTCACCGGTCCAAAGATGCGCGCACAGAAGAGTCCGTCCCGCTCCGGCTTGAAGGTCCGGTAGTTGATCGTCTCGGGCTTCTTCACCTCGCCAAACGACCAATCCTTGATCTTCTTCGGAGACGCAAGACCTACCCTGACGCCCTTGTAGCTGAGCGGATCCTTGGGCTTGTCGAAAAAGTTGAAGATGTCTCGCACGGCCATCCTCCGTCGGGCTGCGCCCGAGTCCGCATCAGGTGTTGGAGATCTCGTCCTTGGAGTCCTCGATGAGCTCCCAGTCCAGCCCGAGGGACCGGATCTCCTTCATCAGGACCTTGAAGGACTCGGGCAGTCCGGATTCGAGGACATTCTCGCCCTTGACGATCGCTTCGTACATCCGGGTCCGGCCCACGGTGTCGTCGGACTTCACCGTCAGGAACTCCTGCAGGGTGTACGCAGCGCCGTAGGCCTCCATGGCCCAGACCTCCATCTCACCCAGGCGCTGTCCGCCGAACTGGGCCTTTCCGCCCAGGGGCTGCTGCGTCACGAGGGAGTAGGGTCCCGTGGAGCGGGCGTGCACCTTGTCGTCCACCAGGTGGTGGAGCTTCAGGATGTACATCACGCCCACGGTGACGTCCTGGGCGAAGGGCTCGCCCGTGCGGCCGTTGAAGAGGACCTCCTGGCCGCGCACGGACACGCCGGCGCGCCGCAGGAGCGCCTTGATCTCGTCCTCGCCGGCGCCGTCGAACACCGGCGTGGAGAGGCGCAGTCCCCGGGAGTGGTCCACGAGGAGCCGACGGATCGCTTCGTCGTCGAGGTTCTCCAGGTCGATCGCCACGTCCGTCTGGACGAAGAACTCACGGGCCATCGCACGGAGCTTGTCGGGACTGTAGTGCTTGTCCAGGGCGGCCTGGACCTCGCGGCCGAGGTTCAACGCAGCCCAGCCGAGGTGCACCTCGAGGATCTGGCCGACGTTCATACGACTGGGTACGCCCAGGGGGTTGAGGACGACGTCCACCGGGGTCCCGTCCGCGAGGTACGGCATGTCCTCGACCGGGAGGATCCGGGAGATGACGCCCTTGTTTCCATGGCGCCCGGAGAGCTTGTCGCCGACGGAGAGCCGGCGCTTGATGGCCACGTAGACCTTGACCATCTTGATCACGCCCGGGGGCAGCTCGTCGCCGCGCTTCAGGCGCTTGAGCTTCTCGCCGAAGAGCACCTTGCAGGCGTGGATCTGGTCCTCCAGGCTCTCCATGATCCTGAAGACCTTGTCCTCCACGTCCGGGGCGTCCGCCAGCTGCATGTGGCGCCAGAGCTCCTTCGGGATCTTCTCCAGGTCCTTTTCGCCGATCTTCTTGCCCTTGCCCAGGAAGGACTTGCCCGCGTCGGACACCACCTCAGCCGCGGTCTTGCTGCCCACCAGGAGCTCACGCACCTTGTTGTGGGCGGTCTCCGCGATGATGCGGATCTCGTCGTCCTGGTCCTTGAGGATCCGCTCCTCCTCCAGCTCCTCAAGCTCCCGGGTCCGCTCGTCCTTGTCCACGCCCTTGCGGGAGAAGACCTTGGCCGCGATGACCGTTCCGAACACGCCCGTGGGGACGCGTAGGGAGGTGTCCCGGACATCGCCGGCCTTCTCGCCGAAGATCGCCCGCAGGAGTTTCTCCTCGGGGGAGAGCTGGGTCTCGCCCTTCGGCGTGATCTTGCCCACCAGGATGTCCCCGGGGGTGACCTCGGCGCCGATGCGGATCATGCCGCTCTCGTCCAGGTCTGCCAGGGCCTCTTCGGAGACGTTGGGGATGTCCCGGGTGATCTCCTCCTTGCCCAGCTTCGTGTCACGGGCGGAGCACTCGAACTCCTCGATGTGCACCGAGGTGAACCGGTCCTGATGGAGGAGCCGCTCACTGACGAGGATCGCGTCCTCGAAGTTGTACCCGCCCCAGGGCATGAAGGCCACGACCACGTTCTGCCCGAGGGCCAGCTCGCCGTTGTCCGTGGAGGGACCGTCTGCGATGACCTCGTTCGCCAGGACCTCATCGCCCTTGCGGACGATGGGCCGCTGGTTGATGCAGGTGTCCTGGTTTGAGCGCTGGTACTTGATCAGGTTGTAGATGTCGGGCTTGGCCGCGGTGTCCGCGTCCTCCCCGGTGGGGCGGATCACGATGCGGTTCGCGTCGACGCTCTCCACGAGACCCTGCCGCCGGGACGCCACGGTGACGCCGGAGTCGCGGGCCACGACCTTCTCGACGCCGGTGCCGATCAGGGGGGAGTCGGGGCGCAGCAGGGGCACCGCCTGGCGCTGCATGTTCGCGCCCATGAGGGCGCGGTTCGCATCATCGTGCTCGAGGAAGGGCACCAGGGACGCCGCCACGGACACGATCTGGTTGGACGCCACGTCCATGAGGTCCACCTGGTCCCTGGGGACCATGAGGACATCGCCCCGCTGGCGGGCGTGGATGAGCTCGTCCTTGAGCTTGTTCTTCCCGTCCACCGGCGTGGTGGCCTGGCAGATCGGGTGCCTCTCCTCCTCGAGGGCGCTGAAGAAGTTGACCTTCGTCGAGACCTTGCCGCCCTTGACCTCCCGGTAGGGGGTCTCGATGAAGCCGTACTCGTTCACCCGCGCGTAGGTCGAGAGGGAAGAGATCAGGCCGATGTTCGGGCCTTCGGGCGTCTCGATGGGGCAGATCCGACCGTAGTGGGTCGAGTGGACGTCACGGACGTCGAAGCCTGCGCGGTCCCGGGTGAGTCCGCCCGGGCCGAGGGCCGAGAGCCGCCGCTTGTGGGTCAGCTCCGACAGGGGGTTCGTCTGGTCCATGAACTGGGAGAGCTGGCTCGACCCGAAGTACTCCTTCACGACCGCGGACACGGGCTTGGAGTTGATCAGGTCGTGGGGCATGAGCGTGTCGATCTCCTGGCTCATGCTCATGCGCTCACGGATGGCCCGCTCCATGCGGACGAGGCCGACCCGGTACTGGTTCTCCAGCAGCTCGCCGACGGACCGCACGCGCCGGTTGCCCAGGTGGTCGATGTCGTCGATCTCGCCGCGGCCGTTGCGCAGTTCGACGAGGTAGCGGACCACCTCGAGGATGTCCTTCTTCGTCAGCACGGTGAGGTCCAGGGGCTCGTCCATTCCGAACTTGTAGTTCATCTTGAGACGGCCCACCGGGGAGAGATCGTAGCGGGACGAGTTGAAGAACAGGTTGTTGAAGTAGTTGCGCGCCTGGGCCGGGGTGGACGGGTCGCCGGGGCGGAGCCGCCGGTAGACCTCCATCACCGCCTCGTCCGCGTCCTCGACCTTGTCTCCGGCGAGGGTGTTGCGAAGGTACGCACCCACGTTGCGATCGTCGAAGAAGAGGATCTCGAACTCGGAGACGCCGCGCTCCCGCAGGGTCTCCAGCGCGGACTCGTCGATCTCTTCGTTGCACTCGAAGAGGACCTCGCCGGTGTCCTCGTCGATGACGTCGTGTGCGAAGACCTTCGTGATGAGGTCCTCGTCGCTGATTGGCATCTCGGTGACGCCGGCCTTCTGGAGGCGCTTGATGGCCTTGTCGTGGAACCGCGCCCCCCTCTTGATCATGAGCTTGTTGCTCTTGGGGTCCCGCACCTCGAAGGTGGCCCACTTGTCGGCGAGGAGGTCGAGGTCCATGCGGCGGATGAAGCGCGCCGTCTCGTCCAGGCGGATGCTCTCACGATCGTAGAACTGGTCGAGGATCTCCTGGGTGGTGTACCCGAGGGCCTTGAGCAGCACGGATGCGTGGAGCTTCCTGCGGCGATCGATTCGTACGTAGAGCAGATCCTTGTGATCGAACTCGAAGTCGATCCAGGAGCCACGGTAGGGAATGATCCTCGCTGAGTAGAGGAGCTTCCCCGATGTGTGTGGGTCTTGCCCTTGTCGTGCTCGAAGAAGGCTCCGGGGGACCGGTGGAGCTGACTCACCACGACACGCTCGGTGCCGTTGATGATGAAGGTGCCGGTCTCGGTCATCAAGGGGACTTCCCCGAAATAGACCTCCTGCTCCTTCAGGTCACGGATGGTCCTCTCGCCGGTGTCTTCATCCACGTCCCAGATCTGGAGCTGCACCTTGACCCGCACGGGAGCCTGATAGGTCATCCCGCGCTTGCGGCACTCCTCGGTGTCGTTCTTGGGCTCTTCCAGCTTGTATTCCTGGAAATCCAGGACGGCGATCTTGTTGATGTCGCCGATGGGGAAGATGCTCTTGAAGATCGCCTGGAGTCCGATGTTCTGGCGTTGCTCTGGGGGGACATCCTTCTGCAGAAAGGTCTCGTAGCTCCGCTTCTGGACCTTGATGAGATCAGGGATCCCGACGACGGACTGGATGGACCCGAAGTCTTTACGGATACGCAACCTCGCGTTGGTGATGGAACTCATTCCCTACCCCGCGTGCGGAAAGACAGAAAACGGCGGAACGGACCCCTACGGCCCGTCCCGCCACTGGGAAATGAAGCGTTCGAGCGCTGCGGCACCTATGAGGCCTTCACATCCACGCTGCCACCCGCGGCCTCGATCTTCTCTTTGATCTCCTTGGCCTCGTCCTGGGTGACCCGCTCCTTGATGGCGGCGGGCACGCTCTCGACCAGCTCCTTGGCCTCCTTGAGGCCGAGGCCGGTGATCGCGCGGACCTCCTTGATGACCTGGATCTTCTTGTCGCCGAAGTCGATGAGGGTCGGGGTGAACTCGGTCGGGGCTTCCTCGACCTCGGCCACGGCCGCCGCGGGACCCGCCATCATCGCCATGGGCGCTGCAGCGCTGACGCCCCACGCCTCCTCGAGCTCCTTGACCAGATCGGCCAGCTCGACGACGGTCATCTTGCTCAGAAACTCTTTTACCTGGTCTTTCGTAAGATCGGACATCGTCACATCTCCTCTTGGTTCATTCAGGCCTGCGCTATTTGCGTCAGGCCGCTTCGTTCAGCGATTGTTCCCGGGCCTTCAAGACGCCCAGGAAATCCCTCGGAGCAGCAGTGAGCACACCCAGGAACTGGGACGCAGCTGCGTTGAATACCATCAACAGCTTTGCCCGCAGCTCATCCCTCGAGGGCAGGCTCGACAACTTGGTTACACCGTCCGCATCCAGGAGCTTGCCGCTCAACACGCCGCCCTTGACCAAAATCGAACTGTTGGTCTTGGCGAACTTGGTGAGCACTCTGGCAGGGAGCGCCGGATCGGTGTCGGACCAGGCGACCAGGATCTGTCCGCCCGTCATCTGGTCCAGCACTGCGACCCCCGTGTCAGCGATGGCCTTCCGGAGCAGGGTGTTCTTCACCACCCTGATCCGACCACTCTGCTTACGGAGCTCCCCACGCAACTCTTGCATCTGCGCAACGGTGGTTCCCTTGAAGTCGACCACTACCACGGCGAGGGCGTCCTGGAGTTGCGCTCGCAACTCCTCCACGATTTCTCGCTTCCTCTCCTTCTTCAACGCCCAACTCCTTGGTCAGTGGCGGGGTGCCCTTCGGCGTCCGATGATCACTCGCTCTATGCGACGATCCCCAGGTCCATCCACCTCAGCAGGATATTAAGCCTTCCCGGGCACCCGCTTCTTCGGCCGAGGACCACCTCGCCAGGATCGGAACCACTCAAACTCTATTTTGTCGCAGCAACCACTTCGTTCGGATCGAGCCGGACACCGGGGGACATGGTCGTCGACACGGTGATCGACCGGATGTACGTCCCCTTTGCTGCCGGAGGCTTCAGCTTCAAGAGCGTCTCCAGCAGGGTCATGAGGTTGTCCCTCAGCTGATTGGTCTCGAAGGACTTCAGGCCGATCTGGCTGTGGATGATGCCGGCCTTCTCGACCTTGAACTCGATTCGACCCGCCTTGGCCTCTTTGATGGCCTGGGTCACATCAAAGGTCACGGTCCCCAGCTTGGGGTTGGGCATGAGCCCCCGGCGACCCAGGATCCGACCCAGACGACCGACCTTCCCCATCATGTCCGGGGTGGCGATGGTCTTGTCGAAGTCCAGGAACCCTTCGTTCTGGATCTTCTCGATGAGCTCGTCGTCACCCACGACGTCCGCGCCGGCGTCCTTGGCCTCGATGGCCTTGTCCCCCTTGGCGAACACCAGCACCCGAGCGACCTTACCCGTCCCGTGGGGCAGGATGCAGGCGCCCCGGACCATCTGGTCCGAGTACTTGGGGTTCACGCCCAGCCGTACGGCGACGTCCACCGACTCGTCGAACTTCGCGAAGGACAGGTCCTTCGCCTGGGCGATGCCCTCTTCGAGCGAGTGCAGCTTCTCGCGGTCGAACTTCGCGGCGGCTTCCAGATACTTCTTCGTCCTCTTTGACATGTCTCCATCTCCTTTTCGGCGGCCTCGATGGACCGCCTCCTGCCTCGGATGTGCCGCGGGATCAGTCCTTGACGGTGATTCCCATGGCCCGGGCAGTACCCATGATGGTTTTACAGGCAGAATCTTCGTCGTTCGCGTAGAGATCCGGCATCTTGATCTTCGCGATCTCCTTGACCTGCCCCATTGTGACCTTCCCGACCTTGGTCCGGTTGGGAACCCCGGACCCCTTCTCGACGCCCGCGGCCTTCATGATAAGGACCGAGGTCACCGGAGTCTTGGTCACGAAGCTGAAGGACCGATCGCCCCAGACCGTGATCAGGACCGGGATGAGCATCCCCTCCTGGTCCGCGGTCTCTGCGTTGAACGCTTTGCAGAACTGCATGATGTTCACGCCGTGCTGCCCGAGGGCAGGGCCGACGGGGGGGGACGGGTTCGCCTTGCCGGCGGGGATATGAAGCTTGATCTTTCCGATCTCTTTCTTTGCCATGATGACCTACCTTAGACCTTTTCGACTTGCATGAAGTCGACCTCGACGGGCGTGCTGCGCCCGAAGATGGTGACGAGGACGCGGAGCTTCCGTTTCTCAGCCTTGACCTCGTCGATGGTACCGGCGAAGTTCACGAAGGGACCCTCGATCACCCGGACCGACTGTCCTTCCTCGAAGGAGTGGACGGGCTTGGCCTCCTTCTCTCCTTCCTCCATTTGCTGTGTGATGCGACGGACCTCGGCGTCTTTCATGGGCCTCGGGTTCCTGGCCCCGCCCACGAAGCCCGTGATCTTCTCGGTGTCCTTCAGCAGGTGCCAGGTCTCCTCGTCGACGTGCATCTCGACGAGGATGTAGCCCGGGAAGAACTTCCGCTGGGACGTCCGCTTCTTTCCCCCGACGACCTCGGCCACGGTCTCGGTCGGAACCAGGATCTGGCCGAACTTGTCTTCGTGGTGGAAGGTCCGGATGCGGTCCTCCAGGAGGAGCTTGGCCCGGTTCTCGTATCCGCTGAAGGTGTGTACGACGTACCACTTCAGCTCGTACGGGCGCTCGGCCGGCGTCTCCTGGGTCTCAACTTCGCTCGGGGGCAGGCCTTCCTGCGGCTCCCGGATGTCCGATTCGTCGGTCATGTTCTCAGACGATCCCGTAGAGCTGAGTGGTTACGAAGGCCCAGATGTAGTCGAAGAACCCGAGGATCAGGGCCACGACGATGGAGGTGATGATCACCACGATCGTGCCCAGACGGGTCTCCTCCCACGTGGGCCAGGTGACCTTTTTCAGCTCGTTGGTCACCTCGACAGCCCAGGTGTTGACGTTCTTGTTGAGTTTGAGGCCTACCGCCGTTGCAACTCCGGCGATGAGCCCGAGCAGGTTCGACAGGCGGAAGCCTGCGCCGATCAGGTGCTTGTCCAGATCCGGATCGATGATCTCGAAGACGAACCCGAACAAGGCCGCCAGGATCGCCCAGACGAGGAGACCGACGATCACAAACGACAGGTTCACATACCGCTGCAGGTTCATCGTCCGTCCTCTTTCTCAGTCGCTGCAGGCCAGGAGGGATTCGAACCCCCAGCCCTCGGATTTGGAATCCGATGCTCTACCAGTTAGAGCTACTGGCCCCCGGTCAACCACACGATCACTTGGTCTCTTTGTGTACCGTGTGTATCCGCTCATAGCGGCAGTACTTCTTCAACTCGAGCCGCCCGGTGGTCTTCCGCCGGTTCTTCACCGTGGAGTAGCGGGACACTCCGGGGATGCCCGACTTGCGACAGGTCGTGCACTCCAGATGGATGACGATCCGGTTTCCCTTCGCTGCTTTGGCCATGACCCGTCCTCCCGCGAAAAACCCGGGGGACCGGAGCCCCCCGGGTGGTTCGAACTCGCTGCTAGTCGCTGATGGCGGTCACCACGCCGGCGCCGACGGTGCGGCCACCCTCGCGGATTGCGAACCGCTTCTCCACTTCCATGGCCACCGGGGCGATGAGCTCCACGTCGAAGTTCGCGTGGTCGCCGGGCATGACCATCCGCCGGTCCTCGTTGAGGCTGATGGAGCCGGTCACGTCGGTGGTGCTGAAGAAGAACTGCGGCCGATAGCCGGTCACGAAGGAGGTGTGGCGACCCCCCTCCTTCTCGGTCAGCACGTACACCTGCGCCTTGAACTTCCGGTGCGGCTTGATGCTGCCGGGCTTCGCCATCATCATGCCGCGCTCGACGTCCTTGCGATCCACGCCGCGGAGCAGCACACCGATGTTGTCACCAGCCTGCCCGACCTCGAGGATCTTCCGGAACATCTCCACGCCGGTGACGATGGTCTTCCGGGACGTCTCCTTCAAGCCGACGATCTCGATCTCGTCGCCCATCCGGACCTGGCCCTGATCGACACGGCCGGTGACCACGGTGCCGCGGCCCTTGATGGAGAACACGTCCTCGACGGGCATCTGGAAGGGCTTGTCGAGGTCGCGTATGGGCTCGGGGATGAAGTTGTCCAGGGCCTCCATCAGCTCGGTGATGGCCTGGCAGGGCGCCGCCTTGGGATCGCCGTTGGCTTGGTGGATCTCCCAGGCGCTGCCCTTGATCACGGGGAGATCGTCGCCCGGGTAGTCGTACGCGGACAGGAGCTCCCGAACCTCGAGCTCGACCAGCTCGAGGAGCTCGGGGTCGTCCACCTTGTCGATCTTGTTGAGGAAGACGACGACCGCAGGGACGTTCACCTGGCGGGCCAGGAGGATGTGCTCACGGGTCTGGGGCATGGGGCCGTCGTCGGCGCCAACCACCAGGATGGCGCCGTCCATCTGCGCCGCGCCGGTGATCATGTTCTTGACGTAGTCGGCGTGCCCCGGGCAGTCGACGTGCGCGTAGTGGCGGTTCAGAGTCTCGTACTCCACGTGTGACGTCGCGATGGTCAGGATCTTGGTGTCGTCGCGCCGGCCG
>JBDRIT010000029.1:0-109657 GCA_043815665.1 Pseudomonadota bacterium
TCCGCGGCCGGGGACCTGTGCACCGGGACCCTCTTCGGCGACCCCGCCGCATATCCCCCCGGGTGCTAGGTGATCCCGGAGCCCGCCGTGATCTGCACCGTCGCCGGCGCCACGACCTGCTCCAAGACGGTCTGTGTTCCCGAGACCGGGGAATGCCTGCCGCAGCCTGCGCCCAACTGGACCCTCTGTGAGGACGGGAATCCCTGCACCGTGAGCGATCACTGCGACGGCGGGGCCTGCGCGCCCGGCGCGTCGGTGTGCCAGTGCGAGGGGAACGAGGACTGCGCGCTCTTCGACGACGGAGACCTGTGCAACGGGACCCTCTTCTGCGACACCGTCGCCTATCCCCACGGGTGCAAGGTGATCCCGGAGACCGCCGTGGTCTGCGACCCAGCCGGCGACACGACCTGCTCCAAGACGGTCTGCGTTCCCGAGACCGGGGACTGTCTGCCGCAGGCTGCCCAAGACGGGACCCTGTGCGAGGACGGGAATCCCTGCACCGTGAGCGATCACTGCGCTGGCGGGGTGTGCACGCCCGGCGCGTCGGTGTGCCAGTGCGAAGGGAGCGAGGACTGCGCGCTCTTCGACGACGGGGACCTGTGCAACGGGACCCTCTTCTGCGACACCGCGGCCTATCCCCACGAGTGCGAGGTGATCCCGGAGACCGCGGTGGTCTGCAGCACGGCCGGCGACACGACCTGCTCCAAGACCCTGTGCGTCCCCGAGACCGGGGAGTGCCTCCCACAGCCCGTGCCGGACGGACTCCTGTGCGAGGATGGAAATCCCTGCACCGTGAGCGACCACTGCCAGGACGGCACCTGCGCGTCCGGTCCCTCGGTGTGCCAGTGCGAGACCGATGACGACTGCGGGGACTTCGAGGACGACGATCTGTGCAATGGGACGCTGTTCTGCGACGAGGACGTCTACCCCCATGTCTGCAAGGTGACCCCGGACACCGTCGTGCTCTGCGACGACGGCGGCGACACGGTCTGCTCGGAGAACCTCTGCGACCCCGCAACCGGAGAGTGCCAGCTCCAGGCGCTGCAGGACGGCACGGCCTGCGAGGACGGCCACGCCTGCACGGTGAACGACGCGTGTCAGGACGGGGCCTGTGCGTCGGGCACCTCGGTGTGCCAGTGCGAGAGCGACGGGGATTGCACCCCCCTCGAAGACGGGAATCTCTGCAACGGCACCCTGCTCTGCAGCAAGGCGGCGTACCCCTATCTCTGCTCGGTGGACCCGGCGACGGTGGTGACCTGCAGCACCGACGGGGACACCCTCTGCTCCAAGACCGCCTGCCTCCCCCAGACCGGGACCTGCGTGGCCCTGCCCGTCCCTGACGGGACCCTCTGCACCGACGGCAACTCCTGCACCGTGGACGACTCCTGCGAGGGCGGATCCTGCGTCCCCGGCGCCTCGGTCTGTCAATGCCAGCAGGACGGGGACTGTACCGGGTTCGACGACGGCAACCTCTGCAACGGGACGCTGGTCTGCGGCGCGGCCTATCCCTACGCCTGCCTGGTGAACCCGGGGACCGTGGTGACCTGCGAGACCTCCGGCGACACGATCTGCTCCAAGACCCTGTGCGTGCCCGCCTCGGGGAGCTGCGTCGCCCAGGCCGCGGCCAACGGGACCGCGTGCAGCGATAGTGACCCCTGCACCCTGGACGACGTCTGCGCGGACGGGACCTGCGTGGCCGGGTCCGACCTGTGTGACTGCACGACCGACGGGGACTGCGCGGCCTGGGACGACGACGACCTGTGCAACGGGTCCCTGCGGTGCGATCTCCAGGCCTTCCCGCACGTGTGCGTCCTGGACGCCGACACCGTCGTCACGTGCGATCCCGGGGAGGACACGGAGTGCACGGTCCAGGAATGCGCTCCGGAGACCGGCGTCTGCGGTGCGGTGCCGGCCAACGAGGCCGCCGCCTGCGGAGGGGCCCAGCACGTCTGCGTGAGCGGGATCTGCACCTGCCTGGGCGCTTGCGCGGGCAAGGAGTGCGGGGACGACGGCTGCGGCGGCCAGTGCGGCACCTGCACCCAGTACCCAAACTCCCTGTGCCAGGGCGCCGCGTGCGCCTGCACGCCGGCCTGCGACGGGGCGGTCTGCGGCGACAACGGCTGCGGGGGCAGCTGCGGGACGTGCACGGCGCCCTTCGTCTGCACGGAGGGGCAATGCCAGTCCGGTTGCCCCGGCGGGGCGCAGCCCTGCAACGGGATCTGCGTGGACTACACGTCGGACGCCCAGAACTGCGAGACCTGCGGCACCGTGTGCCTGACCACGGACCCTGCGCTCCTCGGGAGCTGCGTCGCGTCCTTCTGCACCCCGGGAGCCTGCGCCGACGACCACTGGAACCTGGATGGCAACCCCGGAAACGGCTGCGAGTACCTGTGCGCTCCCGTGGGGGCCGAGGCCTGCAACGAGGCGGACGACAACTGCGACGGCTCCACGGACGAGGGGTTCGATCTGAACACCGACCTTGACCACTGCGGGGGGTGTGATCAGCTCTGCGCCCCGCCCCATGCCCAGGTGTTCGACTGCATCGCCGGCACCTGCACCATCATCATGTGCGAGGCCAACTACAAGAACATCAACGGGATTACGTCCGACGGATGCGAGACACCCTACACGCCCCAGGGGGAGCTCTGGGTGGACTCCTGGAACATCGGCGACCCCCTGGAGGACGGCACGCAAGCCCACCCCTTCAGCACGATCCAGAAGGCGATCGACGCGTCCTTCGAGGGGTACCAGATCCACGTGCTGGCGGGCTATTACGCAGGCAGCAACACGGTGGACGTGCCCCTGCTCTCCATCAGCGGCGTCTCCAAGGAGGACGTGAACGTATCCAACTCCCCGTCGGCCACGGGCTTCCTGGTCACCGCCGACGGGGTGACCGTCGAGAACATGCAGATCTACGGAGGCCACGTCGGGATCCACTTCCAGGGCACCGCGGCCGACAAGCTCTCCGGAGGGGATGTCTCCAACGTGGAGATCTTCAACGTCAATGCCACGGGCGCGGGGGCCGGCATCTACATCGAGCAGACCAACCTGGTGAAGGTGTCCCTGGCCGACATCCACAATCTGGAGGGGGCCGTCGGGATCCGGCTGCTGGGGGCGACGGCCTCCACCCTCTCGGACAACACGTTCTCGGAGCTGTACAACCAGCAGGCCGAGTCCGCAGGGGTGCTCCTGGCAGCGTCGCAGTCCGTCACGGTGTCGGGCAGCCAATTCGACACCCTGGCCGGCGGACAGCTCGTCGCGGGGGTCTACGCCTCGGCGTCGAGCGCCTGCACCGTGAGCGGGAACTCCTTCAACCTCGTCACCGGCGGTCCGGGGAACAACGTCAGCAACAACCCCTACGTCGGGGGCACGGGGAGGGTGGGCGCAGGGGTGTACCTCACCGGCACCACCGGCTGCACCCTCTCGGGGAACACGGTCACCGAGGTCACCGGCGGTGCGGGCGGGAACGCGGAGAACAATGGCACGGGGGGTACCGGCGGCGTGGGAGCCGGCGTCTACCTCGTGTCATCCACCGGGAACACGCTGTCGGGGAACGTGATGACGTCCATCGAGGGGGGGCTGGCCGGGACCGGCGCATTGAAGCCCGGAACTCCCGAGCGAGGCTTCGGCGTCTACCTGGATGCGGGCTCCCTGGACAACCAGGTCGCTCTCACCAACACCCTGGCGGGGGAGGAGATCGTCTACATCAACGGCGCCGACGGCACGGTGATCCAGGGGCTCTCCCTCATCGCGGACGTGAGCCCCACGAACTGGGGCAAGATCACGGTGGTGGACTCCACGGGGGTCCAGATCCTGGAGAACACCGTCGCGAACTTCGTGGGCCCCGTGAGCATGGACGCCGGGGGCATCCGGCTCGTGGGATGCACGGCCTGCGCAGTCTCTGACAACGTCCTCTCCGGGATCACCGGGGGACGGGGCCAGGCGGGAAAGTACGGCAACGACCACCGGACCGGAGGTCCCGGCGGAAAGGCCGTGGGCCTCTGGGTCGCGGACTCCACCGGCGGCACCATCTCAGGCAACGAGGTCACGGACGTGACCGGGGGAAACGGCGGCACGTGCTCCTATGCGGGGTCCGGAGGTGCCGGAGGCCTCGGGCTGGGCATCTACCTCACCGGGTCCTCCTCGAACACCTTCTCGGCCAACGTCCTGGAGGCCACGGGGGGCGCCGGCGGCGACGTGAATCAGTACGGGGCCGTGGGAGCCTCACAACCCGGCATGGGCGTCTACCTGGAGTCCTCCGCGTACGACAACACCATCGACCTCACCAACACCTTCCAGGGGGAGGCCATCGCCTACCTCTACGGGGCCGACGGCGTGACCATCGAGGGGCTGGACCTGACCGGCGGCGCGAGCACCACCAACCTGGGCAAGATCGTCGTGATCGACTCCACGGACGTGGAGGTGCTGGACAACGCGGTCACCGGCTTCACCGGTATCGCAGGCCAGAGCGGGGCGCAGAACCAGCCCGGCGCAGTCGGGGAGGTCGGGGTCGGAATTCGTATCGAAGGATGCACCGACACGCTGGTCGCGGGGAACACCGTCTCCGGCGTCCTCGGCGGGGCCGGGGGCGGGGGCGGCTTCAGCGGGGGCTGCACCGGCGGAGCCGGCAACACCGGCTTCGGTATCCATGTCCTCGACTCCACCGGATGCACCTTCGACGCCAACACGGTGACGGGGATCCAGGGAGGGACCGGCGGCCAGGGCGGCTACACCTGCGCCGGCGGCGCGGGCGGCGCCTCCGTCGGGTTCTTCGCGGACGGCAGCGACTCGACCACGGTCTCGGGCGACCGGGTCCAGGAGATCACCAGCGGGATGGGCGGCCCTCCCGGCTACAGCGCCTCCGGACAGGGCGGCGGCGGCCTGGCCATCGGCTACGACCTCCTCAACCTGACGTCAACGACCTTCGAGAACAACATCGCCTGGAAGATCCTGCACCTCGCAGGTTACACCACCAACGTCTCCGTGGCCTGCGTGCGGATTCGGACCTGCGACGTCACCAAGGTCCAGAACTGCGTCTGCCATGACAGCGGGCTCACGGGGTTCCCGGGCGGGCACGGGGTCTGGGTGGACGGGGTGTCCCCCAACGCGGTGCAGCTGCTGGACACCATCGTGGACACGGTCTCGGGCTACGGACTGTTCAGCGACGCGCAGAACGGTCCCATGATCCTCACAGCGGTCTACTCCGACATCCATGCCTGCGAAGCGGGTCAGGCCTCCAACGCCGCCCTGGCAGGGACCTGCATCGACCTGGACCCGCTGTTCGTGGATGCCGGGGCCGGGAATTTCCATCTCCAGAGCACCTCCCCGTGCATCGACACGGGCAAGCCCCTGACCGGGTGCTCCCTGGAGCCAGCGCCCAACGGCTGCCGAGTGAACATGGGGGCTTACGGCAACACCGCGGCGGCGACCTCCGCGGCCGGTGCAACGCACTGCACCCCCTGTCCGACGCCCTGATCCCGCCCCGCAGGATTAATGAGGTTCTTCGAGGATGATCCCCTCGGGCCAACCGTCCAGGGGCAGGGAGACCTCGGGGATCGTCTGTCCCTCCTCGCCCCAGGGATCGAGGTTGTCCCACGCGGCGGCGGACACTCCCGCCTCCATCGCATCCCCCACGGCGACCACCAGCTCCTTCACCCCCGGGAGATCTCCCGCAGGACAGCGGTAGTACACAGCGAACCCCCGCACCTCGCGCAGCGCGTGGTGATCCCCGACGGGCTCGAGCCAGACCTCGGCCCGCCGCCCCAGGGAGTCACGAAAGCGCCAGGGTGAATCCGGGGTCCCCGGCGGCCCCCCGAGGCCCGCCTCGGGCGCCGCATCCGCGGGCCGGACGTCCCGCTGACCGAGCTTCTTCGACCGGGTCTGGGCCTCGTCCTTGTGCCGGCGGATCGTGTCCGCGCAGTACTGGCATGCATGGCAGCGACGGTCACAGCGGGCGAGGACATCCCACATCTCCGGGGGCTCGTCGTAGTACCCCGCTGGGTGGACCAGGGAGGTGGCCTCCAGGTAGACCTCGACCAGGCGGACCACCTTGTCCGTGGGCTGGTCCCGGCCAGGAATCTTGACCTCGTCCACGAGCCCGTCCAGGTGCCTGAGGTGCCCGGGGAGGATCTCCTTCTGCGCGACCAGCCAGGGACGGCTGGCCAGGAAACCCACGGACTCGGGACTGCACCGGCCGATGACGAAGCCATGATTCGCAGCGGGATCCAGGTGATGCGAGAAGAACGGACAGAAGGGGATGCACTCGTCGCAGGTCACCATGCCCGTGCGGAGCCCCAGGGACTTGATGTCCTCCAGAGGGGCGGGGCGCCGGTTGATCTCCCGGGCCACGGTGACGAAGGAAGCGCCCGCCACCTCCTTCCAGTAGAGGGCCTGGACCGCGTTGGTCACGTGGGCCTGCACCGAGACGCCGATGTCCGCGTAGGGGGCCAGGCGCTCCCGCAGGCGGGACGCCGCCACCGCGTCCACGAAGGTCAGGCGGAGGCGCCCTGCCTTCCCGGAGACCCGGCGGACCTCCTCCACCAGGGCGTCCCGCTCGATGGGCCGGTTGACGAGGTTGGCGACCATGACGAGGCCGATGTCCCTCGACGCCGTCCACGCGGCGACCCGATCCACTTCGGCCTGGTAGGTGGTGACGGAGTCCGGCCCCGCCCAGGCGCGCGAGGTACCGGCCACCGAGGGATGGAACGGCAGGTAGATGTTCTCCATGCGGTACGCGAAGGGCTCGAGGCGATCCAGCAGCTCCGGATCGTGGTTCCACGGCACCGAGAGGGCCATGCTATGGGGCATGCCGTCCGCCGGTCCAGCCGCGCCCCGGTGATCGTGCATCGTCGGCCTCCTACACCAGAGGTGTATCCCGTTCCGTGCCCGGATGCAATCACCGGCGCCTCGTGACTCCGAACCCGTTGCCACCATCGGCTCCCACCGGGTACCATAGGGCTGGATCATCACCACGGCGGAGCCCACAGATGAGCAAGGTCGAGCGCATCGAGCTGTACCACGTCAACATCCCCCTGGATCATCCCTTCTGGCCGTCGTGGATCCCCGGCTACCCGATGACCCACAACCGGTTCACCCTGGCCCGCATCTTCACAGACGACGGCCTCGAAGGGATCGCCGCGGGGACAGCCTTTGCGCGGGAACGGGAGGGGCTCGGGGATCTCATCGGAGGATACCTCATCGGGGTCGACGCTGCGGACATGACCACGGTGCGGCAGCGCCTCCGGGAGGCATCCTACCTGGGCTGGCGGAACTGGTGGCTCGAGAACGCGTTCTGGGATCTGCGCGGCAAGATGGAGGGGAAGCCGGTCTACAAGCTCCTCCAGGAGCGGGAGCACACCGTCGAGAGGGTCTCCGTCTACGCCTCCACGGGCGAGATTCGGCCCATCGACGAGCGACGGGTGTACCTGGACCGCATCCGTGCCGAGGGAATCCAGGCGGTGAAGATTCGGGTCAAGGACCCGGCTCGCCGGGATGACATTTCGATCCTGCGCCAGGTACGTGAGCACGTCGGAGCGGATTATGTCCTGGCGGCGGACGCGAACCAGGGCTGGCCCGTCTCCCTCTTCGACCGCACGCCGCTCTGGGACCTGGCTTACGCGACAGAGTTCGGCAGGGCCTGCGACGACCTGGGCGTCGCCTGGCTCGAGGAACCCCTGGACATGCACGACTGGGATGGGATGGTTGCGCTCCGGGAGGCCGTGAAGACCCCTCTCGCGGGGGGAGAGCTGCACGGGGACTGGCACGAGCTGCGGGCCCTCATCGAGCGGGGTTGCCTGGACAAGTACCAGCCCGACGCGACCTTCTCCGGCCTCAGCACTGCGATGAAGGTCATGGCCGAGTGCCGACGACGGGGCCTCCAGTACTCGCCCCACACGTGGACCAACGGCATCGGGCTCCTCGTGAACATCCACGCGTTCGCCGCATGGGAGCAACGCACGTTCATCGAGTATCCCCTGGAGCCCCCGGGATGGACCCCCCAGCGACGGGACGGGCTGATCCCTGCGATCACCGTGGGCCCCGACGGCACCATCCCCGTCCCCCAGGAGCCCGGCCTCGGGATCCGGCTCCAGAAGGGCTGGCTGAAGGTCTTCGGCAAGCGCTTCTTCGTGGCCACGCCCCTGCGCGTCGCGGTCAAGGTCATCAAGGAGAAGGGGATCCGGGCAGCCATGGAGCTCAAGAAACGAAAGATCTGAGCGGCAGCGGCCGCAGGAGGATTCATGCGAAGCGTTCTCATCATCATCCTGGGCACCATGATCGGCCTGGTCTCCAGCTGCGGCGGGGGCGGCGGCGGCGGCCAGCCCGGCGCGGACACCACCCCCGAGGTCAACGCCGACGTCCCTGCGGACACGCTGCCCACGGACCTTGGGCCCGACGGGCCTCCCATGGATGCGCTGTTGGACATCGGCCCCGACGGGCCTCCCGGGGATATTCCGCATCCGGATGTCGGCCCTGAAGGGCCTCCCACAGATACAGAGGAGGACGTGACGCCCGAGGACCAGGTGGACCTTCCCGAGGCCCTCGGGGACGCCCCCGCACCCTCCTGCGAGGGCTGCCTCCTGCTGCAGTCCGACGCCTGGGACGACAACCCGGCCACCGCGCTCCAGTCCACCAACCCGACCTTCGAGACCCTGGACGAGGCCTCCGGGCTGACCTTCTGGTTCCGCGCCTTCACCACCTGGCGTCTCCCCGCACCCGGGACCCTGAAGAACGTCTGGGTCTACAGCGACGGCGGCGCGGGTGCGATCACGATCCGCTTCAGCACGGGCTTCCCCGGGGGGCACCATCCCTGCCTCGACGAGGCCACGGGGGACGATCCCTGGGCCGTGGGGCCGGCCTTCCGCATGGAGGTCTCGAGCGAGCCGGGCTGGCGGATCTTCGACGTCAGCGCGGCCGCGCACCACGTCGAGGGGTACAACGAGCTGTTCATGCTCCTGAACCAGGAGGGCAACGCGCGGGTCGGCCTCGCGCCGGCGGCGGTCCCCGGGGATCCCCAGGAGTACGACGTCATGGGCGGCCTCATCGCCGACGCGCCCGGGGACAACATGGAGTGCTTCAGCAGCATGTCCGCGTTCGAGTACCAGGGCGCACCCCTGATCTGGATCGCCCGGGCGGAGCTCGAGCCCGACGGGCCCGCGCCCGCGCCGATGTTCCAGGACATGGCCGCCGAAGGGCCGGCTGTGGGCGGCCACGCGGCCTTCGGCGACTACGACAACGACGGGGACGACGACCTCCTCTCCGGGGGCACCCTGTGGCGCAACGATGGGGGCGGCGCGTTCACCAACGTCACCGCGGACGTGAACATCGGCGGCGCGGGCGGGGAGACGGTCTGGGGGGACTACGACAACGACGGCTGGCGGGACATCCTCGCCATCGGCGGGGACGGCAAGCTCTTCCGGAACCTCGGGGACGGGACCTTCGAGGACGTGACCGTGGCGGCGGGGGTGGTGCTGGACACCAACACCCAGGGGGTCGCCTGGTTCGACTTCGACGGGGACGGGCACCTGGACTTCTACGCGGCCAGCTACGGGCTCTCCTCCGACGGGGAGATCGCGACCCGGGACTTCTTCTACTACAACAAGGGCAACGGGACCTTCGAGGAGCTCACCGCGGCCGCGGGGATCCCCGTGACCGGCGCCCAGTGGCACGGCCGGGGCATCTGCATCGCCGACTACGACGAGGACGGTGACCCGGACGTGTACGTCGGGAATTACCGCCTCGACCCCAACCAGCTCTGGAACAACCTGGGCAACGGGATGGGCTTCAAGGACGTGGCCGCGGCGGCGGGGGTCAAGGGGACCTACGAGCAGGGCGCCTACGGGCACGCGATCGGCCCGGGCTTCGCGGATCTGGATGGGGACGGGCGCTTCGACATCCTCCTGCCCAACCTGGCCCACCCGCGGTTCTTCGACTTCTCGGACCCGACCACCCTGTACATCAACGAGGGAGACGGGACCTTCACGGGCTACGAGCCCCCGTCCCGGGGCATCGTCTACGACGAGACCCACTCCGACTCCACGCTCTTCGACGCGGACAACGACGGCGACGTGGACGTGTTTCTCACCTCGGTCTACGTGGGCCGCCGGTCGTTCCTCTACCTCAACGACGGGACCGGGAACTTCACCGACGGCACCTGGGAGGCCGGCATCCTCCACTTGAACGGTTGGGGCGCCGCGGCCGCAGACGTGGACGGCGACGGCGACCAGGACCTGATGGCGAACCGGCTCTTCCTCAACGAGCACGAGGGCGGCCACTGGCTCGAGGTGAAGCTCGTGGGCGGCGCAACCCCCGGCGCGACCGCGGGCTGGTCCAACCGGGATGCGATCGGCGCCGTGGTGGAGGCGGACCTGGGCGACCGGGTCCTCACCCGCCAGGTCGAGGGCGGCACCGGGGTCGGCTGCCAGAACTCCGCCATCCTCCACTTCGGCCTCGCCGACCTCACCGCCATCCCCACCCTCACCGTCAAGTGGCCCTCGGGCAACACGACGGTCGTCTTCGACGCCCAGGCTGACCAGCTGATCGAGATCCACGAGAAGGACGAGCAGGGCTTGCCGTGACTTCCACCGTGTGAAGGTCTCGTCGCGTGCACGTATCACCGCAACATCCCAAGATTCCACAACTCTCGACCGCTGGCTGCGCTGACTGCGCTGGCTGCGCTGGTAGGACTGTACGCAGATTGTACGCACCTGGCGTCTGAACCCGGAGTACTCAAGCGAAAGTGAAAGTGACCAGAACCGTCCCCATCTCTCCCCCTGATTCGGAACAGGGGTTCAATGGTTTTGCGCATCAGGAACAGGTGGTTGGGGTCGTCGTCCAAGGACTCGAATCCGAACCTGAGGTAGAAGTCCCGAGCAGTGGCGTCCAACGCGTCGACGAGGAACGCTGCCCATCCCGCCTCAATGCGAAGGGATCGTGCCATGGCGTCCATCAGCAGAAAGGTACCGAGCCCTTGACCTTGCACATCTCGGTGGGCGGCCAGACGACCGAGTCTCACGGCTGGGACGGTGGGGTAGCGCGGCATCTTGGAGGCCAGCTCCTCGGGCAGTAGGTCCAAGAGAACGGATGCTGTCGAGAGGGTGTAGTACCCATGTACGGTCGCAGTGTCTCGTTCATTTGCCACAAAACACAGTGCCACCCTTCGACGCATATCCTGTCCGCTCTGTCTTTTCAGGTACTCGTCCAGCGCTTCGACTCCGCTGGAAAAGGCGCTACGGTCGTGGCGCTTTTCCAGCGGGACGATTTCGTACCGCTTTCTGAGCCGCGAAGGGCCCGTCACTGAGCGTCTCTATAGTCCCGGGCAGCCCTCTCCAGCCGCTCATTGGCAGGGGCCGGGTCAAGGAGAGCTTGTGCGAAGGCAAGTTGGTCCCGCTCCGTCAGCTCAAGAATCTCGTGCTCTCGGATGACCTGTCGTGCCTCCTTGGTTGCGCTTGCGACCAGGAACTCAGAGAGACTCTGTCCCTGCAAGATCGCCGCACGTTGCAACATGGCCTTATGGCTTGCCGGAATGCGTGCCTCCAGGCGTGCTCTCTTGCGAGTGTCAGATTCGGTCTGCATGTCACTACCTCCTCGTCTCATTTGAACTGTACGGCAAGTAGCCGTACGTGTCAACCTGATGAGACCCAGGAGTGGATAGATGCGGAAAGTTGATTTCTAGTAATTCCGTCCGCGACTTGTACGCACCAAGGATGGAAGACAAGCTGCAAGTGTCTGATATTATTATGTTCAGGGTTGGATTGACTCACACCGTGTGAAAGTCGAGGTCTCTATGATGGTGTCCGGTCGTCAAGCTCCCGGTTCGGATCCGGCGGTGCGGCGGCGGAGGACGAGGAGGGCGAGGGCGAGGAGGAGCATCCAGGCGCCGGACGGGGGAGCGGTCGCAGCGGCGCAGCCGCCGGACCTCTCACCTCCGCCGTTGTCCTCGACCTGCCAGTCCGGGTTCCAGGGGGTGGTGTCGATCCCGCCGCCCGTGGTGTCCTCGCCGGGGACGCCGATCTGGTGGCAGATGCCCGCCTGGCAGGTGAAGTCCTCGGGGCAGATCCCGCAGAAGCCTCCGCAGCCGTCGGGGCCGCACTCGACCCCGAGGCAGGACGGGGTGCAGCCGCACTGGGGGCAGTCCTCGGGGCAGTAGACGCACTCCTCGCCGATGGCGGGGTCGCAGACCCCGTCACCGCAGCAGGCGCCGCAGTCCGACGGGCAGGTCTGGCAGGTCTCCGTAGCCTGGCAGACGCCGTCCTTGCAGGTCCCCGCGCAGGCGCCGCAGTCCGCCGGACAGGTCTCGCAGGACTCACCCCAGGTGAGATCGCAGGTCCCGTTCCCACAGCAGCTGCCGCAGTCGTTGCCGCAGGACGCGCAGTGCTCGTCCTCGCCGCAGACCCCGTCCCCGCAGCCGCCGCCGCAGTCCCCGCAATCGCCGGGGCAGTAGAGGCAGTCCTCGCCGACGGTCGGGTCGCATTTCCCGTCGCCGCAACAGGCGCCGCAGTCCGACGGACAGGCCTCGCAGGACTCGGTGTCCTGGCAGACGCCGTCGGAGCAGGTGGCCGCGCAGTCCCCGCAGTCCGCGGGGCAGTTCCCGCATTGCTCACCGAAGGCCGCCTGGCAGATCCCGTCCGGGCAGCAGAAGCCACAGTCCGCAGGGCAGGATGCGCAGGACTCGCCCTCGCCGCAGAAGCCGTCGCCGCAGCCCATGGGGCAGGCGCCGCAGTCCTCCTGGCAGAAGACGCAGTCCTCCCCGAAGATGGGCTCGCAGACGTCGTTGCCGCAGCACGGGTCGCAGTCCAGGGCGCAGCCCAGGCAGCTCTCCTCGTCGTCGCAGACCCCGTTGCCGCACTTCGGCTGACAGGCCCCGCAGTCCTCGGGGCAGGCCTCGCAGTCCTCGCCGAACGCGCTCTGGCACTGCCCGTCGGGGCAGCAAGCGCCGCAGTCCGCCGCACAGTCCGCGCAGGTCTCGCCCGGGGAACAGATCCCGTCACCGCACAGGAGAGGACAGACGCCGCAGTCCTGGGGACAGCCCTCGCAGTCTTCACTCGCGTCGCAGAGCCCATCCCCGCAGGACGCCTCCTCGTCACACCCGGCCACGTAGAGCGCGCAGCCGCTGCAACTCAGGGTGCCACCTCCGTATCCCAGGGATGCACAGGTCGAGCCGTCCAGGAACGGGCCGTCGCAGTCCTCGTCGGGGTTTACGACGTCGTTGCCGCACTGCCCGCAGACCGAGCAGAGACCCGCCGGTGAGAACTCAAACCACTCCACCTGGAGCGCTGCATTCTGGGTCGGCGGTGCGCCGGTCCAGTCTTCGCTCCCCGCCCAGTGGTTGAGGATCAGCCGCCCGGGGGCCTCGGGAACGAAGACAGCGATGGTGTCGATCTGGACGCCGTCCACGAAGAACCGCACCTCACCGGGGAGGAGATCGAACCCGTACTCGTGGAACCCCGCGGACGGTGCGGAGGGCAGGTCATGGCACTTGTGGGCGCTGCTCCCGCACACGCCGGCCAGGGGCTCCACCAGGAAGTGGATCGTGTGCGCGCCGTTCTCCTGGGAGAGGATCTCGATGCTCACCTCCTTGGTGCTGTTCTCCACGGCAAAGGACATCGCCGCGCAGGTCCCCGAGACGGGGGAGGTCTTCATGGACGCACGGTAGGAGCCATAGTAGAAGTCGTCGGAGAGGGTGCCCA
Source organism: Pseudomonadota bacterium (assembly GCA_043815665.1). Classification (GTDB taxonomy): domain Bacteria; phylum Myxococcota_A; class UBA9042; order CAIXZC01; family CAIXZC01; genus CAZNWW01. The sequence goes on from JBDRIT010000029.1 coordinate 13,686, forward strand.
CCTGGCCGCACGCGACCCCGCCGGCGGTGACTCCAAGGGTGAGCGCTCCGCCGGATGTCTCCACCTGGCCCTGGTCGAAGGTGCACGCCCACGGACCGACCACCTTCTCCCAGAGTCCGTTGGCGGACTGGGGATCATCGAAGGGGTGATCGAAGCCGTCGGTCACCGCACCCATCTTCAGGCAGCCATTGGGGCATTGGGGATCCTCGGGGGGGGCGCCGGAGCACGTCTCCCCGTCCCACTCCTCGTCCACGCTGCAGCAGCCGTCCTGGCCCATGAGCAGCGGCCCCACGCAGACGAGATCGCCCAGACACTCCCCGTCGCTGTCGCAGTCGGACTGCCCGTACGCGCAGCCCGAGCCCGCTGCCTCCATCGCGTGGCAGTAGTCCGGGTCCCCCGGCGGGACGCACTTGGCCGGCGCGGACCAGGTGTCGAAGCAGACCGCGCCGGCGGCGCAGGTCTCCTTCGCCTCCCAGCAGTTCACGGGCCCGGCGTCCACGCACTCCCAGACCGCGCCGTAGCCCTCGACGCAGTCCCCATCCGCCGCAGCCCCGCCGCAGGTCCCCAGGGGATACCCGAGGGTGGCGCAGTCTCCGGGAATGCAGGCGGCGCCGTCCCAGCCGTCGCCGGGGTTGCAGCAGCCGTCGGGACCCAGAAGGAGCGGCCCCGTGCACTCCAGCGCGCCGAGGCACTCACTGTCCCAGTCGCAGTCCGACTCGCCGTAGCCGCAGCCGCTGCCCGCGGACTTCATGGCGGTACAGTACACGTCGTCACCGGGGTACACGCAGGAGCCGGCCCCGTCCCACGACGAGACGTGGCAGACCCCGCCGACGCAAGCGTCGGTCAGCTCCCAGCAGTTCACCGGCCCGGCGTCCACACAGGTCCAGACCTCCCCCCACCCCGCCTGGCAGGTGCCGAGGTTCGAGGAGACGACACACTCCCCGAGGGGATAGCCCAGCGCGCCGCAGTCGTTGGGCAGGCAGGCCGCCCCGTTCCAGCCCTCACCAGGGTTGCAGCAGCCGTCGTTGCCCGAGTAGGGAAACACCGGCCCGACGCAGTCGAGATCCCCGAGGCACTCCGAGTCGAAGTCGCAGTCGGACTCCCCATACACGCAGCCGGACCCCGCGTCCTTCCAGGCCGAGCAGAATGCGTCGTGTCCCGGACCGATGCAGGTGGCGGGGGATCCCAGGGGATCGTAGCAGACCGTGTCCCCGTCGCAGGTGTCCGTGAGGTCCCAGCAGTTCAGCGGGCCCGCGTCCACGCAGGTCCAGATCGCGTTGTAGTTGTCCTTGCAGTCCCCATCGTTGGTCCCGCCGCACTCCCCGAGGGGGTAGCCCAGCCCGGCGCAGTCCCCGGGGATGCAGGCGTCGCCGTTCCACTCCTCGCCGGGGCTGCAGCAGCCGTCGTTGCCCGAGAAGGGAAACATCGGCCCGACGCACTCGAGGTTTCCGAGACACTCCCCGTCGGAGTCGCAGTCGGACTCCCCGTGGAGACACCCGGAGCCAGCGTCCTTCCAGGCCTTGCAGAAGTCCGCGTGGCCGTCGTCGATGCAGGTCGCCGCGCCGAAGGTCGTGTCCAGGCACACCGAAGTCCCCCCGCAGCTCTCCACCGCGACCCAGCAGTTCACGGGGCCCATGTCCGTGCACTCCCAGACGGCCTTCCCGCCAGCCATGCAGTCCCCGTCTGCCGAAGCGGACCCGCAGGGCCCGAGGGACTGCGGGTAGTCGGCGCAGGTCGGGTCCGGCGCCGCGGCGACGGTGATGGTCCCATTGTAGGAGTCATAGACGCTGTCGCAGCCCGAGTCGCGGACCTCACAGGCCACCCCCCAGTCTCCGTCGTCGTCCAGCAGGAGATCCGGCATGGCGACAGTCTTCGTCTCGTAGAGGCCGAAGGACTGCCCGGTCTTCTGCTGCTCGAAGTCGTTCCACCATCCCGGGGGGTCGATGGTGCAGACAACGCAGAAGGTCGCCGCGCCGCCGTACCCGGAGTCCGCGGTGGAGAGGTTCTGCACCTCGACGTTGAAGTGGATCCACGAGTTCACCTGCGCGGTCCCCGTGTAGCTGATGCCCTTGATGTCCGCGCCGAAGCCTGCGTGGACGATCCGGGGGGCCAGGGTGAAGACGAGGGTCAGTACGAACAACAGTGTGGTTCTCATGTGTGCTCCCTGGCAGAGGGTTCTCTCTCAGACGAGGCCATACCCCGTCGTCGTCAGCGTGAGCTTTCCGTGCTTGATGCCCCGGGTCGAGCAGAGTCGCTCGCCGAAGGCCTTCACGTCCCGGGCCTTGCCGCGCAGGATCAGTACCTCGAGGCAGTTGTGGTGGTCCAGGTGGACGTGGACCGTGGTGACCACCAGGTTGTGGTGATCGTGCTGGAGGTCCACCAGGCGCGAAGGGAGGTCCAGGTTGTGGTGGTCGTACACCAGGGAGACGGTCCCCGCCACCTGGACGTCCCCCGCCTCCCACTCCCGCTCGACGAGCTTCTCCCGGATCAGGTCGCGGATCGCCTCGGAGCGGTTGGTGTACCCCTTCCCTTCGATGTGCCCATCGAACCTGTCGAGCAGCCCTGCGTCAAGCGACACACCGAAGCGTGTGGTCTTGGTCATGGTCTCCTCCCGCAACCGGGAGTATACTACGACCCATGAAGATCGTCGCCATCATCATCGTGGCCGCGCTCGCAGGGTGCGGCGGGGGGGGCGCGCCTGCGGCGACGCCCGAAGACACCACAACCGACACCGCCGGAGAGATCTTCCTGGTGGTCGACAGCCCCGAAGAGGGGACGTGGAGCGCAAGCCCGCTGCTCCTCGTCACCGGGCGCCTCCTCGGCGCAGACGGGGGGACGGTGACCCTGGGGGACGTCCACACGCCGGTCATCGACGGGTTCTTCTCGCTCTGGGTGCCCCTGGAGCAGGGGGAGAACGTCCTGGCCCTGAGCCACGACCCCACGGGCGCGTCCGCAACGCTGACGGTCTCCCTGGACGCCCTCCCGCCGCTCCTCGACATGGAGACCCCGGCGCGCGGCCAGGTCTTCCCCGACGGCGGATCCCTGGAGGTGCGGTTCAGCGCGAGCGACGAGGAGGGCCTCGCCGCGGTGCGGGTCCAGGACACGGACCTCGCCCCGGGCGGACCCTACACGGCCCTCATCCACCCCGCGCCCGGCCTGCAGCACGTCGTCGTTGAGGCGGAGGACACCCTCGGCAACCTCGCACGTGAGCATCGCTCGATCCTGGTGGGTCCCCTGGTGCCCTGCGCCGACCTCGCCAAGGCGCCGGCGCTGTCCCTCGGCATGGGCGCGGACGTGCTGGATCTCGCGGCCGCGGAGGTGGCGGATCGGCTCGCGGTCCTCGAAGTCGCAGACCTCCTGGACGCCTACAACCCGATCTACGAGAGCGGCAGCCTGGTGTTCAACCTCACGGACGTCACCCTCACGGGGCTCGGGCTGGATCTCACCCCGGCCCAGGGCAGCCTGGACCTGGTGGTCGCCATGGAGGAGATCACCGCCTACGGGACCGTCGCAGCCGGGGGGACGGAGCTGGATCTGATCCTGTCCCTCACCGAGGTCTCCGTCGCCGGGTCGGTCCATGTCCTGGTCCCGGAGCCGGGGCTCCTGGACGTGGCCACCGAGGATCTCGAGCTCACCTCCGGGTCCCTCGAGATCACGGCCCTGGACGCGAACGGCGAGGAGGTCGTCGCGCCCACCCAGGTGAGCGGCGCGATCCTGGACTTCGTGGGGTCCTTCGTCGCGGACATGGTCGAGGCGCAAAGCGCGGACCTCCTGGCCGGTGCGGCCGGATACGGAGAGGGGTCGATCCCCCTGGACCTCTTCGGGGAGCCGGTCCTGGTGGAGTATCACGTCCTCGACGCGATCATCCAGCCGACGGGGCTCCGCCTGGACATGGCCGGCGCGTTCACCCTCGTGGGCGAGGCCGTCCATCCCTGGAACTACGACTGCCCCGGCCACGTGGCCCCCATCCCGGACGTCCCGCCCGGGGGGGGGCTCCACATCTGGGTCTCGTACCCCTTCCTCGACCGCATCCTCCTGGGCCTCTGGACCCGGGGCTTCATGGACTTCACCATCGATCAAGCCTTCGTGGACTCCTTCAAGGCGGAGGTCACCCTGGTCTGCGGCATGCTCGGCACCCTCATGGAGCTCGGGAGCCTCGAGGCGAACGCCGAGGCGCCCATGGAGATCTCCCTCGCCGCTCTGCTGCCGCCGTTGATGGCGCCCTCGACGATTCTGGAGACCGGCGTCGCGCTGGACATCGGCGACCTCACCATGGACTTCTCCTGCGCCGGCCAGGCTGCGCCCCAGGCCCGGGTCCACCTCTCCCTCGCGGCGACCCTGGGCTTCGAGGTCACCGGCTCGCGCCTCACGCCGACCCTGGAGTTCGGGGATCTGCTCCTCGATGTCTCCGGCATCCCCGCCACGGACAAGCGCCGGGTCGAGGGGGGAATCGAGGTCGCGCTGGAGGGGGTCTTCACCGAGCTCCTCCCGTCCCTCTCGGAGGCCCTCTCGCCCGTCGACCTCCCGCAGATGATGGGGTACCAGATCACCCAGGGCATCGCAGGGAACGACCCGGCGACGAACTGGTTCCAGGTCCACGCGTTGGTGGCCGGAGGGACGGAATGAAGGCGATGATCGCGGCCATGGGCCTCCTCAGCCTCCTCGCGACGGCCTGCGACTCGGGCACCGACCCGGCGGGGACCCCTTCGACCCCGACCTCTACGTTCTCCCCCGCCTGCGAGGCCCACCCCCGGGTCCAGGTGCTGGCCCTCGACTGCTGGGGGCGTGGGACCGCGGACCTGCCCGGCGGGGTCCCCCTGGACGACCGGATCCTCCTCGACGCTGCCACCTGGACGATCCCGGTGGACGCGGGGCTCGGGACGGCGACGAGCGTGACCGTCTCCTGGGACGGCGACGTCGCCCGGGGCGCGCTGGCCGTCGGCGGCCCCTGGGCCGCGGTGGCCTTCCACTCCGAGGATCGAGCGGGGCTGACCTGCCCCGCGTACACCGTCGCCGTGGGCCAGGACGACCCGTGGCTGGCCTGCACCGGCCGGGCGCCCTCCCTGAACGAGGCGAAGCTCTTCCTCAACGGGGAGGCCCTCTACGCCTCCCTGTACACGGACCTCGAGGCCGCCACGGAGCAGATCCACGGCGCCACCTGGTGGTGGCAGTCGAACTTCGAGCTGATCCGCCCCGACGGCCACCCCACCCTCTCGGAGGCCGCCCGGACGGAGAACACCATCATGACGATCCTCGAGGGGCTCGCGACGGTGCCCAAGCGGATCCTCGTCGCCCGGTTCGCAGGGTCCACCGCCGCCGGCCTGGCCTACGTAAACACGGACCCGGCGCTGCGCGCCCACGCGCGGACCGCCGGGGATCTCTTCGAGGTGATCAGCCAGAACAACCCCACCCCGGTCCCCCTCCACGGCGGGGTGGAGCTGGTGACCCACCCGGCCCCCTTCACCTCCCGTGTCTCGGACAACCCGGCCCTCGCCGCGCTGGACTTCGACCCCGGCTCCGGCACCATCGAGGCCGCGGCGGCGGTCATGGTGGAGGGAGCGTCCTGGCACCAGAAGGTCTGGGCCATCGACTCCCGGGTCGCCTACGTGGGCGGGATGAACATCAAGAGCACGGACTGGGACACCGACGCCCATGATCCCTTCAACGCCCGCCGCATGAAGTTCATGTCCACCCAGGAGGAGCGCCTCGCCGTCCTCGAGCGCCGCGCCCTCGCGGACACCGGCCCCAGGAAGGACTACGGCATCCGCATCAGCGGCCCCGGGGCCGGGGACGTGGACGCGATCCTCAAGGGGCGGTGGGACCTGGGGCGCGCGACGGGGGACCTCTTCGCCGAGTTCACCACCGCCTGGGACCTCCTGGAGCCCGCAGCCTCCCCCGCGGGGGGCGTCCTCCTCCAGGTCCAGGCGACCCAGCCGGAGCCCATGGGAGAGCGCTCGATCCTCGAGAGCACCGACAAGGCGATCCGAAACGCCCGGGACCTGATCTACATCGAGGACCAGTACTTCCGGATGCCCGTCGTCCTGGACGCCTTCCAGGAGGCCCTGGACGCGTCGCCGAGCCTACGGATCGTGGTGGTCACGAAGCCCGTGTCCATCGTGGACGGCGCCAAGAAGTGGACCGTGATCATGGACGACGCGCTCCGGGAGATGGCGGGGGACCGGTACCTCCTCCTCACCATGGAGGCCTACGCTGCGGGGTATCTCCTGGACCTCGAGGTGGCGACGCCCCACTTCGCGCCCATGGACATCCACTCGAAGATGCTCATCGTCGACGACCGCTACCTGAGCGTCGGCTCCTGCAACAAGAACAACCGGGGGCTCCTCATCGAGGGCGAGATGAACGTCGCGGTCCTGGACGCGGCCTTCGTGAGGGAGGCGCGGCAGCGGATCCTCGCCAACGCCACGGGACGCATCGACCTGGACTGGAACCGCCCCGGCGCACAGATCGCGGCGGACCTCGACGACATCGCCGCGGCCAACGACGGGATCCGCCTGGAGGCCCAGACCTCCGGCGCCCTCCCGTCTCCACCCCCCACCGGCTTCCTCTATCACCTCGAGCACACCACTGACTACCTCCTGGACGTGGGGCCCGACCTGTTCTAGCGCAGAGAAAACGCTATACTGGCCCCATGCGGACGCTCACCCTCATCGGGTGATCTTCGAGGCGGTGGAGTCGCGTGCAGGGATCCGAGTTCAAGAGGCTCGCACGCCAGGGCGTGAAGAGCTACGGGGACGACCCCTGGTTCTTCCTGCGGGAGCTCGCCCAGAACAGCCGGGACGCGGGGGCGCGGCGGATCCACGTATCTGCAAGCACCGACGGGGGCCGGGAGGTCCTGGTCTTCTCCGACGACGGGCGCGGCATGGACCGCGCCCACGCCGAGCAGTTCCTCTTCCGTCTCTACGCCTCGAGCAAGGAGTCCGAGCGATCCTCCGCGGGGATGTACGGCATCGGCTTCTGGACCGTGCTCGGCTTCGAGCCGGATCGCATCGAGGTGGCCTCCCACGCAGGAGCCGAGAGTTGGGCCCTCCGCCTGGACGGGGACCTCTCGGTCCGGGAGGCGGGCTCCGACCTCGCGGCGCCGGGGACGCGGGTGACCCTCGCCCGACCCGCGGCGTCGTCCGACGGGGGCGCGTTCCGGGCCGAGGTCTGGGCCGCGCTGCGTCGATACTGTCGCTACCTCCGCCGCAACGACCGGTCCTCCTCGGTCCTCCCGGTGGACCTGGACGGAGTGGAGATCAACGAGCCCCTCAAGGCAGGGGGTCCCGTGGAGCTGCGGTTCAGGGAGGGAGCGGTGGAGGGCGCGGTCGGCCTCGCGGACGCGCCCAGGGTCGAGCTCTATGCCCGGGGACTCCCGGTCTGGGAGGGCATGCTCCTGGAGGAGCTCTCCCACAACCCGCCCGCCTTGCAGTCCGGCGCCGGCCTGGAGACCGGCCTCTCGCCGGTCTTCGTGCTCAACGGCAACGATCTGCGGGTGGTCATGGATCGCAACGCGGTGGTGGATGACAAGGCCCTGCGGCGCCTCCGTCGCCAGGCGGCCCGCGCCCTGCGGCGCCTGGTGCGGGAGCAGCTCGACGGCCTCCCCGACCGGGGCGCGTTCCCCCGCCTGAGGCGGCTCCTGAGTCGGCTGCGGTATCGGCAAGGTGGGCCGGTGATCGCCGGCGTCCTGGTGCTGGGCCTCCTGCTGGGCACGTTCTTCCTGTGGGAGGGGCGTCCACGCCCCGATTCGGGGGAGGACGGTCAGGCCGTCATCGGCCCGTGGACGGGCCTCCCACAGGGGGAGTCGGCCCTGAAGAGCCTCCCACAGGGGGAGTCGGCCCCGACAGGCCTCCCACGGGAGCCGCGCAGGGCCCTGTCGGACCTCGCCGCGCTTCAGGACGCCCTCGCCTCGTACAACGGTGCGGTGGTCGAGGAGGCCCCGGGGGGGGATCACCTCGCCCTGACCTGGACCCCGGCCGGCCGCGCCTGGTTCCGCCTGTCCGCTGCCGAGGACTTCGACCCGGCCCGGGGGTTCGTCCGAAACCCGCCGCCCCGGGGTGGCGACGTGCCGCCCCCCGTGGAGTGCGGCGAGGACTGCCTGAGGGTGCGGGTCCCGGCGGCCCGGGGCGGATCCCTGCCCCTGCCCATGCCTACGGGGTGGGCCCTGGTCGGCGGCGATCTCCGCATCGACGATGCGTCACCGGCGCCCCCCCCCTGGCTCAACGGCTATGGCGAGGCCATGGTGGAGATCCCCGTGGGCGGGGCGCAACTCTCCTACTCCTGCGCTCCCCACCGTCGCACGCTGGACCCGGCAGCCCGCGCACGCCTGCTGTTCATCGAAGGAGCGGACCTCCCCGACTCCCTGGAGGACGCCCTCCGCGACCTCGAGCACCTCCCTCCCGAGGCCCGGGTCCGACGCGCCCTGGGCCTCACCCGTGACCTGCTGCGCTACGTGGAGGGAGGAGGCCCACGACCGGCGCTGCCCATGGACAGTCCGTGGATCCGCCGCGTCCTCGACAGAGGCACCGGAGATTGCGACGTGATCAACGGCCTGATGGTCCTCGCGCTGCGACGCCTCGGGATCCCGGCCCGCCTGGCCATCGGCTTCGTCGGGGACGAGGGCCGGCTCCGCCCGGGCCTCCACGCGTGGACGGAATTCCACCTGGGAGGATGGCAGGCCGTGGATGCGTCCGCGCCAGCTGCGGAGGTGGGGTCGGGGGCTGGGGAACCGCTGGAAATGCAGCCAGGTGCCGAGGTCGTTGGCGCGCTGCCCCTCGCTGGGCGATCGGTGCCGCCGTATCCGCGGCCGGTGTTGGTCGCCGCATCGCCTCCACTCCGGCCTTCGGCCGTTCGCTTCGCTCCGTCCCCTCCGGAAAGGGGAGGATCTTCAACGCCCAACCAGACGTCCGTCGCTGCACCCACAACCGCAACATCTGTCGCCATCGGCAACGCAAATGATTCCCCCTCCAGGGGGGAAGTCCCTGGGACTCGTGAAGCGAGCCCCAGGGGAAGGGGGCGCGATGCTGCTTCAGGCATCTTCCTCATCATCGCCATCCTCTCCGGCCTCGCTGCCCTCGCGCTCCTCGGCGTCCACCTGACCCGCCGTCACCGGCGTCTCTCATGGCGACGCCTCGAGGGAGAGCGAAGCACAGAGGCGATGGATCGGGTCCTGGGCCGCATGGCCCTCTCCTGGTCCGTGCGGCCGGATCTCTGGGGTGTTGCGGGGTTCTCCCTTGCGCCCCTCCTGCCGCGCCTCGCGGGCGGACGGATCTCCCTGGAGCGCGCGATCCACCTGGCGGACCACGGCCGGCTCTTCTTCGGCCACCCGGACAACCCGCTGACCGCGTCCCCGCGTCGGGGCGCCGTGGTGCTGAACGGCTCCAATCCCGGCTTCGCTCCCTTCCTCCACCGGATCCCCGGTGCGATGGATCTGGATGCCATCCACCGCGGCGCGCCGAAGGACCCGGCGGGGGGGGATGGGCCGGTGTCGAGCCTCCTCGCCGCTGTGAACCGCGTCCTCGACCAGCTCGGGGAGACGAACACACGCTGCCTGATCGCCGCAGAGCTCGGGTGCGGGGGGCTGCGGGACGTGGACCTCGGCCGCATCGGTCGTCGCGGTGACCTGCCCTCCAGATTCGTCGCGGTGGACCCTGGCGCGCCCTTCCTGCGCGAGGCGACGCGGGTCCACGCCGAGCAGCCCGCTCTCGCGATCTACCGCGTGGTGGAGTGGCTCTCCCATCGCAGCGCGTTGCCGGGACGGAGCCCTGCGCAGCTCCGCCGCGCCGCAGCCCGCCGAATCCTGGAGGGGTCGACATGACCACCCGCAGGGACATCCTCTCCGTGGATGTGGAGGCGCTGATCCGGAAACGGGCTGCGCATACCTTCCGCTCCCCCCACCACTACCCCGTGGAGCTGGTGAGGGATGCGGCCCGGCGCGGCGCCCGGTCGGTGAGCATCCGCATCTCCGGGGCGCGCATCGAGGTGACCGATGATGGCGCGTCCCGCGCTGCGGAGGATCTGCGTGCCATGGCGCTGCTCCTGGATCCCGCCGCTCCCGTGGCGGATCGGCTCTCGGCCATGGATCGCTTTGAGGCCCTCCGCGGCCTTGGTCTCCTGGCCGCGCTCGCACCGGCGCCCTCCCGACTCCGCGTCGAGGGGGTGGAGGGCGACCCCGGCGCCCTGGAAGTTCGACCCGGCGGACGTCCCGTGCTGGAGCGATCCGCCGGTGGCCGAAACCGTGTCCTGATCGAGCGTCGGGGACAGCCCGCCGAGGAGCGCTCGGTCCTCCGGGACTGGTGCCGCTGGGCCCGACTCCGGATCTCCCTGGACGACGAGGTCATCGGCGGCGGGGATCCCTCACCCCACCTCGGCCTCGCGCAGCTCCCGGGGGAAGCCGGAGAGGGGGCGGGGCTCCTCTGGCTCCCGGTGCGCGGGGAGGCCTGCCGGGTCCGGCTCCTCGACCACGGGATCCAGTGGCGCTTCGCGGCCTACGGACCCGATCACGGCCTCCTCTATGAAGCCGCGGTGGAGAGTCCCGAGGTCCCGCCCGGACAGCTCCGCACCCGTCTGCGCGCTCTGGCGCTGGAGCTCTACCTCCGCGCGATGGAGACGCGGGGGTCCCTGCCCGAAGACGCCCGGGACCGCCTCGACGAGATGGTCTTCCTGCATCACCGCAGGACGGACAGTCGACACCTCATGGGCTCCTATGCCCCCTTCCGTGTCGCCGGGACGGAGCGCCTCATCGATCTCGACGCGATCCGGGATCGGGCGGCTTCGGGCGCCGTCGCGGCGCTCCCCGAATCGGCCAATATCGAGCGCTACGCCGTGGAGGGCGAGGCCGCCCTGGTCCTCACACCCCGGCAATGGGAGTACCTCGAAGAGTACGCAGGGGTCCCCCTGGTCCCGCCGCCGCTGCGTCCCCGACGGCGAGGTCTGCTCTGGAGGACCCTGGGAGATCTGGGGTGTGCCCTGCGGGGCGGCAGCCGGCGCGCTGCGGAGCGGCCGTCAACGAATGATCCGGCGCGAGGACATGGACAGCGACGACGCAGCCCTGGTGGACGGCCTCACCGGGGCGCTCCGGACGGGGCGATACCATCTCCCCGGCCTCGAAGGGGTGCGGGAGATCCAAGTGGTCCTCGTCCGGGGCGGGGCATGGCGACCCGCAGCAGTGGTCGAGCGCGGCCCCGCCCCGCAGGTGGTCTTGCATCAGGCCAACCGCGACCTGCGGCGCGCAGCGCCGGCGGTCGCGCGCGACCCGGAGCTGCTCTACCTGGCGCTACCGCTGCTGTTCAATGGACATGATGGCTGGATTTAAAAACGAGGCTTCAGCTCATCAGAGAAGAGGGACGCCAGCTGGGATTCGATGTCCACCAGCTCGAGACGGTGGTGGTGACAGCCCTTCCGGGTGCAGCCCTTCACCTGGCCTCCCTTGGGCAGGTAGATCACGAAGAGCGGCGCGCTGCAGAACACGCAGCGGTCGTCCCGGTGCATGAGGCTGACCCCGCATTCCGGGCAGAGCAGCTCGTAGACCTCGCCCTCCCGGAGGTTCAACTCCGTCTCCACCTTGTGGTTCCCGTAAGCGGGGTGGAAGTACACCATGCCCGAGGCCTGTGGCCCCCGCGCCGTGACCCGGATCGCGGGCTCCCCATCCATGACGTGGTCGACATCGACGAGGTCGTGCCCGTTGGGGCACATGGCGGATCGGATGATCACGCTCTCCGCAGGGATCTCGATGGTGAGCTTCTCCATGGCGCCTCTCACTGCGTTCAATGGGGCAGCGGCAAGTATACAATGACCGGAGGCGCCAGGACAACCGGGAACGACGTTGCCTCCCTCCGGTTGCGACCCGGGTTTCTCTCCTCTCCCCGAGTGCCGGCACGGGCGCCGCATTGCACGGTCACAGTTGCGGAAACAGAGCTTGACTCACCTGTGAGGATCGACCGCTTCTCGCCGGCGCGTCGATGACCTCGGCGCAAATGATGATGCGGCCTGGGCGAGGAACCGGCGTCGAGGTCAAGGCGCTTCTACGAAGACGTGGTCGAGCCACATCGAGGAGGAGCAACGCCGAGATCGGCGTCGGGGACCGGCCAGGGGGTATCATCACTTCAGCCGAGTTCATCTAATCCATGCTGCCGTCGTAGAGCTTCTCGAAGCATGCGTCCACGGCACCCTGGAACGTGTCCGCAACGGTCTGGTCGTTGATCTTCTTCCTGGGGAGCTTGTGGTTCCAGAACAGGGTGAGCTCCAGGTCGCCCCCCCCGGGCTTGAGGACCTGGACCTTGAGCCCCGACTCCTCGTCCACGTGCTCGAAGCGCTGGTCCGCGTCCACGATCTTGTAGGTGCAGGTCAGGAGCGCCCCGACCTCGGCCTCGACCTTGAAGTCCAGGTGTGGGATCGGCGTCCAGCGGACCTTCTTCGGGGTCTTCGCGTCGGCGGTGAAGGCGGCCAGGGCGATTGCGCAGAGGACCACGAGCGTCAAGGCGTGTCGCATGGAGACCTCCCTTGCAGCGTTTTTTCTCTGTCGTCGAAGCAACATCGCCACTATAGCGCGCCGCGCCATGCGCTGTCAAACGACGCGGACCGTCAGGGTGTGATCGGAAACAGTTGGTCTATGCAATGGTATCAGTCACGGGGGTGAGCGTCTTCTTGTCATCCCGAGCGCCGTCTTCTTGTCATCCCGAGCGCAGCGAGGGATCTCAAGTGAACACTCTCGGGTACAGCGACCCCTGAGGTCCCTCAGTCGGGCTGCGCCCTCCCGCGGGACGACGGATCAAGCACGGCCCATTCCCGTCATCCCGAGCGCAGCGAGGGAACTCCCTCCCGTCAACCCGATCTCAAGGATGTCTCTCGGGCAGAGTCTGACTCCGGACCGTCGGCTCGGGGAGCGTATCGCTACCAACTGTCTTGGATCATACCCGGACCGTCACGTCGACGGCCCCTCCAGCTCCGGGGAGATCGCTCCGTGATACCGCAACCCCCAGTAGGGCAGCAGCCAGAAGGTCGGCGTGAGGCGGGTGGTGCCGTCGCCGCCCTTGCTGATCCGGTAGGGGTTGGAGTCCCAGCGCATCAGGTGGATCTCGTCGTAGGGGAGCGCCGTCGCGAACTGGGGGCTCCCGTGACGGTCCTCGCCGTCGCGCTCGACGTCGAGGCGGTGGGAGTTGTCCACGAGCCAGTCCCGCAGGTCCGAGGGGTACTCAAGCAGGGTCCGCGTCCCGGCGGCGAGGCCGGCGACCTCCTCCTGGGTGGACGCGATGACCAGGGTCTTGAGGGGGTTCCGCTCCCCGGACTCGTACTCGAAGGAGGCCAGGACCTGCTGCTCCCACAGGGCCCGCCGCGCCGGGTACGGCTCGTAGCGCAGGAGGGTCAGGAAGGAGAGATCGGCCAGCTCATGGTCGCAGTAGTTGGCCATGTGGCTGTTCGTCCAGGTCAGTACGTTCTCGCCGAAGGTCGCCACCTCGTCGTAGCGGTGCTCCGTGATCAGCTCCTCGTAGGCCTCGAGGAAGCGATCCTCGCCGGACACGTGCCACGCGGCCAGGAGGCCGCCGAGGATCTCCACGGAGTTGAGGAAGCCGCCGCCATAGTAGGACTCGACGCATTTGCCTGCGCAGATCTCGAGCCCGTACGTCTCGCAGCACTCCTCGACGCCGTCCACCGCGAGAGCCAGGTCCTCCGGAGCCCAGTGGCCGTGGGTGGTGGGCTCCCCGTCCAGGTCCAGGAGCTTGTAGTCGTTGTCGAGGATGTAGCCGATCATGCCTGCGAGGTGATGTGCGACCTCCTCGCGCTCCCCGTCGTCCTTCGCGCAGAGGTCGTGGTAGATCGCCAGGCCGTAGAGGTGGCCGGTGACCTCGTCCGAGGAGGTGTCGTCCTTCCAGTAGTACTGGTGACCGTCCCAGTGGTCTACGAGGTGCCAGTTGGACTGGGTGGCCTTGTTGTCGAAGATCGCGCCCTCGTCGTCCCGCACCACGGAGCGGGCCGGATAGCCGAAGCCCAGGCCCGCTGCCGCGAAGTCCGCAGCGGGGACATCGAAGAGCTGGAACATCCCCTCCACGGCCTTGCGGCCCGCCTCGTAGTACGCCTCGTCGCCGGTGACCTGGTACGCGTAGCAGAACGCGGCCAGGGCCTCCTCGGTCCACTGTCCGTCGTTGTCGTCGTCGTTGAGGAGCTGGGTCCCGGGGACCGGATCCCAGGGGTCGACGCCGTGCGCGTAGAGGGAGACGAAGCCAAGACGCCAGTGCCAGGTGTCCAGGTGGTCCTGCATGACCGCGGCTTTGTCATCGAGGGCGATCTTCTCCTTCCAGAGATGGGAGACACCTCCGGGCGTCGCCACCCAGAGCCCGCCGTCCGCGTCGAAGGCCAGGCCGTTGGCCTGCTCCGCCGGGAGCCAGCGCTTGGAGTGGAAGTGGTCCGAGTGGACTCCCTCCGGGTGGACAGAGGTCGCGCCGATGTCGTGGCCGAGGGCCCAGATCTCCGATTCCTCCCAGCCAGCCAAGGCGTGAATGCCGCCGGTGGGCAGCTCATCGAGACCCACCATGAGTGAATCTCCGTAGCCCTCGACCGAGACGTTCGAGACCTCGTTGCCCGTGGAGACGATGACCCCGTCGGCACCGTAGGGCGCCAGGGCGGTGAGGGGATCGTCGGGGGACCAGCGCGACTCCCACACCTCCCCATCGAGGAAATTCACGCCCGCGTCGCTGCAGGTCCAGACCACGCCGCCGGAGCAGCAGGCTGCGGTCGCGCTCGTCGCCACAGCTCCCTCCACGGGCACCAACGCCCCCCCGGTGGACCAGGAGAGCTGGCCATCCGCGACGAGGTAGAACCCGTCCCCGCAGTCGAAGGCCGCCTGGATCTCCCCGCCGGGCTCGAGGACCGGCAGGACGTCCAGGTCCGTCGTCACCAGGGAGACGGCGCCGCCCCGGGCGACGTAGACCGCGCCGTTCGTCGCGGGTCCCAGGATCTTCACGGGCGCCGGATCCCCCGGGAGAGGGACGGCTGCAAACACATCGGCCCCCGCGGGCAGCGCGAAGAGCCCCGTCGCCGTCCCAGCGAGGACCACGCCGTCCATGAGGGTGATGGAGCCCACGTCGAGATCCGCCAGGACGTCAGTGGTCCGGTACTGCTGCACCCGGTCGACCCAGCCCGTGTCCGGGAGACTCCCCGGGTGCACGAGCTGCTCGAACACCGCCGCGGGATCCGGGGGCTGAGGGCCGGTGTCGAACGCGACATCGGGCGCAACGTCAGGCGCCGGGACGTCGAGTGTCGGGACATCGGAGACGACGTCGGGGAGAGCGGAGACGTCCTCGGCGACATCAGCCACCGGAGTGACACCATTGTTGCCGCCGCAAGCGGCGAGGAGGAGGACGAGGAGGATGGTTGGTGCTTTCATGGGCGCATTATCGGGGAACCGGTGTCGCGGAGCAACCACCGTCGGTGGCTCCCCGGCCCGGAATCCGGGTCGCTGGCTCCCCGGCTCGGATTGGAAGATGCGCTGTGCTATCCTCCCCAGCAACCAGGAGGCCCCCATGCACATCTGGGTCGACGCCGATGCCTGTCCCCGTCCCGTCAAGGAGGTCCTCTTCCGCGCAGCGAAGCGCACCGGGGTCCCCTGCACCCTCGTCGCCAACCAGGCCATGGGGGTCCCTCCCCATATCCGCACGGTCCACGTCGCCCAGGGCTTCGATGTCGCGGATCACCACATCGCCGCGCACGCGGCCCCCGGGGACATCGTGATCACCGCGGACATCCCCCTGGCCGCGGACGTCGTCGACAAGGGCTGCCTCGCGATCAACCCCCGGGGGCAGACCTACACCGAGGCCAACGTCAAGGACCGCCTCGCGACCCGGGACCTCATGGAGGAGCTGCGCACCGCGGGCATGGAGACCGGCGGTCCCCCGGCGTTCTCCAAGCGGGACATCCAGGCCTTCGCAAACGCGCTGGACCGCCTCCTGGCGCAGCGATGAGCTGGTGCGTCTACATCGTGGAATGCGCGGACGGGTCCCTCTACACCGGGATCACCAACGACCTGGAGGCCCGGGTCGCTACGCACAACAGCGGCAAGGGCGCCCGCTACACCGCCGGTCGGGGTCCGGTGACCCTGCGGTGGTCCACGCCCGCGAAGGATCGCGCCGACGCCACGCGCCTGGAGAGCGGGATCAAGCGGATGCCGCGGAAGATCAAGCTGGCGATGATTCGACCATCTCCCTGAACCGGCGACAGGTCTCGACGAGATCCCCGTGGCGGTCGAGATCTCCGCCGATGAGCAGCACCATGTCGTCCCCGTAGAACTCCCGCATCTCGTCGAGGCGGTCGAGGGTCATCCCGCCCGCGGGCGCCGGGAACGACGTGCGGCGGCCTCCGAGGGGCGCGGCGCAGCCCCTGGTGATCCTGCGGCAGTCGCCCTGGGAGAAGGAGAACCGCCCGCCGTGGTTGGGGAAGACCACCACGTCCGCACCCGCGAGGCGGGCCAGGGTCCCGTAGAGGACCGCGTGCGCGATCCCGGAATCCGGGGACACGGTGAAGCCGCCCAGGAGGGCCGGATGGAAGAGGATCGGCAGCCCGACGCGCGCATCCGCAGCGACGGCGCGCATCGCGTCCCAGCCTACGAGCCCCGGCGCGATCAGGAGGCCGCCGGCGCCGACCTTCTTCGCGAAGCGGGCCCGCTCCATCAGGGTCTCCGCTGGACCCACCAGGTTCGCGACGTAGCGGCTGTCTCCGCCGGTCTCCCGGTTGGCCCTGGCCACGGCCGCCGCGCACGCGCGGACCCGGCTCTCGAACCCGCAGAAGGGCTGGTCGGCGAGGCCGTGGTCGTCCTTGATCAGATCCACGCCGCCCAGGGCGAAGCGGTAGGCCAGCTCGGCGAGCTCCACGGGAGACAGGCCCATGGGCTTCACCGCGGTGGCCAGGAGGGGTCGCCGGGGGGCGCCAAGGATGAATCGCAGCCCCTCCACGCCGAAGCGGGGACCCCCGAGGTGCTCGAAGCCGGCGTCGGGCAGCTCCAGACGCTGGAGCCGAACCCCGGGCTGGAGGCTCACGTTCCCGAAGACCAGGTTGAGGAGCTGGGGAAGGCAGCGCCCGGCGGTCTGCGCGGCGTAGCTGATCACGACCTCCCAGGCGCCGGGGCCCGCAGGCGCGAGGAACTCGGGGCGGCCGATGATCCCGTCCCGGATCCCCTCGTCGGTGATCAGATCCGCAGGGAACTCCACGGTCTGCTCCACAGCGATGGCCCTGGCCCGCTCCTTCGCCGCCATGCGGTCGTCCGCGGTCAGCCGGTAGGTCACCTGGATGCGGTCGTCCATCAGAGATCCTCGACGCGGTCGTCGTCCGGGGCCGTGACATCCGCCGCCAGCTCCTCCGCCGGCACGCCGAAGGGGGTCCCCGCAAGGCCCTCGATCGCCGTCACCAGCGCCGCCGCGTCCAGGCCGTGCTTCGCCATGAGATACTCCCGGCCGGCCCCCTGCGCGTAGACGTCCTGCAGGCCGAGCCGCACCAACGGCACGCCGAGCCCCGCCTCCGCCATGACCTCCGCCGTGGCGCTCCCGAGGCCCCCGATGACGCTGTGGTTCTCCAGGACGACGACGCCTCGCCGGACGCCTGCGAGCGCGTCCAGCACCTCCTCCCGGGGGAAGGGCTTGAGCGTGGACACGTGGAGATGGGTCGCCTCCAGGCCCCGGCGCCGCAGCGCGCGCAGGGCGCGCACGCCCTCCTCGGTGCAGATGCCCGTGGTGAGCACGGCGACGTCAGCGCCGCGACCCAGGACCCTGCAGCGCCCGAGCACCAGGGGCTCCTCCACGGGGAACAGGCGCGGCACGAGGCCCCGGAGCATCCGCAGGTAGACCGGGCCGTCCACGGCCTGGGCGACCTCCAGGGAGGACTCCACGTCCGTCGCGTCCCCGCACTCGATGATCGTCATGTTCGGGATCGAGCGCATGAGGGCCAGATCGTCCACGGCCTGGTGGGTGACGCCCCCGGGCGTGGTGATCCCCGGCAGAAAACCGACGAGGCGCACCGGCAGGTTCGGATAGGCCACGCTCATGGCCACCTGGTCATAGGTCCGCCGGGTGAGGAACACCGCGAAGGTGTGCACCCAGGGGGTGAGGCCCTCACGGGCCATGCCGCCCGCGAAGCTGACCATGTTCTGCTCGGCCATGCCGAGGCTGAGGAACTGCCCGGGGCGCTGGTCACGGAGCAGGTCCGCTTCACAGCTCGACGTGAGGTCCGCGGAGAGGACCACCACCTCGGGGTAGCGGGCGGCGAAGCGCACCAGGTTGGTGCGGTGGGGGCGGGTGACGATGTTCATGCCCCACCCTCCTCATCCAACGCGGCCAGGGCATCGGCGTAGCGCGACCGCTCCTCCTCCGAGATGAACCGCAGGTAGTGGAGCCTCGGCGCCCGGGACCGCAGGAGGTCCAGCCCCCGGCACGGATCCGTCCGGGCGAGGACGACCAGGGGCCGGCCATCCGGGCTCAGGGTCGTCGGCGCGGCCAGCGCGACCGGGTCGTGGCCGTCGACCTCGACGACCCGGGCGCCGAAGGCGGCGAGGCGCTCGGCCACGGGATCGATGTGCATGACGGTCTCCATGGCGCCGTCACATTGCTGTCCGTTCATGTCCGCATAGATCAGGACGTTGTCGAGGCGGTGATAGGAGAGCGCCGCAAAGGCCTCCCAGGTCTGGCCCTCCTGGAACTCCCCATCGGACATGAAGACCACGTTGCGCCCGGTCTCGCCCTTGCGTCGTCGCGCCCAGGCCGCGCCGGCCGCCTGGCTCAGGCACTGCCCGAGGGATCCGGCGGTCACCTCGTGTCCCGGGGAGTGCTCTGCGCCGATGAGCTCCACGGTGCTCCCGTCGCGGTTGAACATGTCGAGCCCCGCGGGGGCCATCCGTCCGACCTCGATGAGCGCCGAGTACAGCACCAGCGCGTAGTGCACAGGGGAGAAGTAGAGCCGATCGAGCTCTGGCGACCGGGGGCCGTTGTACCCCGCACCGGTGAACGCATCGCCCCTTCCCGGGCCCGGAGGCCCGGGGAAGGGGCGGGGGACCGCAGGCGCGACGCTGGCACCCAGGCGGAGCGCGCCCCGGTACAGGGTCGCAAGGACCTCCGCGGAGGAGCAGGCCTGGCTCATGTACCCGCCGCCGTGTTCCAGGGTATGGGCGAGCACCCGACGCCGGATCCTGCGGCCGATCCGGAGCACGTCGCGTCCCCAGGCGTTGTCGAATCGAACGGGCTGCCCCTCGGTCATCCCTTCCTCCAGGTCTCGGGGATGGTACCCATTGCATCTGCACCGCTGCAATCGAATCTTGCGATCCACGCGTTCTGCCGGTATTTTCACGCAGGATGCGTTGCGGCGAGGAATCGACATGAAGCTCAAGTACGGGACCTGTACCCATCCCGGTCGGCGCCGGAAGGCCAACCAGGACGATCTCCTGATCGAGCCCGAGGAGAACCTCTTCGTCGTCGCGGACGGCATGGGCGGCCACGCGGCCGGGGAGCTCGCAGCCCATCTCTGCGTGGAGTCGGTGAAGCGATACTACGAAGAGACCCACGGCAGGCCGCCCGCGACGTGGCCCCACCCACCCGAGCCGGGCAAGGACCCGTACATCACCCGGCTCGTCACGGCGATCCAGCTCGCACACCAGAAGATCCTGGCCACCATGAAGACCCACCCCAAGCTCAAGGGCATGGGAACCACCGTCGTCGCCGCATGGTTCGCCGCGGACCGGATCTTCATCGCGCACGTGGGGGACAGCCGCTGCTACCGCCTGCGGAAGGGAGAGCTGGCCCAGCTCACGCGGGATCACAGCCTCGTGAACGCGCTCCGTGAGCGCTTCGAGCTCTCGCCGGCCCAGGAGGCCCAGGCGGCCCACATGACCCACATCCTGGTGCGGGCCCTCGGCGTGGAGGACGACGCCTACGCGGACGTGGACATCGCCGTGCTCACCCCCGAAGACGGCGACACCTTCCTCCTCTGCTCCGACGGCCTCACCGACGAGGTCCAAGATCCGGACCTCCAGTCGATCCTCGGCAGCGAGGACACCCCGGGGCGCGCGGCTGCGCACATGATCCGCCGCGCCAACGATTCGGGTGGACGGGACAACATCACGGCGATCGTCGTGGAGTATCGGGCCACCTTCATGGACGCGGAGGAGACCCTCCTCGACGACGAGACCGTGGACATGACCTCCGAGTGGTTCGAAGAGCCCGAGGACACCAAAGAGACCTGAGCCACTCACCCCGCTCGCTCAAGGCACTCAGAATGACCGATCAGAGTTTGCAGCAGCGGTGACAGCCGGGCAGCAGGCCCTTCTTCAGGACCCGCCGGAACTCGCGGTACGCGTCGTTGTTCCAGATGTCGGCCAGGGGCTCGTCCCGGACGTTGCCCATGGGGACGCCATGGTACTGACAGGGCAGGACGTCCCCGTTCGCGTTGATCAGGGTCGAGTGCCAGATGAAGACGCAGCGGCGCTTGACCTCCCAGGCGCCGGAGTACCAGGACCGGCGCTCCGAAGGGGACAGGATCGGCTTGGTCAGGATCCGGGCATTCCTCGGGTCCTCCAGGATCTCCACCAGCCCGTCGAAGATCCCCGGCGGGGCCTCCCGGACGTGATTGAGGATCAGCGCCGGCGTCGAATGGAACGCCGCCCGCCATGCCCCGCCGTGGGCGCACTCCTCGTCGGGGGTGAGGAAGCTCAGGTGGGCCAGCCGCACCACCACGTTGTCGATCCCCCGCAGGGTCTCCAGGAAGGGCCCGAGGTCCTCCTTGGACGCCTCGGAGAGGACGTAGTTGACCATGGGCCCCGGGGCGCGCATCCCCCGGGCCAGGAGGCGCAGGGTCTCCACGGCCTTGCGCCAGGAACCCGGCGCACCCACCAGGCGGTCGTGAACGTCCTCGGTCCCGTGGAGGCTCACCACCGCGACGTCGAGGCGGTCCCGCAGCAGGCGGTCCACGTCCCGTCCGTCGAGGAGCGTCCCGTTGGTCACCACACCGACGGGCAGCCCCCGGGCCTTGATCCGCCCGATGAGGTCGTAGATGTCCGACCGGACGAAGGGCTCCCCGCCGCCGAGGAAGAAGCCGGCCTTGAAGGTCGCGGCGTCATCCACCAGGCGGAAGAGCTCGTCGGTGGTGAGCTCGTCGCTCCGCGCCGTCCGGTTGTCGTCGTTGTAGCAGAACGCGCAGCGCAGGTTGCACCGGTTGGTGACGTTGACGTCCAGGACCGTCGGGAAGGGGCGTGCCCGATCCCCGCGCAGGTAGTCCAGGGGGAAGCGGGCGCTGTCGCAGATCGTGCGGCCCAGGGGGAAGTACGCGCGGAAGACCCTGAGATTGACCACCTGGGATCGGATGGCGGAGAAGAACCCCATCCCGTCAATCCGGATCCCGGCAACATCGGAAGCCGGCATAGAGGGTGGTCCAGTTGGCCTCGAAGGTGCACTGGAGCCGCAGAGAGGGGCTCCCGCTGTCGTACGCGCCACCCCGGATCTGGTAGGCCCAGCCGGTGGGGCTCGTCATGGGATCATCCGGGACGATCTCCCAGACGTTGCCGGCCAGGTCGTACGCGCCGAACTCGTTCATGCACCCGGCCATGAGCCCGGTGGGCACGGGATGGAAGGGGGGGCCGTGGTCGGGGTACGCTTCGTAGAGGGCCAGACCGCAGCCGTCATCGTCCAGGGGCGGATCGATCCCCTGCTCCTGACACCAGGTGTCGCACCAGGTATCCGCGCAGTTGCAGATCTCCTTGTCGAAGACATCGCCGAAGACGTAGGTGCTCCCCCCGGCGCCCGCACAGGAGTGGAGCCACTCGTGCTCCTCGCAGAGCCGCTTCCCCGCCGCCTGGCACGCGTCCCCGAAGAGCTGGACCTGTGCAGGTCCCACGGGGGTCTCCCACCATGGCAGGACCCCGGGCAGCGACCTGGCGATGGAGGTGTCCACCCCCATGGAGGTGCCCGTGGCGTCCTGGCGCGACGCCTCGTAGCGATCCATGCAGAAGGGGACCGGGACGTCGGCCTGGGGCGCGGCGGGGACGAGGACCATGTCCGGAGGACAAGGCGGAATCTCCTCGACGACGCAGAGGGAGCAGCCGTCCCCGTCCACCTCGTTGCCGTCGTCGCAGCCCTCGAGGGGGCCGGTGACCCCGTCCCCGCAGATCGGCTCGACGCACGCGGCGACGACGCAGTAGTCGCCCTCGAGCCCGCCACCGTTCTCGCAGGCCGTACCGTCAGGAAGGACCTCGACAGACGGGACGCCGTCCGCGCAGGCCGACGCGGTGCAGGGGTTGCCGTCCTGGGGGGGATCGTCCGCGGGCAGCACCGCGCAGACCTGCCCGAGGCCACCCGCTGCACACACAGCGACACCGCAGTCCCCGGGGACGTCCTCGCAGTCCTCCCCGGGGCTCGAGCACGTGAAGGTGCAGTCGTCCCGGCAGCCATCGAGGGGGTTGCCGTTCTGTCCGTCGTCGCAGTCCTCGCCGTCGTCGGTGACCACGTCGCCGCAGATCACGAAACCATCATGGGCCCCATCGGCAGGGCCGGGACCGTCCGAGGAGGGAACATCCCCCGGGGCTGAACCGTCGCCGGCCACGTCCGTCGGGTTCGAGTCCGCGCCCCCCGAGATCCCGTCCTCAGGGCCATGAGATGCGCCGTCGAGGAGGTCCACCGGTGCCTCCGCCCGCGACCCCGCGTCGCAGACGGTCCCGACGGACGCCAGCGCAACCGCCGCAGCGATGAACACGATCCAAGCTCGACCCATGGGTGCCTCCCAGCCAAGGTGTACTCGAGCCGGGAAGGGAATTCAATCCTGGGGGCCTTGAACCGGTGACGTGCGGGGGGAAAGGACCTATATTCTCCCAATGAAGCCCCGCGCACGCGCAGGCCCGAAGCCGTACCAAGCCCTCGGATCGGGAGGATCCACCGTGAAGACCCTCGTCGTCGCCTTGATCATCGCAACCCTGCTCATCCCCCAGAGCGCCGTCGGGAAGGAGAAGGAGCTCCCCTTCTCCCAGGGGCGGTTCCGGATCTCCGGTGGCGGTGGAACGACCTTCGGCGGAGGAGGCTTCGGCCTGGGCCTCGGCTTCGGGTACTTCGTCCTGGACGGACTGGAAGTCGGACTCGACGGGGACATCTGGCTCGGCGGAGAAACCCTGATGGGCAGCCTGGCTCCGCAGGTGCGCTATCTCCTGCCGTACCTCTACCCTGTCATCCCCTATGCGGGGATCTTCTACAGGCACATCTTCATCGAGAAGCCCTGGGACGATCAGGACTTCTTCGGCGGCCGCGTCGGGCTCCTGATGTCCTTCGATCATCGCTTCATGATCGGGGCAGGGATCGTCTTGCAATACGCGCTCAAGGACTATGGCGAGGACCGCTTCGACATCTACCCCGAGATCGCGTTCAACTTCACGTTCTGAGGCGGTCCATCCGGAGAGTCGGACAAGGAATGGAGGCTCCGGCGGGAACCCCCGTTGACCCGCCGGAGACCTCCGTTCCTGCAGATACCCTGGGCACTCCTCGAACAGGGTCAAGTCCTCGCACACGCGAATCGGCTTGAAATCCCTCCTGACCTATGCCAATAGCTTGTGTCCGGATTCTGTGAGATGCACAGGAGGCCCCCGTGTCTGACATCCGACCCTTCCGTGGCTACCGCCCCCATCCTGATCACGTCAAGGCCATCGCCAGCCCGCCCTACGACGTCCTGGACTCCGACGAGGCACGGCAGATGGCGCAGGACAATCCGTTGTCCTTCCTGCGGGTGGTCAAGGCCGAGATCGACTTCGCCCCGGGGATCAGCCTCTACTCGAACGAGGTCTATGAGCGGAGCGCAGAGAACCTGCGGACCCTGATCCGGGACGGGAATCTGGTGCGCGACGCGGCGGACGCCTTTTACGTGTACCAGCTCCGCATGGGCGATCACGTCCAGCGGGGCCTGGTCTGCGGTACCAGCGTCCAGGAATACGAGAACGGGCTGATCAAGAAGCACGAGTTCACCCGTCGGGAGAAGGAAGACGATCGGGCCCGTCACGTGGAGACCCTCATGGCCAACGCGGGCCCCGTGCTGCTGACCTACCGGGCCAGCGCCGAGGTCGACGCGCTGGTGGACGGGATCTGCAGCGACGCGCCGGTGGTCGACTTCACCGCCGACGATGGCATCGGCCACTCCCTCTGGGTGGTCTCCGATGTCGACCTCGTTGCGAAGATTCGCAACGCCTTCGAGGGCGTCGAGGCCCTCTATATCGCGGACGGCCACCACCGCTCAGCGTCCGCGTTCCGGGTACGCAACAGCCTCCGCTCGCAGAACCCGGGACACACCGGCGAGGAGCTCTACAACCACTTCCTCGCTGTGGTCTTCCCGGACACGCAGCTGAGGATCATGGCCTACAACCGGGTCGTGACGGATCTGAACGGCCTCACCAGCGAGGGCCTCCTCGCTGCGATCGCCCAGCGCTTCGACGTCGCCCCAGCCGACGTCGCCGACCCGCCGGCCCCGAAGCAGTTCGGGGTGTTCCTGGACGGGGCCTGGTACCGCCTCACGGCAAAGGCCGGGACCTACCCTGCCGGGGATCCGGTCAAGTCCCTGGACGTCGCGATCCTCCAGGACAACCTGCTGGCGCCCATCCTGGGCATCGAGGATCCCCGCACCGACCGGCGCATCGACTTCGTCGGCGGCATCCGCGGCACCCGGGAGCTGGAGCGCCGCTGTGCTGGGGACATGGAGATCGGCTTCGCCCTGTATCCCACGGGGGTCGACCAGCTCATGGCCATCGCGGACGCCGGGGAGGTCATGCCTCCCAAGTCCACCTGGTTCGAGCCGAAGCTGCGGAGCGGCGTCGTCGTCCGCAGCCTCGAAGACGCGAAAGCACAAGAGGAGAAGCACACATGTTGATCCTGATTTCCGACGCATTCGACGTCAGCCTGGCCGGGAAGCTGGAACAGTTCGGAGAGGTCACCGACGACAAGACCCGTCTGCCCGAGGCGGACATCGTCCTGATCCGCTCGAAGACCAAGGCCACCCGGGAGTACATCGAGTCCGCACCCAACCTGAAGCTGATCATCCGAGGGGGCGTGGGCACGGACAACATCGACAAGGCGTGTGCCAAGGAGCGGGGCATCCTGGTGCGCAACACTCCCACGGCTTCGTCCATTGCGGTGGCGGAGCTGACCTTTGCGATGATGCTCGCGGTGCCCAACCACATCGTCGCGGCCCACAACGGCATGGTCGCGGGCAAGTGGCTGAAGAAGGAGATCAAGCGCACGGAGCTCTTCGGCAAGACCCTCTGCCTCTTCGGCATCGGCCACATCGCGACAGAGGTTGCCAGGCGGGCCCGGGGCTTCGGCATGTCCGTCACTGCCTTTGATCCCCACGTGGCCGAGAGCCAGTGGGCCGAGATGCGGCCCACCCCCGCGGCCGCGGTGACCGACGCGGACTACATCAGCCTCCATATGCCGCTGACTCCCGAGACCGAGGGGATGATCGGCGCAGACCTCCTCTCGCAGATGAAGACCGGCGTGGTCGTCGTGAACACGTGCCGCGGCAGGGTCGTGGACGCAGCTGCGATGGTGAAGGCCCTCGAGGACGGCAAGGTCGCGGCCTACGCCACGGATGTCTGGCAGAAGGATCCGCCCCCGGAGGACGACCCGATCCTGAAGGCTCCCAACGTGCTGATGATCCCGCACCTGGGCGCCAGCTCGAAGGAGAACCTGCTACGGGTCGGCGCAGAGGCGGTCTCCATCGTGGAAGAATTTGGGAACAAGGGGTGAAGAGATGAGCCGGATCTACAACTTCAGCGCAGGCCCAGCGACCCTCCCGCTCCCGGTCCTCGAGCAGGCCCGGGACGAGTTCGTGGACTTCAAGGGCATCGGGATGTCCCTGGTGGAGGCGAGCCATCGCGGCAAGGCCTACGACCAGGTGCACTCTGAGGCCATGGGCCTCTTCAAGGAGCTCCTCGGCCTTCCGGACAACTACAAGGTCCTGTTCCTCGGCGGCGGCGCGACCCTGCAGTTCTCCATGATCCCGTTGAACCTCCTGCCCGAGGGCGGGTCCTGTGACTTCACCCTCACCGGCACCTGGTCCAAGAAGGCCTGCAACGACGCGAAGAAGGTCGGGAACGTCAACCTGGTCTACGACGGCACCGCGGAGAAGTACACCCGGATGCCCGACCCCTCAGAGCTGACCCTGGACCCGAACGCGGCCTACCTGCACCTGACCTCCAACGAGACCATCGCGGGCACCCAATGGAAGGCCTGGCCGGACAGCGGCGCCGTGCCCCTGGTCTGCGACATGTCCTCGGACATCATGAGCCGGCCGATCCCCGCGGAGAAGTTCGGCCTGATCTACGCGGGCGCGCAGAAGAACCTGGGGCCCGCGGGCCTCGGCGTGGTGATCATCCGGGAGGATCTCCTCGAGAGGAACCCTCGGGACCTCACCGCATACCTCAGCTACAAGACCCACGCAGACGCGGACAGCCTCTACAACACCCCGCCGGTCTTCCCGATCTGGATGGTGAAGATGGTGCTGGAGTGGGTGAAGGCCCAGGGCGGCCTCCCCGCGATGGAGCGCCTGGCGAAGGAGCGCTCCGAGCTCCTCTACGGCTGCATGGCCGCGTCCTCGGGCTACTACCGCTGCCCCGTGGAGGAGAGGACCCGCTCCACCATGAACGTGGTCTGGCGCCTCCCCACCGAGGATCTGGAGAAGCAGTTCATCGCCGAGGCCCTCGCCGCCGGCTTCTCGGGCCTCAAGGGCCACCGCTCCGTGGGCGGCTGCCGCGCGTCGATCTACAACGCCATGCCCGTGAAGGGCATCACCAGTCTCGTGGAGTTCATGAACGAGTTCCAGCGCAGGAACGGATAGGGGGCGCAGCCGTAGGCCGCGTCGTCCCGAGGTCCCCCGAGGGACCTCAAGTGCGACTCTCGGGCAGGATGACACAGGGCAGATCCCGAGAGGTTCACTTGACCGAAGGCCTCGCTGCGCTCGGGATGACGGGAGCGGGCCGTGCCTTGTCCGTCGTCCCGCGGGAGGGCGCAGCCCGACTGAGGGACCTCAGGGGTCGCTGTACCCGAGAGTTTTCACTTGAGATCCCTCGCTGCGCTTCCAAGAAACATCCACCTCGGTTTCTTTCGAGACAAGCTCAAAAACCAGCGCTTCTCCGAGCTTTCTTTCTGAACACCACCGCATCCGGCGGAGCCGGTGGGGCGGCTCGGGGTGACGGGGGAAATCTGGGCGTAAGTCTCACAGGAGCGGAGCTTCGTTCAACTCGGCTTCACAGCCCCTCCCACAGTTTGGTCTGCGGTCGGAATTTCGCGCTTGGCTGATGATCCGGTCGAAGCTGAACGAGGCGATCCGGCCCCTGCCTTTGAGGCCGGCCACACGACGGAGGGTGGGTGGGGGAGGGTGGCCGGCCTCTCTTCTTTTGTGGCTCTCCCTTTGCTTTGCGCTCGGCACTGGGGGCCTGCTTGGAGGGGTGTCACCTGGACCGGCGTGAGCCGCAGCCAGGTGATGGCCCCGGAAACGGAGCAGGCCCCCGGAGACAGGCCGGTGGTGACGAGTGGGGCGATGCCCGAGAGGTTCACTCGAGATCCCTCGCTGCGCTCGGGATGACGGGAGGGCTGCGCTCGGGATGACGGGAGGGCTGCGCTCGGGATGACGGGTTGGCCGTACCGCTGCCCCACAATATTGACAACCGCTGCCGTGCAAACGATGATCAGGATCCTTCAACCTGCCGCGAGGGCCCATCATGGCTGAAGACGTGGTCGTCGTCCTGGTGACCTGTGCATCCATGGACGACGCGACGCACATCGCCCGTGCCGTGGTCGAGGGCCGCAAGGCCGCCTGCGTGAACATCCTCCCCCAGGTCCGCTCGATCTACCGCTGGGAGGGTGCGATCCACGACGATCCGGAGCTGCTCCTCGTCATCAAGACCACTCGGGAGATGTTCGAGGCCCTGAGCACGACGATCCGGGAGGCCCACCCCTACGCGGTGCCGGAGATCATCGCGCTCCCGGTCACCGACGGGTATGACGGGTATCTGCGCTGGGTCGTGGAGAACGTCGGGTCAATCCAGGATCCGACGTAGCGCCGTCGCCGCGTCGCCCATCCCCATCTGATCCAGGTCGTCGGCCAGGCGACGCAGCCGCGGCTCGATCTCGGCACGAACCGGCAGGGTGGAGATCTCCGCGGCGGCCTCGAGGCCCTCCCGGACGTTTCCCGAGAGGATCCGATACCGCACCTGGTTGGCCCGGCTGGGCGGGTGGAGGGGGCAGAGGGTCGCTGCCCGCTCCGCAGCCTCCATCGCGAAGTCGATCTGCCCCTCGAGCCCCTTCAACACCGCATAGTTGCTCCAGATGCGGCAGTCCTCGTCGAAGAGCCGGAGGCTCTCGCCGAAGAGGGCCTCCGCGGTGGCCACGGGGCCCTGGGGCGGGGGCCCCCCCTGAGGCGGCCCCGCCTGGATCTCCTCGACCTGCAGCGCCGCGGCCAGGCCCAGGGCGTCGGCGAGGACCATGCGCCCCGTGGGATCGGGCTCGGCGGGATCCACCTGACGCCAGACCTGCCAGCCGTCGAGCACCCCGGCCCAACGGCCCCCCCTGGGGGCGGGCCCGACCTCCATCCGCACCCTGCCCAGGGGAAAGCCGGGCTCGAGGTACCCGCGCACGACTCCGTGGTAGGCCATCTGTCCCGGCTGCCAGAACACCGGGTTGTCGCGCCTCAGGTTGTAGCCCACCAGCGCCGCGGTGAGGGCCCTGGGGTCGTCGCCCGCGACGGGCTCCCCGGCCTCGGGATCCTGAAGCGCCAGGAGCACCTCCGGGAAGAAGAGATCCCCGTACCGGGCGGCCTGTGCCGAGACCAGGCCCGGCACGGCGAGGTTCTGGACGACGAGGTTCAGGCTGTCCCGGCGCCGGTTCTCGAGGAGCTGCTGGTAGAGCAGGAGCCCCGACGCGTCGTCCAGGGTGGTGAGGACGAGGCTCCCCGGGGGCAGGGGCCGGAGGATCGAGCGGCCGTACCAGTAGGGCAGGCCGTTGGCCCCGAGGGCGCGATGCCGGGCCGGAAAGCTCGCAGCGGGAACGACCAGAAGGCCCGCGGCCACTGCCGCCGCCATGACGGGCCGGAGCAACCTCCGCGAGGGCAGCAGCTCCAGGACACGAGCCAACCCCAGGGCGGCGAGGACGAAGATCACGAAGAACGACAGGACCCCGGTCTGGAAGTCCTTCTGGCCCATGGGGTTGATCACCACGGTGAAGAGCAGATCACCGCCCCAGGCCGACGCCGCAAGGAGCCCGGCCAGGGGTGCCCTGCGCGCCAGGGTCAGGAGCCCGACCACCGCCAGGAGCACCGCTGGCCCCGCCTGGCTCACCAGCTGGGTGCCGTAGAGGGCCGCATTCTCGGAGAGGGTGGTGAGGCTGCCCCCTGCGCCGATGTCCCCCTGGAACGCGCTGCGGATCGTCCGCCCCGTGGCGTAGCCCAGCCAGCCACCGAGATCCGAGGCGTCGGCGAACTTCGTCCAGGGACCGGTCCACGATCGCAGGGGCAGATACCACTGGATCAAGAGCCCGGCGCCGATCAGCAGGGTCACCTGTCCGGCCAGGATCCATGTCTGGAGGCGCCCGTCCAGGGGGGGAGTCGGGGCTGAAGCCCCTCCCACAGTCGGGGCGTGGGCGCCCCTCCCGCAGGCGGCCACCAGCGCGAGAGACCCGGCGCCGGCGGCCAGGGCCGTGACGTGGAGCCCCGATGCGAGCCCGGTTCCCAGGGCCAGGAGGCGCAAGGTCCGACCACGGTGCGGGTCCCCTTCCAGGACGAGGCTGCGCATCGCGCAGGCGATGAGGAGCGCGCTCAACGCGGCGGAGGGGAGGTACACCTCGGCGGCGAGGGAGTGGAACCAGACCGTGCGCACGGCGAGGAAGGCCCAGCCCGCGCCCCAGGCCAGGATCCAGGTTATGGGCCCCACCGATCCCACTGTGGGAGGGGCTTCAGCCCCGACAAGAGGCGGGACGGTCGTCCCGCCGTCGGCCCTGAAGGGCCTCCCACAGTTCATTTCGAGGAGCCAGGCGGCGAGGAGGAAGAGCACCGTGGACGTGATCGCCGCCGACCCGGCGGACAGGAGGTTGATCCGGAAGGCCATCGACCCCACCGGCAGGAGGCTCGCCAGGCGTCCGAGGGACGCGATCAGCGGGAACCCCGTCGGGTGCGGGAGTCCCCCGGTCCCGTAGGCCGCCATGAGCTGACCCGCGTCCTTCCAGTAGGGCCATGCGTCGACGAAGAGCACCAGCACGATGAAGGTGATCGCGCCGTGGATCAGCCCCGCCAGGAGGAATCGATGGCCGCTGTCTGTGGCTGGAGCCACCCCAAATCCGCTGCAGGTCTTCAGGGTGCTGGCAGGAAGATCTCCGCAGGCGGCGCGAAGTCCACCAGGCCGGTCTCGGAGTCCACGGCGAAGCCGCCGAGGATCAGCACCGCGCCCTTGAGGAGGCCTTCAGTGATCACGGTGGCCGTGTGACCGAACCGGCGCTGGCGCATGGTGGTCTCGCCGGAGAAGGTCAGCGCGTCGGTGTTCGGATCCTCGAAGAACATCACGTTCTTGGAGGCGCGGTTCTCGGAGTCGAGCCCGCCCGCGACGAGGACGCTGCCGTCGTCCAGCACCGTGGAGGAGTGGAAGATCCGGAAGGTCTTGGAGTTGTCTCCGCCGAGATCCGAGAGGTCCACCTGGGCCACAGTGAGGTTGCCACTCTTGAGGTCCACCCGCACCTGCTCCGGCGCAGGCCCGTTGACCGGGGGATAGATCCGGAGGCGGAACCGGTCGTCCAGGGGCTCGGGGTCGCTCACCGCAGTGGTGCCCCCGAAGGAGAACATGTTCGGCACCGTCTTCTCGCTGCTCTCCACGCGAACCAACTCGGACAGGAGGACGCCGATGAGACCCGTCTTGGACGCGTCCACGAACTCCAGGGCCGCGTTGAAGACCGACTCGTCAGAGGAGAAGACCTCGCCGGAGGCGCCATCAATGATCGCGCCGCCGAAGAGCATGTACTCCTGGCACCCGGGGCCGTCTCCGTCAGGAATGAGGCAGAGGTCAGCGTGCCCCATCCGGGGAGCCACGAGGGTCTCGTCGGTGGCGCTCACCGCGCAGGTGGCGCCGATGCTGCCGTTCAGGGTGCAGAGCAGGTACCGGTCGAAGATCTCCACCGTGGTCATGTCGGGGTCGACAGCGAGTCCGCCAGTGATCAGGAGCTTTTTGGCGCCCCCGTGGATCATGTTCGCTGCCTGGTGGAAGAGCAGGCGCATGTCCGTGGGGTTCTGCGCGATGGCACCCTCACCGGCGACGTCCACCAGGGTCACGTAGCGGGAGATGTTGGAGCAGCTGTCGTCGCTGTCGTTGCACTCTTCGCCCAGACCGAAGGGGATGGTCACGCTCAACTCGTTCTCCGCCTCCACGAGGACCTCGAGCCCGGCCTTGGTGACTCCACCGACCAGCGCAACCCTGTCTCCCCCGAGGTGCACCGCCCGGTGCATCGCGACGCGGTTGCCGGCGAACTGCGCAAGTTCGGGGGCCGCCTCGAAGAGGCCGGAGTAGGGGTCGAAGACTTCAAGGAAGGGCCCCTCGGCGAAGAACTCCCCGGTGGCCTTCCGATGGGTGAAGCCGCCCGCGATGAGGACCTTCCCGCTGTCGAGGACGGTGGCCGTGTGATAGGCACGGGGCGTGGCCGGAGAGAGGGGGTTGAGCCCACGAACCAGGCACCGACCGGCCTCCTCGTCACAGACCGCGTTCTTGTGGATCGCCTTGCAGTCCTCGTCGCTGTCACAGGACTCGGACTTCGCTTCGCCCTGGAGGTCCTCCCCCGCGACGGGGTACTCGTTGAACTTCCCCACCTGGAGAAGCATCACGAAGGTCGGCGGGGTCACGGTGCAGGTGCCCGTGGAGTCGGCCTTGCAGATGGGCAGCTTCTTCTCGTCCCCGCTCACCTCGTGCGCACAGTCGCACGTGGCCCTGGGGTGGACGTTGGTGCAGTCGGCATCCTCGGAGCAGACGACCTGGGACGCGGTCTGAGCCAGCTCCGTGGTCTTCTGGACGTCGATCCCGCCACGGATGCCGATGACCTCGGCGGTGGAACACTGGCTGTCCGAGAAGCCCTCGTAGAAGACGAATCGGTCCTCGCCCTCCTTGATGTTCTCGATGATGATCTCGCTGCCCTTCGCCGGGAAGCACCCGTAGGACGACATGGAGTCGAAGAGGGTGGCGTCGTCCGCCTCCAGGGGGGTCTTGGGATACACCCGGATCCGGAAGGACTTCACCTTGTTCATGTCCAGAAGGGGCGCCTCGATGGAGGCCAGGTCCAGGACCACGGTGCCGCCGTCGTCCCCCGCCGAGAAAACAGCGGCCGGCGGCCCCTCGGCAACGCAGGAGCAGAGCCCGAGGGTCAGGAGGGCGAGGAGCGCGTTGTGCGTCGTACGTGTCATGGGGGGACCCCTCCTACTTGTAGAAGATCCCGTCGTACTGGGCCGACGAGGGTTCAATGGAGAACTTCGCAGTGCCCACGGAGTAGGACTCACTGCCCTGGGTCCCGAGAACCACTGCGGTCGTGGTGATCGCAGCGACGCCGACGCCGATGCTGGTCCAGAACCACCAGGTCTTGTAGAAGGGCGTCTTGCCACCCTTGTCGTCCTTCGTTCCGGGGTCGGGATCCACGACGACGATGGGCTTCTTGACCGGGATGGGCTTCAAGGTGGCCATCCAGGACTTGTTGCCCACTTCGGCGACCTGGATCTTGTCCTCCACGGTGAGGAAACCTTCCCGCTCGACCCGGAAGGTGTACCGCCCGGGCTTCAGCTTCATGGTCATCGGCGCCGGCCCGATCTCCTTGTCGTTGATGAAGATCGTCGAGTCCTGGACGTTGGACTCGACGGTGAAGGTGACCCGCGCCACCTCCGCCGGCTTGGCCGGCTCCGGCAGCTTGCCGAAGAGCTTCGTGCGGCCCGCCCCGGTGATGGCCAGGGAGGCGGCCTTGGCGTCGCCCTTCTGCTCGTAGCGGGACAGCTCCTTCGCCCCGGGGACGTCCACGAGGATCATGGACAGGGCGCCACCGTCGGCCCTGGTGTAGAGCACCTGCTGGACCTTGTAGGCGCCGCCGATGACCGCGAGGCAATCCGCGTCCATGTCCAGGCACTCGTGATCCACCATGGCCTCGAGCAGGTCGAGGTCCGGGGCCTCCACGATGCGGTACTTGCCGTAGGTGTGGAGCTGCTTCTTCAACGCAGCCCGGGCCTCGTCCCTCTCCGCGTCGGAGAGCATCTCTCCGTCCACGTTGAGGAGCAGGAGGCTGGTCTTGTTCTGTGCCCGGACGGTCCCTGTGCCGAGCAGGATCACGGCAGCGAGGACCATCCCGGTGACGGTCGCGAGTCTTCTCATGACAGACGTCCCCTCTAGTTGAGATCGGAAGCCTACACACCAATTCGCCCAGAGTGTATTTGCTGCAACGCGCGGTGTCAACGCGCGCGTGTGCCATTCAGGGAACGGGAAAGAGAGCCACGGCCTTGTCGCCGCGTTCCATGCGGATCGCAGTCACGCCTTTGGCATATCGGGAGGTCGTGCGGACAGAGGCGGCCTCGAAGACCAGGACCCGTCCGTTGCGGGTCATGACGCCCAGGCAGAGGGCATCCACCGATGCTGCCCCCGCCACCTCGCCCCGGGCGGCGACCACTCCAGCGGCGCGGGACAGGGGGATCGGGAGCTCCTTGATCGGACCCCGACGGACACGGCCGTCCCGGGTCAGCACGGCGTAGTCCCCATCGGGCAAGGCCTGGAACAGCGCGGCCACCCCGTCCTTCGGACCCTTCGGTCGTACCCGGAGGACGCCCCGGCTGTGTCGGGAGGATGCGCGCAGCTCCCCCGGATCCACCCTCAGACCGCTCCCCGCCCTGGTGATCACCACGAGATCTCCGCTGTCGGGGTTCACGCGACAGGCCGCGGCGCAGGTGTCGCCCTCCTCCAGTGCGGCGGCCCGCACGCCGTCGCTCAGGAAGCTGCGGAACTTGCCCGCTGGGATCAGCTTGATCCGTCCCAGGTCCGTCGCGATGGCCACGTGCTCGTCCCCGGCGGGCTCCGGAAAGATGGAGACGATGCGGTCGCTTCGATCCAGCGGGAGGCGGGTTCCGTCCGTGGGGTCCAGGGGCATCTGGTCAGGGCGCAGGCGGAACATGCTCCCCGACGCGGTCAGGAGATAGATGTTCCTGCCACCGGGGCTGCAGGTGGCGACCTCGTAGCGTTTGCCGGGGAGGACCCTGCCCTTGCCACCCCGACCCACGACGGGGACCGCCGCGGCGAGGAGGCGGACCGCCTCCCGCTTCTCCCGAACCGCCTGGATCACGGAGCGGTCTGCCATCTGGGCGTCGAGCCAGCCGAAGAAATCGCTCACCCTGTCGAAGCGGTGCCGGGCTGCCTCCATGAGGAGCGGATCCTGCACCTCCCACTCCCGGGCGGTGCGCCCCTCGCTCCGTCCAAGGAGATGGGTCGCGCGTTCGAGGAGCGCGCCATCGTCCAGGCGCCGCCTCTGGCGGGCCATGGACGCGTCGATCCCCGCCGCCTCGAGGGCCGCAGCGACGCTGCCGTGGTGCTGGAGCAGGGCCCGTCCCAGCATCGGGTCGGTCAGGAGGAAGTGCGCCTCGTCCAGGGCGGCGCCGCTCTTGTAGTGGTCCCGGAGCCCGTCGAGGGCGTCCTCAGCCTCGAGGCGCGGCGAGGTGAGCATCCGGGCCAGGGTCGCCAACGCCCGGTAGTAGCTCCCGAACGCGGAGCGGATCCGGAAGTACAGATCCCCGTGCGCTGTGTGGAACGGCCGCTCCAGGAGCTCCTCCGGGGGCAGCTCCCGCACGATGAGCGCCAGCTCCTCGAGGAGGGCGAGGAGCCGCTCGTCCAGGGCCGTGCCGATGCGGAGCTTCTTCTCCACCTCCGGCGCGTTGGGGAACAGGGTGCTCTTGGGCTTGCGCGTCCTCGCCACGGGTTCCTCCTTCATCGGGTCCGCCCATTTTACACGGTTCCACCGAACGATCCAACCGAACCGGGACCTGCCTGGTCAGCCCTTCGGGCGGTGCACAACGATTGTGCACTCTCCCTTCATGGGCAGGTTCTCGATGTCGGCGAGGAGGGCCTCCACGGTGCCGCGGAGGAACTGCTCGTGGAGCTTGGTCAGCTCCCGGGCGATGACCACCTGGGCCTCCGGGGCGCGGGTCGCCATGCGCTCCAGGAGCTTGGGGACCCGGCGGAGGGGCGCATAGAGGACGCTGGTGCGCCCGGGCGAGAGGGCCTCATCGAGGTAGGCATCGAGCTTGGACTTCTTGTGGGGCGGGAACCCGAGGAAGAGGAAGCGGTCCGTAGGCAGGCCCGACGCGCTCAGCGCCGCCACTGCGGCGCAGGGCCCGGGGATCGGGACCACCGGTACGTCGCTGGCGACGCAGTCCGCCACCAGCCGATATCCGGGATCGGAGACCGTAGGGGTGCCAGCGTCGGAGGCGAGGACCACGTCCGTCCCGGAGACCAGGAGCTCCCGAAGACCGTCGAGGCGGCGCTCCTCGTTGTGCTCGTGCAGGGAGACGAGCCTCGGGGCCGGGATGCCCAGGAGGGACAGGAGCTTTCGCGTGTGCCGCGTGTCCTCGCAGGCGATGACCTGCGCGGCCTTCAGCACCTCGATCGCGCGCAGGCTCACGTCCGAGAGGTTCCCGATGGGGGTCGCGACGACGTAGAGGGTCCCCGCTGCCCCGCGGGTGCCATGGTGGCGCTGGGTCAACGGGGCCTACTCGACGTTGATGCCGAGGGTCTTGCGCAGGGCGAGGTAGTCCTCGGAGATTGCATAGAGCACCAGCTCCTTGACCTTCTCCTTCGGCGGCAGCTTGGAGAAGGAGATGCTCTCTTGGGCCAGGGACTTGGCGGCCACGTCGAGGTCGCCGCACGCGAGGAGGCCCGCGTGGTTCGCTGTGAGCTCCACGTTGGTCAGCCAGCGGCTCAGGCCCGGAGACTGGTTGTGGGAGTGGAAGTACTCGACCAGGGCGCCGAGGCGGTTGGCCGCCGGGCTGGAGATCTTCCGGGCCAGCTCCTCGCGGAGGGACTCGATGTCCTCGATGTTCCCCTCGACCTTGACCTCCGGGTGCACGAAGCGGAGCGCCGCGGAGTAGAGCATCTTGAGGGCCGCGGAGCCGTAGGTCCCGGCGAAGAGATGCGACGGATGGAAGTACGTGAGGTACTTGCCCAGCACGAAGCCGAGCTCCCGGTCCGTCTTCTGCTCGAGCATGTCACGTCCGATGACCAGGACCGGAGGAACCGTTCCCTCGATGTGGATGCCGAAGGACTTCTCGGAGAGGTAGACCTTGGGCGCCGTGATCCCCAGGAGATGGCTCACCGTGCGGAACACGTTCCCGAAGAGGGTCCGATCCTTGACGTTGACCTCGTCACGGCGCTTGAGCCCGAGATCCTTGAGATCCTTCCCGCCCATGCGGTGCCCGACCACCTCGTAGAGGATCTGGAAGATCTCGCCGACCTGCTGGTTCTCGCCCTTGGAGAACAGGGCCTGTGACCAGAGCCCCGCGTCGAGGGACCGCTGGGGCTGCGGCACCGACGGGGTCCGGTGCTCCTTGTAGAAGGTCGCCTCCTCGCCGGAGGCCTTGCGCAGGAGGACCAGGATCGAAGACGTGACCCAGGCCTCGTCCCTCCGCCCCATCTCCTGGTAGAACTTCATCATCTGTTTGTACGCAGACACCCGCTCCGGGTCGTTCTGCGCCAGGACGCGTTGGGTTGCGACGGCCTTCTCGAGCTCCCCCGAGTTCTCGTAGAGCTGGGCGAGGATCTCATGGACCTTGACGTCGTCGGGCTTGAGCTTCGCGGCCAGCTCGAAGCTCGACTGCGCATAGTCCGGACGATCGAGGCGGGACCGGTAGATCTCGCCGAGGTTCTTGTAGAGCATGAACAGGAGCTTGGCGTTGTCCGTGTCCTTCACGCGCCCGATCATCTTGCGGTAGGACGTCTCCAGATCATCCCAGGACTTCTGCTCGGTGAGCAGCTCGTCCACGGCCTGGAAGGCCTCGAGCTTCGAATGGTCCAGGTCCAGGGTCTGCTGGTAGAACTCCACCGCGTCCACGGGCTGACCCAGGTGCTCCCGATAGATCGTGGCGATGGTGAAGGTGTAGTAGGCCTTCTTGCGCGGCTCGGTCTCCGCATCCAGGAGCTGCTGGAGGATCTCCACCGCATCGTCGAAGCGCTGGGACTGGATGAAGATCTCCAGGAGCTTCACGAGGGCGGTGCGAGAGCCCGGATCGATGGAGAGGGCGCCCCGGTAGGCGTCGATCGCCTTGTCGATCCGACTGAGCTTCTCACGGTAGGTGTCGCCGATCCCGATCTGGATGGTGAGGCGCTCCAGGGAATCGTCCACGAGCTCCAGGAGCTTCTCCTTGTACCGGACCACCCCCTCGTAGTCCTGGTGCAGCTCCATGAGGCGGGCGAGATCGTCCAGGCAGGCCCTGTCATGGGGCTGCAGCTGGATGACCTGGGCGAGGTACTCCTCGGCGAGCTTGGGCCGCCCCAGCTCCATCTCCACTTCGCCGAGGGCCCGGTAGACGCTGACCCTCTGGTCGGCGTCCATCTGGGTCTCCGCCACGTGGAGGAGGCTGCGGTAGTAGGTCTCCGCGGAGTCGAAGTTGCCCATGCGCTGGTTGAGCGCGGCCAGCCCGGTGAGGGTGGGAATGTGGCCCTGGTTCTTGTCGTAGGCAGCCCGATAGTGCCGGAGGGCCTCGTCGTTGTCCCCCATCTGCTGGGCCGCGTAGCCGGTCTTGTGGAGCACGTCCACCAGGCGGTCGCTGTCTCCCTCGTTCTCCACCCGCTCACGTACGAGCTGGAGGAGGGCCGTGACCTTGGCCCAGCGCTCCTGCGCCAGGTAGATCTCAACGAGGGGATCCATCGCCTCTGGCATCCCGGGGATGCCGTCCAACGCTGCCTCGTACATGTCGATGGCCTGGTCGGCGTCCTCCAGGTGCTCCCGGTAGATGCCGCCCATGCGGACCTGGATCGGCGCGCGCTCTTCGTCGCTTCCCGTGGCATTGGAGACGGACTGGAGGATGGCGATGGCCCGCTCCCAGTCGCTCTCGTCCGTGTACATCGTCACGAGCTCGTCCGCCGCGCGGATCGACGCCGGCGCGCGATCGAGGGCCACGAGGTATTGCTCCTTGGCCCGGTCGGGGGCGTACATCTCCTCGCGGTAGATCGCACCCTTGCGGAGGTAGAGGTCCAGCACCGTGGCCTCGTTGTCGGCGATGCGGATCTTGCGATCCAGGATATCGAGCACTTGATCCCACGAGCCCTGCTCCATGTAGAGGCCCTCGAGGCGCTCGAGGGTCGGCATGTGGGTCGGATCCAGGTCCAGGATCACCAGGTTCACCGTGATCGCGCTGTCCAGGTCGCCGATCTCCTGGACGTAGAGCGCAGCGGCCTGCTCGAGGAGGTCCACCCGTGGGGCGATCCCCTCGATCAGCTCCGCGTGGCGCTTCAACACGCCCACCAGATCCTCGAAGCGCTCCTCCTGCATGTAGAGCCGCTCCAGGGCCTCGATCGCCCCGAGGTTCTCGGGCTCGAGATCCAGGATCTGCTGGTAGTAGTCCGCCGCCTGGCCGCGATCCTCGAGGGCCTCCTCCTGGAGCATGGCGAGGCTGGTCATCAGCTCGATGCGCTCCTCGTCGGCGTTGGTGAGGGCCAGGGATCGTTCGAGGGTGTCGGACAAGCGGGTCCAGTTCCCGGCCTCGGAGTAGATCTTCTTGAGGCGGCCGATGGCCTCGTGGTTCGCAGGCTCGTAGGCCAGGACCTCCTCGTACTCGTCCGCGGCCCGCTCGTTGTCCTCGAGTCTCTCCTCATACAGCATCCCGCGGAGGAGCTTGATGCTCGTCTCCTCTTCGGGGTGCACCGTCGCCCGCATGCCCAGGACCTCGATGAGCGACGCCCAGTCCTCGGTCTGGCCGTAGAGATCCTCGAGGGCCTTGATCGCCCGCTCCTCCGTCGGATCCATCTCGAGGACCTCGCGGTAGGCGGCCACGGCCTTTTCAGGCTGGTGGAGGCGCTCCTTCAGGCAGTCACCGAGGCGCAGGAAGATCGAGGTCTGCTCACGGAAGTCCGTGGTGAGCCCGGCCAGCTTCTCCAGGGCATCGGCCAGATCGGACCACTGCCCCAAGGACTCGTAGAGACCGACCAGGGCCTGCAGGGCCTCCTCGTCGTCCTCGTCGATGGTGCGGATCCGCTGGAACCACTCCACCGCCTCGGCGCTCCGGTGGAGCTCGTCCCTGTCGAGGAAGGCCAGCTTCCTCAACAGCTTCAGCTGCTCCAGGGGATCCTCGAAGGCCTCCACGGAGACCTCCCAGACGGAGCGCAGCTCGGCGAAGAGCCCGGCGTCCCGAGCGACCCGCTCGACGCCGTCGAGGGCCTCTTCGTCCGTCGGCGCATCATCCAGGGCGCGCTGATACAGGAGGAAGGCCCCCTCGCTGTCCTGGAGCTGGTTCTCGTAGAGGTTCGCGATGGAGCGGTAGGTCTCCAAGCGGTCGCCGGGGTCGAGGATCTCGCACTTGCGGGTCTGGAGCTCGGCCAGGTCGGTCCAGCGTCCCTGGGACTCCAGCAGATCCTCCAGGGTGGAGTAGTGCCGGAGCTCCTCGGGCTCGAGGTCGAGGATCTCCCGACGGGCGTCGATCGCGCCATTCCAGTCCTGGAGATCGCTCTCGAGGATCTCTGCCACGGATCCGAGCACCGCGACCCGACCCTCTGGTTCGACCAGGTCGAGCTTGGTGCGCAGGACGTCGATGCAGTCCTGCCATCGGCCGCTCTCCTCGTACAGCGACTCCAGCGCGTCCAGGGCCTCCCGGTGCCGTGGTTCCAGCGCAGCGACCTCCCGCCAGGCCGCGATGGCCGCTGTGGGGTCGGGGGATTCCTCCATCCTCAACCGGGCCAGCTCGCTCCAGATCTCGATGCGCTCCTGGCGCTCCCCCTCGGACAGCAGCTCCTGCTCTTCTTCCTCCTCCCCTGTGGGAGGGGCCTCCGGCCCCGAATCGGCCCCGGAGGGGCCTCCCACAACGGCCTCACCATCACCAGTGTACTCCTCGGCGGCGAAGGCCTCCTCATCGGGCTCCGAGTCGGTGAACTCGGGCTCCCCGACGGGCTCCGGCAGCGACCCGCCGCGGGCCATCTCCTCCAGGAGGATGGCCAGGGCGGAGAAGTTCTCGTTGTTGCGGTAGAGGCGACGGAGTGAGGCCTGCGCCTCGGCGTGTCCCCGGTCCGTCTCCCGGACCTTGACCCAGAACTCCTCGGCGGTCTGCTGCTCGTCGAGATGGGCCTCGGCGGCGCGGGCGATCATCTCCCAGAGGAGGACCTTGCGCTGGACCTCCAGGCCATCGATCGTCGCGGCACGACGGCAGACATCCACCATCTCGCCCCACTTCCCGAGCTGCTCGTAGAGGCGGATGAGGTTGTCCAGGGCCGCCATGTCCTGGGACGAGAACGCAAGCACGTCCTCCCACTTCTCGATGGCTCCCTCGGGATCGTCGAGGCGCCGCTCGGTGAGCTCCGCGACCTGACGATAGAAGGAGATCCGCTCATCGGGATCCGACGCGAAGTCCGCCTTTGCCTGGTAGATGGGGATCAGCTCTGCGTAGCGCTCCAGCATCCCGAGGAGCCGTGCCAGCTCGTTCAGCGCGGACTTGTTCTGCTCGTCCACGTCCAGGACACCGCGGTAGGCCTCGATTGCGCCGTCCGCGTTGGCCAGGCGGTCCTCCCACAGACGCCCCAGGCGCATGAGGAGCTCGACCTGCTTCTCCGGGTACTGTGCGTTGGCCGCCCGACGCGCCAGGACCTTCTCCTGCTCCTCGAAACGGTTCTGACCCCCGTAGAGATCGTCCAGCGCCTCCAGGGCGTCCGGCTGCTCTGCATCCAGGTCCAGGGCTTCCAGGAAGAACAGCTCCGCCCGCTCCAGGTCATCCAGCTCCCGGGAGAGGAGCCAACCGGCCTCGAGAGCCAGGCGGATGTGCGTCTCTTCCATCTCTGACTGGCTCGCGGCGCGCTCCACGTAGGAGGCGACGTCGGGGAGGCGACCCAGGTCGCGACCCAGATCCTTCAGACGCGCCAGGGCACCCTCGTCCTCGGGGTCGAGGACCAGGACCTCCCCGGTCCAGCGCAGCGCTGCGTCCAGATCATCGAGGCGATCCCTCGCAGTCCCCGCGAGCTGACGGCAGATGTCCAGGCGGTCCTCCGCCTCGAGGGCCACGTCCAGCCGCCCCTCGAGGACCCGGCTCACGTCTGCCCAGGCATCCCGGGCCCGGTAATGCCCGTCCAGGATGCCGAGGGTCTCCTCTTCACGGATCCCGTTGTCGAAGAAGCGCCGGAGCTGGTCCACCACCTCCTCGCGCTCGGGGTTGAGGTAGTGGAGATCCTTCATCACCTGGCATGCGTCGCCCATGCGACCGAGGTTCTCCTCGAGGAGCATGCTGAGACGGAAGCCCAGGAGGATCCGCTCGTCGGGATCCGCGGCCCGCTCCATGCGCTCGAGGAGGATCGACTCGAGGTCGTCCCAGCGCTCGAGGATCGAGACCAGCTGGTCCAGGCTCTCGAGCGCGTCGAGATCATCGGGGAAGTCCGCGCGGAGCTTCGCAAAAGCGGTGATCGCCTCCTCGAACCGCTGGACCTCGTCCTTGAGGATCCGCGCCTCGCGTTTGCGAAGCATGAGCTGGGTCTGGGGGTCGTCCAGGTCCGTGGCGATCTGGCGCAGGATGTCCACCAGGTCATCCCACAGGCCGGTCTCCCGGGCGACGTCCTCGATGAGGTCGGCGACGTCGGACCGCTCCGGAGCGGTCTCGAGGGCCTGCTGAAGCAGGGAGAAGGCGCGGACCGGCTCCTGGAGCTGGTCCCGGGCCAGGTCGGCCATGCGCAGCGCGAGACGAACACGCTCCTCGCCGGCCTCCGTCGCACCCAGCAGCGCCTCGAGGTTCACGAGGAGGCGCTCCCACTCGCAGCGGGCCTCGAGGATCGGGGACAGGAGATCGAAGGCGCCCTGCTTCTCGGCCTTCTCCAGGACGATCCGCTCCACGGCGGCCATGCCGTCCTCGCTCTCGGGGACGAGGGCGAGGAGCTCGGTGTAGAGGGGCACCGCTTCCACGGGGGAGTCGAGGTGCTCAACCCAGATCTCGCCCATGCGGAAGAGCACGGGCACCCGCTCGGTTCCCTCGAGGAGCTCGAGCTCCGTGCGGTAGACCTCGATCGCGGAGAACCAGTCCCCCTTCCGGGAGTAGAGGTCCTGCAGGTGGTGCAGGACGACCAGGTCCTTCGGATCCGTGGAGAGGAGCATCCGGTAGACGTCCTGGGCGTCGTCGAGGCGCTCGAGGTTGACGTCGAGGATCTCGGCCCGCCGCATCATCTCGAAGCGGCGCATCTCGGGATCGTCGGAGAGGGCGGCCTTCTGCTCGAGGATCTCGACGAGCTGCTCCCACCGCTGGAGGTCGGAGAGGAGCACGTCGAGGTTGGCCAGCGCGAGGGGCTCGCCGGGGCTGACGTCCAGAATCTCGGTGAAGACAGCAACGGCATCCTCGGGGCGATCCAGGAAGTCCTGGTGGATCCCGCCGAGCTCCACGAGGAAGTCCTTGCGGGCCTCGGAGTCCGTCTCGCCGTCCGCGCGCTGGCGCAGGACCTCGGTGAGGTCGAGCCAGGCTTCGGTCTCCCGGAAGATCGACGCCAGGATGTCCAGGGCCTCCACGTCCCCATGGCTCATCTCCAGGACCCGGCGGAACCAGCGGACCGCCTCGTCATGGTCGTCGAACTCCGAGCGGGCCCAGCGGGCGATGGTGCGGGCCATCCACTCCCGATCGGTCTCGTCCCGGATGTTCTCGTACTCCGCCACCATGACGTCGAAGAGCTCCCGCTGCAGGCCCAGGGGCCCGGCCAACCGCTGGAGCTGCGCCATGACGGCCCGGTCCGCCGGGTCCAGGGCGAGGGCCTTGCGGTGGTGCGCGAACGCTGCCTCCTGGTCATCGAGCCGGTATTCGTAGATCTCCGCCACCTCGACCTGGGTGGCCTTCCGACTCTCGGGGTCGTCCTCGATGCCCATCCGCAGCTCGAGGAGGTCGATGACCCGGAGCCAGTTCTCCTGGTTGCGATAGTAGCGATCCAGGAGAGGCAGGATCTCGGGGATCGCCTCACCCTCGAGGTTGCGCTCGAGGAACCGGACTGCGTCGTTGCAGCCGGGGTCCAGCTCCAGGATCTCGGCCAGGGTCGCGGTCATCCGGTGGATGTCGCCCACCTGCTCCTCGAAGAGGCCCGCCGCCCGCAGCTTCATGGCCACCTTGACCTCGAGGTCCTCCTCGAGGGCCACGGCGGCGCGGATCACCTGGAGGAGGTCCTCCCAGCGCTCCTGCTGCATGTAGAGGTCGTCCAGCTTGCCCAGGGCCGCCCGATCGTCGGGATCGATCTGGACGATCTCCTCCATGGTCTCCGTGGCCTTGGGGAGATCCCCGAGCTCGTCCTCGCAGACGGTGGCCATGCGGAAGAGGATCTGGATCTGGTCCTGCGGGCTCTGCGCGAGCTCCTTCTCACGGGTGTAGATCTCGAAGAGCGCTTCCCAGTTCTCCGACTCGATGGAGATGCGCTCCAGGGAACCCAGCACGCCCTGATCCGTGGGATCCTCATCGAGGAGGGAGCGGTAGAGCGCCTCTGCGTTCTGCAGGTCGTCCATGCGGAGGTGGTAGATCGCCGCAGCGCCCTTCTTCAGCTGGCGGCTGAATTTCGGATCCTCGAGGCGGTCCACGGCCTCGACGTAGAGGCTTACCAGCCGCGGCCAGTCCTCCAGCTCCTCGGCGAGCTCTTCCATCCTCCCGCAGAGTTCGCCGCGGTCGGGATCCCGATCGAAGAGGCGGCAGAGGGTCGCATACTCCTTGTCCGAGTCCTGGAGGCTCCGGTAGAGCTCGACCAGGCGCTCGAGGAGCCTGGCGGGCTTCGGCGCCGCGTCCGATGCGAGCTGGATCTCCAGCGCATCCGCCAGGCGCAGGGTGTCGGACCGGAACGCGTACCCCCCCTCCAGGATGCAGGCGAGACGGTAGCGGATCGGCTCCGCGGCCAGGAGTTCTTCCATGAACGCGAAGGCCCGGATGTTGTCCAGGGAGCGGTCCGCTGCCTGCTCCAGCAGATCCACGGTCCCGTCGAGGGAGCCCTCGACGCCGTAGGTCAGCTCCGCCAGATCCACCAGCAGATCGTCCGCGTCCTCCTGGTCCTCGCCCAGCGCGGAGAGCTGGCGCCGCAGGACCTCGAGGAGCTCAGCGAAGCGCTTCTCCCCGGCGAGGACGGAGCTCAGCCGACGGTAGACGGCGGGATCCGCCGGCCGCTCTTCCATCATCGCCCGGTAGATGCCCAGGGTGCCCTCGACGTCGCCCAAGCGCCCGAGGAAGATCTCGCCGATCTTGAGCTGGATCTCCGCCCGCGCGTCCGGGTCCCCCTCCAGCTCCAACCGACGCTGGATCACGGGGACGATGTCCTGCCACCGCTGGAGCTGCTCAAAGAGGCGCTCGAGGGAGGCGAGGACGCCGACGTTGTCCGCCTGATACTCCAGGACGGCCTGGTAGCGCTCCACCGCGAGCTGCGGCTGCTCCAGCTTCTCCCACCAGATCTCTGCGATGCGGACCAGGTACTGGGCCTTGTAATTGTCGTCCTCGATGAGCTCGAGGGTCTGCTCCAGCACCGCGACGTAGGAGTCCCAGTTCTCCGAGGCCTCGGCGAGGCGCTCCATCTCCCGGTGCACCTCGGGGTCCCGCCAGTCCACCTGGTAGGCCTGGACGTAGGTGAAGAAGGCCTCGTCGAACTGGCGCAAGCGATCTTCCTGCACCTGGGCCTTGTCCAGCAGCAGCGCGA
Organism: Pseudomonadota bacterium; assembly: GCA_043815665.1. GTDB lineage: Bacteria > Myxococcota_A > UBA9042 > CAIXZC01 > CAIXZC01 > CAZNWW01. The sequence goes on from JBDRIT010000029.1 coordinate 58,546, forward strand.
GGCGGGCATGGTCGTCGAGGTCCGGGTCCCCCGCCAGGACCAGCTCCATGGTCTCCACGAGGTTGTCCCACTTGCCCAGGATCCGGTAGACGGGCACCAGGGACCGGGCCGCGTCCACGTTGTCCGGCTGCACCTCGAGGATCTGCTCGAGGATCTTCGCCAGGTGGCGCTCCTCGCCCTCGCTGTCCCGGAACTGGTCCGCCATGGTGAGGAGGATGTGCACCTTGATGGTGTCGTCCTCCTCCTCCTTGACGAGGCTCTCCAGGGACCGCACGTACTCGTGGGGCGTCCCGAAGTTGTCGAAGAACCACTTGATGGCCTCGAGGTCCTTGGACTGCAGGGTGATCTTCCGCAGCTCGACCTTGGCGCGGCCGTGGCCCGGATCCAGTTCGAGGAGCCGGCGCCAGGCGTTGGCGGCGCGCTCGTAGTCCTGGAGCCGCACGCCCAGAAGGATCGCGACCTTCTCCAGGATGCCCGCCCGGCTCTTCGGGTCATGGACGAGGCCGAGCTTGGTCTCGAGGAGGTCGGCCAGCGCTTCGTGGTCCTTGGCCTTCTCGTAGAGGCCCTCCAGCGCGGTCACCGCGTCGACGTTCTGGGGCTCGACTTCGAGGACCCGCTGCCAGAGCTGGATCCCGGTCTCGGGCTTCGCGATGCGCTCAGCGGCCAGCTCCGCCAGATCCTTGAGGCGGATCAGGCGCAGCTCGTCGTCGGCCTCGCCGTCCACCTCGAGCATCGCGACGCGGATGAAGCTGGCCCAGTCCCGACGCTTCTCGTAGATGTCCTTGAGCTGCGCCGTGGCCTCGATGTCCCCGGGGACCAGGTCCAGGATCACCTCGTAGGACTTCATGGCCTCGGTCATGTTGGAGAACTTCTCGAGGAGGATGCCCGCGATGCGGCGGTGGAGCTCGACGAGGACCTCCGGGGTCTCCTCGGCGTCGGCGCGCAGGCGCAGGAGCTTCACGAGATCGGGGAAGCGGTTGGTGCTCTGGTAGTGTTCGGCCAGGGCCTCCAGCGCGTGCTGGTCCTGGGGGTTGATCTCCAGGATCTCCTGGTAGACCTTCGTGACCTTGCTCTCCGCGTTCATCTTGTCACGATAGATGGGCACCAGCTCGCGCAGCAGCGCGACCTTTTCGTCGGCCTGGTCCTTGCCCTTGCGCTCGATCCGGGCCCAGATCAGGTCCGCGAGGGCGTGCCACTTTCCGGCCTCACGGAGGATCTCGAGGAGCCGGGCCTCGGCCTCGAGGTTCCCGGGATCGGACTTGTAGACCTGCTGCCAGTACGCCGCAGCGCGCTCCGCGTTGTTCGCAGTGTCCGCGAGGCGGGCCAGCTCGAGGCGGGCCTCGTGCTCTGCCTGGGAGGCGTCCGCTGCCTCCGAACGGGCCGTGAGGAACTGCTCGAGCTTCCGCCAGTTGTTCTTTCGGACGTAGAAGCCCTTGTAGAACTCCACCAGCTCCCCGGCCAGGGGGGAGTCCTCCGGGATCTTGCGGAAGTACATCTCCGCGACGTCCTCGTTCGCGAGGCGATCTCGGAAGACACAGCCGACCGCGTACTGGACGGCGGGGGCCTTGTCCTCCGCCTTGGACCGCGCTCGGAAGTCGGCCACCCGGAGCAGATTCTCCAGCTCGCTCCCCTCGCCCACAATGTCCGCCAGCTGGTGGATGAAGTCCTGGATCTCGGCCCACTCCGCCGTCTCCAGCAACACGTCGAACTCCGTCTGGAACGCCCGGGTGTTCGACGGATTCTCGGTCAGCGCAGCCCTCAGCTCATCCATGCCCATCCGATTGCTCCCTTTCCTCGAAAAATTGCCGCCTCAGGACGCGCCCTGCACGGCCATACGCGTCGTAAACTAGCACACCCGGTACAGGGGGGTAAAACGGAAAAGGAGACCTGAGGACCGGTCTCAAGGGTGTTTTGAATACCGAAGGATCTGCTGCTGCTGGGTGCAGACGAACAGATCCTCGGGATCGCGGCCCCAGAGGCCGGTGATCAGGCTGTTCTCGGTGATCGCCCACTGCTCAGCGACGCCCTCCGGCGAGATCACCTCGAGCTGCTCCCACGGCTCCTTCTTCCCGATCCAGATGATCGACTGGGGCGAGGGGTCCTCCCCCGTGGCGAACACCCGCCCGTCCTCGGCGACCCAGATTGCGTTGTAGTCGTAGTAAACCGGGGCGGCCTGCTTGACCCAGATTTCACCGTCGTAGGACCAGAGGTAGCCGCCATCCGTGCCGAGCCAGATGGTGTCCCCGCTCGCAGCGACGGCGAGATAGGAATCCGCCGAGGACCAGATCGTCTTCCACTCGGCCCCATCCCAGAAGCCGAAGTATCCTTCCCCCCCCACGAAGACGTGGTCGGGCGCCGCGGCCCACACCATGAAGAGGTCGCGCTCATCCCCTGCGGGCCAACCGAGCGCGGTCTTGGGAAACTCCTCCCACCCCGCGGCGGTCCTATGGAGGATCAGGGCGTCGTCACCCACGGCCCAGATGTCGTCGGGCCCGGTGCCGTGGATGGAGTTCACTGTCTCCGTGCGCAAGGGATCCGTCTCGTCGTTCCACTCGGGGTAGGAGGCACCTGCGGGGGCCTCGTACCGCATCAGGAGGCCCTGCTCTCCACAGATCCAGACCCGCTCCGGCCCCAGCGCCCAGACGCCCTCGACGGATCGACTCGTCGCGGGGCTCACGTCCGTCCATTCCCCGACCGCGGAGTGGTATTGAAGCACCGCGCCGCGGAACCCGACGACGTACACCGCATATCCGTCCCCATCGTCGACGCCGGAGATCCCGTGAAAGACTTCCTTGAGGGGGATCTGCTCGGCCCTCCAGGCCAGGAGGTCTCCGGACCACCAGTCCCACCCCGGGCCCATGTCCGCGCCGGTCGAGGCCTCGTCGAGGGATCCATCGCTGATGACGGTTTCGCCGACAACGGAGTCCGGCGGGATGTACGTCTCACCCTGGCTGTCGCAGCCCGGCGCGACCGCCAGGATCGACAGGGCCAGGAGCAGCTGAGAGGAGGCAGGGCGAAACAACGACTTGGTCAGATTCGTCATACAGCAACGATAGGGGAGCTTTCGGCGGTGTCAAGCGCCAGTCGGACCCTGGTGCGCCCCGGGTCTTGTCCCGGGAGTCAACGAGCTGTATCTTGGAGGCGGAGGGATCGATTGGGACGGAGCATCCTCAACCACCTGAAGGACCCGCTCATCGGGACCATGGTTCAGCAGCGATATCAGGTCGTTCGTCGGATCGGCAGCGGCGCGGTAGTGGACGTGTATCTCGCCAGGCAGCAGATCCTCGGCGGGCGCCGCGTCGCGCTTCGGGTCCTGAAGCCCGCCCTCGCCGCACGGGACGGTGAGGCGGGGGGCGCCCATCTCCGGCGCTTCTTCAACGAGGTCCAGCTCGCGTGCCTGTTCAAGGGGCCTGCCTTCGCCGGGTTCATCGACGGAGGGATGACCGGCCCGGGTCCGGAGCGGCCCTTCGTCGTCCAGGAGCTCCTCGAGGGTCCCCTCCTCTCCGAGCTGGTCGCAGCGAAGACCCTGTCGTGGCGTGAAGGGACTGCGCTGGTCCTCCAGCTCTGCGCCGCCACGGAGGAGCTCCACGCGTACGGAGTCCTGTACCGCGACTTCTCGCCGTCCAACGTCATCGTCGAGGAGCAGCGGGGCGTCGGCCGCGTGGCCCGCCTCTTCGACTTCAGCCACGCCACCCTCGAGGGGGTCTCCCTCCTCGACGCGGAGGGCTCCACGGAGGATCTGGCCGGCTCCCCGGTCTACTCCGCGCCGGAGCTGGGGAGCCCGGGGGAGCCCCCCGGGCGGAGCGTCGACACCTTCTCCCTGGGCGCGCTCCTCTACCTGGCGTGCACCGGGCGGGCGCCGGTGCGCCTCCCCCACAGCGGAGACTGGAGGGCCTGGGCGGACTGGGCGGGGAGCGGGCAGCCCGTGCCCGAGATCCCCTTCAGGGAGGTCGCCCCGAAGGCCCCCGCCGCCCTGGGCCGCGTCGTCACGAAGGCCCTCTCGGTGAACCCGTCGACCCGCTATCCCGAAGCCCGGACGCTGGCCGCGGACCTGCGCCAGCTCCTGGGCCTCAAGGGGTACCGGGACGACGACGCCGGGGGCTTCTCACTGAGCGGGTTGTTGGGGAAGCTGAGGAGGTAGCCGATTCAGCTCTCCCCGATCGAGAGCTGCTCCACCATCTGCCGGTAGTTGTTCAACATCACGGTCTCGTTCCTCAGGGAGAGGCGCACCTCGAAGATCCCCGCCTCGTCGGAGCCCGGGTTCGGGCGCACGCGGGTGATGTCCCCATAGAGGATCACCGAGCCTTTCCGGCCGCCCAGGTTCGGGATCAGGATGGTCACGCTGCGGTAGAGCTCCGGCAGACCGTCCAGGACCTCGCACTTGATGCCCGCGCAGTACAGCCGGACGGCCCGGCCCTTGCGCTTCTTCCCGTCGATGTCGAACTCGATGTCGATGCCCGAGATGTTGGCGACGCTGGCGCGGGCCTGCTCCGGGCCGATCAGCTCCCCCCCCCGCTCCCCCCTGCCAAAGCTGGGGATCAGGGACTTGAGGAGGGACGGCCGGGTCCCCGGGATCGGGATCGGCTTCTCCTTCCCGCGCTTCCCCGGCTTGCCCTTCTTCGGCTCCATGTCCGGCGCTGTGGTACGCACGGTGGGTGCTTCGTCCAGGGAGGTGAGCTTCTCGGAAGCCGCGGGGATGGGGCTGCTCTGCTCCGGTGAGAAGAGGGTCTCGCCGGTCCCGAAGCCCTCGAGGAGCCTGTCGGCCTCATCGAGGTCATGGACGCTGTGGAAGAGGCTGCTCTGCAAGGCACGGAGGCGCTCCTCACCCTCTCGATGCACCGGGTCGAAGTCGAAGACGAGGGACTTGTGCCCGTTCCTGTCCTTGACGACGCGGATCGCGCCGTGCTCGATGCCGAGGACCTGGTCGAGGAAGCCGCGCAGGGCCGCCGGGCCCCGGGCCAGGGCCTCGGTGAACTCGACCCCCAGGAGCACGTTGTCGAAGTCCGAGTCGCGGATCACCCGGATGATGTTCCCTTTGATGAAGGCGTTCGCCTCCGGCTCGGGGCTCCACACCAGCTCGAACAACGCGCTGGCGCCCTTCTTCAGCGACGGCGGGATCACCTGGCACGCCGCCAGCATCCCGGACTTGCTGAGATCGACGGTCTCCGCCTGGAACCGCTCACCGTCGTGGATCAGGAAGAGCCGGTGGGCCCCCGCGGCCCGCGGGTAGCGCCGCTGCTCGGCTCCCTGATCCACCGTCTCGTCGGTGCCCCTATCCTCCGACATTGTACCCCGCCTTCGCCAGCTCGAGGCTGGAATCCAGATCCAGCCGCCAGTCGCCGTCCTCCTTGACGAAGTCCATGACGGACTCCCCCCCCGTGGTTCGCAGCAGGAGCCTGGCCCGGGTCTCCCGAACATTCACAGCCTCGACCTCGACGAGGTCTCGCCCTCCGACGAAGCCGCCGAAGACCAGGCAATGGGATGCGGGAACGTCCCGCCCCAGCCCCTCAGCGACCTCCGCGCAGCGGGCGGCGATGCGCTCCTGCGAGGCCGTGGAGAGCATGGCGTAGATCTCCTCCTGCACCACGTCCCACCCCTTCTGGTCGGCAATCTTCATGAGCTGAAACAGGTCCTTCACGCGCTGCTCCGGCGTGGGCCCCCGGGAGCACCCGGCGAGCACCGACAACGACAGCAACATCACGACCGAAAGACGCCCCATCTCGCCTCCCTGCGACCGGAACACGCTTCCAGATGATAGGCCTCCGGGAAAGGGGGTGTCAACGGGCGAGGGGAATCCGCGTCGCCTCCTGCACCCTTCGGGCTTGGTCCCCGGCTGGGATCGTGGGGGGGCCTACTCGGTCAGCTCCTCGACGACGGAGTTCGGGGCCATGGTCCCGGAGGGGTTGGGGCGATCCGCGAAGGTATCGATGATCTTGATTTTTTTGATCGTGGGGTTGGTGGTGATCTCGAGGCCGCGCTCGGTGAGGGGGAACTCCTCGGTGCCGCTCCAGTTGCCCTCGTCCTTGGGGAGGCCGATGGTGTACTTGTACTTCAGGAGGGTCCCCGGCGCGAAGCCGAAGGTCGCGGTCCACTTGCCGTCCCCGGCCACCGCGTCCGGCGCCGCGCCGTTGTCCACCAGGGGCAACTTGTTGGGGTTCCAGTTCTCGAGGACATCCTGCTCCCCGGCGATGTACACGATCCCGTTGCCGTTCGGCGGCGGCAGGGTGCCCAGCGCGGTGTAGGCGGTCAGGGGGAGGAGGGTCCCCGTCGCGTCGCACACGAAGGTCACGTAGACCATGGTCGTGAGGTCGTCGAAGACCACCTTGGTCTCGCCGTAGGGCGCAGTGTCGATGACCACGTCGCCCTCCGCCGCGAGGACGTAGAGCTCCAGGGGATCCCCCGTCGCGATCTCCATCACGCCGTAAGGGATCTTGAACTCGAGGAGCTTTCCGTTCCCCGCAGGCCCGCCGAACTGGATCCCCGTGGTGCTCTTGGGCGTCCAGCCCCCGCTGCCGTCGGCCGCGTTCCAGTGGAGCGACGCGCTCCCGCCCTCGAAGGTCACCTTGAGCTCCCACGCGGCCCCGCCGGCCTTGAAGTTCAGCGGATCCCCGTGGCTCGACGTGGTGTTGGACGGGTTGGACACGGACTCCCCGAGGTCAAGGTTCGTGATGTGCTTGTGGCTGAAGTACACCGCCGCGTTGTAGTTGGACCCCAGCTTCGCGGTGAGGTCCTCGTTGAACTGCAGGGCCAGGTAGAGGTTCGCGCCCATGTACCCGTAGTAGATGACCGCCAGGTCGTCGTTGGGGCCGGCCATGGCGCCGCCGGAGTCCCCGTCGAAGAAGTACGCGCCCTCGTCGTCCCACTCGGTCTCGTCCGGCGCGAAGACGCCGTTGATGATCGGCGGGGTCTCGAAGGGGCCGGAGAGGGGCTTGGACTTCTTCTGGATGATCGGTGCGAAGTCCGGCACCGCGAAGGGGGTCTGCCCCAGGAGCTCGAGGGCCTGGTTCATGAAGCTGTACATCCCCGTGAGGTGGGACCGGAAGCCCCGATCGAAGGGGGTGTCGTCGTTGGCCGGGGTGGTCATGTCCGCGCCGTACCACCAGAACCAGTCGCTGCCTTCGGCCGCATAGACCTCGTCGTAGGCCTTCCAGATCGCCCAGTCCACCGACGCCATGTCCGTGGGCTCCGGCGCGCTCGGGTTGGGCTGCGGGAGCCCGGACAGCTCGAGATCCTTCCGGGTCTGGCTCAGGAACTCCCAGGCGCGGTTCTCCTCGCCCTCGCCGATCCACACCGAGAAGGTGCCGTCGATCCACGAGCCCGCGTGGAGGGGCTCCAGCTCCTTGAAGTCCGACGTCGGGTGGGCGGGGATGCCCCGGTCCGGGTTGCCGTCCATGTACTCGGACATGGTCACCGGGACGATCTCGCCGATCGCGTCGGACTCGGTCAGCGCGCCGTAGAAGGCGTGGAAGAAGCCCTTTCCGTCCATCTCCTTGGTGTAGCTCTCCCAGGCGTTCTCGCCGTCGAGGATCACGGTGATCAGGCGATCCCCGCCGCCGAACTTGGGCGCCCGCTCCAGGACATAATTGATGAAGTCCGCGGTGGCCGCCTCCCCGGTGAGGCCCTGGTACTTGAAGCCCAGGCGGTCCGAGAGGTCCGGATCCCGGAACACGAACACCAGCTCGTCGGCGGAGGAGCCGCCGCTCCCTTCCACGGTGTCGGAGTCGACCTTGTAGGGGGAGTACGGGCTGTGGTTCCCGCCGCCCACGAGGTTGGAGAACTCCAGGACCTGCTGGCCCGTGGCGCTCCACTTCAGGCCCGCGTCCACGAGGATGTGGACGATGTCTTCGGCCACGGAGCCCTCGCCGCACCACATCCCCCGGGGGGGGATCCCGAAGACGTCCTCGTAGTATGCGGTCGCGCGCAGCACGTGGGCGTAGGCGTCCATCTCGTAGGCAAACGCGGGACTCGGGAGGGTGTCCCAGGGCTGCCCCTGGACCGCCAGGTCCGAGTTGTACACCAGGGGCAGGATCGGGTGGTAGAAGGGCGTCGTCATGATCTCGATCTGCCCCTCCCGGGTGTCCGGGTTGTACATCAGCTCCTGGTGGACCGGCACCACGTTGGCCATGACCTTGTACTCTTCGGCCACCAGTCGGTTCGCGATCTCCTCGGAGAAGGCCTTCACTGTGTAGACCTCCATGGGCCAGCCCGCCGCGTCGGTGCCCATGGTTTTCTCCAAGAGGTCCGTGAGGTCCACGGTCATGCCGTTGGTCATGGTCACCGGGCCGTCGAGGAAGTCCGGATCCATCCAGGCGATCTCGAAGAGGATCTTGAGCCGCAGGAAGTCGTCCTGGGTCAGGAGCGCCGGGTTCTTCTCCCGGATCTCCACGTACTGGGGGAAGTGCTTCATCAGCGCATCCGCGGTGGACACGCAGGCCCAGGGGTCCGCATAGAGCAGGCCCAGCTCCTTCTCCGTGGCGTCCGCGGGGGTCGGGGTGTCGTTGAGCAGGAGGTCGATCCAGGGATCGGTGTGGCCCTCCCAGGCCGCCAGGAACCCGGCCTCGTCCACGGTGTTGTTCTCCACGTCCACGAAGGGCCCGAGGCGGTCCACGTAGTAGGTCAGGAGCTGGTTGAGCAGCACGATGGTGAGGTTGATGTTCACGTGGATCGCCGGGTATTCCCGGAGGATCGCGGCCATGTCGTAGTAGTCCTTGGTCGCGTGCTTCCGCACCCAGGGGCCGCTCAGCTCGTCCTTCACCGGATCCAGGTAGAGGGGCTGGTGCTGGTGCCAGACGAGGCTGAGATAGACCGACCGCTTGATGGTGGCCTTGTTGTGCTGGGGATCCACCACGTTCCCGGCCTCGTCCTCCACGTGCTTGACCAGCACGGTGTAGGTGAAGTCCGGGTTCACCTGACTGGGGTTCGCCAGGGTCAGGTGCGCGAACTGCTTGAAGGTCTCCACCCCGGAGACCCCCACCTGGCTCATGTCGGACCCCGTGATGGAGAACGCGCCGCCCGTCTGCGCGGACCCACCGTCGATGGGCTCGTCGAAGCGCACCACGACCTTCGCGCCGTCGGGGCTGAACGCGCTGAGCACCCGGGGCGCGGTCTCGTCGGGGCCCGGCTCCAGGTCCAGGACGGGGATCGTGTCCAGGCCGGGCTCGACGTCGTCGGGGGGCACCCAGCCGTCCGGGGGCACCCAGCCGTCCGGCGCGACCCACCCGTCGGGCTTCGTCCAGTCTCCGCCCGTCCCGTCGTAGTGGGGCTGGTACGGCTCGGGCTTGGTGCCGCAGCCCGCAGCGAGGGCCAGGGCAGCGAGGAGGACGAGGAGGCTGCGAAGGGTTCCGTGGTTCATGTCCGCTCCCACGCGTTTACCGAAGGGTGATGACGGCGACCTGGTCGATGACCGTGGGGGCGCTGCACTCGGGGAGGCACTGGTTGCTCATGCCGTCGGTGCCGCCGTACTTGTTGGACAGCTTGACCGCCACCGCGATCTGGAGCCCCGTGGAGGGGATCCCCGCGCCGCCCAGAAGGTCAGCGAGGGCCACGGAGGTCTCCACGGCCCCGGCGCCCTGGTCCACGGGCCCGGGGATCCAGGAGAAGTTGCCCGGCGGGTCCAGGGCCCGCCAGCCCGCGTTGGGCGCCAGATCCCCTGCGGAGACCACCGCGTTCCCCTGCGCGCCGAAGCCGAACTCCGCCCCGAACCCCGCCGCGGTCACCGTGACCACGTTGGAGAGGGCGTCGTCCAGATCCCCGTCGCCGCCATTGTCCGTGAGGGTGCCCATGTCGGTCACCCCGGTGGCGGCGCCGAAGTCCACGTCCACGGTTCCCAGGATGTAGTTGGGGCTCTCGGCGTACCCGCTCACCGCGATGTAGAGGTTGGTCGCGTCGTAGGCCAGATAGAGGTCCGACAACGCATTGAGGTCCGGATCCCAGTTCGAGGCCACGGAGTTGGTCGCGACCTTGTAGGCAGGCTCCCAGTCGCCCAGATCCCCGTCCACGGCCGGCGTGCCCAGGAGGACGTACTCGAACCCGCCCTCGAGGGTGTCGGACTCCCCCCCGGGGAGGGTGAAGACGATGTCCGCGGGGCCCGGGAGGTTCGCAGGCATCGTCACGACCACGGAGCCCGCGTCCGTGAAGACGAACGCAGCCGCCACCCCGCCGACCTCGACGGTCATGTCGTCGGTGAAGTTCGCGCCGGTGACGGTCACCGCCGCGCCGCCGGTCACCGCCCCGAAGCCCGGGGCTGCGGTGAGGATCACCAGGTCGTCGCCGGGATCGATGATCTCGAGGGTGCCCAGCATGTCCCCGTCGAAGCCGTTCTGGGAGCCGTCGGAGTCGGCCCAGATCCAGGCCGCCCCGTCCAGGGAGAAGCGGAAGGTGAACGCGTGGATCCCGGGGACGTCGGAGGTCAGCCCCTCCACCACCCAGAGGTCGTTGTTGCCGTTGTCCGAATCGTACACCGCGGCGAGGGTCGTCCACCCCGCCAGGGAGACGCTCGGGTCACTCCCCACGGGGCCGTAGACGAGCTCCGCCTGCATCCCAGGCGCCCCGCCCATCCCTTCGGTCATCCCGGGCTCGTACACCTCGGCGTAGAGGGTCGGCACCGTGCCGCTGGTGAACGCGGTGGCGGACAGGGGCGCGAGGAGCTTCGCATAGTCAGGCACGTTGGGGACGTAGGTGAAGGCCTGCGCGAGGGTGTCCTCCTGCGCGTCCAGGTTCACCAGGCGGAGATCCACCGTCCCGAGGGCCCCGGAGGGCGAGGTGGCCCAGACCGTGGTGGAGTCCTTGAAGTCCAGCGCCGTGGCCTGCTTGGTCCCGAAGAAGACCGTGGGGTTGGGCTGGAAGTTCTGGCCGTAGAGCGCGACCACCGTGCCCCCGGTGACCGGGCCCGATCCGGGCTCGATCCAGCTGATCACCGGCGCCTCGGCCTCGTCGATGTAGGTGAAGCCCTTGAGGAAGGTGGTGGCCCCGCCGTCCGGGTTGGTCAGCACCACGTCCACCTTGCCCGCCCCGTGGGTCGGCGTGACGCAGGTGAGCTGCGTCGGGCTCTTGACGTCCACCGCGGTGGCCGGGATCCCGCCGAAGCCGACCACGGCGCCGTCCTGGAAGTCCGTCCCGGTCACCGTGACCAGGGACCCCCCCTCCACGGGGCCGCTGTCGGGGCTCGCGCTGGCGATGCCGGGCTCGGAGACCGGGACGTCGGACACGCAGTGCTCAGCCTCACAGGTCTCGCCCTCGGCGCAGTCGCCGTCGGTGTGGCACCCCGCCTTGCACTGGTTGCCGAAGCAGAGGAGGCCCTCGGGGCAGTCCCCGTCCTCGTCGCACCCGGGCTCGCAGAGACCGCCTTCGCACAGCTCGCCCGGGTCGCAGTCGTCGTCGATCTCGCACTCGGGAACGAAGTCGCAGGCCGCCACGACGGTGGTGTTCTCCGTGGTCCCCCAGGAGTCCACCTCCCAGGCCACCTCCGCGGGGGACCAGTCGCCGTCCCCGCAGCGGGTGAACGCGTGGACGCCGTTCTTGGCGCCCTTCTGCTTGCCCTCGAGGAGGATCTTGTACTCCGCGGCCTCGACCCAGCTGTCCTCCTCCGCGGAGAACATGGCGGTGAACTGCGCGTGCTGATCCAGGAGGAGGAGCCCCGTGTGCTTGCCCAGGTTGAGGCTCTGGACGTAGGTGTAGATGCCGTCCCCGGCGACGTCGTCGCCCTTGCCCCCGTCGGGGCCCGAGTCCACGACCTGCACCGGGGTCCACATGTTCATGTTCCCCTTGAGGTAGACGTTGATCCCCGCCCAGTCCTGGATGTAGGCGAAGTCCGGGTGCAGGTCGTTGGTGTCCACGGTGACCTTGAGGTCGATGGCGCCGAAGGGCTGGAGGACGAGGCCCTCCGCGTGGAAGGAGCCGGTGCTCCCCGTCGGGATCGTGAACTCGCCGTTGGGTCCCTCCCACATCCAGAAGTCCAGCTCGTTGAGGACGCCGTACTGGAAGGTCGTCGCCGCCTCCGCCTTGAAGTAGACCTCGGTGGAGAAGATGTGATCCCCGGCCACGGCCTCGCCCATCTCGTGGCCCCCGTCGGTGACCGGGCCGTCATCGTAGAGGAGGGGGAAGGGACCGTCCGTGGGCAGCCAGCTCGTGGCGAACTCGATGGAGTTGTCCGCCGCGCTCCACGCGAAGGACCCGGTCCACTTGATGTCGCCGTCCTGGAAGGTCTCGCTGGCCCGGTCGTCCACGAAGAAGGTGATCCGCGCGTACCCCTCGGGCACCCAGGGGGTGTCCTCGGAGATCAGATCCCCGCCGCCGCCGTCCCCGGCGTCCCCGAAGTGGATCCCGTCGCCGGGCTCGATGGTGTCATCGCCGGGGGTCGAGCCGCCGACGGGCTCCCGGCAGGCGCCGAGGGAGAGGACGAGGGAGGAGAGGAGAGCCAGGAACAGAAGATTGCGTTTCATGCGGACCTCCCACAGAAGAGAAGATTCGGGGCTGAAGCCCCTCCCACAGCACCATGGTACGGAGAACTCACTCCGCCGCCCACAGCAGCGCCGAGTTCTTCAAGTCGAAGCCGGTCCCGCCGGCCCAGCTCCCTTCACTTCCCATCGCACACCAGTCCCAGGACAACCCGTGGTCCCGGGTGTACCGGACCACGGCCCGATGCCGGCCCGGGAGGCCCACGTTCACGTCGCCGCGGAGCTGGACCACGCCGTCGCCGCAGGCCTCCAGGCCGCCGTCCACGGCGCAGGCGGGATCAGCGGCCGCGGGGAAGAAGTCCCAGGCCTCCGGGGAGACCCGGGGATCCGGCACGGAGAAGCACGAGGGCAGCGGACCGGGGCAGGGGTCGTCCGCGGAGCAGCAGGGCGGCCCCACGGCCAGCTCCACGGTGAACCCCTCGGGGGTCCACTCCGCCGGGGTGTCGGTCTTCACCCGCGCGGCGAGGCCGCCGAAGACCTGCCCAGCGGGGGTCCCCTGGGACGGGGTCTGCGCCGCGGCGGGGGCGACCAGCGCGCAGGGGTAGAGACCCCCGTGCTGGTAGGTCAGGGTGTCCTTGACGGTCACGGAGACCGAGGCCCCCCCCTGGGTCTGATTGAAGGTGATCGTCAGCTCGGCGGCGCCGGTCACGAAGGGCGGCGCGGAGAGCACCAGGCGGCTGGGGTCCGCGGCCAGGTAGCCCTCGATGGGGGAGGAGAAGGTCCCGTCCGCGGTGCTCACGGCCAGGGACAGACCCGGGCGGAGCCCGGTGCCGTTCACCATGACCAGGAAGCCCCCGCCGTTGACCCCGGCGGTCGGGTTGATGCCCGCCAGGGTCACGGGGCCCGCACCGCCGATGAAGGCCGCTCCCCACTCCTTGATCGGGGGCAGGTCGCTCTCCTTGCAGGCCGGGGCCACGGTCCCCGCGGAGGGGAACCCGTCGGCGACGCAGTCCCCGTCGGTGTCGATGCGGTTCTCCCAGACGTCGGTCTCGCAGCCCGGGGGGCGCCGCCTCGGGCCAGGGTGCGGTCCCGTTGCAGGGCCCCTTGAAGAGGTTGGCCACGTTCTTGTTGGAGGTCTCGTCGGAGAAGAAATCGTAGCGGACGATGATCCCGTCGCCGTTGCGGTCCGTGATCTCGAGGATCCGGTTGTTGCCGCTCCACTCCTCGGTGCCGCCCCACCCCGCCCCGGCGGTTCCCCAGGTGTACTTGTAGCCGATGCGGACGCCCTTGCCCTCGGGGGAGGACTCTACGGGGATGAAGGGCACCTCGAGGACGATGGTCCAGACCCCGTCGTCGGCCACCGCGTCGCCCCCCTCGCCGTCGTCCCGCATGGGGACCTGGTTCGGGATCCAGGACCCGAACATGTCGTTGACCTCGGCCCACTCCTCCGGGGAGAGGCAGTGATCATCGACCCCGCCGGAGCAGGCCGGGGTCGCCGCGGCGGGCGGGTTTGTGAACATCCCGCCGGTGATGTACATCCGCCTCCCGGGCTCATCCTTGGCCACCTTGAAGCGGTTGATGGTGTTGCAGTTCCGGTCCAGGGACCCGGGGCGCATGTCGGCCATGAAGACCACCTTGATCCGGCCGGTCCCCTCGCAGGCGGAGAGGGTCACCGCCGCCGCGGCCGCGGCCAGGGTCGCGTCGAAGGCCGCGGTGTCCCCGTCGGGGTGGCCGTCCCCGGAGTAGTCCACCGCCACCGCCTCCAGGAAGGCGGGGTTCAGGAAGGAGCCCTCCGCGGGAAAGAGGAACAGATCCGGGGCCTGCCGGTTCGCGGCCGCGGCCGCCAGGAGTCGGCTGATCATCCTCCCCGCGTCGTGGACCGCCGTGTCCGTCCCGTAGTACTGGTCGGCGAGGATCTGCAGGGCCTGATTGATCGATGGGATGCTGACGCTGGTGAGGCCGATCTCCTGGACCGCGGCCCGGGTCAGGAGGGCCAGGGTCAAGGTCGTGCTCCGATCGTCCAGGTTCGCGAAGACGGGCAGGGCCGCGACGGGCGCTGCCACGGACCAGGCTGCGGCGCTCATGCCCCCCAGGTGGTACGAGGCCACCTGGTCGTAGTAGATGTCCGGGTTGCGTGGGATCCGCAGGGCCAGGCCCAGGATCACCGCGGATCCCGGCTGTGCAGCGGCCTTTACCACGAGGTTGCGGTACTCCGTGGACCCCGGGAACTCCGACTGGAAGAGGCCGTCGCCGTCTGCGGACGCGCCGAACTGGTCCAGGAGGGTGCCCCCCGGGGTGGAATACGAGATCGCGGCGCCGGGCAACCCGTAGACCTGGCCCTTGACCTTGTAGGGCTTCGGCGCGTCGGGGACCCAGTCGGGGCCCTTGTCCGTCGCCGCGCCGAAGATCGGCGCCTCGAGTCCGCAGCCCGCCAGGAGGGCGACGCAGCCGATCACGATGAGGTTCTGTGCCGTGGCGCGCATCCTGCCCTCCTAAAACGCGACTTCGAAGGTGGCCTTCGAGCGCCAGATCTTCCAGAGCTGGTCGTCCAGGTGCAGCTCTGCGGGACGATCCTGGTCCTTGTAGACGTACTCCAGGCGATACCCGAGGGAGGCGTTGCCGAAGTTGTAGGCCAGGGTCAGGAAGCCCTTGTGCTTCGTGGTCACGTAGTCGCCGTACCCGCCGGAGGGATCCCCGGACCGGTTGGTCTCGTCCCACCAATCGAACTGATACCCGGCCCCGACGTTGAGGCTCGAGCCGATGGGCATGGAGGCCATGAAGCGCCCGGTGACGATGTTGCCCAGGTAGTCGTCGTCGGTGAAGACGTCGCCGTCGCCGTCCCGGAGCCGTCGGAAGTCGTCGTCCCGGATGAACTTTCCCTTGAGGTGCAGCTTGAGCCCGAAGTCGAACAGGTACGACGTCCGGAGGACCGCGATCATGGTCTGGCGGTCCTGATCCCGCTTGTACACGCTGCGGGGGTCCCGCCCTCGATCCCCCACGTTGGCGTAGTCGTAGAGGTCCGTGTCCGTGTAGCCCTCGGAGTACAGGAAGGTCGGGTAGGTCTCGTCCACGTCCCGGCCCTGCATGTTGGAGTCGTAGGTCATCCACGTGAACTCGGCGCCCAGATCGAGGCCGCCGATGGTGACCTTGGGCACCACGGTGGCGCCCTGCCAGCCGATGCAGCTCTCGAACCAGGCCTCGTCGAAGTCCACGAACTCGTTGGCCACGTTCAGGGTCGGGACCTGGCCGCCCTCGAGGAAGCCGTCGGTGAGGAGGACGTCGGCCTCACGGCGGGCGCCGAAGATCGAGTTCCAGTCCGCCCCGATGTGGAAGCCCTCCGCCTGGAGGCTGAAGCCCACGCCGAAGGGATCGTCCGCGACGAAGCGCAGGGTGCCGGCCCAGTCGGCGGTGTCGCCGTAGACCATGGGGAACATGCCCCCGTTCTCCTTGACCCCGTTGGTCGCGAAGTCGTCCCCGAGGATCGCCATGGAGTAGGCGCCCATGACGTGGATCAGCATCCAGTCCAGGGGCTCGAAGTCCATCTCGAGGGTGACGTTCCCGGTCTGGTACCGGGGATAGGTGCCCACGGCGTTGTCCGAGACACAGCCGGGGATCGGGTCCCCCATCGCGTCGATGCATCCCACGGTGGAGCTGCCGGTTGCGTCGGGATCGTAGGGGTCGAACTCCACGTCCCGGGTGTAGCTGCCGATGCCGCGGAGCTTCCACCAGTCCGTGGGATCCGACTCCAGCTTGAGCGCGTAGGCCCAGTCCTGGCTGAAGTAGGGGTTGTCCAGCATGTCGTCGCCCACGCCGGTGCTCCAGCCGGGGCCCACCCAGAGACGGGGCAGCGCGATGACCGCGGCGTGGTACCGCAGGAAATCTCCGGCGGGATCGCCCTGGATGAAGATGCCCCGGGCGTTGTCCCTGTCGATGTACCGGATCTTGCCGATGGTCCACTCGTTGAACATGCCGAGATCCGACGACCCCACGGTGACCCAACGGATCAGCCCGGCCGCCTTCCCGGGGAGGGCGGGGTTGAGCTTGATCCAGGCGCCCCGCAGCTTGATGTACTGGGCGCGGTTCATCCCAAGGCTGTCCCCCGAGGTGTTGTGCTCGCCCAGGTACTCGACCTTGCGCTCGCCGCTCTCCCACCAGTCGTGCCAGAGGGCGCCGAAGCGGCTCTTCAGGCGGACGCCCGCCTTCACGTAGCGGCTGACCCGCCCGTTGATCACGAGATCAAACTCCGTGGCGACCCCGTTGTTGCCCGCGATGTCGTCGGGCCAGAACGGGTTGCCCAGCCAGAGGACGCCCTGGGAGTCATCATTCCGGTAGAGCCACTTGGTGTAGATCTTGGCCGACATGTCGAAGTTCGCGATGTCGGCCCGGGTGGGCCCGGGGGCCAGGAGGAGCCCGGTGAGCGCGACGAGGAGGAGAGTTCTCAGCATGATGTCCCGCCTTCTCCCTGGGGATGGGGGCTACTTGCCCGGGTAGACCATGGGGACCACGGCCAGGGTGGCCTTGGACCGATCCGAGCCCGCGCAGGTGTACGCGAGGGCCTTGAACTGGCCGTCCTTCTCACCGTCGCCGCCCCGGGCGGGGGGGACGATGAGGTCGATGGCGTGGGGATCGCAGCCCCAGTCATCGCCGCCGCCGAAGCGGTGCTCGCCTTCAACCTCGTTCACGTCGCGGGTGAGGAGGCAGTCTCCCCGGGGGTAGCCCTCGTTGCTCTGGACCAGGACCTGCCAGCCCCAGTCCATGGTGGGCGTGCCGAGGACACTCTTGGGGACCGACACGATGAGCTTCTTGCCGCTGACCTTCACCTGCCTGGGCACGATCACGTCGTCCTTGAGGTCCTTCGCCTTGGTCTTCACCTCGGTCTTGGTCCGGGTGATGGCCTGGGGGCTGACCAGGACGACTTTTTCCCACCGGGAGGCCTCCGGGAAGGTCACGTTCATGCAGGGCAGGGCCTCCTTGTGGCCCGAGCCGTCCATGTGATCCGTGTCCACGTAGATCTGGACGAACTGGAGGGAGAAGCCCTGGCCGGGGGGGGTCCAGGAGGTCGAATCCCACGCATCCTCGATCCGCGCCTTGAGGGTGACCGTGAACACGACCTGGTCGCCCTTCTCCTCGATCTCGACGCTGGTGAGATCGAAGGATCCCGGCTTGTACTCCGCCGCGGTGGGGTAGACGTAGGCCCCGGGGCCCTTGTCGTCGCCCTTCGGATCGGCGAGGGTCAGCTTGAACTGGGCGGACGCCGCGGACGGCGTCAACCAGATTGCCAGGACCAGAAGCGATACGAGCTGTTTCACGGCGTCCCCCTCGGGTGGTGACTCAGTTTTGCGTTACGGGCGGCAGATTATCGGAGAATCCGTCGCCGATCCAGATCTTTATCATGGGGTCAGAGACGGAATGCAAGGGTGAGCTTTCGATGGCCGCCAAGCGCCCTTTCCCTGGGCATCCGACGCGGACCTTGTGCGCCTTGACACCTTTTCCGGACCTTGCTAGCCTTGGGCGTTGCTGAATCGACCTTCAACAGGAGAGCGCCGTGAGACCCGACCTCGTCAGCCGCAGCACGGCCGTGGTGATGCTCCTCGCAGTCCTCCTCGTCGCCCCCGGGGCCGCCGAGGCGGCGAAGTATGATCTGAAGCTCTCTCGTCTGGCCTTCTCGGATGGGTCGAAGATTCCCGGCGCGGACCGATACTTCGCGGGCCTGATGGGGGATCTGGCCGCGGTGCTGGCCCCCCGGTTCCTGGGCCCGGCGACCACCGCGGGCTCCCTGGGCTTCCAGGTGGACCTGGACTACTCCTTCACGGACATCCAGGAGAGCGCCGATCGGTGGCAGGCGGTGATGCGCGAGCCGGGGAACGCCAACGCGGAGGGCGCCCACAGCATCCTCCACGCCCTCCAGGTGCACGTGCGCAAGGGCCTGCCCTTCTCCACGGAGGTCGGCGGGACCTTCACGAAGCTGATCAACAGCGATCTCTGGGGGATCGGCCTGGAGCTGAAGGTCACCCCCATCGAAGGGTTCCGCAAGATGCCGGAGGTCGGGATCCGCGCGTCGGTGAACACCTTCCTGGGCGCCAACGACTACTCGCTGCTCACCGCCACCGCGGACATGATCATCTCCAAGGAGATCGGCATCGCGGGGCTGTTCAAGCTCTCACCCTATCTCGGCTACGCGTTCCAGTACGCCTACGCAAACTCCAACGTCGTGACGGTGTTCAACCCTGCGGGCTCGTCCTCGCCGATCACCTTCGACACGGCCAACGTCTTCATGCACTACGGCATCCTCGGCTTCCAGATCGTGGCGGTAGTCTTCAACACCGGCTTCGAGGCGGCCCTCTCCGGCGACGTCCAGTCCTACGCCTTCCGCATCGGCGTGGATTTCTAGCAGCGGCCCCGGCCTCCAAGGATTGGCAATGCCAGACGCGATCGTCGTGATCTATCCACGGACCGGGTTGGCGGGGGACATGCTCGTGGCCGGGCTCTCGGCGGCGGGGGGCCTCGATGCAGGGGAGCTCGGCGAGGTGCTCTCCCATGCGGGCGGCCTCCTGGGGCGCTGTACGGTGGAGGTCATCGACGCCGGTTCCTTGGACGGGGCGCCGGCCCGACGGCTGGACATCGCCCTGGAGGCGGACCTCCCCGGGCTGGGCGCGGACCGGGCGCGCACACTCCTCGAACGGCTGGTGACGGACCTCGGGCTCGACCTGCCCCGGGCCCGCCTCGCCCGCCGGGGGCTCGAGGCGCTGCTCTCCGCGGAGGCCGCAGCCCACGGGGGCGTGGCACATCCCCACCTCCATGAGGCCCAGGACATCCTCATCGATCTCGCCGGCGCGGCCTGGTGCCTCCAACGCATCGGCATCGAGGTGATTCGGTGCGGCGCGCCGGTCCCCGGGGGTGGCGGCACGGTCCGCTGCTCCCACGGGATCCTCGATGTCCCCGCGCCGGCCACCGCAAGGCTCCTCGAGGAGCACGCCATCCCCTGGGCGCCGGGCCCCGTGATGACCGAGCTCCTGACCCCCACGGGCGCCGCGTTGCTGGCGGCGCTGGCGCCGGAGTGGATCCCGATCGACGGTCTGGATTCGATGGCAATGGACGGGTGGGGATTGGGGACGAAGGAGCTGCCGGGGCGTCCGAACGGGGTCGGGATCGCTATTCGCTGATCACCCCGGCATACCGCAGCGCCCAGTACGGCAGCAGCCACGCCAGCGGCCCCTGCAGGCTCTTCGGGCTGCCCCCCGGGGCCTTCTCGTAGAGGTTCCCGTTCCACCACACCGTGCGGATCTCGTCGTAGGGGAAGACCGCGTCGAACTGCGGATCGTCGAAGCGATCGTTCGGCCAGTCTGCCGCGTCCAGGCGATGGGAGTTGTCCATGGGCCACTCGCGGAGGTCGAAGGGCATCTCCCGCAGGCTCTGGAGCGCGGGCTCCATGTCGGTCACCACGAGCCCCGCGGCCAGCGCGGTGTACGCGTTCCAGAGGGGGTTGCGCTCCGCCGCCTCGTGGTCCATCAGGAAGAGCAGCCCGTCGATCCAGAGCTGCCGCCGTGTGTCGTCGGGCTCGTAGCGGATCAGGGTCTGGTAGGCCAGCATGGCCAGCTCGTGATCCGAGTGGTTCATCATCGACGGCTCCACGATGGTCACCGTCTCGTCGTGGGGGCTGGCCACGAGGTCGTACCGGTGGACGGTGATCAGCTCCTCGTACGCGTCGTAGAACGTCGTGTCGCCGGTCATGTGCCAGGTCGAGAGGAGGACCCCGAGGATCTCGATGGAGTTCAGCCAGCCGCCGCCCATCCACGACTCCAGGCAGAGCGCGACGCCGCCGACCGGGTCCTCGGTCTGTCCCGCGGCTTCCATGCACGCCTCGATCCCCAGGGCCGCCATCCCGATCTGCTCCGGCGCCCAGTGGCCGTGGCTGGTCTTCACCCCGTCCAGGTCGATGAGCTGGAGGCCCCCGTCGATGATGTAGGAGGCGATGGCCGCCGCGTAGCCGGCGATCTCCTCCCGCTCCCCGTCGTCCTTCGCACAGAGATCGTAGTAGAGGGGGTAGCCGTAGAAGTGCCCGGTGATCTCGTCCGACGAGGTGTCGTCCTTCCAGTAGTAGTCGTGACCGTCGGTCCACTCCACCAGGTGCCAGTTGGACTCGGTCGCCTTCTGCGCGAAGAGGTCGGGCTCGTCGTCCCGCACCAGGGACCGGGTCACGAAGCCGCGGCCGAGCCCGGCGGCCTCGAAGTCCACCGCGGGGATGTCCACCTGGAGCTCCATGAGGTTCATGGCCTTGCGGGCCTTGTCGTAGAGGGTCCCGTCTCCCGTGGCCGCGAAGCCGTAGCACCAGGCGCCGATCTGCATCTGGGTCCAGAGGCCGTCGTTGTCGTGGTCGTGCTGCTTCCAGAGGGTCGGGGTCCACGGGTCGTCGATGGAGATGCCCGCCGCCACGAACCCGCCGAGCCGCCAGAAATGCGCGTCCTGCTCGGCCTCAAAGGCGTCCGCCTTCTCGGCGAAGCTGTGCTCGTTCCAGTCGATCCGGGTGATCCCCGCGGCCGTGGCGATCCAGTGCCGGCCGAGGCCATCGACCACCACGTCGCGCACGTCGTTCGAGGGGATCCAGCGGCCGTTGGCGTAATGGTGCTTCTCACCCCAGGGCTGGGCGCCGCCGACCAGGGGATCCACCAGGAGCGTCGCGCCCTTCGAGTGCCCCATCACCAGGCGATCCGCCCCGACGTCGAGGGCCGTGATGTCCCCCAGGGGCAGGCCGTCCAGTCCCGCGGGGATCACATGGTAGTCCCCGGGACCGTCGACCCGGGCCACCCCCCAGGATCCGCCGATCCAGGGGTAGGGATCTCCCACGGAGACCGCGGTCAGCCCGCCCTCGGGGAGCCCCTCGTACAGCACCGGCGTCGCGTCCGGGGAGGACCAGTAGCGGTAAGCGTCCGCGGTGATCACGTGGATCCCGCCGCCCTCGGTCCCCGCCAGGTCGAGGATCGGGCTCCCGGACAGCACGGGATCGAGGTCCGCTGGATCGACGATTCCGGGCCCGGCCGGGCCGCCCCAGACGCCCTGCGCCTGGGTTCCGACCCAGGTCCAGCCGCCCGCGACGGTGACCGCGGTCAGCGCCTGCCCCTCGACCACGGTCACGACCGGTGGTCCGCCATCGGGGTCGAGCCAGATCACGCGATCGGCCTGGAGGATCACAAGACGCCCCCAGCCGTCGAGCCGCCGGGCCAGGTCCACCACCGGCGCCTCGACGCCGTCGGTGAGGGGCACGGCGACGAACCCGTCGAGGAGGTCGTCGTAGCGGTGGAGGCCCGACGCCGTCCCGGCCCAGAGGGTGTCCCCCGCGGTCGAGAGGCAGCGGACGTCCAGATCGGCCAGGGCCTCCACGGTCCGATACTGGACCGGCTCATCGATGACCCACGGGACCTGGGCGCTGGCCATGGCCGCGCTGTCCACCTTGTGGAAGAAGGTCGGATCCGGAAAGGAGAGGGTCTCCTCCTCCGTGTCCGTGGAGACCGCATCCGGCGCGGCGTCGCCGCCCGCCCCGTCGTCGGGGGTGTCCGGGGGCACGTCCGCGGGCCCGAGATCCGAGGCCCCATCAGCGTCCACGGCGTCCGCGACCTCCCCGCCGCCCGATCCAGATCCGCAGGCGACCAGAAAACACGCTCCGACGATCACGAGTGAAGACAGACATTTCCATCGCTGCATGGCATCCCTCCGGGCCGGCTCTGTCCAGCGTCGGAAATGCTAACATGTTCCCTTCGGAGATGCGACGGGCCCCGCGCCCCTCACGTGTGCGGGTCGCGCCCGTTCGTCGGTTGCATTAATCCGGGACCGCTGCCACAATGTTGGAAGCACGGCGACTCTGCGCATCAGTCCCCAGGGAGAGACACATGACATCTGCGACCATCCTGCGCTCGTGGCTCACGGCCTGCCTCTTCGTCCTCGGTGTCGCGCTGGGCACCACCGGCTGCTCGAATGGGGGCGGCCACGACCAGGACACCGGGACCCCCGACGTCGTCACGGACGACGGGACGGATCCGGACGTCCCGCCGAAGGACACCGAGGACGTCGACGGCATCGACCCCTTCGAGGTCGGGGTCGAGGTGGACACCGTCCACCTCGACACGATCCCCGAGTGTCCGGACACCAAGTGTCAGATCGGCAAGGTGAGCTGCCCCACGGACCAGTACGAGCTGATCTGCGTCGCGTTCGACGAGGACAACTGCCCGGACGTGGGCGTCTGGGGCGACGCCGTCGAGTGCCCGGCGGACGCCGGCTGCGTCCAGAACGAGGGCTGCGTCTGCGACATGGGAGCCTGCACCGAGGGCGACACCAGCGGCTGCATCGCGCCCCAGGAGCTGGCGACCTGCCAGGAGTGGGCCTGCGTCGACGACTGCTGCGCCATCGCTCAGATCGACGACTGCTGCAACATCGCGGTGGACTGCGTCGACGATGATCCCTGCACCCAGGACCTCTGTGACATGCAGGGCCACGTCTGCATCCACACCAACAAGGCGGAGACCGGCCTCTGCGACGACGGCGACCCCTGCACCGAGGAGGGCTGCGACCCCCTGTCCGGCGCCTGCACGAACACCCTGAACCCCAACCTGCCCGACTGCGCCGGGAACCTCTGCTACGGGAACACCCAGGCCGTGGCAACGCAGACCCACTGCGACGTCATCGACCCGTGCATCGTGCCGACCTGTGACTTCGAGAACGGCTTCCAGCCCTGGGGCGACGCCCAGCCGCCGGACTGCGGAGCCACGCCGGAGGTCTGCGGAACGTGCATCACGACGGTGCTCACGAACTGCGACGACGAAGACCCCTGCACCGACGACTACTGCGTCCCCGGCCAGGGCTGCGCCCACGACCTCAAGCTCGGCGATCCCGGCTGCTTCTGCATCGACACCGCCGACTGTCTGCCGCTCATCGACGGCCCCTGCCAGCAGGTCAAGTGCCTGGTGAGCCAGCACGTCTGTGCGAAGTCCCCGAAGGACTGCGAGGACGGCCACCCCTGCACCCTCGACTTCTGCGACCAGCCGACCAACCTGTGCGTCCACCAGCTCATCGAGCCGACGCCGCCGGAGTGCGAAGACCTCGAGCTCTGCTACGACGATGACTACTGCGATCAGAAGGTCCAGGAGGACTACGGCGAGAACTGCGCCTGCAAGGTCTCCGATTGCCAGTTCGTCCAGGGCAAGAACTACGGTCTCTGCATCTTCGAGGACGTGGGCTGCGACGACAACAACCCCTGCACCCTGGACATCTGCGGCTCCGACGGCGAGACCTGCGCCTGTGCGTACGATTCCATCGACTGTGACGACGGCGATCCCTGCACCGAGGACAGCTGCGACGCGATCCTGGGCTGCTACCACGGCCCCCTGAACGTGAGCGACGGCAACCCGTGCACCATCGACACCTGCGACCCGGACGCCGTGCTGCTGGGATACAAGATCCACACCCCGCTGATCTGCGACGAGAAGCTGTGCCAGGACGGCACCTGCAACTCCGCCACGGGGCTCTGCAACTACGTCTGGGACTCCTGTGACGACGGCAACCCCTGCACCATCGACGAGTGCAATGGTGCGAACGGTGATTGCCTCCACGCCCCGACCATCTGCAACGACTCCAACCCCTGCACCATCGACTACTGCGACCCGGTGGACGGAGTTCCTGAGTTCAAGTACTGCGTGAAAGAGGATGTCGCCTGCAACGACGGCAACCTGTGCACCGAGGACGTGTGCAACCAGGTCACCGGGACCTGCATGCACCCGCCGGTCTACTGCAACGACCAGAACGCCTGCACCCTCGACAGCTGCACCCCCGGGATCGGCTGCATCTCGAACGAGCCCCTGGACTGCACGGACTGCATCCACCCGAACGGGACCGAGGTCCTCTGCCCCGGCGGAAACGGCCCCCCCGGCTTCGAGATCAACAACTGCACCCTCGACCTCTGCGACCCGGTGTCCGGGTGCTCCAACGTCCCCGTGGTCAACGTCGCGGCGGGCTGCGGCGGCTGCATCGACGACAACGGGGACCTGGATCACGTGGCCTGCGACGACGGGAACCTCTGCACCCTGGACCAGTGCGCCTGCCTCTCCTGGAACCCCGCGAACCCCACGGAGTGCACCCTGGCCGAGTGCCAGAGCGCGCCGAAGGAGTGCGACTGCCCCGGCGCCTGCGCGGTCTGCACCTGCGATCCCTACACCGGGGTGTGCGGAGCCGTCCCGGGCAACTGCGCCGACTGCGTCAACCCGGACACGGGGGAGACGGTCCTCTGCCCCACGGTGGTCCCGGCGGGATTCGTCAAGAACCTCTGCACCCTGGACGCCTGCGACATGGACTCCGGTGAGTGCATGCACAACGAAGTGGAGTGCTTCGACAACAACCTCTGCACCGAGGACGTCTGCAACCCCATCGCCGGCTGCACCTACCCGGCGCTGAGCTGCGACGACGCGCAGCCGTGCACCGTCGACACCTGCCAGCCCGGCGCGGGCTGCCTCTACGTGGAGGAGTGCAACGACAACGATCTCTGCACCGTGGACGCCTGCATGGGCGTGGAGCCCTTCGAGTGCCAGTTCCTCGCGGTGGACTGCGACGACGACAACCCCTGCACCGTGGACATCTGCGACGGCGGCGGGGTCTGCATCTACCAGGCGGTCGGCTGCAACGACGGGGACCCCTGCACCATCGACGCGTGCGATCCCCAGAACGGTGACCCGGAGGACGGCTACTGCCTCCACGCGCCCAAGCTCTGCACCGACGGGAATCCCTGCACCGTGGACATCTGCCACCCGATGAACGGCTCCTGCTACTTCCAGGAGATCTCCTGCGACGACTGCATCAACCCGGGCTCCGGGGCCCAGGAGGAGTGCCCGGGCATGGCCCCCGAGGGCTTCGTGAAGAACCTCTGCACCGAGGACTTCGCCGTCCAGGGCGGGGGCGCGTGCCAGTGCAACCACACCACGGTGAACCCCGCAGACCAGGATCTCTGCACAGCGGACTCCTGTGATCCGGTGGTGGGCGTCATCAACGAGCCCACGGTCTGCGTGGACGACGGCGACCCCTGCACCATCGAGACCTGCAACCCGGTGTCTGGCCTCTGCTCCGCCACCCTCGTCACCTGCGTCGACGACGGCGACCCCTGCACGGAGAACGTCCCCGAGGCCACGGACGACCCGGACCTGGGCCTGATCTGCGTCTGCGCGGTCAAGCCCCTGGACTGCGACGACGGCGACGCCTGCACCACCGACGCCACCTTCACCCAGGCCGGGGTCTGCCTCTGCGTCCACGAGGACGTGGTCTGCGAGGACGACGACGATCCCTGCACCACGGACATCTGCAAGTTCGACGCGGGCTGCGTCCACGTCCCGCCGGAGTGCGAGGACGGCGACGTCTGCACCTACGACTGGTGCAACCCGTCCCTGGCCGAGCTCAGCGATGACCCGGACGTGTACTGCGTCCACGAGGAGAAGTCCTGCCAGGACTGCATCCACCCGGTGACCCTGCACGTCATCCAGAACTGCATCGAGCTCCCCGAGGGGTACATCTACAACGAGTGCACCCAGGGCGACTACTGCGACCTGAACCTCGGCGGCTGCCAGTACCCGCAGGTCACCGAGTGTCCAGCGGATCAGGATCTCTGTACCCTCGAGTACTGCGACCCCACCACCGGCCAGTGCGCTTCGGATCCCCTGGACTGCGACGACGGCAACCTCTGCACCGTGGACCAGTGCGTGGGCGGCCAGTGTGTGAAGACCACGGCCCCCGGGGCCGCCTGCACCGGCCCGGCGGATTGCGACGACGATGATCCATGCACCCAGGATCTCTGCGCCACCACCGGGGACTGCTCCTGCTCGAACCCCCCGGTGGACTGCGACGACGACGACTGCTGCACCGTGGACATCTGCGATCCGGACCCGGGGGAGTGCACCCACACCCCGGTCTTCCCCGGGTGCTCCACCTGCGCCGAGGATCTGGACTGCCTGGTGGAGTGCCCCGTGAACCCCTTCACCGGCTTGCAGGTAGAGCCGGACGACGTGGAGAGCGGCCTCTGCGACCCCAACACGGAGATCATCATCGACGACGAGAACACCATCGTCGTGTTCCGGGACGCGTGCAACCACTGGCTCTGTGACCTGGACGGTGGCCAGGGCTGTGGCGAGGGCGTCGGCCAGTGCGTGAACAACGCCGTGGTCTGCGACGACGACGACCCGTGCACCCTGGACTTCTGCGACGCGGAGACCGGCTGCTTCTACGAGCCGAACCCGGCCTGCTGCACGCCGCTGACCGACCCGCCGCTCATGGAGGACGACCCGGCCTGGGATCCCCAGATCTCCGTGTGCTTCGATGGCGACCCCTGCACGGTGGAGTCCTGCGACTACGAGTCGGGCGCCTGCGGTTACGGGGATCTGGAGTGCAGCGACGGCAACGTCTGCACTGCAGACACCTGTGGGGCCGGCGAGGGATGTGCCTTCTCCTGGCAGATGGGCTGCGAGTACGTGTGCTACAACGACTTCGACTGCTCCGCGGGGGCCGGAAACCTGGCCGACGGCCTGGGGCTCTGCTCCACGGACCTCTGCACCTTCACGGTGGATCCCCTCGGGAACTGTGTCTACGACGGGATCGTCTGCGGCGGCGGCAAGCCCTGCACCGAGGGCGTCTGCGATCCCGAGGGCGGCTGCTCTTACAAGCCCCTGGGTGCGGCGTGCGCTGCGGCGTGCGAGACCGACGCCGACTGTGACGACGGGTGGGCCTGCTCCAACGCGGTCTGCGACGACGGCACCTGCCTGGTCTCGGTCACCCCGTGCTCCGACGAGGATCCCTGCACCCGGGACTTCTGTGACCCCAGCTCCGGGCTCTGCGGGGTCGCGGCGCTGGGCGACTGCGACGCGGATGGCTGCGTCGCCGGTGGCGGCGATGCCTGGTGCAACGACGGAAACGCCTGCACCATCGACTGGTGCGATGCCGCGCTGGACCAGTGCATGTACGCGCTCAAGTCCTGCGACGACGGCGACCTCTGCACCACGGACGTGTGCGATCCCGTGGAAGGCTGCCTGTTCTTCCCGATGGTGCCCTGCCTGGCCTGCTTCGGCGCCGGAGACTGCGACGACGGCAACCCCTGCACCGAGGACATCTGCAAGAACGCCAACCCCGCCGCGGCGGCGGACGAAGACTACATGAACGACGGGAAGGCGCACCCGGTGCGTTACTGCTCCCACAAGAGCATCTGCGCCGAGTGCGAGGGACAGGTGGACTGCGACGCCTATGTCTTCGAGCATCCCTGCGTGGAGGGCGCCACCTGTGACACCGTCGCGGGCATGTGCGACATCGACTTCACCGTGTGCGACGACGGCGACCCCTGCACCGCGGACGAGTGCAACCCCTTCACCGGGGACTGCCAGCACAGCACCCTCCCGGACTGCTGCAAAACGGACGAGGCCTGCGGACCGGTGCTGCCCTGCTATGCGCCGTACTGCGACCCGGCGTCCCACATCTGCCTCAGCCTGCCGTCCCTCTGTGACGACTTCGATCCCTGCACCGCAGACAGCTGCAACGTGGCCCTCGGCTGCGTCCACGGACCCATCGGGGCGTGCACCACCGAATGCGAGAAGCCCCAGGACTGCTACTCCATGGGCTTCGGACCCGTGAGCTGCACCATCGCCGTGTGCGACATCGACGGCGGGACCGGCGCGGGGACCTGCGAGGGGACGCCGCTCCTCTGCGACGACGGGAACCCCTGCACGACGGATGCGTGCGTGCCCCTCCTGGGCTGCCAGTACTACCTGGAGGATCCCCAGTGCACCTTCGGGTGTGCCATCGATCTCGACTGTGACGACGGCGACCCCTGCACCGACGAGGAATGCGACGCCCAGGCGAAGACCTGCGCCTACAGCCGGGTGACCTGTGACGACCAGGACCCCTGCACTGCGGACTGGTGCAACCCGGCCACGGGAGCATGCACCCATGAAGACTGCGGGGACTGCCAGTGCGACGAGGGCTGCGTGCAGAACTCGGCCTGCAACGACGGCAACACGTGCACCCTGGATCTGTGCAACAGCGGCGTCTGCTCCCATCTGACCCTGCCCTGCTGGGACGGGGACCCCTGCACCGACGACACCTGCGACCCGTCTGGCGGCTGCATGTTCCTGCCGCTGCCGCTCTGCGCCGGCTGCACGTCGGAGATGAGCTGCGACGACGGCAACATCTGCACCCAGAACGCTTGCGTGGACCAGTACTGCATCAGCCAGGATCTCTGCGGTCCGTGAGCCGCTCCCCCAGGGACACGCCCCCGCGGCGCGCCCGCAAATCCGACATCAGGATGACCTGGCGCCGCTGGCTTCTGCTGACGGCGGTCCTGGGGATCCTCGTGGCCGTCGGGGGCTGGCACCTCCTCACCTGGGTGGCCCTCCGCACCGCCCCGGAGCGCGTCACGCCAGCGACCTACGCCAGGACCGTCGCCGAGATCAACCGCCTCTACACTGCGGACGGCACCCTCCTCTACGAGTTCGGCGAGAACCGCCGGACCTGGATCCCCCTCAACGCGATCTCGATGCACCTGGTGGACGCGGTGATCGCGGTGGAGGACAACGGGTTCCGGGATCACAGCGGGGTGAGCTGGATCGGGATCGGCCGGGCGGCGCTCGCCAACGTCCAGGCGGGACGCTTCGCCCAGGGTGGGAGCACCATCACCCAGCAGGTCGCCCGAGGCCTCTTCCTCACGCCGGAGAAGACCCTGTGGCGGAAGTTCAGCGAGGTGGTGTTGGCCCGGCGCCTGGAGCAGGAGCTGACCAAGGACGAGATCCTGGAGATCTATCTCAACCAGATCTACTGGGGGCACGGCGCCTACGGCGCGGAGGAGGCGGCGCGCACATACTTCTGCAAGCACGCCGCCGACCTCGACCGGAGCGAGGCGGTCCTCCTGGCGGGTGTGATCAGCGCGCCGGAGCGTTTTTCACCGATGAAGCACCCCGAGCGGGCCAGGGAGCGCTTCGATCACGCCCGCCGGCGCCTCGAAGAGGAGGACCTCCCCTACCCCGGCGCCGCGCCCTGCCGGCGCCACCACATGGATCTCGCGCCCCACACGACGGTGCGGGTCCGCACCTGGATGGAGCGGCTCCTCCCGGAGGAGGACTTCCTCCGTGGCGGTTACCGGGTCCGCCTCACCCTGGACACCCGGGTCCAGCGGGCCCTGTCTGCCGGGGTGCTGCGGTTCCTGGAGGACCAGGGCCCCGAGGGGGTGGCGTGGCCCATGTTCAGGGTACGGGTTTCTGCCGCTCCCGTCGCGGACACCGGGTGCTTCATCCCCTCCGGACGCCCCCTCTGGGTGCGGGTCGACGGACCGGTGGACGAGAGCGGGTCGTTCCCGGTCACCTACGGGGACCGGAACGGCACCCTCCCCGCCGAGGCCCTGGAGCTCAACCTGCCCGGACACCACCCCCCCACCCTGGTCCCCGGAGATTCCGTCCAGGTCACGCCGGCGGAGGAGCTGGATCTCTGCTCTCCCTGGGAGGGGGATCCGCCGATCTTCGTCCCGGTGGCGTCGCCCCAGCTCGCCGCGGTGGCCCTGGACGCGCGCACCGGAGAGGTCCTGGGGAGCGTCGGCGGCTTCGGGAACCGGTACCACCCCTTCGATCGGGCCTTCGACGCCCGGCGGACCCTCGGCTCCACCCTCACGCCCTTCGTCTACCTGGCCGCGGCGGAGCGCTGGGGCTGGACCGCGGCCACGCCCCTGCCCGAGGACCTGCCCCATCGGTTCCGCGGCCACGGCGGACGCCCGTGGATCCCCGCGGAACCCCACCCCCTCCCCGAGGACGAGCTCCTCACGGTGGAGGCGGCCCTGGTCCACTCTCTCAACCGCCCCGCCGTGGGGGTCCTCGCCCGCCTGGGCCTGGAGTCGTTCATCTATCGATGGGGCGCCTGGGGCGGGCCCGACGTCCCCATGGACGACCTCTCCATCGCCCTGGGCACCCCGGCCCTCTCCCCGGCCCAGCTCGCCGGCCTCTATGCGATCTTTGCGAAGGGCGCGGCGGTCCGGCCCACCCTGGTCCGCTCCATCGTGGATCGGGAGGGGGTCCCCGTGGAGCTGGATCGTGAGATCCTCCCCCACGGCGCCGCGGACCCCCGCGCGGTGGAGGAGATCGCCAGGGCCCTCCACGAGGTGGCCCGAGAGGGCACCGGCCGCCGCGCCGTCCCGAGCTCCCTGAAGGACCGCCCCGACCTCGCCTGGGGCGGCAAGACGGGGACCTCCATGGAGGCGAGAGACTCCTGGTTCGTCGGCTGGGCGGGCCACATCGTCCTCGCCGTCTGGATCGGCAACGACGACAACACCCCCGTCGGCGGCGCCTCCGGCCCCCGCCTCGCCGCCCCCCTCTGGCGCATGATCATGGACGAGGTCGTGACATCGGGGGTCTTCGACGACTGACCCGCCGTCTTCAATGGTGGGGAGTCCGTCCCCATGGTGTGCAGTCGTCCGAAATCGTCAGGCGGGGCGTCGCGCGGTCATCACCAGGCAGTCGCCCTTGAGGCGGGCCGCGGCCGCGATGCGGCCCGGGAGCGCCGCGAGGCGATCCCGCCGAGTGACGGGGCCGTCGAGGACAGCACCGTCCGCTGCCGCCGGGCCGAGGCGGCGGAGCCGGGCGCTGCGCGCCTGGGCCTTCCAGGGGCTGTAGCTGTTCACGCGCACGTCACCGAAGCCCGCGTCCCGGACGAGACGCGCCAGGGAGCCGGGGCTGAAGATGTGCACGTGGACCGGGAGGGTGAGGTAGAGCCAATACGGGCCGTAGCGTTCGAACGAGGCCGCGTCGCCGTTGGGCAGATCCACCGCGATCCGCCCGCCAGGACGCAGGGCCGTGAACGCGGCCTCCATGAACCCCCGCGGATCCACCACGTGCTCGAGGCTGTGGGACGACCGGATCTCGTCGTAGCGCCCCGGCCGTGCGGCCAAGATCTCCGAGGAGCCTGTCGCAATGTCCAGACCTGCGGAGCGGCCCGCGGCCGCGGCCGCGTCGTCGATCTCGATGCCCTCCGCGGTCCACCCCAGGAAGGCCATCCGGGCCACGTGCTCACCGGAGCCGCACCCGAAGTCCAGGAGCCGCCCCCCGGGCCGGAATCGCGGCGCGTCCATGTCCAGGGGACGACGCGGGAGGACCTTCGCTGCGGCCGCTGAGAGCAGCCGATCCCCACGGATGGGGAGATGGTCGTATCCCGCGGTCCGCTTGAGGCGATGCATCAGGAGCCAGATGCCGCGTCGCCGCAGTCCCCGGGGGGTGAGATCCGTGGCCGGCGGCGCGAACGCGTAGTACTGTTCGGGGTAGAAGCGGGACAGGGCAGCGTCGTCGGGGGGGAGGGGATGTTGAAAGCCGTGGCCGCAATCGACGCAGCGATAGAGATCCCAGGTCCCCGGGTTGCCGTAGAGGTGGTCCCGCGCAGTGATCCGGTGTCGGGCCTCCCCTTCACAGATCGGGCAGGTTGCGCTGCTGGGTTCGGCCAAAATGCTCTCCCGAGTCGTGGGTCTTCGAGGCAGTTCAGCATTGTGGCGACCCGATGTCAACCCGCGGCAGACCTGTGAACAGGTTCCGGATTGAAGCCATATTTCTCCATGAGTGGAACCCACGATCTACCTCAAGGACGGAGATCCAGCCTCCCACTGGCCCCTCGAGTTCCGTGCAGGTCTCGAGTTGACGTTCTGACCGGCCATTCTCCCCGCCCGGCGACGTCCCCGGTGACTCCGGGCCGTCTTTTCTCTTGACGGCCCACCGAGGGATTGGTCTAGTGTCCCCCCGGACGGAGGGACATGAAAGCGACACTGCCGATGGAAGAATTTCTCCTGGGAAACGGGGCCATGGCCCGGGGTCTGGTGGAGGCCGGGGTGCAGGTGGTGACCGCATACCCGGGCACGCCGTCCACCGAGATCCTCCCCGAGGTGATCCGCTTCGTGAAGATGCACGGTCTCTCCATCTACACCGAGTGGTCCGCCAACGAGAAGGTCGCCTTCGACGTCGCCTACGCGGCCAGCCTCACGGGCAAGCGCGCCGCGGTGATCATGAAACAGGTGGGCCTCAACGTGGCCGCGGACAGCCTCATGAGCGCGGCATACACCGGCGTCGTCGGCGGGCTGATCGTGTTCTCCGCCGACGATCCAGGCCCGCACTCCTCGCAGACCGAGCAGGACTCCCGCCTCTTCGCCCACTTCGCCAAGGTCCCGGCGTTTGACCCCTCCTCCCCCGAGGAGGCCCGCAACATGGTGGCGGACGCCTTTGCGCTCTCCGAGGAGTTCCGGATCCCCGTGATCATCCGGCCTGGGATCCGGGTCTGCCACGCCCGGCAGCTGATCCGGTTCCGGGAGCCCACCCGCCTGGACCGGCCTGCCGCGTTCGTGAAGGATCCGGAGCGTTGGGCTGCGACCCCACGGTACCGCTACGAGTTGCACCGGGAGCTGAGCCAGAAGCTCCATGAGATCGGGCATCGGTTCGAGCATCTGGCCGAGTACAACCACCACAACCTGGAATACGGGCAGCGCTACCCCTTCGGACTGATCACCGGCGGCGTGCCCTACGCAAATCTGACGGACATCCTGGAGGACGAGGGGCTCGCCAGGACCATCCCGGTTCTGAAGCTGGGAGCGCCCCAGCCCTTCCCCCGGGGCCTGGTGGACACGTTCCTGTCCCAGGTGGACAGGGTCCTCGTCGTCGAGGAGACGGACGAGGTGATCGAGATGCATCTGAAGAACCTCTTCCCGATCCGGGGACGGTCCACGGGGCACGTCCCGCGGGAAGGTGAGCTGGTCCCGGGGCGGCTCCACATGATCCTGTCGGAGGCCCTGAGGGACCTGGGATTGGAGCCCCTCCCGGCGCGGGACATCAGGAGCCTGACCGATGCGGTCGGCCGGCTCGATCTTCCGGTACGCAAGCCGACCCTCTGCCCGGGCTGCGGCCACAGGAGCGCATTCTTCGCCATCCGCAAGGCCTTGCCCAAGGCGATCTTCACCTCGGACATCGGGTGCTACACCCTGGGCGTCAACCTCGGGGTGGTGGATACCTGCCTGGCCATGGGCGCAGGGATCACCCTGGCCGCGGGGTTCCACCAGGCCTACAAGCAGGACGGCGAGAACCAGCCCGTGGTGGCCACCATGGGGGACAGCACCTTCTACCACGCCGGCATGGTCGGCCTGCTCAGCGCGGTGTACAACGACGCCCGCTTCGTCCTGGTGCTCCTGGACAACCAGATCACGGCGATGACCGGTATGCAGCCCACTCCGGGCCTCGGGATCCGTGCAGACGGAAGCCGTGGCCGAATCATCCCCCTGGAGGACGCCGTACGGGGCTGCGGCGTCACCTGGTTGAGGGTCCACGACCCGAACGACGTGCCGGGCATGATCGAGCTTGTCCGGGAGGCCCACAAGGCCTCCTGCGCAGAGGACGGCTCGGTGTCGGTGATCATCGCCCGGCGACCCTGCGTCGTCGGGTACCGGAACCTGGATTTGCCCCGGATCCCGGTGACGATCACCGAGGACTGCAACGGTTGCCGGATCTGCATCCGTCGCTTCGAGTGTCCCGCGTTCGACTTCGACGAGGCCCGTGAGGTGGTGGAGATCAACACTGCGCTCTGCGTCCAATGCGGTGTCTGCGTCCATACGTGTCCCCAGGGCGCGATCGTTCCCGAGGGGGAGCGAAACAGGGGGCCGCAATGAAGGGGCGGATCCTCCTCGCCGGTGTGGGCGGCCAGGGCGTGCTCTTCGCGACCCGGGTCCTGGCGAGGTGTGCCACCGACGCGGGGCTCCCGACCATGGGCAGCGAGACCCACGGCATGGCCCAGCGGGGCGGCAGCGTGGTGAGCCATCTCCTCATCGGGAGCTACCGCAGCTCCCTCGTGCGAACCGGAACGGCGGATTGGCTGCTCTCCTTCGAGGCGACAGAGACCTACCGTCATCTCCCCTTCCTCCGCCCCGAGGGGCGCTGCTTCGTCAACGCGTCCGGTCGGGACTTCCCGGACCCGGTCGTGGCCGCGGCCCTCGCAGCGAGGGGGATCACCGTCCGAACCGTGGACGCGTCCGGGCTGGCGGCCGGGGTCGGCGCGCCCCTCGCGGCGAACCTGGTGCTCCTGGGTTTCATCGCTGCTGCGGATCCCGACGGGTTCGGCCTCGACACCCTGAAGACCACCGTCACGGCGATCTCACCTCAGAAGCATCTCCCGAACAACCTGAAGGCATTGGTCGCAGGGGCAGAGGCCTGGAAGTGAACGCCGTCGCCCCGGACCCGGCAACCCTGGACCCCACCTCCATCATCGACAGCGACCATCCACGGATCGTCGCGTTCGCCCGACACAAGGCGGGAGACATCAGGGACACGGTGGACAAGGCTGTGGCCCTCTACCTCGCCGTGCGGGATGGGATCTGGTACGACCCCTATGTCCCCTTCCACCTCCCCGAGCATTACCGGGCCAGTCGGGTGCTCAGCCAGGAGCGGGGGTACTGTGTGTCGAAGGCATCCCTCCTCTGCGCGCTGGGCCGCGCCGCGGCCATTCCCACCCGCCTGGGCTTCGCCACGGTCCGGAACCACCTGGCCACCCGGGAGCTCATCGAGATGATGGGGACGAACACCTTCGTGTACCACGGCTACGTGGAGTTTCACCTGGAGGGCCGGTGGGTCAAGGCGACCCCCGCGTTCAACCGGGAGCTCTGCGAGCGACACGGCGTGGAGCCGCTGGAATTCGATGGCCGTGGGGACTCCCTCTTCCAGGCCTACAATCGGGAGAACCAGCGATTCATGGAGTACGTCGTGGACCACGGAACCCGCCCGGATGTCCCCGTAGACGAGATCCTCGCCGCGTGGGAGGCAGAGTACGGTCGGGACCGCGTGCGGGCCTGGATCCACAGGAACAAAGGGACCGACGGGGCGACCGCCAGGGACTTCGACCGCGAGGAGATCTGGAAGGGCTGAACGGCGGCTAGTCCACCCAGAACCGGCGGAGGCAGATGTCGTCGCCGGCGGGGAGGGACTTGACCGTGGCCCACCGGACGTTGGTGCCGAGCGTCTCGTTGATGATCTCCATGAAGGACTCGAGCCACGCGTCGCAGCCGGGCAGGTCCTGATCGAGCTTGCCGAGGCGCTCGTGCCACTCGTGCCAGGGGCAACCGTTGTGCCGGGCGAAGCACTCGTTCTCGTCCGCCCCTTCCACCAGCACCGCGTCCTCTCCCATGGACCGGCTCGAGAACACGAAGCTCTCGGCGATCTGGCGGGGCAGCGGCGCCTCGGGATTCAGATGCTTCAAGTAGCTGCCCGACGTGTCGCGCCCCACGATCTCCCAGAACTTCTTCACAAGGTCCAGCTCGGTGGTGCCCTCCTTGGCGAAGTGCATCGCGGCCTCCAGCCACTCGAAGTGACTGATCCGCTGGATCTGGGACAGCATGTGGAACTTCTTCTCGATGGGGATCTCGCCGCTCATGGGCTCCTCCCTTGCGGGCCTGAGGTGCTTCTGACGCTACCCCAAGGACCCCCCGGTGTCAAACACGCCAGGTGGTCCCCGCCGGCCCTCGATTTCTTCCCTTTGACTTGGTCCCATCGCCCTGCTTTACTGGCACCCGTTGGCCGAAGGAGGGGGCCGTGATGACCATGAAGCTCGGCATCGATGTTGGGGGCACATTCACGGATTTCCTGCTCACGCGGGAGGGGGAGGAGCCCCGCATCTACAAGGTCCTTTCGACCCCCTCGGACCCCTCAATCGGACTCATCGACGGACTGACGGAGATCGCTGAGAGCCTGGGACTGCGGCTGGGTGAGTTGGCGAGCCACATCGAGACGATCGTACACGGGACCACGGTCACCACCAACGCAATCCTCACCCGGACCGGCTCCAAGACCGGCCTGATCACGACCCGGGGGGTCCGGGACGCGCTCGAGATGCGCCGCGGGATACGCGAGGAGCGGTACGACAACCGCTACACCAACGTGGTGCCCCTGGTGCCCAGGCACCTGCGCGTCCCCGTCTCGGGGCGCCTCGACGCCCGGGGCGAGGTCCTGGAGCCCCTGGCCCTGGATGATGTCCGCAGCGCGATCGCCCTGTTCCGCAGCGAGGACGTGGAGGCCGTGGCGATCTGCTTCATGAACGCCTTCGCCTGTCCCGATCAGGAGCAGCAGGCCGCCGCCCTCGTCCGGGAGGCGCTGCCCGACGTCTACCTCACGGTCTCCACGGATCTCCTCCCGTCGATCCGCTTCTACAACCGCGTGAGCACCACGGTGCTCAACTCCTACGTGGGACCACGGCTGAGCTTCTACCTGGACCGTCTCACCGCGCGGCTGCGGGAGATCGGCTTCGACGGCGTCCTCCTGATCATGCAGTCCAGCGGCGGCGTGGTCGCGCCGGCGGTGGCCCGCGGAGAGGCGGCGCGCACCCTCCTCTCCGGTCCTGCGGCCGGGCCCGGCGCAGGCCTCTCCTACGCGCGCATCCACGGCCGCGACGACTGCATCACCGTGGACATGGGCGGCACCAGCTTCGACGCAGCCCTGGTCCGGAACGGCGCGCCCGTCGTCGTCACCGAGGGCGAGGTGGATCGCCATCGCATTGCCCTCCCCATGCTCGGCATCGTGACCATCGGTGCGGGGGGTGGGAGCATCGGCTGGATCGACGAGGGCGGCCTCCTGCGCATGGGGCCGGGGAGCGCGGGCGCGGCCCCGGGGCCGGCCTGCTACGGGAGGGGTGGGACCCTGCCCACCTGCACCGACGCGGATCTCCTGCTGGGCTACCTGGATCCCGACTTCTTCGCGGGCGGAAAGCTCCGGCTCGACCCGCAGGCCGCCCGGGCTGCGGTCCTCGAGCACGTGGCCCGCCCCATGGGCCTCTCCGTCGAGGAGGCGGCTGCGGGCATGTACCGGGTGATCAACACCAACATGGCCCAAGGGGTGCGTGAGATCACCGTGAAACGCGGCGATGACCCCAGGGAGTTTCCCATGGTCGTCGCAGGCGGGGCCGGACCGCTCCACGCCTGCATGATCTGCCAGGAGCTGGAGATCCCCATGTTCCTGGTGCCCCGGGAGTCGTCGATCTTCTGTGCCGCGGGCATGTTGAAGAGCGACCTCCAGCACGACTTCGTGCGGTCCTTCGTGTCGGTGCTGGATCCCATCGACTGGGACCGTCTGGATGCGCTGATCGGGGAGCTGGTCGCACGGGGCGAGGCCCTCCTGGCCGAGGAGCGGATCCCGAAGGACAAGCAACGGCTGCATCTGGCCTTCGACTGCCGATACGTTCGGCAGTACCACGAGGTCACCTTCACCGTCCCCTTCGACGCGGTTCGCGGTCGGGACAGGGCCGGTGTCTCGGCCGCGTTCCACGCAGAGCACAACCGCATGTATGGATACTCCCTGGAGGGGGAGGGGACCCCCATCGAGCTGATCAACGTGCGCCTGCAGGCCCTCGGGATCACAGACAAGCCAGCCTTCCTCGACGAGGTCTACGCGGGGGAGGACCCCGCGGATGCGCTCAAGGGCGAGCGCCGGATTCATGTCCCCGAGGAGAGCGCATTCAGGAACGTGCCGGTCTACGACGGACATCGGACGCGATTCGGCTACCGCCTCCCGGGGCCCGCCATCGTGGAGCAGGTCAACACAACGCTCCTCCTGAGCGCGTCCTTCGACTGCATCTGTGACCGGACCGGGTCCTTCTCCGTCTACCTGAAAGGTCAGGAAGACCTCATGGACCACGCGCTCGATGGGGGGGGACGATGAGTGGCGTCGATCCGATCCTCCTCTCGGTCTTCGCGCGGGCCTTCAAGTCGATCACCGACGAGATGAGCATCTCCCTCCAGCAGACCACCCGATCACCGATCCTCTGCGAGGCCAAGGACTTCGTGACCGGGCTGTACGATGGCGCCGGCAACATGCTCGAGCAGACCGAGAACCTGCCGATCCTGTCGTTCTCCCTGGCGCCGGTGTGCAAATACATCCTCGAGTACTATGGAGACGACCTGGCCCCGGGGGACGTGATCTTCCACAACGACGTCTTCAGCATGGGCAACCAGAACAACGACGTCGCTGTCTACAAGCCGATCTTCTTCGAGGACCAGCTGGTGGCCTGGTCCGCGTGCAAGGGCCACCAGGCGGACATCGGGGGCGCGGTGGCGGGAGGCTACAACCCGAACGCGACGGAGGTCTGGCAGGAGGCGCTCCGGATCCCGCCGGTGAAGGTGATCGAGGGGGGCCGGCTCCGCAAGGACGTCTGGGAGCTCATCTTCGCGAACATCCGCTTCGACATCGTCGAGGAGGACATGAAGGCCGAGATCGGCTCCTGCGTCGTCGGAGAGCGGCGCATGCTCCAGTTCCTGGAGAAGTACGGCCTGGAGACCTTCGAGCGGCACAAGCTCGCCCTGTTCGATGCGACGCAGAGACGGATGGAGGCCGAGATCGCGACGATCCCGAACGGGATCTATCGTGGAGAATCCCAGGTCTACTACGACGGGAAGAACCTCGGAAAGACCTACACCATCCGGGTGGAGATCACCGTGGAGGATCGGCACGTCCGGTTCGACTACTCCGGCACGGATCCCCAGACCAACGGCTTCGTCAATGGCACCTATACGTCCAGCGCGTCCGCAACGATCCTGACCTTCCTCCAGATGGTCAACCCGGACATCCCCCACAACGAGGGCATGGTCCGACCCCTCGAGATCGTGATCCCCGAGGGCACCCTCCTGAACGCTGCGTATCCAGCGGCCACCACCTACGGCAACCACCTCTGCCCCGCCAACGCGGACGCGATCTCCCGCGCGATGGAGACCGCGGTCCCCGACCGCGTCACCGCGGGCTGGAACCACCTGCTCTGCTCCCTCACCACCGGCACCAACCCCCGCACGAAGGATCGCTACGTCGACATCTGCTTCATGGGCCTCAAGGGCGGGTCCGGCGCGATGCGGGGCGTTGATGGCTACGATCACATCGGGATGATCGACGCGTCCGGCGGCATGCTGGATCAGGACTACGAGATGTTCGAGCAGCAGACCCCCCACCTCCTGAGGCAGCACGAGTTCCTCCAGGACTCCGCCGGGCCCGGTCGGTGGCGGGGGGGGCTCGGCGTGGAGACGGTCTTCGAGATCGGATCCGACGACACCCAGCTGGTGGTGTTCGGCGACGGGGACGTCGAGCCGGCCTTCGGCCTCCACGGGGGAGGGTCCGGGAGCTTGAACTCCTTGACGCTGCAGACCCCCGACGGCAAGGAGCGGGCTCCCCTGAGCCTCGATCTCCTGACCGGCATCCCCAAGGGCACCGTCTACCACCAGCGCGCCGGCGGCGGCGGTGGGTACGGCGATCCCCGGAAGCGGCCAGCGGAGCGCGTCGCCCGTGAGGTCCGGGACGAGGTGATCTCCATCGGCGCGGCGCGGGAGCTCTACGGGGTGGTGATCGACCCGGCAGACCTCTCCCTGGACGAAGAGGCCACCAAGCGGCTGCGGGGACCATCCGCGGAGTGAGGAGGGACGGAATTGGACTTCGGATACTCGGAAGAGCAGCGGCTGCTGGTGGACACCTTCAGGAGGTTCACCGACGAGCGGGTGCGGCCCCGGGCCGCGGCCCTGGACGAGGCCCATGCGTTCCCGCGGGCGCTCTTCGGTGAGCTGGCCGCGCTGGGATTCTTCGGGCTGCGCTACCCGCCCTCGGTGGGCGGGGTCGGCATGGATTTCCAGTCCTACTGCCTGGCCATCACGGAGATCTCCAGGGGCTCGCTCTCCCTGGCCGCGTGCGCGGCCATGCAGTCCCTGATGGGCACCCACTTTCCATGGGCCCTGGGCGATGAGGACATCCATGCGCGGATCCTCGGGCCGGCCCTCCGGGGGGAGAAGATCGCGGCCTTCTGCATCACCGAGCCCAACGCGGGCAGCGACCTCTCGTCCATCGCGACCACCGCCACCAGAACGGACCACGGCTATGTCTTGAACGGGCAGAAGATGTGGATCACCAACGCGCCGGTGGCGGACTTCTTCACCGTCTTCGCGCGTGCGGGAGAAGAGAGGAGGCTCACGATCTTCCTGGTCGAGCGGGGGTCCGAGGGCCTTCACGTTGGCAAGACCATCGAGAAGATGGGCGCGTGGGGTGCGGTCACCTCCGAGCTGGCCTTCGACGACTGCTTCGTCCCCGAAGGACATCGGCTGGGTGCCGAGGGTGAGGGCGAGAGCGAGTTGAGGACGATCCTGTCGAAGATCCGCATCATGACCGGCGCGATGGCCATCGGGGTCGGCCGGGCCGCGGTGGAGGACGCAGTCCGGTACGCGGCGGAGCGGCAGCAGTTCGGGAAGCCGATCAACCGGTTCCAGGCGATCCAGGCCAGGCTGGCCGAGATGGGCACGGACCTGGAGGCAGCGACGCACCTGGTGCACTATGCTGCGTGGCTGGTGGACAATGACCGTCCCCACGGGCGCGAGGCCGCGATGGCCAAGCTCTTCGCCTCCGAGGCAGCCACCACGATCTGCGACAAGGCGAGCCGGGTCTTCGGAGCCTATGGCTACGCGATGGAGTACCCGATCCAGCGGTACCTGCGTGACATCCGATTCACCCTGTACGGGGGCGGGACCAGCGAGATCCTCAAGCTGCTCATCGCCCGGGAGATGTCCCGCTGACATCGCGGAGGAGAAGGATGACGAGACACAACAAGAACGGCGATATCCCGCGGGTGGTCAACGAGTCCGGGATCGAGATCCGACCGATGTACACCGCCGCGGACGTGGCCGAGACCGGGGGCGCGGAGACCGAGGGGGGCGCGGGGGAGTTCCCCTTCACCCGCGGGATCCACCGCTACATGTACCGCAAGCGCCCCTTCACCATGCGCCAGTACGCAGGCTTCGGCAATCCGGAGGAGACCAACGAGCGGTTCCGCTTCCTCATCGAGCACGGACAGACCGGGCTGAACGTGGCCTTCGACCTGCCCACCCAGGTGGGCCTGGACTCCGACGCGGAGATGGCCCGGGGCGAGGTCGGCCGCGTGGGGATGTCCGTGGACACCCTGGAGGACTTCGAGGCTGCCTTCGCCGGGATCGACCTGGAGAAGATCACGGTCTCCCTCACGATCAACGGGTCCGCGGCGGTGCTGATCGCCATGTACTTCGCGATGGCCGAGAAGCGGGGCTACGACATCCGCAAGCTCCGCGGCACCGCGCAGAACGACATCCTCAAGGAGTTCGTCGGGCGGGGCACCTGGATCTTCCCCGTGGAGCCGTCGATGCGGCTGGTGGGCGACACCATCGTGTTCTGCGCCGAAAACGCGCCGCTCTACAGCCCGGTGAGCGTCTGCGGCTACCACATCCGGGAGTCCGGCGCGAACCCGGTGCAGGAGATGTCCTACGCGTTCTGCATCGCGAAGGCCTACATCGACCTCGTCCTCTCACGGGGCATGGACATCGACGACTTCGCGTCCCGCCTCTCCTTCAACTTCGACATCCACGGCAACCTCTTCGAGCAGGTGGCCAAGTTCCGCGCGGCCCGCCGCCTGTGGGCGCGGATCCTTCGCGACGAATACGGTGCGAAGGACCCCCGCTCCATGTGGCTGAGGATGATCGCGGGCGGGGGCGGCGGGGGCCTGACCATCGAACAACCGGAGAACAACATCGTCCGCGGGGCCTACTACGCGCTGATCAGCGCGCTGTCCGGCACCCAGACCATGGCCCTGTGCTCCTTCGACGAGGCCTACACGATTCCGTCGGAGCGGGCGGCCCGCCTCTCCCTGCGCACCATGCAGATCCTCCTCGACGAGATGGGCCTGCGGGACACGGTGGATCCCCTGGGCGGCTCCTACTACGTGGAGACCCTGACCAACCAGATGGAGGCGCGGATCCGGGAGGAGATGGCCGCGGTGGACGCGGCCGGCGGCATCGTCCAGGGCATCGCAGAGGGCCACGTGCAGAACGCGGTGTCCCGCCAGGCCTACGAAGAACACAAGCGGATCGAACGGGGCGAGATCCGCAAGGTGGGCGTGAACTGCTATCGGGTCGAGGAGGAGGAGGAGAACGAGGTCGAGATCCACCCCTTCGACGAGGAGAACTGCCAGCGGCAATGTGAGAAACTCCAGCGCGTCCGGGCGCAGCGGGACCCCGACGCGGTGGACCAGGCCCTCGGTCGGATCCTCGAGGACGCCCGATCCGACCGAAACGTCATGCCCGCGATCATGGACGCGGTGAAGGCCTATGCCACGGTGGGGGAGATCACCGACCGCCTGGTGGAGGTCTTCGGGAGATTCGACGAACCGATCCTGTTCTGAAGGAGGGCGCATGCGCGTCATCGAACGATACGAGGCTCCGGCCACCCTGGAGGAGGCCCTGCGGTTCATGACCGGAGGAGAGGCCACGATCTATGCGGGGGGGACGGACCTCGTTCCGCGGATCCGGGAGGGCCTCGGAGGGGTCACCCCGCTCCTGCTCAACATCCGGCGGATTCCGGCCCTCGGGGAGGTCTCCCTCGGCGACGGGGTGGTGCGCGTCGGCGCGCTGTGCACCGTTGCGAACCTCCTGCAGAACGGGCTCCTCCGCGACTCCGCTCCGATCCTTGCCGAGGTCGCGGACCACTTCGCGTCCGGCCAGGTCCGAAACAGCGCCACCATCGGGGGAAACCTCTGCAACGCATCCCCGGCCGCGGACCTGGTGATCCCCCTGCTCCTCCTGGATGCGGAGGTCGAGCTGGCCGCGTGGTCCGACGCCGGCCCGGTCCGACGGACCCTGCCGTTGCATGACTTCTTCATGGCTCCGGGGGTGACCCGGCGGCGGCCCGAGGAGCTGCTGACCGGGGTCCGATTCCCGATCCCCGCCCCCGGCTTCAGGTCGATGTGTAAAAAATTCGGCACCCGTCCGGCCATGGACATCGCCGTGGTGTCCGTCGGGATCGGGGGACGGTGGGTGGACGGTGCCCTCCACGCCCCCCGGGTCGCGTTCGGCGCGGTGGCCCCGGTTCCCCTCAGGGGACGACGCACCGAGGCCGCGCTGGCCGGGAAGGTGCTGGACGACGGGGTTGTCGCGGCGGCGGTCCGGGAGGCCGCGGCGGAGACTGCGCCGATCTCGGACGTGCGCGCATCTGCGTGGTATCGGACGGAGCTGATCCGGGTGATGACCCGAAGGTCGTTGGAGGCAGTCCGTGGGAACTGAGATCCGATTCCGACTCAACAACCGACCGGTCACCGTGACGGTCCCGGTGGAGATGACCACCCTCTCGATGCTCCGGGATGTCCTCCAAGTGACCGGGACCAAGGAGGGCTGCGGCGAGGGAGAGTGCGGCGCGTGCACGATCCTCGTGGACGGGGTTTCGGTGAACTCCTGCCTCATGCTCGCGGTGGACTGCGAAGGACGGGAGCTGACCACCGTCGAGGGGTTGATGACCTCGGAGGGGCTCAGCATCCTCCAGCAGGAGTTCGTCCGCCACGGCGCGGTCCAATGCGGCTTCTGTACCCCGGGGATGGTCGTCCAGGGGACGTCCCTGATGCGCGGGGCTCCGGATCTGACGGTGGAGGAGATCCGCCGGGGCATCGAGGGCAACCTCTGCCGGTGCACCGGCTACACGAAGGTCATCGATGCCATCGCCGCTGCACTCTGCAGGGTCCGGGAGCAGGGGGGTGACCGATGAGCGCCGGCAGGAAGGTGACCCTCATCGGCCAGAGCATCCCCAAGCTCGACGCGCCCTCGAAGGTGACCGGGCAGGCGCGCTACGTCCAGGACATGACGCGGCCCGGGATGCTGCACGCCGCGATCCGGCGCACGGACCGCGTCCACGCGCGCATCGTCCGCATCGACACCGAGGCAGCCCGTGCGCTCCCCGGGGTGCACGCGGTGATCACCGCGGCGGACATCTCCGGAGAGCCCCTGGGGGTGGCGCGGGACAACCCTGCGCTCAAGGGGGACAAGGTCCGCTGCATCCGTGATGAGTTGGCCGCGGTGGCCGCGGAGTCGGAAGAGATCGCCCGGGAGGCAGCGCGGCTGATTCATATTGAGTATGAGGACCTCCCCGCGGTCTTCACCCCCGCCGACGCGCTTCGGGAGGGCGCGCCGGTGATCCACGAGGCCCATCCCAACAACATCCCGATGACCTTCGACTACGGCCACGGCGACGTGGCCCAGGGCGAGGCCGACTCCGACGTGATCGTCGAGGACGTGTTCCAGCTGCACTTCGTCACCCACTGCTGCATGGGCGTGGGCGCGATCATCGCCGAGTTCGACGCGGAGGGACGCCTCACCCTCCATTCCCAGACCCAGATGCCCTTCCTGTTCCGACGGGATCTCTCCCGGATGGTGGGCGTCCCCCCGGAGAAGATCCGGGTCATCCAGCCCCCCCTCGGGGGCGGCTTCGGGAGCAAGCTC
Source organism: Pseudomonadota bacterium (assembly GCA_043815665.1). GTDB lineage: Bacteria > Myxococcota_A > UBA9042 > CAIXZC01 > CAIXZC01 > CAZNWW01. The sequence continues at coordinate 103,252 of JBDRIT010000029.1, forward strand.
GACATCTACCCCTTCGAGCCGATCTGCGTCTTCCTGGCCCGGGCCACGGGGCGGCCGGTGCGGCTGGTCTTCTCCCGGGAGGAGGAGTTCCTCGCGTCCCCGACCCGGCAGCCCATGGAGTTCCGGCTCCGCTCCGGCGCGCGGCGGGACGGCCGTTTGACCTTCCGGGAGGCGCGGACCCTGCACGACAACGGCGGCTACACCTCCTGGGGGGCCACCACGCCCTTCGTGATCATGCAGACGATTTCTTCCCTCTACCGGGTTCCTCACTGCCTCTACCACACGGACGTGGTGTACACGAACAACCCCTACAGCGGGTCCTTCCGCGGGTATGGGAATCCCCAGGCGACCTTCGCCGTAGAGAACCATATGGACCAGCTCGCGGAGGCGGTGGGGATGGATCCCCTCGCGTTCCGGCTCAAGAACGCCCAGGACCCCGGAGAGATCACGGGGCAGGGGATGACCTTCCGGAGCTGCGGCCTCAAGGACTGTCTCGAAGAGGCCGGAGCGAAGAGCGCCTTTGTGGAGAAACACCATGCGTACGGCCAGGGGCAGGAGGGGCCGGTGAAGCGTGGCGTGGGGATCGCTTCGATGCTGCACGTGGGCGGGGGTGCCAAGATCTACCGCACCGATGGCTGCGGCACGATCCTCCAGCTCGACGACTTCGGCCACGCGACGGTGATCACCGGCGCGTCGGAGATCGGCCAGGGCTCGGAGACGGTGATCGCGCAGCTCGTCGCGGAGGAGCTTGGGATCCCCATCACCGCGGTCCGCGTGGTCAACAACGACACCGACGTCACCCCCTGGGACGTGGGGGTCCACGCCAGCCGCACCACCTTCGTCGCGGGGAACTCCGCGATCGGCGCCGCGCGGGCGGCGCGGGACAAGGTCCTGGCCGCGGCGGCCGCCCGGCTGGGGACCCCTGCGGAGACCCTGGCCCTCGAAGGGGGGCGGATCGTGGACAAGGAGAGCGGCGAGGACCGGTTGGACATGGCCAAGCTGATCCGGTCGCTGCACTTCGGCGAGAAGGGCGACCTGATCATGACGACGAACTACTACGAGCCCCCCAGCGAGTCCCAGGACAGGGAGTACAAAGGAGATGTCTCCGCATCCTACGCGTTCGGCACCCACGTCGCGGAGGTGGAGGTGGACACCGAGACCGGTGTGGTTCGGGTCCTGGCCTTCACCGCGGCCCACGACGTGGGACGGGTGATCAACCGGATGGGCATCGAGGGGCAGGTCGAAGGCGGAATCGTCATGGGCATCGGGTACGCGTGCACCGAAGAACTCCTGGTGGAGGAGGGACGGGTGCTCAATCCCAGGTTCCGGGACTACAAGCTCCTCACCGCGCCGGAGGTCCCGAAGATCGACATGATCTTCATCGAGACCATGGACCCGGAGGGCCCGGCCGGGGCCAAGGGCATCGGCGAGGCGCCCTTGATCTGCGTCCCGGCGGCCATCGCCAACGCGCTGTACAACGCGACGGGCGTCCGCTTCGACGCGCTGCCCCTGACCCCGGAGAATGTCCTGCGCCGCCTGAAGGCCCACGCCGAGGGAGGCGCGGGATGAAGCCCCGGACGGTGCTCTCCATGGAGCAGGCCCTCTCCATGACCTACGCCACCCTGCGCTTCGTACAGCTCGGCTGGCGGGTGATCCGCCTGGAGGCCACCCCCACGGGGAAGGCCCTTCCCGGGGATCCCAACCGCTACATCGGCGGGGTCGTGGCGGACGAGGACCGCCGCTCCTACTTCGTCGCGCCCAACGTGGGCAAGGAGGCCATCGCGCTGAACCTGAAGGAGGCCGAGGGCCGGGAGACCCTCCGGCGCATCGTGCGGGAGCTCGATGTGGACGTGTTCTGCTGCAACACCCTGCCCTCACGCTACCGGTCCCTGGGGATCGACTACGAGAGCCTCAGCGAGGTCAAGCCCGATCTCATCTGGGCCGGGATCTCCGCGATGGGCCCCGACTACCCCGACGTCCCGGGATACGACCCCGCGATCCAGGCCATGATGGGATTCATGGAGATCACGGGCGACGCGAAGGGACCCCCGATGCTCTCCGGCGTCCCCCTGGTGGATTTGAAGGCCGGGGACGAGGTCTACGCCAACGTCTGCCTCGCGTTGGCCGAGAGGGCCGAGACGGGGAAGGGGCGTGCGATCCACGTGTCCATGGCCCAGGCCGCTGCCTCCTGGCTGATCACCACCCTGCCCCTCCTGGACTTCGGCTGTGATCCCACGGAGATCGGCCGCTGCGGCAACGAGCATCGGAAGTTCATCCCGGTCAACGCGTACCCCACGGCAGACGGGTACCTCTTCCTCGCGGTGGGCAACGACCGTCAGTGGCAGCGGCTCACCGGGATCCCCGGCTTCGAGACCCTCGGCTCGGAGCGGAGGGAGACCAACGCGGGCCGCCATGAGGACCGAGCCGACATCCACCGGGAGTTGGCCGCGGCCGCGGCGGAGTATACCACCGCAGCACTGCAGGGCGCGCTCTCGGCCGTGGGGGTCCCCCACGCGCCGATCCACACGATTCGTCAGGTCCGCGACATGGAGGCCGTCGCGTCGAAGATGACCACGACCCACCTTCCCGACGGGAGGACCATCCACCTCTGCCCCCCCGCGGTGGATCGGGAGGACGCTCCCAGGGACTACTCCTTCGCTCCGCGCTACAGCGAGCACACCCACGCGGTGCTCCGGGAGGCGGGGCTGACCGACGGTCAGGTCGCGGACCTGGCCGCGCGCTGCATCATCCCATGACGAATCAGGAGAGCGTGGTCCTGGTGGATCCGCGACGAAACGCAGCGGTGGGACGGGTGGTGTACGCCCTGGGCGCGGCCCAGGTCTTGGGCGGCGCCTGGATCCTCGTTGCGTCCGAAGAGCAGAGCCTCGCAGCGCGCCTGTTCCTGGTGGTGTTGCTGGCCGTCTCCGGGCTCCTGTTCCTCCAGGTGGGGCGCCTCATGGGGGAGCCAAAGGGCGGCCTCGTGTGGGAGCCCGGCCTCCGTCGGTTCCTCCTCGCCGGTGCCCGGTCGGACGACATCCTGGAGATCCCCGCCGCCACGGTTCGTGGCGTTGCGATCGCGAGCCGCACCGAGCTCTGGGGGCGTGAGGAGACCGCAGTGGAGATTCACGCAGTGGAGCTGGTCCTGAATTCCGGGGCCACGGTCCTCGTCGCGGAGCCCGGGGACGTGGAGCGCGCTGAAGACATCTCCGGCGGACTGCGGGAGATCTCCGGCCTCCCCTCCGTCGATGGTCCGACGACGGTGACCCCCCGGCGGTCGGAGGTCAGCGTCCGCCTGGGCGTCGGGTCTCCCCTGGACCGTCCCCTGCTCACAGCGGGGGTCCTGTCCCTGGGGGTCGGGGCGGTGATGATCGCGAACATCAACAACGCGCCGGTCTTCGGCTTCCTCTTCGGTCCGACCCTCGCCGCCATCGGCATCTGCTTCCTGGTCCTGGTCACGGTCAAGGCCCTCTCGACGGAGCACATCCACATCGGTCCGGTGGTGTGGCGCCGCGAGGTGCGCCTGGGCGCGCGCCGGTTCTTCTCGAGGGAGCTCGGCGCCGAGCACTCCCCGGGGAGGATCCGCGTGGTCTCCCGTGGTGCCCAGGGATTCTGCCTCCACCTGGTGCGTGGCGGTTCCGTGGAGGTGGCGCTCAACGGAGTGTCCGGGAGGACCCGGCTCACTCCCGTCGACCTCCTGTCCCTGGCGGGAGATCTTGCGGGAGGCGCCACAGCGCCGGGGGAGGGCTCATGAGCCGCGGCGTCGACGAACTGGTCCGGCTCGGGGTGCGGATGCCCGCTCGGTACGTGGGCGGGGAGTACTTCGCAGAGCCTCCTCCGCTGCCCCAGCCGGGAGAGTTGAAGGTCGCCCTGGTCTTTCCGGACGCCTACGAGGTCGGCATGTCCAACGCGGGCCTGGCGATCCTCTACTCGATGCTGCGCCGGACCCCCGGGATCTTCGTCGATCGCTTCTTCGTGCCCTGGATCGACATGGAGGAGCACATCCGGGCCGGGCGTGCCACCTTCGACTCCCGGGACCACGGCCTGCCCCTGGGCGACTTCGACGTCGTCGGGGTCTCCCTGCCCTTCGAGCTGACCTACACGGGCATCCTGACCGTCCTCGACCTCGGAGGGATCCCGCTCCGCGCCGCGGACCGGGGCCCGACGGGGCCGCTGGTGATCGCCGGGGGTCCCGGCGCCGCGCACCCGGAGCCCGTCGCGCCGTTCTTCGATGCGATCCTGGTGGGCGACGGCGAGGTCCTGCTCCCCGACTTCCTGACGGCGCTGAGGGAGATGGACTTCCCGACGGGGGATCGGGGCGGGCTCCTGCCCGGGCTCGATCTCCTGCCCGGGGTCTACGTCCCAGCCCTGCACCCGACCGTGACCGACGCAACGACGGGCCTCGAGATCGTGCCCGGGACCGTCGCCCGACGGCAGTGGCTGGAGGACCTGGATCAGGGGCCGGACCTCCGTCCCTTCCCGGTGCCATCGGTGGAGGCGATCTTCGACCGGGTCTCCCTGGAGATTGCCCGGGGCTGTCCCCAGGGGTGCCGCTTCTGCGAGGCCGGGGTCTACTATCGTCCCTTCAGGGAGAGGAGCACCGCGGGGCTCCTGGACGAGGTCCGGGAGCGGGTGGCCGACACCGGCATGGAGGAGGTGGGCCTGGCGAGCCTCTCCACCGCGGACCGCACGGACCTGGTCGGCCTCGTCACGAGCCTGCGTCCGATCCTCGCGGATTCCCACGCCAGCCTCTCGGTCTCGTCCCTCCGAGCCTATGGGGTGGGGGAGGAGGTCCTCAAGGTGATGGCCGAGGGACGCACCTCGAGCCTCACCCTGGCCCCGGAGTCCGGCAGTCGTCTCCGTGGAACCATCAACAAGAACGTGAAGGACCAGGACCTCTTCGACGCAGTGGACCGGATGTGCCGCGCGGGGTGGGATCGGGTGAAGCTGTACTTCATGCTCGGCCTCCCAGGAGAGACCGATGATGACGTCCTCGAGATCGCCCGTCTCGCCCGGGAGGTGCTGGCCATCGGTTCCCGGATTCGCCGGGCACGGTTCCAGCTGGTGGTGTCCTGCAGCCTCTTCGTGCCGCGACCGCACACCCCGCTCCAGTGGTGCGGGATGACGAGTTCGTCCGCGCTGGCGGCGAAGATCGACCTGATCAGGGAGCGGCTCCCCCGGAGCGTGAACCTGAAGTGGCACGATCCGACGATCTCCCGCCTGGAGGCCATCATCGCCCGGGGCGACCGGGCCGTCGCCGGGCTCATCGAGGACGCGTGGCGGAGGGGAGCCCGCCTGGACGGTTGGTCCGAGATCTTCGACAAGGGGATCTGGGCCGAGGCGGAGGCCGCCACGCTGCCCGACCCGGAGCGGTATCTCGGTGCCATGGCCCAGGATGCCGTGCTCCCCTGGGATCACGTCGACACCGGCGTCACGAAGGGGTGGCTCCAGAAGGAGTGGCGCCGGGCCGAGGCCGGAGAGATGACGCCGGCGTGTGATCCCCACGGGGAGGAGTCGGCTTGCTCCGCGTGCGGGTTGCCCTGCATGACGATGAAGACGGGGAGGGAATCGGGCCCGGAGGGCCCTCCCACAGCGAGGGGAGTCGGGGGCACAGGAGGAGAGCTGGTCCTTGCGAGGGTGCACTTCAGGCGGTTGCCGCCGTCGAACGTGCTGGGACATCTCGACCTGCAGCGGAGCCTGGTGCGGGGGCTGCGGCGGGCGGGGTACCCCATGGTGTACACGAAGGGGTACCATCCACGCCTGAAGAGCTCCATGGGGCCGAGCCTCGCGCTGGGCGCCTGGGGCCTGGACGAGTGGATCGAGGCGACCTTCCTGGACGCTCCTGTGGAGGGCTGGGACGCCATGGTGACGAAGCTCCAGGGCGTGATGATCGACGGCATCGAGATCCTCAGGGTGGTCCCCCGGGACGGGTCCAAGGCCAAGGCTCCCCGGACCTTCGAGTGGCTCCTGCGCCTCGCCCGTCCCGTGGACCCGACCGCGTTGCCCGAAGCCCTCGCACGCTGGAAGGCGGGCTTCGAGGTGGAGCGCAAGGGCCGGATGAAGGATGTCTCTGCCGCGATCCTCGATGCCTCGGTTCCCACCCCGGAACAGATCCCCGCGGTGGTCCCCGCCGCGCCGGGCTTCCTCCGCCTGATCCTCTCCGCCGAGGCCAGTCCCCGGGGAGAGGAGATCGCTGCGGATCTCGGCTACGCCGGCGCCGAAGTGCTGTCGGTGATTCGGGTGGGGAGCTTAGGGCCTGCGGCGAAAAAAGTGGATCGCACCGAGAGCGCCGAAGCGCCCTGGCCGGAAGGCGCGGGGGTGCACGCCGACCGCAGGCGTACTTGAGGTACGTCGAGGGAGGTGGGGGCCCCGCAACGCACCGGGCGGGGATGCAGCGGGGCTCGAATGC
>JBDRIT010000030.1:0-27962 GCA_043815665.1 Pseudomonadota bacterium
CGGAGTCGCTTGCGAAAGTGGCTTCGCCCATGTGGACTTTGTTTGCGGGAAGCACCTCGTGTGCACCTCGGAGACGGAGTACGAGGAATGGGAGACGGTCCCCTGTTGGGAGGTCGAGGACATAGACCCGGAGTGCTGCGAAGGCGGGGAGTGTCACTTCGTCGGCGCCGCCTCCTGTCCCGACGGCCACACATGTGTCCTGTCGCCCGACTGGGGTGTCGATGATCAATGCCTCCCCTGTGACGCGTGCACGCCGGACTGTGCGGGCAGGGAGTGCGGCAACGACAGCTGCGGGGGTGTCTGCGGCACCTGTGACGAGTGGCTGTTCTGCCAGGATGGAATGTGTGTCAACGGGGATCCTCCCCAGTGCCAGGGGAAGATGTGCGGCCCTGACGGCATGGGCGGTAGCTGTGGCAGTTGTCTGGAGGACTGGGACTGTGGAGCCGAGGGTCGCTGCGCCCCTGCGGGCGGCGGATGCGGGGATGTCGACGCCGAAGGGACGTGCATCAACGGCTGGAAGGTCACCTGCCCGGACGGCGAGCCGCAGTATGAACCCTGTCCCTTCAACGCCTGCGTCGTCCCGCCCGGAACAGGGGTCGCCGAGTGCTCCGAGGTCCCCTGCCCGCCGGACTGCTTCGGCAAGGTCTGCGGGGATGACGGCTGCGGCTCGGGGACGTCCTGCGGGGAGTGTACCTGGTACCAGAAATGCAAGGCCGGGGCCTGTGTCTCGAAGGATGGCTGCGGCGGGTCCACACAGGTCCGTTGTTCAGGGCACGGCCTCGTGTCGTGTGTGGACGAGAAGTGGACGGTCACCCCCTGTCCGGAGCAGGGAATGATCTGCGGCCCCATGGGCTGCGGGGGGCTCCCCGGCTGCCGACCCGTCTGGCCGGACACCTTCACCTGCGATGACCTGCCGGAGGGTGGATCCTGCGCGGGTGACGACTACTTCCACTGCGTGGACGGATTCCTGGAGGTGGACCACTGCAGATCCCTGGGGCCCTACATCTGCGGCCGGACAGGGATCGATGAGTTGGGATGCAAGCTGGACTGATGAACAAGGGCCAGGAACCTGAACGGAGGACATGATGCTGCGGACGATTGCGATGATTGGCCTGTTGTTCTGCACGGCAAGTGCGGCTGCGGACGAATGCGAGACCTCGTGGAGTGACGAGTACGAGTGTGTAGCAGATTCGGAATGCGGCGGCGGAGAGATCTGCTTGTACAACCGCTGCCGCGAAGCCTCGAAGTGGGTCTGCACCGACGACGCCGACTGCGACCACAACCATACCTGCGAGGATGCGTGCGTGCTGTACGACTTCGAGCAGATGCAGTGCGGCACGTACGGGCGGATCTGCAAGGTCAACTCGGGCCACTGGGACGTGCCCGAGGACTGCGCAGCGTTCTGTGACAAGCTGGCACCCTGCTACGACACCCCCAATGTGTTGACCATGGGCTCGTACTCGACCGAGACCGAGGAGTGTCACCAGGTCTCGCAGTACAAATACGCCAAAGACAAGGTCCTCAACTGCAAGCTGGAGTGCGCCATGTTCCTGGATCCCCCCTCATCCGACGGCACCGAAGAGGACCTCGCCGCATCGGAAGACTTCAGCGAAGCGTACGCCGCGGCCATGGCGTGCGTCCTGCAAGCGGAGGTGAACACCTGCGGCGAAGCGGACAAGCTCTGCGCGGACGAGTGGGCTCAAGTGATGACCTTCATCGGGACGGAAGGGTGCGGCGGGGACTGCGAAGACCCCGAAGAAGAGTCGATGTGGAGCGACGAGTCCAACCAGGGGACCGCGCTGGCCGCGGTCGACGTCGACGAAGGAAACGTCGACGATCCAGGCAGCTCATGCTCCGCCGGGCCGATGCCCCGCCCCTTCGCTGGCTTCCTGCTGCTCCTGTCTGTCCTCGCTTTCATCGCCCTCCGTACCAAGAGCCCGGGCCGAAAACAGTGAGGTCCGTAATGAAGAAGACTGCCCGCCACCGTGAACGGAGAGGGAGCCTGCTCTCTCTCGTCGTCGTCATTCTGGCGAGCACTGCGTCAATGATGCTGGCAGCGGGTTGTGACGACGACACCGAGGACATGGCGACCGCCGCCGACCCGGAGGCGTACTGCCGGCACCACCCCGGGGAGACGCCCGAGTGCGCGGGGCTGGACCTTGAGGCCTGCACGGCCCATCCGTTCTGCTCGCCGGTGGACGCCATCGAGTGCGGCTGGACCGACCCGCCCGGGTACGAGATCGTCCAGGTCGGCTGCGGAACCACCGCGTACTGCGCCGAGGACGGCTGGGGCCCCACCGGCGTGACCTGCAACAGCGCGGTCGGGTTCAGCCGCTCTCCGGACACCGGAGCGTGGTACCTGATCTTCGACGGCTGCGGTCCGGACGGCTGGGAGGCGGCGGAGAGCGAGCCCGAGTACTGTGAGGTTCCGCCATGAGGAGGAAATGCTCCGTGAGAACGCTGATCACGGTCCTCGCCCTGCTGCTCGCCGTGGCCTGCGAGGACACCGAGGAGGCCTCCCCCGGTGGAGACACGAGGGGGACCGGCGGGGACACCCGGGAGGTCGAACTCTCTTTATGCCTCGAACTGGGCTGGAAGCAGTGCCTCGGGACAGAGGGCTGCATGGTCGTGCTGGCCTGGGCGGGGGAAGACGCCTGCGCGGCGTCCCTCGGCGAGCCCCACGGCCCGCAGACCTTCGCTGCGTGCAGGAACCAGGTGGAGTGCTCCACGGCTGAGGTTTGGGCCGAGGAGGTGGCTGATCCCGGCGACCGGAGGTACTTCTCCGAGTGGTGCGAGCCCCCGGGCTGGGAGCTGATCGACCCGCCGGAGTGCACGCCGACCGCTGCGGAGTGCGAGGACCCGCACTACCCGGGCGACTGGCAGGTACCGGGCGATGACTGCTGGGATCCGCCGGAGCACTTCTGCTCCGAGGGCGCATCCTTCGTCGAGATGAAGGCCTGCGCGCCCGACATGTCGGTCTGCTGCCACTACAACGACACCTGCGTGCCCTGCGGCTGGGTCGAGTGCAGCTACTGCTATGACTCCGATGCCGGGCTCGAGGTCAAGTGCGAAGACGGTATGGAGATCCTGGGCTCCGATGAGGTGCCAGAGTGCGCGGACGCACCCCTCAGTGCCCCGGAGGATCCCGCCTGCCCGGTCATCGACTGGGACGCACCTATCTGCCCGGAGGGCTCCTGATGGAGGAGGACTGAAGATGAGAACCAGGCTGCTGCTCCTGTCAATCGTCATCGTCGGCTGTGCAAAGAGTGGCCAACAGCCCGCCACCGGAGACGGAGATGCTGAGGGTCTCCCGCCAACAGGCGACACCATCGAGACAATCGACCGCTCTACCTCCCCTGACTCCGACCAGGGTTCCTGTCCCTTCCAGATCACGGAGTACCCGCCTCTGGGTGAGGCGCGGCTCCTGGCCGCGTACAAGATCTGCCCGAGCTGCCACGCAGACCTGGGGGAGTACCTGTACATGGATCAGGGTTCTGTTGCCGCCTACCTCTACGAGGACGGCCTGTTCCTCTACCGGAGCGGGCCCGAGCAGATGGTGCCGGGGTTCCTCCGGAAGACGCTCACTGAGGCCGAAGCCTGCGCGCTGCTGGACGGAGTCGATCTGGCGGGGCTCGCCGAGGAGGCGGGGGAGCCGTGGCGGATCATGTACAGAGAGGTCGTCGACGCCTGGAAGACCGTCATCTACCTTCGGAACCATGGCGCCCAGCTCGAGGTCAAGCTGAACGGCAACGTCCATGAGGATGACTTCGGCCTGACCCCTGAGTCCGCCGCCCGAGCTGCGAACTCCGTCGCCCTGGCCCTGAACCTCGCCGCCCACGCTGACGGGGGCACACCCTATGCCGCCGACTCGGTCGGGCTCTGGACGACACGGGCTGAGGAGCCTGGCATGAGTTGTCCGTCGGACGCCGAGGTGCCGGAGTGGCCCTTCCCGGACATCCCCCTCGCTGAGTTCCAGGACCTGGAGTTCCCCGACCGGACCGTTCCCCGGGTGTTCGATGGGGAGGCGGCGCAAGAGCTCCGTACGTGGGCCGTCGGGATGGGGGAGGAGACCGGGTGCTGGCGCCCACTCGCCGTCCAGGAGGGCGAGACCTGGCGGATCATCCTCATCGACCTGCCCCCGGACGGCTACGACGGGCACCCGGTGTCCCCCTGCTGGACCACGGGGTGCTGAGATGGGGCACCCGACCGGACAGGGAGACCGGATCATCTCGAGTCGAAGCGGCGAGCGCGTCCTACGCCCTGCGATGCTCCAGGTCCTCACCCTCGCTCTGGTGGCCAGCGCTCTTCCGTCATCCTCCTACGCCTGCACCATCGTACCGGTGGGGGTGACGCCCTGGGAGCTCGTGGAGAGCTACCCCGAACCGGGGGGAGTGGTCCCTGCGGACAAGGACGTCGTCCTGGTCTTTGCCGAGGCACAGGGCTCGAACACACACAACCCCTGGATGAGCCATCCACCGCAGCAGTTCTCCATCTGGGACGTCAATGGACCGGAGCAGGTCGTTCTCCAGACATCGATCCAGATCGTCAAAGCCGAAGTGGATCTCGAGGGCGGTGCATGGCCACCCGCGGAGATCCACGAGTGCCACGCGCAGTTCAGCGATCCGTGGCGACGGTTCACCGTAGTCCGTCGTCTGTGCCCTGACGCTGGTTGGGAGCCCGGGCATGCCTACGAGATCCGCTTCGAGACGGCGGACGTCGTCGGCCTCGAGGACTACGAAGACGACCCGGGGTGGTTCGTGGAGACCTTCGCGTTCACCGCCGGTCCGGCGACGGGGTCTCCCTCCGCGCTGCCGACGTTGGCCGTCGACCGTGTCGCCGAGTCCGGCGTCTGCCACGAAGACTGTCACATGGGCATCGACTGCGAGTTCTGGTGTACGGGGCAGGGGTACATGACCCAGCTCTTCTCAGTCACCTCCAGCCCTCTGAAGATCGACCTGACCATGGGTGCGGTCGTCCTCGATCTCCAGACCAGCGGCGGCGTAGCTGACCCGCCGTACTGGGGCGCAGGGCGGCACACATTCCTGCTCATGCCGGGAGCCTCCTACGACATTGACCTCCAGGTCCACCGCTGCGATCGGGGCTCGATCGAGCGCAAGGAGACCTGCACGGCTTGTCTCCACGCCACCCTCGAGTCGCCGGGGGGAGAACTCCTCGTCGACGCCGGCGACCAGTGCTTCGATGTCTACCAGGAGCCGTCGCCGCCGGACCCCTGCCAGGACTGGACCGAAGAGTGGCTGGACGGGGACGTCATCACAACCCCGCTCTCCTGGCCGACCTGCGGGGCACAGGCCCCCGACACGGCCTCACCGGACGCAGACACCTCACCTGACGACGCCGGCCCCACCGACGGAGCACAAAAAGAGGTGGGAGGGTCGGGACGGTTCGTGAGCTGCTCGGCGAGCAGCGCCGGAGGCTCTGTGTGGCCGTGCCTCATGCTCCTGGGGATGCTCATGGTGTTTCGAAGAGAGGTCCGCCGATGACATGGGAGACCAGGACCCCTCTACCCTGGGTGGCGGCGCTCCTGGCGCTCACCGCGTGCGTCGAGGCCCGTCCGGGCGCGGCGTCGGACGCTGTGTCGGATATCGGGATCCTCGACGGATGGACCCCGGGGGACTTTGCGGACCTCGGGTCAGGTACCAAAAAAGAGCTTCCCATGAGCGAACTGGCAGAGGCCGAGGGGAACTGCCACTATGACTGTGCCGGGGGCTTCGCCTGCAAGGACGGGAAGATGATCCCGGACTTCTGCGGTCCGATCCCCTGCTGGGTAGGTGTCTCCACCTGCGAGATGGAGGAGTCGGCCTGGCCTTGCGTCTCCGGAGAGTGTGGCCCCGTCGAGCTCTGCGCGGATGACATCGAGCACCTGGAGACATTGGTCTCCGACGACACAGAGTGGCGCGGAGGGCGGCTGGAGCTGGTGCGTGAGAACTCGGACTCCCTGGTGACGTCCTGCACGACTCAAGCCTGCATCTGGCGGCTGCTCGATGACAAAGGCGTCGAACTGCTGCATTTCCGAACGACCAGCCTCCCGCCTTCGGAGGCGACGGCGGCGGAGGGGACGACGAACCTCAGCGTCATCGACATCACGTTGCTGGGCGATCTGGATCTGTCCTATACCGGAGCCTCTGGTCCACCCAACCGAGTAACGCTCACCTGGGCTTCACTCCGGGAACATGTCAAACAGATGGGAGCCGGAGGTCTGAAGATGGGGTACTCCGGCGCGCTGTCAATCGAGACGGCGACGGGTGAGCTGTAGGAGAAGTGCGCCATGAAGGCGACGTGGGTGCTGCTGATGGTGTGCTTGGCCGGATGTGGTGGTGGGAGCGACGGCTTCGACCCCTCCTCGGTGACCTGTACCGACACCTCCATCGCGGCGGTGATCCGCCTGGATTTCTTCTCGCTGGAACCAAAGGGGTACGCACTGTTTACGGGGGACGGGGAGCCGGTGACGGTAGCGGAGGCGGTGGCGATAGCGGAGGCAGCGCCAGCGGACTACTACGCCGGAAACGAATACGAGGTGGTGGATGGCAACCCGGCGGACGGAGACGTGGCGGTACTGCTCGATGATCCGGGGGACTTCGGTGGTCAGGCCATTGTGGACCTCCGTACCGGAACGCTCCTCTTCAAGGCGGGGGTTGTGTGGGGGGGGAGGGGGAGATCCACGCCCCGGAGACCTGGGAGGCCCCGGATGGGCTGGGGCACCTCTCGTCGAGCGCACCCGAACCTTCTGTGCTGGAAGAGGTCAAGGAGCCCTTTCTGTGGTGGGAAGACGAGGCCTGCTACACCCAAGCCGACAACACCATGATCGAGGTCCCCTGCACCACCGGCGAGGAGGCGATTGCCGTGGTACGGCACTACCGACTGGCACACGAGATCGCCGCCTGCGGCGAATACCGGGCCGCCACCGTGTTCTGGGCGAGGACTGTGGGCGGGACGGACTTCGACACCGCCGAGTGGATCGTGGTGTTGACCGGGACGGCGTTCGAGGAGGCCCGGTAGGTCTCTGCACGAGACCGTCTTTCAGTCCTGGAAGAAGAACGGGTTCTGGTAGCCCGGGGTGATCTTGTACTGCCCGGGGCCGTCGGTGACGACCTGGACCTTTCCCGATGGCCACTCGATGGTGCAGACCTCCCACATGTCGCTGTCCACAAGTTTCACGTCCGGGATCTCGAAGACGAGCTGGGAGTAGACATACACCCGCACCGTGGCGTAGGACGCGCCGTAGCCGTGGTCGTCCCAGCAGTGGACGCCGACCTTGTAGGTCACGTTCTCCGGGCTGTTGAGAGAGATGGCCTCCGGCCCCGCACCGTCGGTGTCATTCACCATCAGAATCGGGTCGTCGCCGTCCTGTTCACTGCTTCCCCACTCGGGGTTGGCGTTGAACCAGAAGCAGTCGAAGGGTTGGTCGAACCAGCCGTCGGGCTGTCCGTCAACGTCCAGATCCGGCCCTCCGGCCAAGGGGTGGACGAGGTGTAGGTCCAGGTCCGCACCGGCAGCGGGGCCCGTGTCGGTCTCGTCCGGGTCGCCTGGAGTCTCCCAGAAGAGCTCAACCCAGACAGCGTCGTCAGGAACGACCACGACTTCCCAGGTGGCCAACGCGCAGGAGGGGATGTTCTGCTCGTCGTAGATGGCCAGGGCGAAGGTGTACTTTCCGACAAGATCGACACGGAAGGTCGGCGCCTCGACGTCTGCCGACGGCTCAAACCGGGCCTGGGAGCCGATGGGGGCGACGACGGACCAGTTCCACTTCGTGATCTCATGCTCGTCAATGCATGGGTCCACCCAGCTGTCCTCCCCGGAGAGGTGGAGCTCGGTCCCGGGCCGCACCTGGCCCCCTTCGGCGCAGGTGATCACCGGCTCCGGACAGAGGGTCAGGGCCCCGAACCCGCCGACCTCGACGAGCTTCTCCTCCGGGGACGCGTTGGAGCGGATGACGATCATCCCGACAACGGCTGGTGGATCACCACCCTCGTCCACTGGCTCCGGGCACTCGGGTACGTAGGTCACCAGGACCGTGATCCCCTCGCCGGGCGGCACGACGACGGGGTTGTCCTCGGCCGGCGTGTGGGCAAGCACCCCGAGATCCAGCCCGTACGAGGGGTGGGTATCCGTGGTGAGTTCGATTCCCCTGATCTCGAGAGCCACGTCGCCGCATGACCGGATCTCCAGGGGCAGGGTCGCCATGTCCCCGACCTTCTTGCCACCGAACTTGATCTGCTGCGGCACGACCTCGATGCAGGGGACAACAGGATCGGCATCGAGGACGAGATCGCCCGTCCCGGAGCACTCTGGGGGCTGGCAACGCGCGTCGGAGCCGGGGGACGAGCAGTCCGGGTCGGCGCAGGAGCAATCGCCGTCGGCCCGAGGTCCCCCGGCGGACGGTCCTGGTGAGGGACCACACGCCCAGGCAACCAGGGCGACGAAGACGACCAGGCTGGTCATGTTCACGATGTGCAACCCTCTCCCCTCTTCCCCACTCCTACCAGACACTCCACCCGGAGGGAACTGATCAACTGTGCCGGTGGTGACGTCCCTGGGCTGGGGAGTCCGGCCCACCCATGCGAATCGTGATGTTGCCATCACCCCACTTTCTGCTAGGCTCGGAGTGTGTCCATTGTCTCACCACAGCGTTGCCCCCCAGGGGCAGGTAGAAGCCGATGAACCGGGTCGACGTACAACCTGCGCTCTTCCGCTGGGCCCTGGAGCGCGCCGGCATTGACAGCGTAGCGCTCCAGCACCGCTTCCAGAAGCTACCGGAGTGGGAGCGCGGCGAAGCAAAGCCCACACTGAAGCAACTCGAGGCCTTCGCCAAGGCGACCCACGCGCCGGTCGGATATTTCTTCCTCCAGCGCCCCCCGGTTGAAGCTGTCCCCATCCCCGATCTTCGCACAGTAGCCAGCCAGGGGGTCACCCGCCCCACGCCCGACCTGTTGGATACCCTCTACCTCTGCCAGCAACGGCAGGAGTATTACCGGGACTTCGCACGGACGGTGGGCGAGCAGCCGATGGCCTTCGTGGGCTCCACTTCGGTGTCGTCGAGCATCCCCAGAACGGCTGAGGCGATCCGGACCACGCTGGGCTTCGACCTCCCCGCCCGGCGTCGGATGAGAACCTGGACCGATGCCCTCCGTTCGTTCGTAGACCATGTCGAGGCCCTCGGCGTCCTCGTCATGATCTCCGGCATCGTCGGGAGCAACAACAAGCGGAAGCTGAATCCCCAGGAGTTCCGGGGGTTCGCCCTGGCTGATGATCTCGCACCGCTGGTGTTCGTGAACGGAGCGGACACCAAGGCAGCGCAGATGTTCACCCTGGCGCACGAGCTGGCGCACCTCTGGCTCGGCGAGACGGCCCTCTCAGATGCGGGGCTTCGCTCGACTCCATCCCAGGCCGTCGAGCGTTGGTGCAACCGGGTCGCTGCCGAGCTGCTCGTCCCGGAGGCCGCGCTGCGGAGCGAGGTTCGGCCGATCGAGGATCTCGAAGAGGCGCTGAAGCGCCTGTCCCGTCTGTTCAAGGTCAGCACCCTCGTGGTCCTGCGTCGAATGTACGACATCGGCGCGCTCGATCAGGCGGAGTTCGGTGATGCATACCGGAGGGAGCTCGCTCGTCTGCGTTCCTTCAACACTGGGAGTGGAGGCGACTTCTACAACACCCTCGGGGCGCGGGTGGGCAAGCGCTTCGCTCGCGCGGTGCTGGTCAGCACCCTCGAGGGCCGGTCGTCCTACACGGAAGCCTTTCAGCTCCTCGGGGTCCGCAAGCTGGGGACCTTCAACGACCTCGCCCAGAAGCTGGGGGTCGCCGCCTGATGGCCTATCTCCTTGACGCCAATGTCTTCATCGCTGCGAAGAACCAGTACTACGGCTTCGACATCTGTCCCGGGTTCTGGGACTGGCTGACCTGGAAGGACCAGGAGGGCGCGGTGTACAGCGTCGAGTCGGTGTGGAACGAGCTGCGGGCCGCCGACGATGAGCTCTCGACGTGGGCCTCGGAGCGCGGAGCCGGGTTCTTCCTCCGCCCCGTTGCAGACGTGTTCCCCTGCTTCAACGAGGTCAGCGATTGGGCGAACAGCCAGACCTATGACCAGGCCGCAGTGAACACCTTCCTCCAGGCCGCAGACTACTTCCTGGTGGCGCAGGCGAAGGCCTGGGGACACACCGTCGTCACCCTTGAAATCTCGAGGCAGTCCCAGAAGCGGATCAAGATCCCGAACGCCTGTGTCGGGTTGGGTGTCCCGTACATGACACCCTTCCAGATGCTCCGTATCGAGCGGGCGCGCTTTGTTCTGTCAACCCCCGGATAGGCGAGACTCAGCAGCCTTCCGCCACTCGTAACAATGGGGGATGCCACCGACAGAACTTGGGGGCGTATTGGGGGCGCGGCCCGTGCGTCCCCATGTGTCCTGATGCTTGCCCATGCGTCCCCATGCACCTTGCCGGGCGACTGGAACCCCATGTCATCACTCAGTTTTTTCTATGATTCCAGCAGGTTCCAGAACCCCAGGAGCCTCACCCATGCATCTCCGCCAGCACCCCCGGCGCTGGCGGACCCTGAGCGAGGGCGCCCGGTGCCCTGCGTCCGCTGGCGAACGTTGTCGACCGAGCCGAGGGTCACGAGCACCTACACCTGCACGGACACACGGACACCGGCCTCTGGCGCAGCCAGCAGGCTGGTGTATAATGGACGCAGCCGAGGTGCCCGATGAGGACCAGCGACATTCGCCAGGAGATCGTGGACCGGATCATGACGGTTTATCCGGAGGTCGAGCGGATCGTCCTGTTCGGCTCCCGATCCCGGGGCGACGCCTCCACGGACAGCGACTTCGACCTCCTCGTGGTCACGGAGAGCGACCTCACGCCGGCCCGGCGGGCGGCCCCTCTCCACCTCGCTCTCCACGGCCTCGGCGCAGCCTTCGACATCCTCGTGGCCACCCCGGAGGAGTACCGGCGCAACCTCGCCTGGCGGAGCAGCGTCGTCCACACCGCAGCAACCGAGGGAGCGGTCCTGTATGAAGCGGCGTGACGACCCGGAGGTCGCTGCCTGGCTGGAGAAGGCCGACGGGGATCTCCGCATGGCCCGCTTCGCACTCACCACCGAGGACCCGTTGCTGGACCAGGCCTGCTTTCACTCACAGCAGGCGGTAGAGAAGGCCCTCAAGGCGCTCCTGGTCGCCGCCGAGCAGGCGGTCCCGAAGACCCACGATCTGCTCCTCCTCGCCGACGGACTGAAGGCCACGTCCCCGGTCATGGAGGCGTTCATTCCGACCCTTGCCGCGCTGACCCCCTACAGCGTGACCCCGAGGTACCCGAGCTGGCTCGCACCCGAGACCCGCGTCGAGGCGGAGGAGGCGGTCCGCTCGGCCGAGACCCTCCTGGATGCCGTCGAGCGGATGGTGGACGGATAGCCCCGGAGAACTGCTCAGCTGTGCCGGTGGTGACGTCCCAGGGCTTGGGAGTCAGGTGGGAGTGGAACGAATGCTTCTGGATGCATCTGGATGTATCTGGATGTCGCTCGGGCACCCCGATGCCGGCTTCACAACGCCCTGACATCAAACAGAATTTGCCGTGTTTTCAAGGAGTTGCCGGAGGCCAGCAGCCGGACCCATGCATCTCCGCCAACGCCCCCGGCGTTGGCGGCCCCGGAGCGAAGGCCCTGGGACAACGCCAACCGCCACCGAACACAGTTGCCAAGAGCCACGGGGCAGGAACGTCGTGGCCCTCTTCTGCGCTGTTGCGCCCCCGGCGTTGGCGGCCCCTGAGCTGGGCCCCTGACGACCGGACAATCCAACTCGAGACTTGTCGTACGGTGTCTTCTGTGGGAGGGGCGTCCCGCCCCGATTCCCCAGTGCCTCCGCCTGACCAGGCCAACGACACCAAGAAGAACTTCCCGATTATTTTGATTATTTCGCTCCCCCGTCCCCATCGTGGTCCCCGTCCCCATCGTGGTCTGCTTCCCCGTCAGGCGGTCCCGGCCACGAGTTCCTCCACTTCAGCCCGAGGGAGCGCGCCGCGGAAGTGAAAGATCCCCGGCAGCAGCTGAGGCTCCCCGGCCAGGTAGCCGGGCATGGCGAGAAGCGACGCTCGAAGCTCCTCCTGCGACAAGCCGACCTCGGCCAGCCGGCAGTCGAGCTCCAGACCCCCGAGGAAGCGGCGCACCGGCCCGATGTCCTGGCCCTGGAGGCGCCCCACCACGTCGATACAGAGGCCGACCAGCTGGCCATGGATGTAGGAACGCTCGGTGGTCTTCTCGATGCAGTAGGCGAGGTAGTGCTCGCTCCCCTCCTCCGGACGGGAGCTGCCGACCATCTCGCAGAGGCGGACCTCGCCGACGAAGAGCTCGGACAGGAGCCGCAGGCCTGCGTCGGTGACCTCCCGCAGCTCCGCCGCGCCGGCGTACAGCCGCTCCAGGAGCCCTGCGGCCTGCGCCGCGATCCCCTCCTCGAAAACCTCACCACGCCCAGCGGCCTCGCGCCAGTCCCACAGCGCCGTGAAGATCGAGAGCACGTCCGAGGCCCCCGCACGGTTCAGGACAGGAGGGGCCCGCTGCAACAGGGCGAAGTCGATGAGCAGCCGGTCCGGGATCACGTCGCCGACGTAGCGCACCCGCCGCCCCTCCCGCACCCCCGCAGCCTTGGTGAACGCAGCGTCCACGGAGAGGATCAAGGGCGCCAGGACCAGGGGAAGCCCGCGGCGCCAAGCCGTGAACTTCGCCTGGTCGAGGGCCGATCCGCCGCCGATGCCGAAGACCGCGGAGACCGGACCGACAGAGTCGGCGATCCGACGCGCCTCGTCGTGCTCCATCCCCGTCACGAAGTGCACCGACACCGAGTCCTGCGGGAACGCGGTCGAGACCATCTCCCAGGGCTCGGGCTGTGTGAAGATCACCGGTCCCTCGACGAGCTCCGGTGGGAGGGTCGAGAGCAGATCCCTGCCGTACAGCGGGCACGCGATGGCCGGCTCCAGATTCACGATGGACATCGTCTTCACTCCTCCACCTGGCGCAGCGCCTTGTGCTATCCTGCGGATAGCCTATCCCGGCGGTGTCCCATGGGGCAAGCCTGAACCGGTGAAGGAGGGGCGATGCGGAGGCTCCCGGCAGCAATCACAGGGGCGGTGTTCACGCTGTCTATCGCAGCCTGCGGCGTCGACGCCAATCACGACGCAGCGGACACGAAGGGAGAAGACCGAGGCGTCGAGGTCATGGACCTGAGCTCCCTCGTGCGCCTCCGCGCAACGGATCCACTCCTCCAGCCTCTCATGCCCTGGCCCCGGGAGGCGGAGGACGCCGTCGCGGCCGTCCGCGACGACTGGGAGGTCAGCGCCTGGCGCGCGCCGGGCGGGGAGTCCTGGGCGGAGATCGACCTCGTCCCCTTCGCTGGTGGGGTGGTGACGCTGGAGGAGCTGGCGCTGAGCTTCGATGGGCCGCCGCCGGATTCCCTCGTTCTGTACCACGCGGCAGCCTGCGGCGACGGCGCAGGGACCCGGCTGCCCTGGGGCGACCCGACCGTGCCCCTGGATCTCTCGGGGCTGCGGGCCGGATGCCTCCGCCTGGCGGCAAGCTCGGAGGCCCCCTTCGTCCTGAGTGATCTCCGCCTCGTGGTCCGCGACGTCACCATCACCCTCCCGCAGCCGCGTCCCGTCCCGACACCCCGAGGGGAGCTGCGCCACGTCGACAGCGGCGTCGTGGAGGGCTTCTACGGCGTCCCATGGTCCTGGCGGGAGCGGCGGAACATGTTGCGGCACCTGGCCCACCTCGGCTTGGGTGTCTATCTCTACGGGCCCAAGCACGATCCGCGGCACAGGGCAGAATGGCGGGCTCCTTACACGCCCGAGGAGATGGAAGAGTTCAGCCGCCTGGCCGCGCTGGGCGCATCCCTCGGGGTGCGGGTCTTCTTCGGCATCAGCCCCTTCATCGACTGGGACTCGGACGGCCAGAAGTCCTACGAGTGCCTGCTCGGGAAGCTGCTGGAGTTCCAGGCCGTGGGCTTTCAGGCCTTCGTGCTGCTGGCGGATGACATCGAGTTCGAGGTCGCGGCCCCAGTGGACGGCGCGATGGGGGCGACCCACGTGGCGGTCGCCAACCAGCTGCTGGCCGACCTGCGCGGGGACGATCCGGACGTGGAGCTCTGGTTCGTCCCCACCGTCTACAGCGACGAGCGGATCGACCAATGGACGGGAGGGATCAACTATCTCGCCGCCCTGGCAGATCTGGATCCGGTGATTCGGGTGATGTGGACCGGTCCCGGCACCTCCAATGACACCCTCCGCGCAGACGACTTCGACCGCTTCGTCCAGGTCGTGGGCCGCAAGCCGGTGCTCTGGGAGAACCACTGGGCCAACGACGGCGGCGACGGCTTCACCGGGAGGCTGCCTCTGGGGCCCTACTCCGGCCGCGACGCCTCGGTCCCCGACGCGCTGCGCGGGATCGTCGCGAACCCCCTCATCCAGGGGGCGACATCGCGGCTGGTCATGACGACGCTGGCAAGGAACCTGGACGCGCCCGACGCTTCCCCCGGGGAGGCGCGCCGGGAGGCGGCAGCGACGGCGGAGCTCCCGTTCACCGTCGGCGCAGCGGCCAACTCCGAACGAGACACGGCCCTCGTCGGCCGGATCCAGGCGTTGTTCGACCAGGACGAGAGAGGGCCCCCGGGTTGGCAGGAGATGGAGCAGGCCATCGAGGCGCTCGAGGCTGCGCTCCTGCCTTCGGGATCGCTCCCGGCCGACGAGGCCGGGGCGCTGCTGTCGCTCTTCGCCGGGTTGATGACGCTGCCGGCCGAGGTGGCCCGCTCCGGCCTCGACCCCGATCTCGACGATGAGCTCGTCTACCCCCTCCGCAAGGCACGCCTGGTGGGAGAGGCCGGCCTCCTCGGGCTCCTTGCGCTGGGCGACCGCCTCGCCGGCGCGGCCGCGTCGCCCCACTGGGCCGGAGCCCAGGCAGCACACGAGGCGGCGCTCTTCTGCCGCTTCGTCTTCAGCGAGGGGCACGTGAGCGGCCTCCTCGATGCCATCGCCGGGCTCGAGCCCATCGACCTTGGCTTCGTCGCGCCCGCGGTTGGGGAACCCCTACCCCCCTGCCGAGCGGGTCAGGAGTTCACCTGGACACCCTTCGTGACCTGCCCCCACCAGGAGCTGTTCGGCCTCCCCGGGGCGACGCTGGATGAGGCCGGCGTTCGCTGGACTCCCGCCTCGCCGGGCCGCTACACCGTCGTGGTTGTCTGTCGCACCGGGCAGGGCTGGGGCGCGCGAACCGAGGACATCAGCTGCGGGCCATAGCGGTCCTCAGGGACCCAGGTAGGGGTGAACCCGAATGATCTCCCCGGTGTCGACGGGGAAGGTGAAGCGCAGGATCCTGTCGTCGAGGGTGATCGCGTCGGAGGCCTCGAAGGTCGCGGTCTCCCAGTCCAGGAGCTCCGCACCGGCGATGGTCCAGGGGAAGGGGAACTCGGTGAGGGTCTCCCGGGCCCCGGGGTTGGCGCCGATGATGAACGCGGTCTTCGAGTCCTCGTCCCACTTGACGATGGCGTGGACCCGGCCCTTGCCGTCGTATCCCTCTTCGCCCATGAACAGCGTGTCGATGCCCAGGTCGAGGCGGGGGCCCAGGAGCGCCGGGCCGTAGACCTCCTCCGATGAGAACGCGCGCAGGAAGGTGTTGATGATCTCGGCCTCGTCCACCTGGATGCTGGGGAAGCCGAAGAAGACGAAGCCCGTGGCGCCCGCGGCGATCATTCCGCAGGCCTCCTTGACCATGTAGCGCAGCGGCGGGAAGCCGCCGGTGGCCCAGGAGTCGTCCGCTTTGCCCACACACTCCGAGTGCTTGATGCTGCTGCCGAAGGCGTATCCCTGGATCCACATCCAGACCACGGCCTCGGGCATCCCCCGCTGTCTCAAGGAGTTGGCGAGCCGGAAGCCGGAGTCGAAGTTCCCACGGTGATCGGGGTCATCGTTGGCCAGCCACTCGTCGTAGCCCTCGCCGATGTCGCCCTTCTGATCCACCCCGGCGGCCATGATGGCCCCCAGGGGGTCGCTTCGATCGAAGCGGTTCTCGATGTAGGTGTAGGTATCTCCGATCATCATGTTGATCGCCTGCGCGAGCGCGTCGGCCTCCTCGTTGCTCAGCATCTCGCCGGCGCCGGACTCGGACCCGATCATGCGCCAGGTCGGGTGCCAGGCCATGTGGCCCACCTGCTCCACCGGCGGGAGCGTGGGCATGTTCTCCATTGAGTACGGGCCGGTGCGGTGGATGAACTGGTCGAACTCTTCCTCCATCTCGGCGACCTTCTCGTCACTGTAGCCGTCCAGATCCACCTCCCCGAAGCGGTTGAAGAGGATGGGGAGGACGTCGTCCTCCGCGGGCAGCGTCTGGCCGTAGCCCCCATGGAAGATTCCCTTGAAGCGGGGCGTGACGTCGATCATCACGGGGGTCTCGTCCTTGTATCCCCACAGGTAGACGAAGTTGGCCCCCGCGGCCGCGGCCGCGTGGGTCTTGTCGATGTTGATGTCCAGGTAGCCGATGCCAGCGTCCTTGTCGCACTCGCCGGGCCCGGTGACGCCATCATAGGTCAGCCCAGGGCTGGCATGGAGCCCCAGCGCGAAGAAGCGCTCGCCGTCCACCTCGATGAACCGGAGGTCGTCGAGTAAGACATTGGCTGCGGGATCATACGGCGTCGGCTCGGACGGGGCGCGGCGGTCGGGGGCGACGCGATCAGGGAGGACCTCCGGAGTGAAGGAGCTGCTGTCTTCGGAGTCCGCGGGGAGTGCGTCCGGTGATGAAGTGCCGTCGCCGGAGCAGGCGACGAGGAGACCGAAGCCCAACACGAACAGAGCAGAGATTCGAGCCATGGTGACCTCCACGTGGCAGAACATGAGAATTCGTCCCGGGTCATCGGGACGTGTCGAGGCCGTCCACCATGGCCGTGAGGGCGGTCATCACCGCCATGGCCATGTTCGGTCCCGGCGCATGGGACTGGCTGAAGTGCTCCGCGGGCTCGTGGGTCATCTTGGGGTAGATGTAGCCCGCCTCCATGCCTGCGAGGCCGATGATGAAGCGCTCGGAGGTCGCCAGGTGATCTGCGAGGACGGGCTCGAGGGGTGCGTCGGGGTAGAGGCCACCGTACCCGGGAGGCGTCGTGATCCCGCCCACGATCAGCTCCGGGGTCAGCTCCCCGGGGAGGGTGACCAGGGTCACGAGATCGCCGAGCTTCCACGCAGCCAGGGGGAGATCCAGGCAGCCGAAGAAGTCGCAGGGGGGCTCGCCGGTGAGATAGATGTAGCCCTTGTACCCGTCGACGATCCCCTCGGCGAGGCCGATGTACAGCTCCGGGTTCTCCAGGGCCGCCTGGACCTCCACGTACCCGAAGGACGGGGTCAGGTCCTCCGGCGCCGCGGGCGCTGCGACGTCCAGGGCGGCGAGGACGTGCTCCGCGTAGCCAGCGCCGATGATCTCGGCGCGCTCGAAGCCCTCCTCTCCCAGGGTCTCGGGGCTCTGCATGAGGCCCAGCGCGCCGCTGAAGTACACGCCCATGCCTCCCTGGTCCGCCTCCACCGCGGAGAGCAGGTAGTAGGGGAAGTCCGCAGAGACCAGGGTGTTGTGGCTCCAGGTGCACTCGGGGTGGTTTGCAACAGACACCAGCGTCGCGATGACCTCGCCCCCCGGGCGCCGGGCCTGGAGGATGCTCACCAGGGGGTCCTTGATCTCCGGGGGGTCGATGTCCCGCACCAGCTCCGGGGCGTCCCCGTGGGTGACCACCAGCTCCGCCTCCTCCGCTGCCAGCAGGGCCTGGACCGCGGCCTCCGCCGCCTGGACCTCGATCCAGGCCAGGTAGTCCTTGTCCACGCCCTCCTCGCCGAAGATGCCGATGGAGTCGGGGACCGCGTGGCTGTGCGTGCTGGCCACCACCAGCCGCTCCCGGGGGAGGACCTCTGGTGCGCCCAGGCGCTCCAGGATCTTGTCCTGGATCCCCTTGACCCGCCCGATGCCCAGGCCCAGGGTGTCCACCGCGACCAGGACCAGCCACTCCCCGTGGACCCGCAGGGCCACCGCCCGACACCAGAGGTCATCGTGGACCCCAGTGGGGTGGCGCCAACCGAAGCCGCCCAGCTCCAGGGTGTCCAACGCGCCATCGTCGTCCAGGTCCTCGAAGGGCTCCCCCTCGTCCCAATGGCCGTTCCCGTTCTCGTCGGTGTAGGGCTCGAAGTCCGGCGTGATCAGGGTCCGGGCCGCGCCCGCGACCACGGGGAGGTCCCCCGGGGGCTCCTGCCAGGCGATCACCTCGACGGGGGTGTCGCTCGTCGTCTCCAGCGGCGCGACGTCGGGGGCCGCGTCCGCAGGCGCGACCTCCCGGGCGCTGTCCAGCGGCGCGGTGACCTCCTCCGTCGTCGTTCCCCCGCCCTGGGTGCCCCCGCAGGCCGGGACCAGGAAGAGCACCAACAGGGCCTGGATGCGCAGTGTCGCCATGGCATGCCTCCAGGGAGACTGTAGGGGCCTGCGAGGTCCGATTCAACCGCTTTGTCGGCCCCTTGACAGCGAGCCATCGGACTCGTTACCGTCGGCCGAGGAGGTCGTCATGGAGGACCACGCGCCGCGGCTCGCCGCCCTTCTGTTCCTGCTCCTGGCCGTGAGCGCCGGCTGCGTCGAGACCGCGGCCCCCGGCGACCTGTCCCGGAGCATCCCCGAGACCGCGCTGACCCCGATCTCCCTGGACCGCCATTCCATGCGGGACGGGTACGGGCGCTACGTCCAGGTCAACGGGATCAACGTCAGCGGCACCTCGAAGCTGCCGGTGAGCCCTGGACCGGACGAGGATCCCCGGGGCACGCCCGTCTCCTTCGTAGGGCGGCCCTTCCCGCCGGACCGGATCGACCACTGGATGGGCCGGATCCGGGAGATGGGCTTCAACGTGATCCGCTTGGTGATCCCCTGGGAGGGCGTCGAGCACGGGGGCCGCGGGATCTACGACCAGGAGTACCTCGACTACCTCGAAACTGTCGTCGCGTCCGCGGAGGCCCACGGCGTCTACGTCCTCCTCAACTTCCACGAGAACCTCTTCAGCCGCTTCCTCTACACGAACTTCAACCGGTCCCCGGAGATGGGCGAGCCCGGGAGCATCGAGACCATGCTCGGCGCGCTGCTGCCGGACTCGGAGACCCTGTCCTTCGACGGCCGGGTCGGCGGCGACGGCGCGCCGCGATGGGCCGTGGAGGCCTGCCTCCCCCACAAGGACCTGGACTCCCCCCATTGGGGCACCAGCCACCTCCTGGGGAACCTGGGCTACCTGGACGCGATCCTCTCCGTCGCGGACGCGGTGGACCTCCTGCTGGGCGCGTTCGGCGGCGGGGACGATGGCGCGCCCGGCGACGGGGACGAGGGGCCCAGCCTCGAGGACTTCCTCCTCGGCCTCCTCCAGAAGATGATGAGCGCGGAGCCGCCCCTGCTCCCCTACGGCGTCACTGAGACCTGCGACGTGTTCCCCTTCACCAACTGGTGGAACAACACCCTCTTCTCCTACGACATCGGCCGCTGCTACGGCGCGTTCTTCGCCGGCGACGCGATGATGCCCGGGGCGGGTCCCTTCGAGTCCGGCGGTCAGGTCTGGGAGATGGGCATCCAGGAGTACCTGCAGGGCGGCTACGCTGGGGCCTGGGCCGCGGTCGCGAAGCAGGTGGGCCACCACCCGAACATCATCGGCTACGACCTCCTCAACGAGCCCCCGGGGGGCTTCCTCATGGTGGCCCTCCTGTCGATCTACTTCGAGGCCGACTTCGACCTGGGCGCGGTGGAGGACTTCCTGACCGGCCTCGCGGGCCCGGAGACCGGGCTCGTCGTCTACGAGCTGCTCCAGCTCCTCAACGTCCTGCCGCTCCTGCCGCCCCAGGACAAGCTCGACGAGTGGATGGCCAGGCACGGGGACGGCTACGACGACTGGCTCGAAGCCCAGGACGAGGTCCTCTGCACAGACGACGGCGACGCCGCGGCGCAGACCCTCTGCCGGCGGTCGGCCTTCGCAAAGTGGCGCATCAAGGCCAACTACGGGTACGAGGACATCGACTTCTTCGGGGTGCTGGACCTCAACCTGAGCTTCACCAGCCACCTCGTGGAGCTGTACGGGGACGTCGCGGCGGCCATTCGGACCGAGGACCCCGACGCGATCATCTGGCTCGAGCCCGGGGAGGGCGCGCTGGACTCCCTCCTGGGGGGCACCTTCGGGGACACGGGGCTGTGGATGCCCGAGTCCATCGACCAGATGGTCTACAGCCCCCATTGGTACCCGGACATCTACCCATTCCTGGGCTTCAACGAGCCCCCCCGGACCTTCACGCCGGAGGAGTGGGCCGTCCAGGACTGGACCGACGAGCTCGCCGCCCCCATCGACGGCGCCCGCAGCGACTTCGGCGAGGTGCCCGTGGTGTACGGGGAGTTCGGCACGTATTTCAACTACAACGGCATCGACGCGGCCAAGGCCTCGGGGTACGAGATCTCCTCGGAGATCCTGAACAACTACTACGAGGCCTTCGAGGCCCTCGGCATGGGGCGGATCCTCTGGTGCCTCTCCGCCGACAACACCTATGGCGAGGGCGACCTCTGGAACTACGAGGACTTCTCCATCATCGATCCCGAGGAGAACCCCCGGGGGGAGCTCGCGTGGAACCGTCCCTACGGCCGGGCCCTGGCCGGCCGGCCCCTGAGCCAGGGCTTCAACTCGGACTTCCACACCTACGAGCCCGTGAAGGGCGTCCCGGACCCGGTCAGGGAGTTCCACCTGACCTACGGGGGCAAGGAGACCGACGCGCCGTCGGAGATCTACGTCCCTCGGAGCCAGTACCCCGACGGCTTCTATCTCTGGCTCTCCGACGGCCGGGCGACCTACGACGCGGCGACCCAGACCCTCTACCATCTGCCGACGAACGACGAGCCCGGCTGGGTGCACGAGGTGATCATCCGGCCACCCCAGGAGGGCGCGGTCCGCACCGGCTGGGACTACTTCTTCCACGGGGATCAGGTCCTCGTGGGGGACCGGAGCTAGGGGGGGCCATGAAGACCCGCAGCATCCTGCTCGTCGCCCTCGTCACCTGGAGCCTCCCGGTCCATGCCGGCCCCGACCTGACCCGGCGTTTCGACTACGACCTCGAGCTCGTGAACCTCTTTGTCTGGAAGAACGACGGGGACTTCGACCGCTCGAAGCCCCTCTACGACGCGCACGGACAGACCGAGGCCTTCCTGGCGACCTTCCTGCACCCCTTCCTCCACGCCCGGGTCGGCGAGGTGCTCCACTTCTTCTACGAGACCGAGATCGGCATGGACCTCTGGAGCGAGCGGAACCCGGACCACTGGCTCGGCCTCGAGGGGAGCCGCGCGCTCTCCATGAAGCAGCGGGAGATCTGGGGGGAGCTCACCTACGAGGGCTGGATCGTCAAGGCCGGCTTCCAACGGATGGTCGACGTCAGCGGGCTCTTCGTGAATCACTGGATCGGCGCGGCCCGGGTGGGCTACGGGGACCGGGACGGCTCCCATGTCCTCCTCAGCGTCGGCCAGCTCCCGGATCAGACCCACGAGGGCTGGACCTGGGGCGAGACCTTCGGGAACTTCAACACCGACGTCCTCCTGGGCTGCCTCGACGGGGCCTGGCGCTGGAGCGACGTCCTGGCGCTCCATGGCGGCGCGTATTTCCTCCACGACGCGTCCCGGGTGGGCATGCCCCGGGACCTCGGCGCGGCGGGGCTGCGCCTGGCCGCGGGGGGCGGCCCTGCCTGGGCCGCGTCGCTCTCGTTCATCACCCAGTTCGGGCGGACCCGGGGCGCGGCGGGGGACCGGGGCGATCAGGAGATCTTCACCTGGGCCGCGGAGGCCTCGGGGCGTTGGACCCGGGGCATGGTGACCCTCCGGGGTGCGCTCCTGGCCATGAGCGCGGACGACGTGGACGACACCAACGACGCACTGGGCTTCATCTGGTCCGGCAAGCGGGCCGCGCAGAGCGTGCTCCTGTCCGAGAACGAGCTGCGGGACATCGGGGACAACGTCGACGAGCGCATCGCGGTCTATGACGGCTTCTTCTGGGAGGCCCGGACGGGGATGCTCTCCGCAGACCTCGGGCTCTGGCTGGATCCCCTCCCCTGGCTCACCGCGGGCCTGGCCAGCGAGGTCTTGCTGACCCTGAACCCCGACACAGCCCTCGGGGGGCATCTCGTCGGCTGGGAGACCGCGCTCCACCTGGACGCGCACATCCTGGAGGGGATGTTCCAGGTCCACGCGGTGGGCGGGGTCCTCCTGCCGGGCAAGGCCGGGGCCGCGCTGGTGAACGGTATCGACAGCGGGGCGACGGCCCCGGTGGGCTTCACCCAGGTTGCACTGATCATGAGGTTCTGATGATAAGACAACGCGCCCTGCTGCTCTCCTTCGCGCTCCTCGCCTCCTGTGCATCGAGCCCCGGGGCGGAGACGGCGCAGGACCTGAGCCCCACGGACATCGACTGGGCCGCGCTCCCGACCCTGCCCCCGGACAAGACCTTCACCACGCGCTACGCGGCGGGGGCGGCCTCTCGGACGATCAACCCGCCGGAGCCCATCGGCGTCCACCTGGGGGGTTTCGGTCTGTGCATGTTCGCGCCGGACGACTGCAAGTACTCCATCGGGATCCACGACGATCTGCGGGTGGCCGCGGCGGCGATCGCGGACACGGAGACCGGGGAGCTGGTGATCTTCGTGGGCGTCGACGCCCTGGGCCTGTTCCGCTGCGACATCGACCCGATCCACGCCGCGGCGCCGGCCGCGTTCTACCAGCGCTTCGGCATCCGCCTGGACGGCCCCCGGGTCGTGATCGGCGCGTCGCATACCCACGGCGGACCGGACACCGCGGGGCTCTACGGCCCCATGCTCGACGCCGAGCGCGAGGAGGAGGCATACATCGCCCTGGTGCGCGACGCGATCCTCGAGGTCGCGCTGGACGCGGTGGAGGATCTCGGAGACGCCACCCTGGATCGGGCCATCGGCGAGGCCCCGAACCACGACGACGACGTCCACGCGGACGAGGAGACCCTCCACGTGCTGCGCGCCCGTCGCCCGAGCGGGGACGTTGTCTTCCACCTGGCCCGGTGGAACGCACACCCCACGGTCACCGGCTTCGACAACGACGCGATCACCGCGGACTGGGTCGGCACCTTCCGCAAGCGCCTCGAGGCGGAGGCGGGGGGCACCACGGTCTACCTCAACGGCCCCGTCGGATCGGTCTATCCCGACGAGATCGACGACTGCCAGGAGCCCGACGCGTTCCCCGAGGGGGTCCAGGACCCGGATCTGGACTCCGCGGACTACGGCCAGGTGGCCTGCGTAGGGTACCGGCTTGCGGACGCAGCCCTCGCCGCCCTCGAGGCGCCGATCCCCATCGCCGAGACCGGCATCGTCTTCCGCCACACCCACTTCGGCTTCCACCCCACGAACACCCTGATGGCGGTGCTCCTGGCGTCCAGCCCGATCCCCATGGAGATCCCCGAGGACGTCCACGATCCCGCTGCGCTGATGTTCACCCAGTTCTCCTGGATCACCGTCGGCGATCTGGACCTCCTCACCACCCCCGGCGAGGCCTTCCCCCACTTCGCCGCCCACGCACAGCAGCGCCTCCTCGACGCGGGGGTCGAGACCCCCATCGTCCTCGGCCTGACCCAGGACTGGCTCGGCTACCTGATGAGCGAGGAGCAGTACTTCGAGGAGGAGCTCTCCTACTACCGGCAGCTGACCCCCGGGGAGCTCGTGGAGGGGACCTACCTGCAGGCCCTGGACGACATCATCGCCGCGGAGGGGGCACCCGGCCGCTGAGCAGGGCCCCGACCAGGGCCTCGTTGGGAGCGAAGGGATAGTCGGCGTAGGCGGTCATCTTCGTCATGAGGGTCTCGAGATCGTCCCGGTGGACATCGGGGCGGTCGAAGTCCGCGTGGCCCGTCAGCACCCCGTACCCGCTGGTCTCGCCCAGGAGGGTGAACGCGATGGGATCGTCGATGCGCTTGAAGGTCCAGAGGGACCAGGACCAGCCATGCGCCTCGAAGTAGTCCACGAGCATCTCCACCACGTCGTAGGCCCAGGGCTCGTCCTTGCCCACGGAGAAGCTGCCGATGTAGTAGGGCACGCCGTGGGTCTCGAAGGGGGCCTCCAGGGTGAAGGGATAGAAGAGGTCCACCAGGC
The DNA here is from genome assembly GCA_043815665.1 of Pseudomonadota bacterium. Taxonomy (GTDB): domain Bacteria; phylum Myxococcota_A; class UBA9042; order CAIXZC01; family CAIXZC01; genus CAZNWW01. Next base: position 24,180 of record JBDRIT010000030.1, read on the forward strand.
CCTCCCAGAACGCGAGGCTGTCTGCGCTGAACTCGAAGAGGTGGGTCGAGTAGACCACGTCGGTCCAGCCCATGTCCGCGGGCATGGGCAGGGTGTCCATGCCCAGGAACCCGTCGTGGATCACCAGGACATGATCGTCCCCCTTCGCACGGATCGCCTTGACGAGCTTGTCGTACATCGCGTCCCGGGCCTCCGGAGACGGGGCGCCGAAGGGCTCCGCCAGGAGGCTGTAGGCGGCCACCACGTCCCGGTCGATGAACCGGCGCGACAGCTCCTCCCACAGCGCCACGGTGAGCGCCTGCATCGCAGGATCGTCGTAGAGCCGCGCGGGGCCGGAGTAGGTGTTGTGTCCCCCGGGGCTCTCCTGGATGTCGATCACCGCATAGAGGCCGTACGTCTCGCACCAGTCCAGGAGGCGCTCGATGCGCTCGAAGGTGCGCTCGTTGGGGATGATCTCCGTGATCGGGGCCAGGTGGGACACCGCGGTGAGGGGACGGTAGCCGATGGGCACCCGCACCACGTTGAACCCTGTCTGAGCCAGCCACGCGATGTCCTCCTCCTGGATCCAGGCGTCCATGAAGGCCGCGATGATCTCATCCCGGGCCTCGACGCCGAAGCGGGTCTCCAGGAGCTGGTAGAGGGGCCGGTCGGAGTCGTCCCGCACCGTGGGAAGGACCTGCTCGATGGACGCGCGGAGCGCCGCTGCCTCGTCGGCGCCGATGCCCGCGGCCAGCTCCTGCTCGAAGCCGTCGAGCCAGCTGAGGCCCTGGCCCTCCAGCTCGTCGCCGGCCTGGTCCAGCAGGACGACCGCTGCGGCGGCCTCCTCCCCGTAGCCCGCCTCCTGGGCCATGACGAGGGCCCGGCCCGCGAGGTCGTAGCCGACCTGGGAGATCCAGGTCTCGTGGTAGGTCCACGCGCCCAGGTTGACCCCGCGCAGGAACACGGGGTTCCCGTCGAGATCCACCCACTCCGTCCCGGCGACGTGGAGCCGCGGCGGGCCGGCCGGCGGCGCCGCCTGATCGGCTACCCCGTCGCCGATGACGGGGACGTCCTCGGACCCGGCGGGCCCTCCTCCGTCCCCGGTAGAACAGGCCGCTGTCAAGGTAAGGATCACGAGATATGTCAAGACGTGGATCCGCATGGAGACCTCCTGATCAATCTGCCAAGGAAGGCTACCTGGATCCGGTCACGGTGACAACGATCTCATCCTCGTCCAAATCTCCCATTCATCGCAGCTTGACACCTTCGGACCCGGTCTCCGATACTTGGCCTGGAGGCAAGAAACACGGATGATGCGCCCGATACGCGGTCCCGGAGACCATCTTCTGAGACCCGTTCCGTCCCTCCAGGGGCCGTCATGATCGCACGTCACGCCACCCGGCAACTCTGCCTCCTCGTCTTGATCCTCATGGCCTCCTGTGACGGCGGCGCCCGGACCTCCGGGGCCGACACCCTGGACGCCGTGGCCCGGGAGCTCCCCGGGGACGTCGCCACTCCTCGGATCGGCGACGCGGCAACCCCGGATGTCCCCGACACGGTCTCTCCAGCGGACACCCCCGACGTGGCCCCTGACACGACCCACGACCTGCCCGGGGACCTCGGCCCATCCGAGATCGCGGCGGACTCGTCGGAGGACCTCTCGCCGGATGTCACGGACCCGTGGCCGATCCCCGTCCTGGACGAGGAGCCGGCGCCGGCCTGCCAGGCGGCGATCGACGACCCTTGGTACTACCAGTTCCTGGACAACCTCTGTGACGAGAAGGTCTGGCCCTCCGACACGGACCGAGACCTCGCCTGCCCCATCGCCGACGCAGGCCCCGGGGTGACCCTGGCCGACGGGACCCTGGTCACCTACGTCCCCTCTTCGGCGCCGGTGGAGTGGGACCCGGCGGCCCTGGACGGCCTCCTCCCCCCGGGGATGCGCATGGCGGTGATCCTGGTGCGGCGAGTGGACGGGGTGCCCCACTACCGCTACGTGAGCGGCGGCGACCCGGATCTCCCCCAGCAGCCCTGGAGCACCACGAAGTTCCTGGCCATCGCCAACGCCGCGGCCCGCCTGCGGATCGCCTCGAGCTACGCCGTGGGCCTGACCGCCGACGCCGGCGGGTACCGGCTGGGGGACCTGGTCACCAGCGTCCACGCCTACGACGACGACCCATTCAGCTCCAACGGCCTCGGCCGATGGTTCCACGACATCGGGGGGCGGGAGCGGGCCAACGCGCTGATCCACGAGCTCTGGCTAGGCCGGCCCGCGGTCGAGACCTTCGGCGGAAACTACGGCGCCGCCTCTCCGCCGATCCCCTACGCCTTCAGCGAGGCGGGCGGCGCCAGCCTCGTCATCGACCCAGACCTCTCAAGCGGGCCGGCGAACAACCTCTCCCTGGCCACCCTGGTCGAGGCCTTGAAGCGCCTCGTCCTGCACCGGGAGGAGGCGGACCAGCGGCTGCCAGGGATCCAGTGGGCGGACCTGCGGGTCCTCCTTTTCGGCGCCGAGGGCTCGACCAAGTACGGACTCTGGGGCGGGATGTCTGCGGACACGGCCATCTACCTCCAGGCCGGCCACGACATGGACTACATCGAGGCCCGCAGCCAGGGACGATGGCGGATCTTCTCGAAGCTCGGCCTCGGGACCCAGGGCCAGTTCATCCACGTGGGCTACGCCTGCTGGCCCGCCCTGGACGCGACCGGCGCTCCCATTGAGGGCCTGGGGCGGGAGTTCGTCATCGCCGCCCACCTCGCCTCGGGGGGCGCGAACCTGGATGAGCGGGATCGGATCCTGGCCAGGGCCTACCGGCGGGTCATCCTCCGGATCGTCGATGGGCGTTTGTGACAGCCGCTGTCACGTCTGTGCCACCCAAATCCTGCACCGCAGAGGAGCCGGAGTGCCCGGAGACGGGAATCTGCGCCGTGCTGGAGGGCGGCCGTCCCGCGCAACGGGGAGATGCCACCGGCATAACTTGGGGGCGTATTGGGGGCGCGGCCCGTGCGTCCCCATGCATCCCGATGGTTCCCCATGCGTCCCCATGCACCCTGAACGGCGACTGGAACCCTCAGTTATCACTCAGAAATTGCCATGATTACAGTAGGTTCCAGAACCCCAGGAGCCTCACCCATGCATCTCCGCCACGTCGTTCGGGTTTCGTTGTCGGGGGCGGGCTGCGGGTGGCTTGCTGACTTCGGCTGGCTCCTGTGCGGCTCCGACGTAGCGCTGCTACGCCTCCGCTGCTCGGACCGGCTTCGCCTGCCACCCGAAGCCACCCGCGCACCCGCAGCACCACCCCTGACTGCCTCAACCCTCACGCCATGGCGCCGCCTATCGCTAACTAACTCTGAACCGGGGCCCGAGCCCGAAGGGCGCGGCGGACGACCGGTCAATCCGACTCGAGGCTCGTCGTACGGTGTCTTCTGTGGGAGGGGCGTCGCGGCCTGCGGAATTTGCCGACGAGCGCCCCGATTCCCCGGTGCATCTGCCTGACCAGGCCAACAACAACAAGGAGAACTCAATGGACTTATTGACTTATCCGCTCCTCCGTCCCCATCGCGTTCACGGCTTGCTGGAATACAGGGGGAACAAGTTACCCTATTTCGCGGCTGGAACCCGGACATGATCGACCGGCGCTACAGTCTAGAGTTCGTCCCTGACGGGCATGGATAGGCTTATCCGTCCGGATGGCTTTGGCGCAACCACGCATCGCGTAGTCGGGCAAGATGACTCGGGAGGTTGCGGAGCATGGAGCGCTGCCTGATAGCGGGCGCTTCGGCCGCGGCCAGCTTCGCCCGGGC
>JBDRIT010000031.1:0-2589 GCA_043815665.1 Pseudomonadota bacterium
ACGAAGGCGATGCCGAGTATCGTTGAAGCTGAGTTGAGCGGACGAAGTTCCGCTCGTACGAAACTTATACCCGCAGGGTGCGAGTTCGAGTGAGCATGGCGAACGGTCTATCCGCCGTTCAGCACTGGCAGATCGGCTGCCGCAGTAGGCAGATGCGCTTGTTTTGGGGCTAGCAGCGATGGAAGCGGTGCCGCAAGGGAAATTCGGCAACAGCCCGGCGGGGTCTGACCATGGGGGATTCCCACAAGTTTGACCCCCTGTTTCATTTTCGCTTTCAAGCCCGCAGGAAGTCCCTGGATGCAGCGGATTCGCCGCCTTGCAGCCCTGTTCTCCGGTGGGTACCATCTTCTCCACTCGAGGGGAGGTGTTCGATGAAGCTCGCGACGGTTGACGGCTCGATGCTCACGGTGATCCTCGTGCAGATGGCCCAGGCGCCCCGGCGGTTGCTCGGTTCTGCGTTCTGGTGCTTCGGCGAGGAGATCGTCATCCGGTGGACGTCCTATGAGCAGCCCCTCGCAGGCGAGGTCGAGTCCGCGCTGCCGTCCCCGCTGATGGTCCCGGGCGATGTGATGGCGCAGCTCGGCGCGGGGATCAACCTCGAGGGGGCCGTGGACATCGAGTGGGAACCAGAGCGAGCGCGCCTCCGCATCGGCCCCTACCGTCTCCCTGCCATCCCCTCCCCGGAGCCCCCCTTCGTCCTGCCCCTGGATGCCGGTCCCCGGGACCTCCTCCGCCGGCTCCTCCTCTCGTCCCGCGAAGCAGTAACCGCTGCGGGGTACGGGGTCGAGGCCGAGGAGGTCGACGTGCGCTGGCGTAAGGGTCTCGCAGCGGCGACGGAGGACCTCGCCTGGACCGGCCTCACCCGCCAGGATCTCGAGGCAGCGCTCTCCGAGGTCCTCACGACGCGCTGATGGAGGAAGAAGCGTATGGTTCTGGGTACTCGCCCACACATCGAAAGAAGGAGAAGCGCCCACAGGGACGACGCCGTCAAACCCGTAGTCGTTCAGCCATCCTCCGCACGAATCCCTGTACCCCCTCAATATGGGATCGGCAGCCATCCGGGGCTCACTGGAGTGGTTGAGGAAGTCTCCACCTGTTCAAACGCCGACCCGGTCGAGTCCATCATCGACGCTGATCGTCGAGGCAGGTGCTGAGACACCGGGGTTCGCACAGACCTGCCTACCGCCCCGAGGTGCAGGGGCTACCTGATTCGCAGATTCGATGGCTGCGATCTCTTGCAACTGGTTCCGGAGGAAGACTTTCCATTGCTCGGCCTTGACTGGTTCTGAAGGCCGGCGCGGAAGATATCCGAAGAGCGACCCCCGACGTCAGCGAAGTCCAACCAGGCTGCGCCAGCGATCCCTCTGCGTAAAACGATTCGCAACTGCTTGCAGCCGCAGCGTGAGGAGGTATCTTCTTGCATGAACGCGTAGAATTTACAGGCGAAGGAATTTACTGCTCTCCGGGTACGCTGAACCGGCTCGACAATCGCGAAAGGAGAACCAACCGATGGTCTGGAAACACCTGAACGCCCTGATCGTGTTGTGCGTGCTCCACTCTGTGACGCCGGGATGCTCCTCCGGCGACCCATCCGACGATGCGGGAGCGGACATTACCTCGCTCGGGGATCAGAGCACCGATGGTGCAGCAGGGGAGGTCTCGCTCGACGCGGCCCCTGGAGACCTCTCGACGGACCAGCCGGGTGATGTCTCGGCGCCGGACATCATGGTGGATTCAGCCTCATCCGAGGACACCGCGGTTCCAGAGGAGACCCTGACCCCGGAAGACTCCGCGGTCCTGGCGGACACCCTCATCCCCGAGGACACCCTCGTTCCAGAGGACACGTCCATCACAGGGACGATCATCGTCAACGTCACCGGCCTCCAGCAGGAGATCACCGTGGGGATCAAGGGCCCGGAGGAGTTCGAGTTGACCACGACAGGTGGCCTGGCGATGCAGCTCGACGCGCCGGGGGGTACCTACGCAGTGAGTTGCCCGGCAGTGCCGGATCACGAACTTGCCGTGGCGACAGCGGACGACACCATCGACGCGCAGGGTGAGGTGATCACCTTCACCTGTGCCTACACAGAGGTCATCGTGCCCATCACCGGCACGATCCTGATCAACATCGTCGGGATCACAAAGAACGTGGATGTGACCATCACAGGCCCCGAGAGCTACAGCCTGACCAGCGCAGCCGGCATCGTCACCCAGTCGGACGCACCAGAGGGGACCTACACGGTGGTCTGCGAGACCCTGGGGGGCTACACCCACATGGTCCAGACCCCGGACGGCACCATCGACAATCCGGGAGAGGTGATCACCTTCACGTGCACCTACACCTTCGCGCCGGCCTGGGTCGCGGTGGGGCAGGACGGCCCCCCCATGGTCTGGTCCGTGGATGGGGTCCTCTGGTCCGAGCCCATGGGGCCGGACGGCGAATGGCTCCGGGCATGGATAGGCTTATCCGTCCGGATGGCTTTGGCGCAACCACGCATCGCGTAGTCGGGCAAGATGACTCGGGAGGTTGCGGAGCATGGAGCGCTGCCTGATAGCGGGCGCTTCGGCCGCGGCCAGCTTCGCCCGGGC
>JBDRIT010000032.1:0-43354 GCA_043815665.1 Pseudomonadota bacterium
GGCCCGTGGACGGGCCTCCCACAAATCGGCCCGTGGACGGGCCTCCCACAAATCGGCCCGTGGACGGGCCTCCCACAAATCGGCCCGTGGACGGGCCTCCCACAAATCGGCCCGTGGACGGGCCTCCCACAGCGGCTCAAAGCACGCGGTAGTACACCTCGCCGCTGCGGCGCTCGGCGACGATCTCGCCCCCCCTCTACCAGCGCCTCCAGCACCCGCGCCACCTCACTCGGCGCAATCGCCAGCCCGGCAGCCAGATCCGCCAGGGTCTGGGGCCGCCGCTCCAGGCTGGCGAGGACCCCGTCCGCCGTCGGCGCGCCCCGGTGGACCCGGAGGGGCTCGGGGCCCTGGCGCGTCGCGATGATCTCTGTGCCCACCCCGAACAGCCGGCGCGCACGTTCAAGGGTCGCCAGGTCACAGGGGAACACGTCGGCCTCGGGCACCGGGCGCACGGGAGAGTTGATGTCCACGCCCTCCTTGGGGATCGTGGCCAGGAGGGCGGCGAAGGCCTGGAGCTGCGCGGGCGCGTCGTTGAGGCCCCGCAGGAGCATCACCTCCACGCGAAGCCGACCGGGATGGACCCGCGCAGCGTCCCGGATCCCCTCCACCATCCGATCGAACCCGTGCTCCTCCGGCGGACGGTTGATCCGGCGCCAGGTGGTCTCGTCGGGGGCGTCCAGGCTGGGCTCCAGCAGATCCACCTCCCGCACCGCGTCCCGCACCGCGGGATCCCAGAGGAGGCTCCCGTTGGTGAGCAGCAGCAGCGGCACCTCCGTGCGGGCCTTGATCCCGACCACCACCGCCCCCAGGTCCCGGTACAGGGTCGGCTCCCCGCTCCCCGCGAGGGTGATCACGTCCGGCGCTGCGCCCCCGGAGAGGGCAGCGTCCAGGTCCGCGAGGATCTCGTCGGGGGCGACGAACTCCCGGGGGGTCGCGACGAGGTCCGTGGTGCGGCCGAGCTGGCAGTAGTTGCAGTCGTAGCTGCAGATCTTGTGGGGCACGAGATCCACCCCGAGGGACCGACCGAACCGTCGGGAGTTCACAGGGCCGTAGAGGGTCCGTCGCCGCATCGCTGCCTCCGGCCCCGCGACGCTTGCGTCCGCCCGGGGCCGCGGTGATGATACCCCCCCGAAGGGAGGGGCGTCCACGCCCCGATTTCCCCCCAGGAGTTCCATCGGTTACGGATTCGGGCCCTCGCCGCCGGACTTCTGGTACAGCTCCATCCGGAACGCCTCGATCTTCTTCGAAAATTCTTCGACGATCTCGGGGTGCCCCTTGGACACGTCCTTCCGCTCCCGCGGGTCGGTGCGGAGGTCGAAGAGCTCGAACCAGCGGCCGCTCTTGTTGCAGACGTCCCTGGCCACCGTGGGGCAGATCGTGTCCTTGCGGGTGTGCAGGATCAGCTTCCAGTCCCGGGTGCGCCAGATCCGCGAGACCCAGGACTCCGCGTAGACGGGGACGTCGGGGAGGCGGGGGCCGCCCTTCAGGGCCGCGGCGAGGCTGCGACCGGTCATGGCCCCGGGCGCGGGCACGCCCAGAAGGTCGAGGACCGTGGGGGCGAGGTCCACGTGCTGGGCGATGTCCTCCCGGACGCTCCCCGCAGGGATGACGCCGGGGAGGGAGAGCATGATCGGCACGTTGATCTCTTCGTCGTACCAGGTGAGGCCATGGCTCTGGTGGCAGCTCTTCCCCGAGACCCAGTCCTTGCACGCGTGGGCCCGGTCGAAGATCTCCCCGTGATCCGCAGTGAGGATCACCAGGGTCCGCTCCCTCAGGCCGAGGCGATCCAGGGCGTCCAGCAGCTTCCCCACGTGGAGATCCGCCCAGGCCACCTCGGCCAGGTAACCCAGGGGCGCCGGGAGGTCCTCGACGCCAGCGAGGGCAGCGGTCACGCCCTGGAGGACCTCCTTGGGGGCCTTGTAGGGCTGGTGGGGCGCCAGGAGATTGAGCTCGAGGAGAAAGGGCCGATCCCGGTGGGCCTCCATGAACTCGATGGAGAGGTCCGTCAGGATCGTGGCGTCCTCCGGGTCCCGGCCGCTGTCCTGGAGTCCGTCGAAGCCCGGGTCCACTCCCCACTTGTATCCGGGGAAGTAGAGGTGGTCGTGGGTCGCACCCCAGGTCAGGGAGCCGTGGCTCCGCAGGAGCCGCGTCAGGTAGGGGGGCCGGCGCGCGTAGAAGAGGGGCCGCCGATCCACCTTGGCCCACCAGGTCGTCAGGAACCCCACCGCGCGGGGATGCGCACCCAGGAGCATGGTGTTCATCGAGAGCAGGGTCGTGTTTCCGTTGGAGAAGCCCCGGGGGAAGGTCGCGCCGGAGGCCTCCAGGCGATCGATGTTGGGGGAGATCGAGGGCCCCCCCCAGCGGCGGTTCCCCCCCACCACGTCCGAGCGCAGCGCGTCCACCACGACGTAGATCACGTTCAGGGGCCGCGTCGCACCCTCGGACAGGGGGCACTCCTGCCGCGGGTTGGCCCAGGCCAGCACGTCCTTGTCGGTCTCCCCCCCGACGGTGAGGATCAGGGGCGCGTCCCCGTCCCCGATGGGGAGGATCGTCTCCGGGGGCCAGACCCCGGAGCGATCCACCCGCTGGCCCGTGAGGGTGTGGCGCCAGAGCTCGTGGTCTCCCCGCCGGAGGGTCACCTCCACCGGGCGCTCCCCGGTGGTCCCGTGGAGCGCGACGGCGGTGAAGACCAGGCGCCCCCCCGGGCATCCGGGCTGGGGCAGGGTCGCGGAGGTTCCCGCGGGCAGGAGGAGGGCGTCCCGCATGTCCCTCAGGGCCCGGGCCCGCTCCCGGAGCACGACCCGCCGCCGCCACGGGTGGCGCCGGCCCGCCGGGTCGCCGTGCCACATCTCCTGGATGAGCTGCGGCGATCGGGGCCCCTTGTATTCGTCGGGGAGGGCGGGGGTGAAGGTCGCGTCCGCGAGGTGATCCAGGACCCAGCGCTCGACCCGGTAGTGGGTCCCCTCGACGGCCTCCGCAGGCGGCGCCGCACAGAGGAGGGTCAGGAGCAGGGTGACGAGACGCATGGGGTGTAGTTCCGGGTTATTCGACGCGGAAGTTGACGGAGCCCAGGAGCACGGCGTCGGGACCCTCGATCTCCACGGCCCAGTCGCCCCGGCGCCGATCGTTGATGGTCAGGTAGGCCCAGGTGCGCCAGCGGGAGGCCTTGGGGCCGACCTTGAGGTCGGGGAGGCGGGACTGCTCCTTGCCGTCCAGCTTCCACACCACGGTGACCTGGTGCTCCTCCTCCGTGGGGTTCTTGAACACCATGAACGCGTAGAGCTTGCCCACGGACGCGTCGAAGACGGTCCCCGCGTCCACGGGCTCTCGGGAGTCCCGATCGATGGACGGGGCCACCGCCGCGCGGGTGAGGATGAGCGTGGGCTCCGGCGCGTCCTCGCCGTCCTCGGGGAGGGGCGCTGGATGGAAGCCCAGGGTCAGCTCCCCGTCGGTCTCCGCGGGCTCCGCTGTGAGGTCCTCCGCCGGGGCCTCCACCACGTCGGGCTCGGGTTTGGGCTCGGGTTTGGGCTCGGGCTCGGGCTCGGGCTCGACGGTGGGAGGGGCGTCCACGCCCCGATCTCGGCCCGTGGACGGGCCTCCCACAGCGGGTTCATCGGCCCCTGGTCTACGTAGCCCGGAGGGCGAAGTAGACTTGCGCTCCAGCGCGTCGAGGCGCTCGTCGAGGCGGGCCATGCGGGCCTCCGCGGTGCGGAGCCGGGCCGCGTCGCCGCGGTCCTTGCCCCCGATCCGGGCGGCCTCGTCGTCCGCGAGCTTCTGCGCGACCGCCTGGTCCACCGCGTGGCGCAGGGCCACGGGGTCCGGCTGGACGGTGCCCTCGATGGCAGGGCCGGCGGATCCGGCGGGGGCCTTGGAGTCCTTGTCGTCCTTGCAGCCCGTCGCCAGGACGAGCGCGAGGACCACGACCAGCGCAGGCCTCAGACCGTGGGGGGCGGTTCGCATGTTCCCTCCTCTAGTTGTTCAGGATCCGGCCCATGATGTGGCCGTTCTGGATGTTGGTCCAGACCACCACGAAGGTGGTCGGGTCGATGCCGTCGACGTCCGGGTCGACCTGGTCCCCGGCGATGGACTGGTTCACGGGGAGCTCGTTGGTCACGGCGACGCCGGAGTCGTTGAAGATCCGACGCGCGATGCCCATGCCGTTCGAGTCCGCGTCGGCGCTCTCCCAGACCACCACGAGCCGGTCCCCGACGAGGCGGGCCGCCCGGGGCACGACCTGCGCACCGGCGTCGTTCTGGTGCACCTTGATGTCGTCCTGGCTCACCGGGGTGAACGGGGTGAACAGGGGGTCGAGGATCTGCATGAAGATCCCGCTGGCGTCGCCGGAGAGCTGCAAGGTGCTCTCCCAGACGACCGCGAACCATCCGGCCTTGTCGCCCTCTCTCAGCGCGACCACCGTCGGGTTCTTCTGGCTGCCGAAGGTGTACTTGTTGATCTTCTGCTCGCTCGGATCCACCACCCCCGCTGCATCCAGGGTGAGGGCGACGATCGCGAAGCCGGAGTTGTCCACCCCGAGGGCGGCCCACGCAGTGACGAGGCCACCATCGGGGAGGAAGTCCGCGTCCGGGGTCCGCTGTGTGTTCGCCAGCAAGGGGTTCAGCCTGAACTCGTCCCCGTCCGGGGTGCCGTCCGCCAGGAAGTAGCGGGCCTTCACGTCGTAGGCGTTCTCGATGTCCGCGATCTCCGTGTCCCAGGTCACCAGGAAGCGGCCGTCGTCGTCCATGGTCACCGCGGGGTTCGACTGGTTGTCCGCAGTGACCTGGTTCACCGGGAGCTCTCCGGACACCGGCGTCCCGTCGGCCTCGAAGATCCGCAGGGCGATCCCCCGTCCGGGGTCCCCGGCGGTGCTCAAGGTCTCCCAGGCGACCACGAAGCGGCCGTACCCCACCGTGGCGGCGTCCACCGCAGGTCCGCTCTGGTTGTCCTCCAGGAGCTCGTTGACCACGAAGGGCGCCCCGGCGGGCTGGAGATCGTCGCCGAAGAGCCGCGCCATCACTGCGGTGCCGGAGCCGTCCGCGGTGGTGCTGGCCGAGCCCCAGACCACGACGAAGCCGCCCCCCTTGAGCCCCGCCACCCGGGGCTTCGGGTCGAAGGACAGCCCGTTCGCTGCCTGGACGTCCACCTGGAACTCCCCGTTGGTGATGCAGTTCCCCGCACCGACGCAGATCTGGCCGGCGCCGCAGGTGCTGATCTGGTAGGCCGCCGCGCCCAGGTCGTCGCACTTGTAGACCTGGGTCCCCTGGCAGCTCAGCTCCTTGGGCACGCAGAACTTGCACAGACCCGCGTGGCACACCGGGGTGTTCCCCGAGCAGTCGGGGACGCCGTCGATGTTCCAGACGCCGGAGGAGCAGATGGCGCGCTGGGTCCGGGTGATGCAGGCGGTCTGCCCGTGCGGCACGGACATGCACTGGGCGGTGTTGAGATCCTCCATGACGCAGGAGGTCGCGCCCGTGGCGCAGAAGGTCTCGCCGCCGAAGGGATCCGACCGGCAGAGGTTGTTGAAGCAGTTGCTGTTCTCGCCGCAGGGTGCGCAGGGGCCGCAGGCCTGCTCGTCCACGTTTCCGTCGCAGTCGTTGTCCAGGCCGTCGCAGTTTCCGAGCTGCTCGACGGCCTTGTAGGTCGGGATCCCGCCGTAGTTGCAGAGCCAGCCGCTCGGGGTGCCGGTGCAGATGGCCACCACGTCCTGGGGATCGCAGACCCCCTGGGACAGGCACGCGTTGACCCCCGGCGACGTGGTCCACTGCAGCGCCTCGTCGGTCGCGCCGTCGCAGTCGTTGTCCACGCCGTCGCAGGAGACCTCGGCGGCCTCGTATTTCTGCACGCCGCTGTAGACACAGGACCAGTTGCCGGCGCTGCAGTTGGCCGCGAGGCCGACCTGGCAGACCCCGACGCCGTGGCCGAGGCAGTTCCCACCCGCGGGGCCGGGATCCGTGAGGCCCTCGTCGACGACGCCGTTGCAGTCGTTGTCCACGTTGTCGCAGGTGGCCTCCTCGGCCTCCCAGCCGACCTGGGGGTCGCCCGTGCAGGTCCAGTCGCCCTGGGCGCAGCCCCACACCATGGTGTCCGCGCAGATCCCCTCGAAGGAGCACTGGGACTGGAACTTCGGCGACATCCCGCCGCCGAAGTCCAGATCGAGGTTCTCGTCCACGACGCCGTCGCAGTCGTTGTCCAGGCCGTCGCACTCGACCTCGTGGACGATGCCCTGCACGAGCACCGTGTTCGTGGCGAACCCGTCGGGGTATTTGCACTCCCAGACCCCGGGAGCGGCGAATTCCTTGTTGCAGGTCGCCTCCACCGTGTCGTTGCAGATCCCCTGGTAGAGGCAGCCCGCCTCGTCGATGATCGCCGCGTAGTTCACGTCCAGGGGCCCCGCGGAGATGTTCTCGTCCACGACTCCGTCGCAGTCGTTGTCCAGGCCGTCGCAGAGGTCCGGGATCCCGTCCTCCTGGGGTGCGTAGCCCAGCGCGAAGGCATCCGAGTAGTCGCAGGACCAGACCCCGGGGGCCAGGCCCTTCTCGTTGCACACCGCCTGGATCGCGTCGAAGCAGACACCTTCCTGGTCACAATCTGCGGCGGTGAGCGCGTCCCCCGCGGTGCTGGTGATGCCTTCGTCGACCTCGCCATCGCAGTCGTTGTCCTTGCCGTCGCAGAGGGTCTCCACCCACTGGCAGGCCGGGTTGTCGGCGTCCGGGACGCAGCCCTCGCCGTCGCCCACCTCCACGGGGCCGGCCCCGTAGGAGCAGGTCCAGGCGCCGGCCTCGCACGTCGCGGTGGTCCCCACGCCGCACTCGCCCAGGATCTTGCAGGGGGTCCAGATCAGGTCCAGCGGGTTGCTCTCGGAGACCTGGATCTGGTGGACCGAGGTGTCGGTGACCTTGTGCGCGTCCACGACGCCGTCGCAGTCGTTGTCCAGGTTGTCACACCAGGACCCACCATCGTGGAAGACGGACTCGTTGGCGGTGTGGACGAAGTGGTCTTCGTGCTCCAGCGCGTCGTAGCGGCACACGAGGAACGCGGCCTCGGGGGTGCCGTCCTCGTTGCCGTCGTAAGGGAGACAGTGGAGGAGCACGTCGGTCACCTCGGTGATCGGGTCGTACTGGCACACCCCGGGCAACACCGGCTTGCCGTAGGGGTCGAGGTCCGGCACCCAGGGTTTCCCGACCATGCTGTCGTCCCGGTGGACCCTGGGGCAGCGATCGTCCTCGTCGAAGGTCGGCGGCGCCGCCCCCGGGCAGTCCCCGTTCCAGGTCGCGCAGAAGGGGGTGTCGCAGGTCCCGCCGCAGCGGGCCGCGACCACGCTCTCCCAGTCGAGCCCTTCGTCGGCGTCGCCGTCGCAGTCGTTGTCCTGGCCGTCGCAGAGGGTCTCCTCGATCTGGTAGGCGGGATTCTCGAGGGCCTGGGTCATGTCGCAGATCCACGCCCCGTTCAGGCAGAACGCGCTCACCTTGCCGTCGCAGACCCCCTGGTAGGGGCAGCTGGACTTGGTGATGTCCGTGACCTCGTCGGTGTCGCCGTCACAGTCGTTGTCGATGCCGTCGCACAGGCTCTCGGGGGCATTGAAGTTCGTCACGTGCTTGTAGTTGCACTCCATTCCGCCCTGGTTGCACCGGAACACGACCTTGCCGCTGGCCTGGTAGGGATCCTCGTTGGTCACCGACGCGTTGCAGATCCCCCCGAAGCCCTGGCAGAGGGAGTAGGACAGGCCCGCAAGCTCCGTCGCGGTGAGACCGCCGTCGTGCTCGTGGTCCTCGTCGGTCTCGCCGTCGCAGTCGTTGTCCATGTTGTCACAGAGGTCCCCTGCGTCCTCCACCTGGGGGTCGAAGAGCTCCTTGGGCGTGTAGTCGGGCACCTCCGTCGCGTCGCACACGAAGGCGTAGGCCGGCGGGTTCCCGGTGCCGACGCAGGCGATGGCCACCGCGCCCGGCGCGGTGGCGCAGACCCCGTGGTTCATGGCGGGGCAGGCCTCCGCGAACGCCACATCGCCGACCTCGTCCTTGTCCCCGTCGCAGTCGTTGTCGAGGCCGTCGCAGAGGGTCTCCTTCTTCTCGTAGAGCTCTCCGAGGACGGTGTAGTCGCAGGTCCACTTGAGGGTCTCCTCGTTGCAGCTCCAGACCCGGGGGAGCCCCGACGCGTCGAGGGCGTTGCAGACCCCGGCGGTCTTGCACGTGGGGAGCGTGGAGTCCTTGCAGGCTCCGGAGATGTCCCCCGGCCCCACGTTGTCTCCGGGGACGACGTCGGGGGGGGCCGTGGTGTCCGACGTCCCGGGGTCCAGCTCGGGCATGCAGCCCGTGCTCCCGGCGGCGAGCGCGAGGGCCAGGGTCAGGGGGAGGAGCGCCATCCGAATCCAGTGCATCATCTCGACCCGCCTTTCTCGGGCCCCCGGGGGGGGGCCACGGTGCATCAGAAGGTGATCATCGAGTTCAAGGTGAACCCGTCGGGGGTGATCTCCGGGGCGAAGGAGAGCATCTCCAGGGTGGCCTCCTTGTCCCGATCGCCGCGGTCATCGAGGAGCACCATGAGGAGGCCGCCCGCGACCGCGGCGCCACCCACGGAGCCCAGGGCCAGGGTGGCCGCCCAGTAGGTCTGGACCTCCTGGGCGAGCTTCTTCCGCTCCGGTGTCCCGGCGTTGTACTTCTGGGCCTTGTCGACGCGATCGAAGGAGGCCCAGCCGGTGTAGCCGGCGGTCCCGCCCATGGCCACGCCGAGGCCCATGGTGATCCAGCCCCAGCCCGAGAGGCCGAGGCCCCGGTTCGCGGGCTTCCACTGGATCGTCTGTCGGGCGGGGGCGACGGCCCCCGGGGCGCGGGTCAGGTAGACCTGGACCCGGGTGGCCTTCTCCGGAGTCACCGTGGCGAAGCCGGTCCAGTCCGCGTGGTTCTTCGCCCAGACCTGGATGACGTAGCGTCCTGCGGGCTTCGAGACCTGCAGCGGCGCCAGCCCCGCAACCTGCCCCTCGATGCGGACCTCCGCGCCGGCCACGGATGACTCGACGATCAGATCCCCCTCTCCCACGGCGCGCACCAGGGTCACCGAGAGCTCCTCGGAGGCGCCGGCCTCGAGGACCAGCTCCCGGCTCTCTGCGGCCCAGCCGTCCTTGTGCACCGAGAGGGTGCCGCGGCCGGGGAGGAGCCACCAGACCATCCGACCGTCGTCTCCATCCGGAACCCCGGCGCGGACGGTGCCGTCCTCCGCGGTGTACTCCAGGCGTGCGTCCTCGGGGAACACCCGCAGCGCGACCCGGCCCCGGGAGGCCCGCAGGCGTTCCCGCACCTGACCGAGCCAGGCGGCGAGGGCCTCGTCCTGCTCCTCGGGGGTGGTCATGTCCAGGTATCGTTCGCCCCAGGCCAGGGCCTGCTCGTCCTTGCCCAGATCCCGATAGACCTTGACGATCGCCTCGACGTAGCGCGGCGACGGGACGATGGCCGCTGCCCTCTTCAGCTCGAAGAGGCCGCGGGTCGTGTCCCCCAGGTCCACCAGGAGCCGGCCCATGGAGTAGGCCTTCTCCGCCTCGGGATAGCCGCCCGCCGCCGCGGGCCCTGGTCCGAAGGTGGTGAGGAGTAGCGCCAGGGTGAGGACCGGGGCCGGTCCCGCCGTCCAGCGTGCCATGGTTTCCGCCTCCATTTGTCGCGTCGGGATCCCCGCACGTGCACGCGGCCGCCCCGTCCCATCCCGGACATTGTAGACGGACTCTCGGCAAACCTCAAATATCGGCGTCGCTCCGTTTCCTTGACCGGGCGCGCCCTGCGTGGTATCCGATGGGCCCTGGAATCAAGGAAGGGCGGGGCATGCGCATCATCGCCGGCCGGTACAGGGGACACCCGATCTCGGCGCCCGCAGGGCGCACCGTCCGTCCCACCACGGATCGGGTCCGCGAGGCCCTCTTCTCCATCCTGGGCGCCTCGGTGGAGGGTGCGGCGGTCCTCGACCTCTTCGCCGGATCCGGCGCGCTGGGCCTGGAGGCCCTGAGCCGCGGCGCCGCCCGGGCGGTGTTCGTGGAGGCCTCACCCCGCTCCCTGGCGGTGCTCCACAAGAACATCGAACGACTGGGCGTCGAGGGCGTCCGGGTGGCGAAGGGTCGCGTGGAGGACACCCTCCCCCGCCTCGCACGAGACGGCGAGACCTTCGACCTGGTCTTCCTCGATCCCCCGTACCACAAGGGCCTCGCAACGGAGACCATCGAGCGCCTCGGCGCCGGGACCCTGCTGCGCCCTGGCGCGCGTGTGGTCGCCGAGCACGAGGCCGACGGGCCCCCTCCGGAGCTCCCGGCGGGGGGCCTGGTTCGGGACGACACGCGACGCTACGGAGACACCGCCCTCTCCTTCTACCGCACCCCCACGGAGGCTCCATGAAGATCGCTGTTTATCCGGGCACCTTCGATCCCCTGACCAACGGGCACGTGGACATCGTCCGGCGGGCCCTCAAGGCCTTCGACAAGGTGGTCGTGGCCATCGGGATCAACTCCAAGAAGGAGGCCCTCTTCACCGTGGACGAGCGCCAGCAGATGATCCGCGAGACCTTCTCGGGGAACGACCGGGTCGACGTGGACACCTTCTCAGGGCTCCAGGTGGACTATCTCAAGCGGATCGGCGCGAGCGCCGTGGTCCGTGGTCTGCGGGCGGTGTCCGACTTCGAGTTCGAGTTCCAGATGGCGAACATGAACCGCAAGCTCTTCCCCGAGGCGGAGACCTTCTTCCTCATGACCGGACAGGACAACTTCTACCTGAGCTCGAGCCTCATCAAGGAGGTCGCCGAGCTGGGGGGGTGCGTCGTCGACCTGGTCCCCGCCCCGGTGGGCCGGCGGCTCAAGGAACGCTTTGGAGGCTGACATGAAGATCTCGCAACGGACCGCGCGCATCAACCCGTCCATCACCCTCGGCCTCAACGCCCGGGCCCTCGAGCTGACCCGCCAGGGGATCGACCTGGTCAAGCTGGGCGTGGGTGAGCCGGACATCGACACCCCCGAGGTCGTCTGCGAGGCCGGGCGGCGGGCCATCAACGAACGCGCCCTCCGCTACACGCCCACCGCGGGGACCCTGGAGCTCCGGGAGGCCATCGGCTCCTATCTCCAGGGGCTCTATGGCCTGACCTACGGCCCCTCGGAGGTCATCGCCTCCTCCGGGGCGAAGCACTCCCTCTTCAACGCGATCGCCGCGATGACGGACCCCGGGGACGAGGTGATCCTCCCAACGCCCTACTGGGTCTCCTACCCGGAGATGGTGGGCATCGCGGACGGGATCCCCGTCTACCTGGAGACCCGGAAAGAGGACGGCTTCAAGATCCGCCCGGAGGTGCTGGAGGCCACGATCACCGATCGCACCACGGCCCTGTTCTTCAACTCCCCCTCCAACCCCACCGGGGCCGCGTACACCCGCGCCGAGCTGGAGGGCCTGGCGGAGGTCCTGCGGGATCGGAACATCTGGATCCTCTCCGACGACATCTACTCCACGATCCTCTTCGACGGCTTCCCCTTCGCATCCCTGGCCCAGGTGCCGGGCATGCGGGAGCGGACCGTGCTCGTCAACGGGGTCTCGAAGACCTTCTCCATGACCGGCTGGCGCATCGGCTTCGCCGCGGGCCCCGAGCCCATCGTCAAGGCCATGATCCGCCTCCAGGATCACACCACGTCCTGCCCGAGCGCCCTGAGCCAGGCCGCCGCAGCGGACGCGCTGCGCCGGGGCCCCGGGCTCACCGCGGACTGGGTGGCGGGGCTCCAGCCCCGGCGGGATCTGATGCTCGCGCTGCTTCGGGAGATCCCCGGGGTCGACTGCCCCACCCCCGAGGGGGCCTTCTACCTCTTCCCGGACATGCGGGCCTGGCTGGCCCCACACACCTCCGTCCCGGACACCATGGCCCTCTGCGAGCATCTGCTCACGGACGCGCGGGTCGTCTGCGTCCCCGGCGAGGCCTTCGGCGCGCCCGGGTTCATGCGCCTGTCCTTCGCGGTGGACGAGGACGCGATCCGTGAAGGGCTTCGGCGGATTCGAGACGGCCTCGAGGCCCTGAAATAGGAGCACGGAATGACCGACACGAACACAGACGCCCTGCCGCTGCGCATCCACGGCGCGGTGGTCTGGACCCTCATCGTGGTCGTGGTCGTGGCCGCGGCCCTGGGCACCGTGGCGGTGATGGACGGGGGCCTGCCGGACTGGTACATGCACCTGGGGATGTGGGGGGCCCTGGTGATCTACGTCCTCCTCTACCTCAACTCCTTCTACGGGCGCCGCGCGGTCCGGCAGTGGTTCAATCTGGTGGTCTTCGTGGCGGTCTCCCTCTTCTGGATGTACGTGCTCAAGGGCCTGGTCCCCGCCCAGACCATGGCCGTGGCGGGGGAGATCGTCGAGCGGCCCGCGCTGCCGCTCCTCTGGGGCCCCATTGCGCTCCTCGTCGTCGAGGATCTCCTCCTCGTCGCCCACGCCGCGGTGGTCGGTCGCTGGCGCTGGAGCCCCCTGCCCGTCACCGTGTCCGGGCCCGAGCCCGCGCCGGAAGACCCCGCCGATGACTGACATCAACTGGGCCGCCGCCGGCGACGAGGCCCTCCGCAACCTGGTCACCCTCCTGCGCTTCGACACCACGAACCCCCCGGGGAACGAGCTCGAGGCCGTGCGCTGGGCCGCGGGGCTCCTCGAGGCCGAAGGCCTGGAGCCGGTGGTTCTGGAGTCCGCGCCGGGCCGGGGCAACCTCGTCTGTCGCCTGAAGGGTACCGGACGCAAGGGTGCGCTCCTCCTGGACGCCCACGTGGACGTGGTCCCCGTGGAGGGGCAGGTGTGGACCCGGCCCCCCTTCGAGGGCAAGGTCACCGACGGCTTCGTCTGGGGCCGGGGCGCGCTGGACATGAAGCACATGGCCGCGATGTCTCTGCAGGTGATGCTCCTGGTGAAGCGCCACCGCATCCCCCTGGACGGGGACCTGGTCCTGGTCCTCACCGCGGACGAGGAGGCAGGCGGTGAGCTGGGCGCCCGCTGGCTGGCCCGGGAGCACCCTGAGCTCCTGGAGGCGGAGTACGCGCTGGGCGAGGTCGGGGGCATGACCCTCCACGTCAAGGACACCCGGCTCTACCCGGTGATGGTCGCGGAGAAGGGCCTCCTCTGGCTGCGGCTCCGGGTCCGCGGCGACAGCGGGCACGGCTCCATCCCCCGGCGCGGGGGCACCACCGAGCGGGCCGCTGAGCTGGTGCGCCTGCTCTCCCGGAAGCGCTTCCCCGTCGAGCCCAACGAAGCGGTGAAGCGCTTCCTCGACGCGATGGGCGACGCGATGGGCCTCCCGACGAAGATGGTGCTCAAGCTGATCCAGGTGCCCGGCATCGGCCACGGGATCCTGCGGCGCGTGGTGCGGGATCCCCACCGGGCCGCCAGCCTCGCGGCGCTCCTCTCGCACACGGTCAATCCCACGGTGATCCAGGGCGGGAGCAGCGTCAACGTGATCCCCTCGGAGGTGGAGATCAAGGTGGACTGCCGCCTCCTCCCCGGCACGGTGCCCGAGCGCTTCACGGAGCGGATCCAGGCCCTGGTGGGCCCCGAGGTGGAGATCGAGATCCTCCAGCAGCACATGGGCACCACCGTGGCCATGGACAACGAACTCTACCGCTGCATCGAGTCCGTGATGGCGGTCCACGAGCCCGGCGCCAGGGTGGTGCCCTACATGATCTCGGGCTTCACCAACGGCCACGCCTACCTGCCCCTCGGGATCAAGACCATGGGCTTCACCCCGGTGGTCCTCCCTCCGGGCATGGAGTTCAACCAGCTCTTCCACGCACCCGACGAGCGGATCCCGGTGGACGGCTTCAAGTGGGGCGTGCGCGTCCTCCACGAGGTCGTCACGAAGCATCTTCGGGCCCAGCAGTCATCCTGAGCCCCTCGGCGTCGCCGGTCGACTTTATTGAATGGCTGATGGCTGATGGCTGATGGCTGATGGCTGATGTGTCCTGATCCGGACGCAGCGTACCTTGCCGGGATGATGGGTAGAGTCGCGACGGGGATGACGCCGAGGTTCGACAGCGCGAAGCCTGCGCCGATGGCCAGGACCGCGGCGGAGACCTTCCGCCCCCAGCGGGTCCGCTCCGCCAGGAGGCCGAAGGCCGCCGCCGAGAGGAGCACGGCCCAGAGGGCCCAGTGGTGCCCTGGTCGGATGAGGGTTTCCATGACGTCTCCTGGTGGACCGTGGTAGCATGGCCCGCGATGACCCGCAAGCGCCACCTCACCTGCGTCGCAGCCCTCCTGGTCCTGGTCTCCTCGGCCTTCGTCGGTTGCCGCGACGAGGAGCGTCGGGCGCGGGAGGCGGCCGTGGTCGAGCTCCCCGGGCCTGTCGCCGGTGCCGGCGCGGTCTCGGATCCGGCGACCGCGGTGCGGCGGGTCTTCGAAGCCGACGAGGCCTTCTCGGCGCGTTACGTCCGGGTCCGGCACGGGGACGCTGCGGGCTGGCTCGCTGGGCAGGTCGCCTACGCGCGTGCGCTGCAGGCCCTCTCCCTGAACGGGACACCGGAAGACTTCGCGGAAGCGTTCCGCCGGCACCAGGCCGCCTGGACCGCCTACGCGGCCTACCTCGAGACCGTCCCGTCGGATCGAATCGGCCTGTTCCTGGACCCGGGTCAGGCCCGCCGCCCGGAGAACGTCGAGCTGGCCCGGACGGCCTCGAACCTGAACAAGGAGATCTCCGCCAGCTGGGTCCAGGTGGAGATGATCGCCAGCACCCTGGGCATCGGTGAGGGGCCGAGCCTGCGCGCCCCCCCCGCCCCCGTGGGCTCGGCCCGGAAGCTCATTCGCTCCCGCCAGTAACGCTCGAATCATAGACTCTAAATCTTCAGATCCTGTATTTCGGATCGCCTCTCTGCGCTCGGATCGCGCAGGTTGTCCGTGTTTTCAACCGGTTTTGTGGGTGGCACGGGGGTTGCTTTCTGTTCCCAGTGACTGACGCCTGAAACCAAGGAGGCCCCATGCGATTCCATCCTGACATCGACAATCTGCCCCCGGTCCAGCACGGGGGACTCATCCTGGCCCTTGCGGCCGCCGCCCTGATCCTCTGCGGCGCGAACCCGGCGGAGGCCTTCACCCTGGACGCGGTCACCGTAGAGGGGGTCCGGCCGGATGCCGGGAAGGTGCCCCTGACCTACCAGCGCCTGGACGTGGTGATCCACAACCAGGTGGCCGCGTCCCAGCACTTCGTCCATGTGCGCAACGACCTCGAGGAGGACGTGGAGATCACCTGCGTCCTCGCCACCACCCCCGACGAGCTTGTGGAGGGATTTTCGTATTGGAACGGCGAGGAGCGCATCGTCGGGGAGGTCCTGGAGAAGCAGATGGCCACGGAGATCTACCAGGACCTGACCCAGGTCCAGCGGGACCCGGGCATCCTGGAGCAGACGGCGGAGGGCTTCCGGTTCCGGGTCTACCCGGTGCAGCCCGGAGAGGACAAGCCCGTGGAGGTGCGCACCATGCGCCCCCTGGATCTGCGGGAGGGCGTGGTGGAGTACGTGATCCCGAAGGAGAACCTCCACGAGGGCGGCGTCCTCACCCTGTCCATGGACATCACCGACGAGCTGCCGATCTCCGACGTGGAGGTGGAGGGCCTCGACGCGACGGTGGAGCGCCTGGGCGCCCATCACCATGTGGTGACCTTCGAGACCGAGGCGATGGAGGTGACCGGGGACGTGTCGATCCGGTACCGCCTCCGATCCGAGGACACCAGCCTGCGGTTCACGGCGCACCGCTCCGGCGGCGCGGACGGGAGCTTCATGCTCCTGGTCAGCCCCCGGGACCTGGTGGAGGACACCGAGATCATCGGGCGGGACATTCTCTTCGTGGTGGACGTCTCCGGCTCCATGGGCGGGACCCCCCTGGAGCAGACCAAGGTCGCGCTCCAGTACATCATCACGGCGCTCCATCCGAGCGATCGCTTCGACGTGCTCTCCTTCAGCGACGACGCGCAGACCGTGTTCGGCAAGCTGGTCCCGGCCCAGTCCAACATGAAGGGCCGGGCCCTGGCCTGGGTCGCGGGCCTCCAGACCCAGGGCGGCACGAACATCCGGGGTGCCCTGGCCGAGGCCGTCGCCGAGCTGGAAGCCAACCGCTCCCATCGGCCCCCGGCGATCATCTTCCTCACCGATGGCCAGGGGAACAGTCCCCCGGCGCAGATCCTCGCGGACCTCCGCCGGGCCGGCTCCGACGCCCGGGTCTTCACCTTCGGCGCGGGGGACGGGGTGAACCGCCGGTTCCTGGAGCGCCTCGCCCGGGAGAACCGGGGCTCTGCGGTGATGGTGGATCGCGCGGACGCCATCGAGGACGGCATGCGCCGGCTCTACGATCGGATCGCCATGCCACTCCTGGTGGACCTGGCCCTGGACTTCGAGGGCCTGGACGTCTCCGACGTCTACCCCCGCCGCCTCCCGGATCTCTACCGGGACGGGCAGGTGACGGTCTTCGGTCGGTTCAAGACCCCGGGGATCGGCCGGATCCGCCTGAGCGGTACGGTCCTCGGCCGGGAGCAGAGCCTGAGCATGGACGTGGTCCTGCCCGCGGACCAGGAGAGCCACGCCTGCGTGGAGAAGCTCTGGGCCGCGGAGCGGGTGGATCACCTGGTGGATCTCCTGGCGGACCGGGGGGACGCACCGGAGCTGGTCACCGAGATCACCCGCCTGGGCATCGTCTACAACCTGGTGACCGACTACACCACCTTCCTGGCCATCCCCGAGTCCCTGAAGACCGCGGACATCAAGGAGAAGATCCGCCAGGGGACCCTGGGCTACGACAAGAAGATCATCGACGGCTTCGAGGACGTGCGCCTCTCCATGCAGGACATCCCACCGGGGGATCCGGTCCTCTCCGTGGAGGCGCCCCGGGACGCCCGCCAGGTGGTGGCCTACTTCCCCTTCGGCCTGGTGAAGCGCCTGCGCTGGGATCCCATGCGGGAGCAGTGGTCCGTCCGCTTCCTGGTGCCCCGGGACGTGGAAGACGGCCTGTACGAGATCCGGATCCTCATCCAGGATGCAGCGGGCACGCGCCGCTGGAAGACCGTGGAGTACCGCATCGACGGCACCGAGCCGGAGTTCGAGACCTGGGTGAGCGCCTACGCCGAGCCCGAGGAGCTGCTGCCCATCGAGGTGGACCCCTTCGAGCCCGTGGTGGAGGTCGTCGCGTGGCTCCCCGGGGTGGACGACACACCGCAGCGCCTGACCCTGGATACGGAGACCGGCACCTACCGCGGCACCCTGCGCATGCCACCGGTCTTCCCCGAGGGTGGCGTCACCGTCCGTGTGCAGGTCCGGGATCGCGCCCGCAATCGCCACGAGCAGGACGTCGAGATCCTCGAGGACTCCGGCGGCGAGTACGACCCCGACGAAGGCTGCTAACTCAACGCCTCCTTCATGACCGCCAGCACCTCCTCCGGCGTCACCGCATCCCCGACCCAGTAGAGTCGCGGCACCCGCCTCCGAAGAAACTCCAGGCGGCGGGCCTCCCGGGAGAAGTCATAGGCCAGGATCACGGGGACGTCGCCGAAGCCGTTGGCCACGAGGTGGTCCAGGATGAAGAGGCCCTGGTGGTTCTGGAGGTGACGCCAGCCCCTGGCGGGGTCCCCGTTGTGGCGGCGGGTGGCGGCGTCGAGGTCCCCGAGGAGGTCTCCCAGGGGCACCCGATCAAAGCGCATGTCCAGGTAGACGAGGTCCACGCCGGCGGCGCGGAGCGCGTCCAGGGCCGCGACGCCGCTCTTCACCTGGGCATAGTCGGGGCCCGGCACGAAGCGGGTGAGGGTGCGGAGGTACTCGTCTCCGTCCTCCACGATGAGCACCCGCGGGGCCCTCTCGCTCATCGGTCCTCCTCGGGGTGGGTGCGATCGAAGGTCATCACCACCGCCTTGGTCCAGGGCGCCGCCCCGGGGATCACCTCGATGGTCCCCTCGTAGCGGGCCACCACGTCCGACGCGATGCCCAGGCCTCCCTCGAGGTGACGGCTCCGGATCATCTCTGTGGTGAGGGGCGCCGGCGACGCGTCCCGCACGTGGAACGCGACCCGCTCCACGCCGATCACCGGGTCGATGTCCGAGGTGACCGCGAGGCCCAGGCGGATGGGGGACAGGCCGTGGTCCGCGGACGACCGCAGCGCGTTGCGCACCAGGTTCCCCAGCGCGTCCTCGAACGCGCCCCGGGGCACCAACACCCCCACGGGCAGGTCCACGTCGATCTCGAGGTCCGGGCTCGACAGGGGCAGCCGCGAGAGCGCTGGCTCCCGCCGGACGCGCTCCACGATCCCCAGGAGGAAGGCCTCGTCGACGGCCAGGGTGCGCAGCCGATCCAGGATCCCCCGGAGGGCCTCGTAGCCCTCGATGTTGAGGAGCCGTGACGCGGTGCGGAGGTGTCCCAGGAGGCGGCCCCGCTCCCGGGGCTCCAGGGTGGTCTCCCGGTCCAGGAGGGGGCGGGCCGCCGCCAGCGCGTCGAAGCCCCGGAGGAGGGCGCCCAGCGCCGGGTCCTTGCGGCGGAGGTTGAGGCGCAGGCCCCGGGCCCGGCCCAGGGACTCCAGCTCCCTGACATACCCCATGAGGTGGTCCTGCACGCCGCCGCGGCCCCCGGGACCGAAGAGGCTCTCCGAGAGGTGCATGGCCTTCTCGGAGGCGTCCCGGTCCAGCTCCAGTGCCTCCACGAGGCCAACGAGGAGCAGGGTGTTGTGCTTGAGGATCTCGTGTCGGATCGCGGCCAGGATCCGCTGGACCTCGGGGCCCGTCTCGGGGTGGCGACGGATCAGCTCCTCGAGGCCCGCGCCGCCGCGGCGCCGCAGGAGGCGCAGGAGGACCAGGAGGAACAGCGTCATCATCACGCCGATACAGACGTTCAGCTGGGACCGGAGGCGTGCTCGGATGTGCTCGGAGAGCGCCTCCGCCTCGGCCCTGTGGCGCGCCTCCCCGGAGCCGAGGTAGTCGTCCAGGTGCCCCTGCGCCTGGAGCAGCGATTCGCGTCGGGCCACGTCGCCCAGCCACCCGAGCGTCCCATCGCGCCAGGGCCCCAGGGCAAGGGTTGCGAGGAGCCAGGAGGCCTGCGGGAGGCCCCCGTCCCTGGCGCGCAGCAAGTGCTCCCGGGCCCGCTCCGCCTCTCCGGCCTCCAGGAAGAGGCGGCCCAGGAGGAGGTGGGTCTGTGGCCGCTCTTCGTCCTCGATGAGCGCGGTCTGGAGGGTGCGGATCGCGCGGGCCCGCTCTCCCTGGGCCACGAGGCAGCGAGCCTCCAGGTCCAGGACCTCCGCATCCCGCTGTTCGTCAGGGATCCGCAGGAGGACCTCCAGGGCAGCCTCGGCTTCACCACCGGCCAGGAGGACCCGGGTCCGGGTCATCGCGGCCGCGGCCTCGACCTCCTCCGGGTCCCCGGACGGGGGGGCCCCGGACGGGGGCTCCCGGGCCGCGTCCGCGGGCATCGCGTCCTCGAGCTGATGGAGCAGCGCGGTCGCCTCTTCCCGGCCCACGGGATCGGTCTCCGCCGTCAGGTAGGCTTCTGCATGAGCCGCCGCCGCCCCCAGCGCGCCCACCGCCCGGCTCGCTCGGGCCAGCTCCAGGTGGAGGGCGGTCCACTCCGGGCGGAGGCGCAGCGCGTTGCCCAGGAACAGCGCCGCCTCCGCAGCACGGGATCCGCCGGCGTCGTCGAGATAGAGGCGGCCCAGGCGGGCGTGGGCCTTGGGGTCGCCATGCTCCAGGGCCAGGGCCCGGAGGTAGGAAAGCTCGGCCTCCTCGGGCCGTCCTGCAGCCCGCAGCACGTCACCGAGCGCGGCCCGGGCTTCGGCGAAGGTCGGCGCCAGGGCCACCGCCTCGCCGAGGATCCTCGCCGCCTCCTCGTGCTCCCCCCGCTCTCCCATGAGTCGCCCCTGGGTTGTGAGGATCCGAGCCTGGCCCGGCACCGCCTCGGGTCCGGACAGCCACCCCAGGCGTCGGGCCTCCCGGTCCACCGCGATCTGGCGCTCGCGGCGCTCGGCCTGCCTGGCCGTCTCCCCCCCCTCCCGGATCGATCGATACCACTCCAGGGCTTCGTGCTCTCGGCTGAAGCTCCGATAGAAGTCCCCGATCTCCAGGCGGAGGCGGTCATCGAGGGGATGGTGCTGCTGCAGCTCGTGCCAGAACCGGACGCCGGCATCGAAGCGCCCCCGCCGAGCCGCGATGCGGGCCTGCCGTAGGATCAACTTGCGCTGGTTCCCCCGCAGCTCCCGGGCCCTGATCAGCAGCGCGGCTGCCTCCGCGAGGCGGGCATCGGAGTCTGCGCCGGTGGTGGTGGTCTCCGCGGCCAGGAGGTCCGCGAGGTTGAGCACCGCAACCGCGCGGTCCGGCTCCAGCTCCAGGGTGCGGCGGTACCAGGTCTCGGCCTCCTCGTGGCTGCCCAGGACCTGGAGGAGGTAGGCCAGGTTGTTGGCGATCTCCGCGTCCTCGGGGCTCATCTCCTGGGCCTCACGGAAGGCCGCCAGCGCTTCGGGATAGTGTTTCTCGCTGAACAGGCGGAGCGCATGCTCGTTGCGCATGCGGGCCAGCTTCGAGAAGTCGGGGCCGTTCGTCGCGTCCACCGGGGGTTCGCCGCCGGGGAGATCCACCACGGGCTGGGCCGTCGCGGCGCCCGCTGCGACCAGGAGGCACCCCACGGCGAGGAGCCGGGCCGTCCTGCGCTGGATCACGGGAGCTCCCGCCGGAGGTCCCGGACCTTGAGGCCCAGCTGGTTGAACCGCAGGCGGACAGCCCGGGCGCGGGTCGGGTCGCCCAGGAGGCGCTCCGCCATCGCCTCGAAGTCCCCGGCCGTCGCCAGAAACAACGCCTCGTAGGCCTGGCGCTCCAGGTCCCGGGCCACTGCGTTGAGGGTCTCCCCGGGGCGGACGCGGATCGGGGGCGGGGTCTCCTGATCCCCGAGGCGACCTGGCGCCGCGTCCAGGAGGATGCCCACCAGGGACGGATCCACCTGGAGGCGGGTCGAGGACAGGCGGAGGCCTCCCCGGACCGCGTCCGCGGCGGAGACCAGGGTGAAGGTCACCAGGTTCCGGATCACCAGGGACAGCTCCCGCAGGTTGCCCGGCCAGTGGTGGGTCTCCAGGAGGCGCCACCCGGCCCGGGGCAGGGGCAGGGAGAGGGTCCCCGCAGGAGGGGGACCGTCCCCCGGGAGGAGCAGGGCCAGCGGCGCGCCGGCCTCCAGCCCGGCGGCCCGGACCACCTGATCCCTGAGCGCCGCGATCTCCGGGTCGTCCTGGGCCTCGGCGGCGAGGCGCCGCGCGAGAAAAGGCAGATCCTCCCGGCGTTCCCGCAGGGGCGGCAGGACCACCCGGGTGGCGGGAGAGAGGCGCATGTAGAGGTCCGCCCGGAAGGTCCCCGCGGCCACCGCATCGGCCAGGGAGCGGCTGGTCGCCGCGACGATCTTCACGTCCACCGGGACCCGGCGGGACGCACCCAGGGGCTGGATCTTGCGGTCCTGGAGCGCGACGAGGAGCTGCTTCTGCACCGACATCGGAAGATCCTGGACCTCGTCCATGAAGAGGGTGCCGCCGTCCGCGGCCTCGAACGCGCCCTTGCGGTCGGCGATCGCGCCGGTGTAGGCGCCCCGGAGCGCGCCGAAGAGGTGGGCGGCGACCAGGTCCCCGGGCACCGCGTGGAGGTCCAGGGTCACGAAGGGCCCGTCCCGTTGGCTCCGCGCGTGGACGAAGGCCTCCGCGAGGAAGGACTTCCCCGTACCGGTCTCGCCCTCGAGGATCACCGGAGTGCGCCCACGGGCCAGCACCGCAAGCCGGCGCCGGGTGCGCCGCATGGCCCCGGAGCGGCCCCAGAGCACCGGGCCGTCCGCCGCCGCCACCGCAGCCTCGGCCAGGGCCTCGGAGATCCGGATCCGGAGGCTGTCCAGGTCGTGGGAGTCCATGAACCAGGTGTGGGACTCCGCGGCCAGCGCGCCGTCCGCGTCCACCAGGGCCAGGTCCTCCTGCGCGGTGAGGAGGACCACGGGGAGATCCGGGAGGCGCCGCCGCAGCTCCCGGAGGATCGCCACCCCCTGGAAGCGTCGGGTGCGACGGGGGCTCGCGTCGTCGGAGAGGGGAAGGAGGCGGTCTTCTGGCACATCGAAGTGTACATCCAGGAGGACCAGGTCGGCCCCCCCGGGGTGGGCAGCGAGCCAGGCCAGGGCCGCGGGGCCGTCGGGCAGGCGGTCCCCGCCGTCGCCGCCGGGCCGCACGAGCTCCACCTCGGGCAGGCGCGTCGCAACCAGGTGCGCGTACTCCTCCCCATCGTCGATGACCAGGACCCGGGGCCTGCGTGCCGTGCTCATGTGGCCTCCTGGAGGTGTTCCATCAGTCCGCGGATGCGCTCCGAGACCCTGCGGAGATCCTCCGTGACGGCACCCCGGTCCAGGGGCGCATTCCAAGCCAGGCGGTCGTCCCAGGCGAGGGCCTTCGCCACCGCGACGACCAGCGGGTTCCATCCGGGGGCGCCGGCGAGGGTCTCGCCGACCTCAGCAAGGAAGCCGCCCCAGATCGATTGCGCCGTACGGAGACCGGTCGGCCCCCGCCGGGTCTCCCCGAGGGCGCTCCGGACCGCCTCCCGGAGGTCGGCGTCCGTCGCGTCGGCGGGGAGCATGGTCACGGGCATGGCGATGTACTTCCCCAGGTCGTGCTGGAGATCTGCGAGGGCATCCAGGAGGTCGTCGTCGATCATCGGCCCAGGATAGACGATGTCTACGAAATGTGGAAGACCCGGGGTTCAGTCGCGAGAGAGCTCCGTGAGGCCCCCGTCCGTCGCCAGGTACACCTTGTCCCCGAGGGCAAGCACGTCGTGGACCTCGTCCCCGGAGAGGCCGTCCCGGGTGGTGAGCCGAACGGCGCCGCCGGGGGAGAGGACCGTGAGACCCCGGAGGGTGCCCACCCAGAGGCGGCCGTCGATCTCGTCGACGGAGAGGGTGTAGTCGTCGGTGAGGCCCTCCCGGGTGGTCCAGGTGGTCCATGTCGTGCCGTCCCAGCGGCCGAGACCCCGCGTGCAGGTAGCCACCCAGAGGGCGCCGGCGCGGTCCCAGGTCAGATCCATGACCCAGTTGTCTGCGAGGCCTCCTCGATCGTTGAGACCCTGGAATGGCCCGGCGCCCTCCTTGAGGAGGATCCCCTGGTCTACGGTGCCCACGGCGACCTTGCCGTCCCTCGCGGCGATGCGGGTGATCCGGCTGGAGTGGATGCCCGCGCGGCGGTAGTAGTGGGTCCACCGCTTCGACCGGACCCGGTGCACCGCCCCGGTGTCGGCGAGCCAGGTGCGGCCGCTCTGGGGGTCCACCGCGACCCCGGTCACCGCAGCGTGCCAGGGGCAGGGTCCATCGAGATCCTCGATGCACTCCTCGTGGGTGGCCTGGTGGAAGATCCCGTCCCGGTCCACCACGGCGACCCCCGCGAGGGTCGCGATGGTGAGCTTGCGGCGGGTCGCGGCCATGTGGTTCACCATGTCCGAGGGCAGGAACTCCCGACCCCGGTACTGCGTCCAGCGTCCCTTGTGGAGGCGGCAGACCCCGGAGTCGAAGCCCCCGACCCAGAGATCGCCGCGGAACGCGGCCAGGGCCGAGAGGCGGGGCCCGCAGGGCAGGCCGTCGTCGGGCAGCGCGGCCCAGGGTCCGCCCGCAGCGGGGCGGGTGCGGACGCCCTCGTCCGTGGCCAACGCGACGAGATCGCCCCACCGGACCGCCCCATGGACCAGGGCGGTCCCGTCCCAGAGAATCGGGGTTCCGTCCGCAAGGAGCGCGACCGCATCGTCCAGGGAGGGCTCCCGGGTGGCGTGGCCGTCCCGGATCCGCCAGCCCTGCCCGGGGCTCAGGGCCCGCAGTCCGTCCGGATCCACAGTGAGCGCGATCACGGGGATGCGGAGGTCCACCGTCGTGCCGTCGCCCAGGCGGACGCGCCCGTCGGTCATGCCCGCAGCGTAGCCGCCGTCTCCGGTGCCCGTGAGGCTCAGCGGAGGGGCCTCCAGCACATCGACGGCGCGCAGCGCTGCGCCGCCCGGGGTGGGGACCATGTGGAACACCCGGCCGTCGTCCCGGGCGACGAGGAGGCGCTCCCCGGAGGAGGCCAGGCGCAGGAAGCGTCCTGCGAGGACGGGCTCGAAGCGCGTCCCGCCCGGGGCGAGGACGGCGAGCCCCGCCTCCGTCGCGACCCAGAGGCGGCCTGCGTGGAAGCGGCAGTCTGTGACCCGGTTGCCGGGGAGGCCGTCCGACGCGTCGAAGCGGCGGGACGACCCGGGGCGGTGCAGGAGGACACCGCCCCGGGTTCCCGCCCAGAGGTCGTCGCGGTCGGCCGCGAGGCAGACGGCCTCCCGGACGCCGCCCGTGGTCCCCACCACGCGCGGGACCGGGGGCACCGAGTCCAGCGCGAGGGCGGGAAGGAGGAAGAGGACCAGGGTTTCGAGCAGCGCCAGCATGACGACCTCCGGTGGACGAGACACACGGAGGACGTTTGCAAGGGGTGTGCCACCGGTCATCCCGGGCGGAGCCTGGTCGTGCCTGGGGGGGCCGGGGTGTTGTTGCTCTCTATCGGAGAAGTTCTGCTGCGTTTCGTAGACTAAGGGCCCGTGACGAAACAAAGTGATCAAGGTGAGGGTGCCGATGCGCCAGGGATGCAAGGCGCTCGACTGAGGCGCACTCGCGGTGCGTCGCAGGGAGAGCAACGCAGCAGGCCGGGATGCAGCGGAAGCCGAACGAGCAGGTTGTTTCGGAACGGGCCCTAATCATCCGCGACCGCGCTGAAGTGGAGCCAGCGGACGTACCGCTTCAGGAGGGCGGCGCCGAGGGGGTCGCCGGGGTCGGTGATCTTGAGGTCCAGGCCCGCAGCCCAGCCCGACTTGGCGGCCTTCTGGGCCACCACGTTGCAGCGGAGGACCAGGCGGGCGTCGCCGCTCTTGGTCTTGAGCTCGAAGATCATCCCCACCTCGGAGCCCTCGGGCGGCACCGCGTCGGTCTCCACGAAGAGGCCCCAGGTGGCCAGGCCCCGGATGATGACCTGCCGCTGGACCCCCTGGATCACCAGGCTCCCGGGGAGCTTGCAGGGCGCGTAGACCTTCTGGTTGTCCACCCGCATGGTGATGGGTCCGGACATCTCGGGCTGCGGCCGCGGCCGCGGCTGCGGCGCCTCCCAGGGCCTCCGTGGAGCCCTCTCGGCGTCGGGGTGGCGCTGCTTGTAGTCATCCGAGTGGACCACCTCGACGTTGAGCATGTCCAGGAGCTCGACGACGGACTTCTTCTTGTCGGAGGTCTTCTTCTTGCGCCGCGCGGCGGGGAAGACGAAGGAGGACACGGCGCCGTCGGTCACCTCGAACTCGGCGTCCTCGATGTCGCCGCCCGCGTCCACGTCGAGGAGGTCCCGGAGGAGGTTCGACAGCTGCAGGGGGGACGCGTCGGTGATCGCCTTGACCCACTGGACTCCCAGGCCGGGGACGGGCTCCTTCTGAAGCCGCGCCACCTCTCCCACCAGGTAGATCGGGTTCTCCTCGGCGAAGCGTGGCCGGAAGATCAGCGCGATCCGCCCTCCGAGAGGCACGCTCTTCGCGGTCGCGACGAACATGCCTGTCCTGGACAGATCCTTGGAGTGCGCGCCCAGGCGGTCGCCTTCGAAGTAGCAGACGACCTCCTCCTCCTGGATCCAGCGCTTCGATTGCCGTCGCTCCATGGCCGCCTCATCGCCGATGGTTTGTTTTCCAGGCCGAGTATAGCACGAGTCTCCCCGCGCTCAAGTTCACGGCAAGCGCATCCCGAGCACGGAGAAGAGGAAGGCATCGATGTCCGCCGCCTCCTCGATCTTCATGGAGGTGGGCTTCCCTGCGCCGTGGCCGGCCTTCATCTCCACCCGCAGGAGGATCGGGTTCGTCCCGGGGTCCGCGTGCTGGAGGGCCGCGATGAACTTCCTCGCGTGCGCGGGCACCACCCGGTCGTCGGTGTCCGCGGTGGTGACCAGGAGGGGCGGAACGTCCACGCCCTCCTTGATGTTGTGGAGCGGAGAGGTTGCATGGAGGAACCGGAAGTGGGCCGGGTCCGCCTCCGCGGTGCCGTACTCGGGCAGGGTCCCCCGGCGGGGGCGGAGCAGGCAGTGAGGATCAGCAGGAGCGAAGCGAACAGCCGGGCGCATGAACCCATGTGGACCTCCGGGGAGAACACACTGGAACCACAGAATTATCAGAACATGTTGGTTGTGCGCAAGGCCCGCGATGGGTATCCTCCCGAATCCGGGGCGGACCGGCTGGAGGAGGCACCATGGGACACCTGACCCTGAAGCAGGCGAAGCGACTGACGGACCGACTGGATCAGAACCCCGTGGGTGCGCCGGGCAACGAGGTGCTCACCGAGATCCTCGGGACCCTCTTCACCCCGGAGGAGGCGGATCTCGCCGCGCGGATGCCCTATGGCTTCGCGTCCACCGGTCGCCTGAGCCGGATGCTGGGCATCCCCGCCGGGGAGCTGGGGCCGCGCCTGGACCGCATGGCCGAGAAGGGCCTGGTGATGGACATGCGCAAGGGGGACAAGGTCTGGTGGTACCTCAGCCCCCTGATCATCGGCTTCTTCGAGTTCACCATGATGCGGATCCGCACCGACGTGGACCAGAAGGCCCTCGCGGACCTCATGCACCGCTATCTCTTCGACGACCCCCGGGATGCGATGCTCCGGGAGGCCATCGCAGGGGACACCCAGCTCATGCGGCCCATGGCCCACGAGGACGCGCTGGACGACGGGGTGGTGGAGGTCCTGGACTGGGATCGAGCGTCCCACCTGGTGAACAGCGCCAAGGCCTGGGGCGTGGGCCTCTGTCACTGCAGGCACGTGGAGGCCCATCGCGGGAACGCCTGTCACGTCCCCCAGGAGATGTGCCTCACCCTGGGGCCCGTGGCCCAGATGCTGATCCGGCGGGGCATCGCCCGGGCCATCGAGAAGGAGGAGGCCCTGGACATCCTGGCCCAGGCCCGGGACCTGGGCCTCGTCCACATGGGGGACAACGTCCGGAAGGGCGCCGCCTACATCTGCAACTGCTGCTCCTGCTGCTGCGGGATGCTCGAGGGGTACCGGCGCCTGCGGGAGACCAGCACCCTGCAGACCTCCAACTACATCGTCGCGGTGGATCGGGACGCCTGCACCCACTGCGGCAAGTGCGCGAAGGCCTGTCCCGTGGCCGCGCTCTCCATGGAGGGACAGGGAAAGGACGGCCGCCTGCGCTTCGAGGAGGACGTCTGCCTCGGCTGCGCCGTCTGTGTCCGCTCCTGCAAGTTCGGCGCCCTGAACCTGCGGGATCGGCCCAGCCGGACCATCCCGCCGGAGCACACCCTGGAGCGGGTGGTCCGTATGGCCGTGGAGCGGGGCAAGCTCCAGACCCTGATCTTCGACGAGCCCGACAAGCTCACCCACAAGGTGCTGCGGGGGGTCCTCGGCGCGATCCTCGCCCTCCCCCCAGCGAAGCAGGCCCTCGCCAACCAGCAGATCAAGTCCCGCTTCGTCCAGGGCTTCCTGCGCGTGGCGAAGTACCGGCCCGGCTCCGACGCCGTCTGAATCAGGTCCTTGACATTGCGGCGCGTGTCACCAATGTAGGCGTAGCAACCGACACGACCTCGAAAGGAGAACCCCCCATGCGACACTCGCTACGAGCTCTGTTTGCACTTTTCGTCCTGGTGGCCCTCGCCGCGCCCGTGGCCGCGCAGCCCGCGCCGCCCCCCACCGAGATCATCGTTGCGGTGCCCGACGCCCCTGCCGTCGCGCGGGCCGTGGGCTGGTACCCCGTGCTCAAGGCCGCGGCGACCTTCAGCTTCAACCACAACCAGGACGTGGTGGGCACCCCCGACGGGGTCAGCTGGCTCCTCGGTGCCATCATCAACGGCGGCCTCGACTACGTGGCCAAGGGCGGCCATTTCTGGCTCAACACCCTCAAGTGGGAGCTGAGCTTCTCCAAGACCCCCCTCCTGGACGAGATGGTCAAGTCCCTGGACAGCTTCGAGTTCGAGTCCACCTACCTCTACCAGATCCCGAACATGACCTGGTGGGGCCCCTACGGGAACGTCAAGGTCAAGACCGCCCTCCTCCCCGGCTACCTTCTGTTCCAGAGCCCCACCTCCGTGGCGACCCTGGGCTCGGACGGCGCGCTCGTGGGGGACATCTCTCGGCCCAGGAGCCGGCTCAACCTCACCGACTCCTTCGCACCGACGACCCTGCGGGAGAGCGTCGGCCTCTGGGCCGACCCGGTGCGGACCCCGGCCTACACCCTCCAGACCCGTCTCGGCGTCGGGGCGTGGGAGTTCTTCACCCGGAACGGCTTGAACCTGGCTGACGATGCGGCGACCCCCGAGTTCGAGGTCAAGCAGATGCAGGACATGGTCCAGCTCGGCGGCGAGGTGCGGATCGTGATGAAGGGGCTCTACAAGGCGCTGATCAACTACCAGGCCAAGGCCGAGTTCATGGTCCCGTTCTACTCGAGCTTCATCCCCACCAACAAGGACGGGTCGGACATGGCGGGTCTCGAGCTGATGAACACCGAGTTCGAGTTCCTCCTCGGGTTCAAGCTCGCCAGCTGGGCCTCCCTGGACTACACCATGAAGGCCTACCGGTTGCCCCCCCTCTCTCCGGACTGGCAGATCCAGAACGGCCTCCTGCTGACCCTCACCGCCAACATCGTCGGCAAGTAGCCCGGATCACATCGAACGAAGGAGAGCCTCATGTGGGAGAGTCTGCAAAGTCAATTCAACTACTTCGCGCCCAAGCTGCTCCTCGCCGTCGTCGTCCTCGTCGTCGGCTGGTGGGCCATCGGCGTGGCCGTGCGGATGCTCAAGCTCGTGCTCGGCAAGAAGGACGTCGACGCGGGCGTCGTGACGTTCCTGAGCTCCCTCGCGGGGATCGGCCTCAAGGCCGCGCTGCTGGTCAGCGTGGCCGGCATGATCGGGATCGCCACCACGTCCTTCGTGGCCCTCATCGGCGCCGCGGGCCTGGCCGTCGGCCTGGCCCTCCAGGGCAGCCTGGCCAACTTCGCGGGGGGCGTCCTGATCCTGCTGTTCAAGCCCTTCAAGGTCGGGGACTTCATCCAGGCCCAGGACCAGATGGGGACCGTGCGGGAGATCCAGATCTTCAACACGATCCTCAAGACCCCGGACAACAAGACGATCATCATCCCCAACGGGAAGCTGTCCAACGACAGCATGGTCAACTTCTCCACCGAGTCCACCCGCCGGGTGGACATGGTCTTCGGCGTGGGCTACGGGGACGACGTGGACAAGGTCAAGGCCACCCTCGAGGCCCTGGTGGCCGCGGACCCCCGGATTTTGAAGGACCCGGCCCACCTGGTCGTCCTCGCCGAGCTGGCCGACTCCTCGGTAAACTTCTACGTCCGGGTCTGGGCCGCAGCCGCGGACTACTGGGGCATCTACTTCGACATGCACGAGGCCGTGAAGAAGACCTTCGACGCGAAGTCCATCTCCATCCCCTTCCCCCAGATGGACATCCACAAGACGTAGGCCTCGGGCCCGGAAGCCCTCACCCTCTTCATACCCAGTCCATGTGATCAGGATGGCGGGGGGGTCTCGAAGGCGGCGATGGTGTCGCGGACATGCCGGGGTACGGGGACGGAGCGCATCGCGTCATAGTCGTAGTAGACCTGGGTGGAGTCGCCCGTGGCCACGGCGCGGCCGTCCTCGTCCACGGTGATCAGGTACTGGAAGGTGAAGCTCTTCGACCCGATCCGGGTGGTGCGCAGGTGGACCCGCGGCGTCTCCCCGAAGAGGAGGGGCGAGAGGAACCGACAGCGGACCTCCCCCAGGATGAAGGGGTACCGGCGGGTCGCCGCAGTGCCGGGGCCGGGCTCGAGGCCCAGGGCCCTGTAGTAGCCGACCCGCCCCTGCTCGAAGTAGGTCAGGAAGACCGCGTTGTTCACGTGATCCATGCCGTCCAGATCCCGGAAGCGGACCTCGAGGTTGCGGGAGAAGCGGAAGTCTGCGGGGGACGGGGCGTCGGTCATCCCTCCTCCTTGGTGCCCCTCAACGCCTCAGCCTGGAAGTAGGTGTGCACGGGATCGAGGACGTAGTTCAGCTCCCCCTCCATGATCTGCTCGAGCTTGTAGAGGGTGAGGCCGACCCGGTGGTCGGTGAGCCGGTTCTGGGGGAAGTTGTACGTGCGGATCCGCTCGCTGCGGTCCCCGGAGCCCACCTGGGAGCGCCGGTCCGAGGCCATGGACTGCTGCTGCTCCTCGATGCGGGCCTCGAGGATGCGGGAGCGCAGGATCTTCATGCCCTTGGCCTTGTTCTTGTGCTGGGAGCGCTCGTCCTGACAGGCCACCACGACCCCCGTGGGGATGTGGGTGATGCGCACCGCGGAGTCCGTGGTGTTCACGTGCTGTCCCCCGGCCCCGGAGGACCGGTACACGTCGATGCGGAGGTCATCCTCATCGATCTCCACGTCGACCTCCTCGGCCTCGGGGAGGACCGCCACGGTCACAGCGGAGGTGTGGATGCGCCCCTGGGCCTCGGTCTCGGGGACCCGCTGGACCCGGTGGACGCCGGCCTCGTACTTGAGGTGGCTGTAAACCTGGTGCCCGGCGATCAGGATCTGGATCTCCTTGAAGCCGCCGAGGCCGGTCTCGTGGGAGCTCAGGAGCTCCACCTTCCAGCGCACCTTCTCCGCGTAGCGGGAGTACATCCGGAAGAGGTCCGCGGCGAAGAGGGCCGCCTCCTCGCCGCCGGTGCCGGCCCGGATCTCGAGGATGATGTTCTTGTCGTCCCGCGGGTCCCTGGGCAGGAGGAGGACCCTGAGCGCGTCCTCGAGCTTCTGGCGTCGCTCCCGCAGGCCGCCCAGCTCCTCGGAGGCCATCTCCCGGATGTCGGGGTCCTTGTCCTCCTGGAGGAGCTCGTTGTCCCCGATCTGCCCAGCCACGTCCTTGTACTTCCGGTAGGCCTCCACCACGGGCTCGAGGTCCGAGCGCTCCTTGGCGATCTTCGCGAAGACCGGGGGATCCGATGCGATCTCGGGTCGCATGAGGGAGTCCGTCAGCGCTTCGAACTTCTCGACGACCTCATCCAGCTTGTTGAACATCGGGCCCCTCCAGGCTCTTGCGGAACTCCTCGAGGGAGCCATAGTCCCGCTCGTCCCCCGGCAGCTCGCCGCCGACCCGCTCTCGCCACAGGGTCTTGAGGATCGAGATGATCGCGACCTCGACCTGACCGTCGTCGGGAGGGCGGGTGGTGATCCGCTGGAGAGCCAACCCCGGGCCGATGAGGGTCCGGAGCACCAGGTTCTTCGGGTATTTTCCGGCGAGGCGGAGCACCTCGTAGGCGACCCCCCCGATGGGGAAGAGCAGCGGGATCTTGATCCCGACGAAGATCACCTGGTTGAGGAGCGCGGACCCGGTGGGCGCCGGGACGAAGGGAAAGACCAACGAGAACACCAGCACCGCGACCAGGAGCACCAGCAGCAGGAACGCGGTCCCGCAGCGCTCGTGAATGCTGGAGAAACCCTGGGCGCTCTCCACCGAGAGCTCCATGTCGTTCTCGTACGCGTGGATCGATCGGTGCTCGGCGCCGTGGTACTGGAACAGCCGCTTCACGTCGGGAAGCAGCGAGATCGCCGCCATGTATCCGACCAGGATCACCATCTTCACCGCGCCGTCGACCAGGTGGAACCCGAGGCCCTGGCCCCCCTGGAGGGTCTCGGAGTCCGTGGCGAGGCCGATGAGCCACGTCAGGAGATGGGGCAACAACGCGAAGAGCCCGATCGCCATCACCGCAGCGAGGCCGATGGTGGCCCAGAGCGCGGGCGCGGGCAAGCCCGCGGGCTTCTCAGTGGTTGCGTCGGGGGAATCGGGGCCGGAGGGGGAATCGGGGCCGGAGGCCCCTCCCACAGGGGCAGGAGGGGACGCGAGGCCGGAGGCCCCTTCCTCGGCGGAGTCTGCTGCCTCGGCGGCTTTCTTCATCGCCTCCCCCTGCTCCGCGACGTTCGCAGACCAGGTGAGCGCGGAGATGCCGTTGTGGAGGGACTCGAGGAGGACGATGGAGCCGCGGAGGAAGGGCCACTTGAGGAAGGGAACCCGATCGGAGAGGGAGACCCAGCGGGACTCCCGTACGACGATGCGGCCGTCCGCGCGGCGCACCGAGACGGTGAACGAGTGCGGAGACCGCATCATGACGCCATCGATGACGGCCTGCCCGCCGACGGGAATTCTCTGGGGTGATTTCTCCGGCATGAGTGAGGGGGACGACCTACTTCTGGATCGCACGGCCCCACTTCCGGTTGAATCGCTCCACGCGCCCCTCGGAGTCGATGAGCTTCTGCTTGCCCGTGTAGAACGGGTGGCACTGGGAGCAGATTTCGACGGAGACCTCGGTCTTGGTGGAGCGGGTCTCGAAGGTGGCCCCGCAGCCGCACTTCGCCATCGTGATCTCGTACTTCGGATGGATCTGGGTCTTCATGATATCGCTCCTCAGAACTTACTGGTTCATCGAGTCAAGGAATTCCTGGTTGTTGTCGTACTTGGACAGACGGTCCAGGAGGAACTCCATGGAATCGATCACGTTGAGGGGGTGCAGCAGCTGCCGCAGGATCCACACCCGGTTGAGGGTGGCCGGAGACTGGAGGAGCTCCTCCTTCCGGGTTCCGCTCTTGTTGATGTCCAGGCACGGGAAGATCCGCTTCTCCATGAGCTTGCGGTCCAGGTGCATCTCGCAGTTGCCGGTGCCCTTGAACTCCTCGAAGATCACCTCGTCCATCCGGGAGCCCGTGTCGATCAGCGCGGTGGCGATGATCGTGAGGCTGCCGCCGTCCTCGATGTTCCGAGCCGCGCCGAAGAAGCGCTTCGGCTTGTGCAGCGCGTTGGAGTCCACACCACCGGAGAGGATCTTGCCCGACGGGGGCACCACGGTGTTGTAGGCCCGGGCCAGGCGGGTGATCGAGTCCAGGAGGATCACCACGTCCCGCTGGTGCTCCACGAGGCGCTTGGCCTTCTCGATGACCATCTCGGCCACCTGCACGTGGCGCTGGGCCGGCTCGTCGAAGGTGGAGCTGACCACCTCGCCCTCGACGCTGCGCTCCATGTCGGTCACTTCCTCGGGCCGCTCGTCGATGAGCAGCACCATGACGTAGACCTCTTTGTGGTTCGCGGTGATCGCATGGGCGAGGTCCTGGAGCATCATGGTCTTGCCCGTCCGGGGCGCGGCCACGATCAGGGAGCGCTGGCCCTTGCCCTGGGGGCAGAGGAGATCCACGATCCGGGTGCAGTAGTTCTTGGGGTTGTACTCGAGGTTGAACTTCTGCTCGGGGTACAGCGGGGTGAGGTTGTCGAAGAGCACCTTCGTCCGCGTGGAGTCCGGATCCTCGAAGTTCACCTGCTCCACCTTGAGCAGAGCGAAGTATCGCTCGCTCTCCTTGGGCGGGCGGATCTGCCCGGCCACGGTGTCGCCGGTTCGGAGGTTGAACCGCCGGATCTGGGACGGGGAGACGTAGATGTCATCGGAGCCCGGGAAGTAGTTGTAGTCGGGGGCGCGCAGGAAGCCGAACCCGTCCGGGAGGACCTGGAGGACCCCCTCGCCGTAGATCATGCCGTTCTGCTCGGCCTGGTACTGCAGGATCGCAAAGATCATATCCTGCTTCCGCATGCCGCTGGTGCCTTCGATGCCGAATCCCTTGGCCATGTCGCTGAGCTCGGTGCTCTTGAGACGCTTCAGTTCCTGCAGGTTCATGAGACCTCTTGTTCGGTAGGAATTTAGGATCCACCTCGTCGAGAGTGGAATGTTGGAATGACGCTCGGAGCGACGTCGGTCGCCGCCGGGGGCAACGATACAGCGGAAGAATACGTACGACCCCCCGGTTGTCAAGAGAAAATTGCCGGTTTGACAGGGGCGGGGACCGTGGCTACCATCCAGCGACGACCCCTCAGGGGAGGACCTTCGTGGAGCGATACCGGACGATCATCATCGGCGGCGGACTCGCTGGCATCTCCACCGCGCTGCACCTCGGGGAGGAGGCCCTCCTCCTCGAGCGCGCAGACCGCCTCGGCGGGCTCTGCGTGAGCCACGGGGCCGACGGCTACACCTTCGACGTCACCGGCCACTGGCTCCACCTGCGGGATCCCGAGATGCGGCGCCTCTCCGAGACCGGCCTCGCCCTGCCCGCGACGACGCGGAGCTCCTCCGTGTTCTCCCATGGCCGCCTCACGGACTACCCCTTCCAGGCGAACCTCCGGGGCCTGCCCGATGCCGTGATCGTGGAGTGCCTGACCGGCGCGGTTGAGGCGCACCTGGAGGGCGCCCGCGCGGGGGGGCGCCCCCCGGCGATCCACTTCGCGGAGCACGTCCTGCGGAGCTTCGGGGCGGGGATCGCCGACCACTTCATGTTCCCCTACAACACCAAGCTCTGGGGTGTGCCCCCCGAGACGATCTCCGACGCGTGGTGCCAACGCTTCGTCCCGGTGCCCGACCTGGCGCAGATCATCGCGGGCGCGTTCACCGACGAGAACCTGGGCATGGGCTACAACGCCGCGTTCCACTACCCCGAAGTCGGCGGGATCGGCGCGTTCAGCGCGGCCCTGGCCCGCGGGGTCCGGCATGCGCGCACGGCTGCGGAGGTCGCCGCGGTCCACCTCGGGGAGGGCTGGGTGGCCTTGGCCGACGGCGAACGCCTCGGCTTCGAGCGCCTCGTCTCCACCATGCCCCTGGACAGCCTCGTGGCCCGATGGATCGACGCACCGGAGGCAGCGCGGGAGGCGGGCCGTCGCCTGCGCTGCGCCAAGGTGGACTACCTGGACCTGGGGCTACGGAGCTCGGTCCTCGCCGGACGGCACTGGGTCTACCTGCCGGATCCGGCGCTCTCGATCTACCGCATGGGCTGCTACACCAACGCCCGCCCGTCCATGGCGCCGCCGGGGTGCAGCAGCCTCTACGTGGAGCTGCGCAACGATCGACCGGTGGACACGGACGCGGCCCTGGACGATGCGCTGGCCGTGCTCTCGGCCATCGGACCGTCAGTGGATCGGGACGACGTGGCGGTGTGCCAGCGCCGCCGGATTCCCCACGGATACGTGATCTATGACCATGACTACCCCGCCGCCCGGGAGGCCACCCTCGGCGCCCTGACGGCTCGGGGCGTGATCTCCACGGGCCGGTATGGCAAGTGGGTCTATGCGTCCATGGAGGACGCACTGCTGGACGGTCGGGCCGCGGCCCGGGCCCTCGAGGAGACGAGATGACCAGGCAAGACGACAAGATCACGGTGTCCATCGTGATCCCCGTGTACAACGAAGAGGCGCTGATCTACGCATCCACCGTGGAGCTGATCGAGAAGCTGAAGGAGTTCGGCTTCCCCTATGAGATCCTCCTCTCGGAGAACGGGAGCACGGACAAGACCCGGGAGGTCGGGTTCGAGCTGGAGCGGCGGTACCCCCAGGTACGGCTCCTCACCTCGGACGAGCCCAACTACGGGAAGGCCATGCGCAAGGGGATCGTCGAGGCCCGGGGCGAGTACGTGGTCTGCGACGAGATCGACATCTGCGACACCCGCTTCTACCGGCGGGCCCTCGAGGCCCTCTTCTACGACCAGTGCGATCTGGTGATCGGCTCGAAGCTCCACGCGGACGCGAATGACAAGCGCCCCCTGATGCGCCACGCAGCGTCCCTGGTGATCACAGGGATGCTCCGGGTCCTCCTGGGCTTCAAGGGGACCGACACCCACGGCCTCAAGGCCATGAACCGGGCGCGGCTCATGCCGGTCATCGAGGCCTGCCTGGTGGACCGGGACCTCTTCGCCTCGGAGATGGTGATCCGCGCCGAGCGCGACGAGCTGCGGATCCTGGAGATCCCCATCGAGATCCTCGAGAAGCGCCAGCCCTCGATCCACCTCTGGAAGCGGGTCCCCGGCGTGCTGAAGAACATGGCGACCCTGGTCTGGGCGATCCGAATCAAAGGATAGCGCGATGCTCTGCGTGTCGGTGGACATCGACTCCGTCGCACATTACTTGGCGCTGTACGGCGAGGCCGTCGACGACCGCGAGGCCCGGGCCCTCACCGCGCAGACCTACGGGGACGGGGTGCGCCGCTTCCTGGAGCTCTTCGAGGAGCTCGGCGTCCCCGGGACCTTCTTCGCCGTGGGCCGGGACCTGGAGGTCCCCGCGGCGGCGCAGATCCTGGGGAGCGCCGCGGCCGCGGGCCACGAGCTCGGCAACCACACCTGGTCCCATCCCTACGACCTGATCCACCGGGACCCCGAGGGGATCCGTGAGGAGATCACCCGGGGGCACGG
Organism: Pseudomonadota bacterium; assembly: GCA_043815665.1. Lineage (GTDB taxonomy): Bacteria > Myxococcota_A > UBA9042 > CAIXZC01 > CAIXZC01 > CAZNWW01. The sequence continues at coordinate 36,215 of JBDRIT010000032.1, forward strand.
GATCATCGCGGACCTCCACGCCCCTCCCGTCGGCTTCCGGGCACCGGGGTACAACACCTCGGACGCGGTGCTGACGGTGCTGCGGGAGCTGGGCTATCGCTACGACGCCTCCCCGCTGCCCTCCTGGCCCTACCTCGCAGCGAAGTACGCGGTCATGGCCGGGGTGCGGCTCCGAGGACGGCGCAGCGCGTCGATCTTCGGGGATCCGGGGATGGGACTCGGCCGCACCGCCCCCTGGGAGGACGGGGGCCTCCTGCGGATCCCCTGCGCCGTGACCCGCTGGACCCGCCTGCCCGTGATCGGCACCAGCCTCGTGGCCCTCCCCGCGAGGATCCGCACCTACCTCGTGCGCGACGCGGCCCGGCGGTCCTTCATCTCCCTGGAGCTCCACGCGGTGGACCTGATGGACGTCGCCGGGGACCGCCTCCCCGCGGCGCTGGCACGACAGAAGGATCTGACCATCCCCTGGCGGACGAAGCGCAGGCGCATCGAGGAGGCCCTCCGCACCCTCCTCGGGTCCCGTGAGCCGGTGACCCTCGCGGCGGCCGCGGCGCGAGTCCAGGGTTGCAATCGAGACTGACCCCGAACACAATCCCCCCACAGGGGAGAGCCATGCCCGGCCACGACGACATCCTCCAGCTCCCGAACCTCCCGGGACAGACCCTCTCGGGCTCCGTGCGGCTGCCCGGGGACAAGGCCCTGGCCCATCGCATCCTGATCCTGGCCGCCATGGCCCGGGGAGAGACCCTGATCCGGGGGCTCCCCGCCGGCGATGACGTGGACGCCACCTGCCGCTGCCTCTCCGCGCTGGGCGTGACCGTCGAGCGCTGCGACGACGCCGCCCGGGTCGTGGGCCTGGGACGGGGCTGCTTCACCACCCCGAAGGCCCCCCTGGACTGCGGCGCGTCCGCGAGCACCATGCGGATGCTCATGGGCGCGGTGGCGGGCCGGGGTCGGGCGGCGACCTTCACGGGAGACGAGACCCTGCTGCGCCGGCCCATGGACCGGGTCGCGCGGGCCCTGGCCGGGACCGGCGCTACGGTGACCTGGGAGGACGTCGAGGGGCGGCCCCCCTGCACGGTCCGCAGCGCCAAGGTCCCCCGGCCCCAGATCTACGCGCTCCCCGTGCCCTCCGGCCAGGTGAAGACCGCGTTGATCCTGGCGGCCCTGGGGGCCGCGGGGCGCACGGAGATCGCGGGGCGCATCGACAGCCGGGACCACACGGAGCGCCTGGTCCCCCGGCTGGGCGGACGCCTCGTCACCAGCGGCGGCCGCATCATCGTGGAGGGGGGACCCCTGGAGGCCGTCGCCTACTCCCTCCCCGGGGACCCCTCGTCCGCGGCCTTCCTCGCTGCGGCAGCGGCCCTCCTGCCCGGCTCCCAGGTGCAGATGCCGGGGGTCCTGTCCAACCCGACCCGCACCGGCTTCTTCGAGGCGCTCCGCTGGATGGGCGGGGATGTCCGTGTCACCGGCGAGCGGGACACCGAGGGGGAGCCTGTGGCGAACTACGAGATCCGACACGCCGTCCTCCACGGCATCGAGATCCCCGCCTCGGTGATCCCCTTCATGATCGACGAGATCCCGATCCTCGCCGTCCTCGCCACCCAGGCTCGCGGGGTCACGGTGATCCACGGCGTCGGGGAGGCCCGCCTGAAGGAGACCGACCGCGTGGCGGCCACCGTGGAGGAGCTCGGCAAGATGGGGGCGGCCCTGCGGGCGGAGGGCGACGATCTGGTGGTGGAGGGCCCCACCCCCCTCCATGGAGCGATCCTGGACGCCCGCGGGGACCACCGCACCGCGATGTCCCTGGCCCTGGCGGCCCGGGTGGCCAGGGGACGCTCGCGCTTGTCCGGAGCGCGGGCCGTGGACAAGTCATGGCCCGGGTTCTTCGCCACCCTCGACGAGCTGTCGAGATGACCAGACGCTTCGCACTCCTCGGGCATCCCGTGGGACACTCGATCTCCTCGGCGATGATGCAGCCCGCGCTGGACGTCCTCGCTCCGGGGGGGCGGTACGAGGCGGCGGACGTGGCCCCAGGGGACCTCGAGAGGACCCTCCGGGACCTCGTGGCCAAGGGCTACACGGGCTTCAACCTGACCCATCCCCACAAGGTGGCTGCTGCGGGCTTCGTCCAGCGGCTCTCCACAGCGGCCCGCCGCTGCGGCGCGATCAATTGCATCGCGGTGGAGACCGACGGCCGCCTCACCGGATACAACACCGACCTCGGGGGGGTACGCTACATCCTGGAGGGCCTCACACCGCCCCCCCCCTCGGTCCTGCTCCTGGGGGCCGGCGGCGCGGCCCGGGCCGTCGCTGCCGCGATGGAGGACATGGGGCTCCCGGCCCCGGCCTACGCAACCCGATCCCCTGACACCGCGGCGGCCTTCCTGCGCTTCTTCCCTGCGGCCACGGGGCATCCCTGGTACCAGCTGGCGAAGCCGGCCTTCGCCGCGGGCTTCGATCTCGTGGTGAACTGCACCCCCATCGGGATGTTTCCCGCGACGGACGAGGCGCCGGTCAGTGGTTGCTTCCGCTCAGGGCAGGCGGTCCTGGACTTGATCTACAACCCCCGTCCCACCCGCCTCCTGCGGGAGGCCCGGGGCGCCGGCGCCGAGGTCCACGACGGCCTCGTGATGCTCGCGGTGCAGGGGGCCCTGGCCCTCTCGATCTGGCTCGAGCTCGACGTGGCCCCGGTGGAACAACTCATCGGGATCGCGGAGGGCCTGCTCCCCGCGGACGGGTAGGACCTGAGGTCCTTCGACTCGCTCCGCTCGAAGATCCGTCATCCCGAGCCTCTCAAACCGACAGCGCGGGAGACCCTACTCGGCGGGAGCCTCGACGGCCTTCACTTCCGTGGGGGCCTCCTTGGCCTCTTCCGTGGCCTCGGGCGCCGCCTCTTCCCCACCCTCCATCTTGGGCTCGCACTTCCCGAAGGACTCGGGGCTGAACTCGGTGAGCCCGAGCATGCACAGCGCGGACGCATCCGCGGCCGCGCCGCCAGCCCTCTTGAGCTCGGCCAGACACTCCAGGGGCATGTTCTTCGCCATGTCCGCCTTGGCTTCGTCGGGCATCTCCTTGAGCTCCGGAGACGCGAGGATGAGCTTCGTCGCGTGATCGCAGGACTGGGTCCAGAGGGCCTCGCCGCCCTCGGCAGCGGGAGCCTCGGGGGCCTTCTCCTCTACGGGCTCGGCCTCGTCCTTCTTGACTTCGTCCTTCTTGGCCTCGTCCATCTTGGCCTCGTCCATCTTGGCCTCGTCCTTCTTCTCGCCGCCGCAACCGACCGCCAGGAACGCCGCCATCACGCACAGCACAAGCATCTTCTTCATGGGGGATCCTCCTCCGTGTTTCGGCAATCATCCATGGTCTACCCGCCACTGGCAACGGAATTTCATTGAACGTGCCATCCCCAGGGATCGGCGAGAGGGCCCGATAGCGAGCTGCGCGACCTGACGCCGGCTCGCAGACCACCAACACGTCAGCGAACACACCAGCCCTCCTCGCATTGACGGCCGCCGACGCAGGCCGGACAGTCGCCACCACATCCGTGACGGGCTCCGCCTCGCTCTCCTCTGGGCGCTCCCCCTCGCCGGCCACCTTGATCCCGAACCCGGAGGTCAGGACCCGCACCAACGCAAGGAGCAAGAGCGCCACGAACAGGATCTGGAAGGTGCGAACGACCCAGAGAGGGCGGGAGGGGGGAACGCCACCGGCGGGGGTTGGATCTGCGAACATCGATGTCTCCGCGTTCCTGCCTGCATCGGTGAGGAGCCTAGGAGAAGCCGGCGGAGCTTGCAACAGGGATGTCCTCTCCCGGGACGTTGTGCCTGGATCGGCTGTGCGCGGTCAGGTAGAGTCCGGAGAATGGCCTCGGAATTCCTGTTGGAGGCGCCATGACGAAGCCCTTGCTGCTCCTCATCCTCCTGCTGCTGCTCCACCCGACCGGCGCCGCCCCGAAGGACGCACCACGGCCCGTGGTCGATCTCCACTGCGACACCCTGACCCAGCTGGAGCAAGCGCCCCGCACCGACATCGTCCGGACACGGGATGCGGTCTCCTTGAAGAGCATGCAGGCCGGCGGGACCATGGCGCAGGTCTTCGCCATCTGGACGAACCCCAAGCGCAAGGACGCCATGAAGGTCGCGCAGCGGCAGGTCTCCGCGTTCCGTGATCAGATCCTCGGCGCTGCCGGAGATGCGATCCGACAGGCTCGCTCCTACGCAGACATCCTGGAGAACCATCGCGACGGCACCATCTCCGCCATCCTCGCGATGGAGGGCGCCAACGGCCTCGGCGACGACGCCAGCAACCTGGCGTGGTACGCGCAGCAGGGGCTGCGGATCCTGTCCCTGACCTGGAACAACTCCAACGCGTTCGCGGACGGACGGTCGGCTCCCGATCCCCCTCCCCGGGGGGGGCTGACCGAAGAGGGCGCCCGGCTCCTGGGGATCATGGCGACGAACCTGATCATCGCGGACCTGAGCCACGCCCACTGGGAGACCTTCTGGGATATCGTCACGCGAATCCCAGGGCCCGTGATCGCCACCCACGCCAACGCCCGGGGCGTGCGAGACCACGACCGGAACCTCGACGACGAGCAGATCGTCGCCATCGCCCGGAAGCGGGGCGTGATCGGCCTGATCCTTTACCCGGAGTTCATCAGCGCCGGGAAGGTGGTCACGCCGGAGGATCTCTGGTCCCATTATCGCTACATCGCCGATCTCGTCGGCCCCGAGTTCCTCGCCCTGGGCTCGGATTTCGGCCGCCGCGGCGCCGTGCAGATCGAGGGGGTCAAAGAGCCGGGAGATGTTCCTGTCCTGCTGGATGCGTTCCGTCACCAGGGCCTCGAAGACCCCGACCTCGATCTCCTGGCCTCGGGAAACGCCCTGGAGGTCCTCCGGATCGCGGATGAGCAGTACTTCGACATCCCCCGCCTGGACTGGAGACCCCTCCGTCCTCAGGCTCCGATCCCCTCGGACCCGGCGCTGTACGACCGACTCAGCTCGACATCGGTGACGGTCTGCCACCGCCAGGAGAGGTTCGAGTTCGACACCGGCGGCACGGATCTGTTCGCCCTCGCCCTCCGGGTAGGCTCCGGAACCCCTCTGGAGGTGTCTGTCCATGTCACCGTGCGGACCGTGTCCTGCCAGGGCGAGGAGCTGCTGCGGGAGTTCTCCTGTCCGGCGGACGGGTCCCGGTGCCTCCTGGAGATCTTCGGGGACGGTGGTTCGGCGGGCCCCTGCGCCTCCCACGTCTCCCTCCAGCTGGAACTCCCGGCGACGCCGGTGGTGGAATGCTGCGAGGTCCAGGACATCGTGCCCCTCCAGCGGGTGGTCTTCCGCGGCCCGGAGGATCACTCCGAGAGGTAGTAGACTTCCATGTCGGAGATGGCAGCGTCGGGGTATTCCGCTTCGTAGAGCGACAGGATCTCGACACGCAGGGATCGCGTCTGTGTGCCCTCCAGGTCTAGATCCTGGGACGCCTTGGTATCCGCCAATGTGAAGGTCATCGTCACGTCGTCCGTGGAGACGCGGATCTTCTTCAGTCGTTCATTGATCCAGTAGCGATCCTGCAACCGATCATCCACGTACTTCTGGTACCCGTTCCAGATTCGAAGCTTCGACACCCGGATGGCCCCGTCGAAGCGGAGGCTGATCCACTCCCCGATCCCATGTCCCTTCTTGCCCTCGGCCCATGCAGTGGAAAGATCTCCATCCAGGGCGTTGGAAGGGTAGTAGGTCACGTCGGGATCGTTCTTCCCGACCACTGTGGCGTCGGAGGACGAGGCGGTCGCAGCGATCCGGGAGCGGGGGTAGACCCGCTCCACCGGCTCCGGCGAGACGCATCGGTGCGACTGGCACCTGGCGTTCCCGGAGCAGGTCCCGCAGCTGCCCCCGCAACCGTCGTCTCCGCAGGAGCGCTGCGCGCAGGACGGACTGCAGCAGGCTCCCGCTGCGCAGACCTGCCCCGAACCGCAGCACCAGCCGCCGCAGGCGAGTCCGGGGCAGACGCAGGCGCCCTGGCTCGAGCAGATCAGCCCCGTGGCACAGGCCCCGCAGGTTCCCCCGCACCCGTCCGGACCGCAGGACCTCCCCGAGCACGCCGGGACACACCCGCAGGCTCCACCGCTGCAGACCGCGCCGGCCGGGCAGGACCCGCAGCTCCCGCCGCAACCGTCATCGCCGCACGCCCGGCCTCCGCAGGCAGGGACACAGCGGCAGGAGCCCCCTACACACTGGGTCCCCGAGGGACAGGACCCGCAGCTCCCCCCGCAGCCGTCGTCCCCGCAGCTCCGTCCCCCACAGTCCGGATGACATACGGCGACACACCGCCCGCTGCGACACGCTGGGGAGGCGGTGGAACAGGTCCCGCAGCTCCCTCCACAGCTGTCGTCCCCGCACTCCCGGCCTTCACAGGAGGGCGTGCAGCAGCTCCCCGCGTAGCACGTCGTGCCCGGTGAACAGCAGGCCTCGCCGCAGACCTCGCCGGCGCAGACACACCAGCCCTCGGCACACTGGCGGCCACCGGGGCAAGCCGGGCACGTCCCGCCGCACCCGTCGTCTCCGCACCGTCCCCCCTCGCACCTGGGTTCACAGACACATCGTCCGTCCACACAGGTCGACCCGGGAGACCCTGCGCAGGCGCCGCAGGAGCCGCCGCACCCGTCGTCCCCGCAGTCCTTCCCGGTGCAATCAGGAGAGCAGACAGCTGGGGGGGGCGCCGGGACCGCCACCTCGCCAGCCACCTCGCCAGGGTCGTCGTCGTCCACCGCCTTGATCCCGAACCCCGTGGTCAGGACCCGTGCGAGGGCGACCACCAGGAGCGCGACGAATCCAAATTGAACCGAGCGGACAACCCATCGGGAACCAGCGGGGGGGCCGCCCCCGGCAGGCGCGATCTCTGTGAACATCGATCTCTCCGACTTTTCACGGCCTCAACGGCGAGACTAGAGGAAACAGGGCGGGCCCGCAACATGGATGAATCATCCACTCGTACCATCGAGCAGGGTGATCGCAAAGTCGACGTTGAACGCGCTTGACCGATCCTCGGGACCATGATCTTCACTTTACGTCGAGGCCTTGCGCTTCGGCAGAGGGAGGATCATGCCGAAGCGAGAGTCTGGAAGAGTTGATACCCCGTCGG